>NZ_JAAQWV010000027.1:0-21572 GCF_012985715.1 Pseudomonas sp. WS 5051
GGGCAATCATGCGCAAATATCTGACAGGTATTTGGGCATGCATCCGCAGCGGTGAGCCTTTTGATACGGCCAAGCTTTTCGATGAAAAACACCTATCGAAAGCTTGACCTGCAACAGAGTATCTACAAGGTTTTGGTTGGGGTTTGGCCCCGTATTTACGGGGCGGGAAGGGTAAGTGGTTGTTCTCACGGCAAATTTTTTTAAAAAAGTTTAAAAATAAGTTTGACAGCCTACCCATCCAGTCTTAATATGCGCCCCGTCAACACAGCAACACGAAACAAGCAGAACGCAACACAGCAACACCCAATACTGAAAGTTTGGGGCTATAGCTCAGCTGGGAGAGCGCTTGCATGGCATGCAAGAGGTCAACGGTTCGATCCCGTTTAGCTCCACCAAATTTACTGTTCAATGCCTGGCCACACCGGCATTGAATCGACCAGCACTCAGCGCGGGTCAAGTTAGAAGGTTTGTGTCCCCTTCGTCTAGTGGCCTAGGACACCGCCCTTTCACGGCGGTAACAGGGGTTCGAGTCCCCTAGGGGACGCCAGTTTTACAGAAGCAGCACTTCGGTGATGCTCCGCCGCCAGGCGATAAATCGGGGCTATAGCTCAGCTGGGAGAGCGCTTGCATGGCATGCAAGAGGTCAACGGTTCGATCCCGTTTAGCTCCACCAATTTACAGTTCAATGTCGGGCCACACTGGCATTGGATCGATCAGCACTCAGCGCTGATCACTGTTAGAAGGGTTTGTGTCCCCTTCGTCTAGTGGCCTAGGACACCGCCCTTTCACGGCGGTAACAGGGGTTCGAGTCCCCTAGGGGACGCCACGATTACCCGCTTTGCGGGATTTATAAGGGTCATTCGATTATTGAATGACCCTTTTGTTTGTCTGCAGTTTTTTAATTCCAGCTCTTCAAGTTTCCCGTCGCCCCCTCTGCGTTACACTGCGCTCCTTATTTATGTACAGGGAGACAAGGCATGAGTTGGGATTTGGCAGCGCCGTTTATCATTGACCTGCAGGTGCAGGCCGAAGACATTGACGGGTTTGGTCATGCCAATAACGCGTCCTATGTGGTCTGGCTGGAACGCTGCGCCTGGCGCCACTCGCAGCGCCTGGGCTTGGACCTCACCGAGTACCGTCGCCTCGACCGCGCCATGGCGGTCTCCCGTCATGAAATCGACTATCTTGCCAGCGCCTACGAAGGCGATGAGCTGCAGCTAGCCACCTGGATTGTCGATTGTGACCAGCGCCTGCGCATGACCCGTCACTTTCAATTGGTGCGCCCCTGCGATGGTGTGACCCTGTTGCGTGCCCAAACCACCTTTGTCTGCATCGAACTGTCCACGGGCAAGGCCAGGCGCCTGCCGCCCGAGTTCCTTGACGGTTATGGCCCGGCTGTCGTGACGGCCTGACCGTCAGCGCCTGCGCATACCGATTGCCCGCAGAACCGCGTAAACTGCCGCACGTTTTTCATGAGAGTCACCCATGCAAATTGCTTTGGCGCCGATGGAGGGGTTGGTCGACAACATCCTGCGTGATGTCCTGACCCGCACCGGCGGTATTGATTGGTGTGTGACCGAATTTATTCGGGTCACCGAACGGCTTTTGCCCGAAGCCTACTTCCATAAACTCGCTCCCGAGTTGCAGCACGGTGCGCAAACGCGTTCCGGCGTGCCGCTGCGCGTGCAGTTGCTGGGCTCGGACCCGGCGTGCCTGGCCGATAACGCGGCATTGGCCTGTGAGCTGGGCAGCGGGGTGATAGACCTCAATTTTGGTTGTCCGGCCAAGACCGTGAACAAGTCCCGTGGCGGGGCAGTGTTGCTCAAGGAGCCCGAACTGCTGCACGCCATCTTGCTGCAAGTGCGTCGCACCGTGCCTGCGCATATTCCGGTCACTGCCAAGATGCGCCTGGGCTTCGACACGCCCGACAGCGCCAATGAGTGCGCAATCGCCCTGGCCGAAGGCGGCGCCAGCCAGATCGTGGTGCATGCGCGGACCAAAATGGATGGCTACAAGCCGCCTGCGCATTGGGAATACATTGCCCAGGTGCAGGAAGCGGTCAAGGTGCCGGTGTTTGCCAATGGCGATATCTGGTCGGTTGAAGATTGGCGTCGTTGCCGCGAAATCAGTGGCGCTGAAGACATCATGCTCGGCCGTGGTCTGGTGTCGCGCCCCGATCTGGCCGCGCAAATTGCCGCTGCCCGCGCCGGTGTTGAGGTAGTGCCGATGACCTGGGCCGATTTGCAGCCCATGATCCGCGACTTCTGGGCCCAGGCCGAGGCCCAGCTGACCCCGCGCTCGGCACCGGGGCGGCTCAAGCAGTGGCTGGCAATGTTGACCCGCAACTATCCTGAAGCGGTGGTGTTGTTCAATGCCATGCGTCGTGAAACAGACTGTGAGAAGGTCCGGCACATGGTCAACAACCCGCCTGTCGATGTGGCTTGAAGCGTCTGAAAAAAATTTCAAAAAAAGCCTTGAAATGGTTTTGACGGTCCCTATCTAAGGGGTACGCGATGCCGAAAACGGGTCGCGTAACAAAATCTCGCTGAAATCAGGAGGATGAAATTATGAGCAACGCTTTTTCAATGGCGCCACTGTTCCGTAATTCTGTCGGCTTTGACCGTTTTAGTGATTTGTTTGAAACCGCACTGCGCAACGATTCAAGCGGCGGCTACCCACCTTACAACGTTGAAAAACGGGGTGAAGACAGCTACCGCATCGTGGTAGCAGCTGCAGGCTTCCAGCAAGATGATCTGGACCTGCAAGTAGAGAAAGGTGTGCTGAGCGTCAGCGGCAGCAAACGCGAAAGCACCAGCGAAGAAGGCGTGACCTTCTTGCATCAAGGTATTGCACAGCGGGCATTCAAATTGTCCTTCCGCCTTGATGATCATATCGAGATCAAAGGCGCAAACCTGAGCAATGGTTTGCTGAGCATCGACCTGCAGCGGGTGGTGCCGGAAGAGGCAAAAGCCAAACGCATCCCGATCAATGGGGATTCGCAGCCTGCTCTGCAAAACTGATCTGAGCATGTGCCAGGCAAGAACCCCGTCCAGGTGACGGGGTTCTTTCTATCCGCAGTTTGTAACGAGCAGTACGCAGGCATTTGTCCCCGATCCTCTCCCCGGGGCAAGTGCCTGCATTTCATCTCACCCGTACTTCTTCACTTACCCGCCTGACCTGCTGTCAGCTGGTTTTTCTGCAGGTTTTTTTCGGCTTTGTAGCGCAGGGCTACGTCGGGCACACCGCCACTTTTACCGGTTTCCACCCAGTTGCGAATTCGACCGGCATCGGCGAAGTGGGTGTACTTGCCAAAGGCATCCAGAATGACCAGGGACACCGGGCGCCCACCCATTTCAGTGACCAGCACCAGGCAATGACCGGCCTGATTGGTAAAGCCGGTCTTGGTGATCTTGATATTCCATTTGTCTTTTCTGACCAGGTGATCGGTGTTGCTGAAACCCAGGCTGTAGTTGGGTTTGCGGAACGCCACGGTCTTTTCCTTGGTGGTGCTCAACTGGCTGAGCATCGGGTAATGCCGCGCCGCTGCCAGCAGCTTGCTCAGGTCGCGGGCAGTGGATACGTTGTGGATCGACAACCCGGTCGGCTCAACATAGTGAGTGCTCATCATGCCCAGGCTTTTGGCCTTGGCATTCATCGCCGCGATAAAGGCTACATAACCCCCCGGATAGTGGTGGGCAAGGCTGGCGGCTGCCCGGTTTTCCGAAGACATCAGGGTGATCAGCATCATTTCGTGACGCGACAGCTCGCTGCCGATTTTTACCCGCGAAAACACGCCCTTCATCTCCGGGGTGTCGCTGATATTGACCGAAATGGATTCGTCCATCGACTGCTTGGCATCCAGCACTACCATGGCGGTCATCAATTTGGTGACGGAGGCAATTGGCACGATGGCGTCAGGGTTGCTGGCAAAAATCACTTTGTTGGTTTGCAGGTCGATCAGCAGCGCACTGCCTGAGGCGATGTGCAGTTGCGAGGTATCCCGTGGGGCCGAAGTGCTTTCAGCCGCTGCGGCGATTGAAGAAGCACTGGTGCCTGCCAGAACTAAACACAGGCTCAAAATGGAAAAATGAATTTTCACGCAGAATGACTCAAGAAGGGTTGGGAAGTACCGGGCTGCAACGGCTGTTATACACATGACGTTACATTTAGTCAGTATGGATCAGTGGCGGCAGAAATGCCTGATTTTGCAGAGGTTTGTCAGAGAAAATCCGAATATACCGGTAAAAAGGTTGGGTGCCGCGGCGAGCCTAGCAGGAGGATGCTGTTGGTTGGCTGAACGGACTGGAGGCTTTGAAGTGCAGGCAGGCAGAGCCTGGTGCGCCGCCTGCGAGGGCTTGGCCTCGCAGGCGTGCGTGCTTACGATTCCGGTTGATAATGCAGCAAGTCCCCCGGCTGACAATCCAGTGCGATGCAAATGGCTTCCAGGGTTGCCAGCCTGATGCCCTTTACTTTCCCTTGCTTGAGCAGTGACAGGTTCTGCTCGGTAATGCCCACCCTGTGCGCCAGGTCCTTGGATTTGACCTTGCGCATGGCCAGCATGACGTCCAGCTTGATCTCGATCGGCATTTTGGCCTCTTAAACGAACTGCTGATTTTCCCGCGCCAACGAACACGCCTTGTACAGGCTGCGGGCGATGATCATAAGGGAAGCCGAGAGGAACAAGGCAACAAGATGCGACGGCTCGAAGCTGATCGTGAGCAAGCGCTCGCCCGCAGGCCGCAAAATGGTGATCCAGACACTCATGACCGGGGTTAACAGGAGGCTGGCCAGCACCCATATAGAAACGCTTTTACCCACTTTACCCAGCAACTCGGCAGATTCGGTCGAGAAATACTCGCCCTTGCTGTAGGCCAGAAACAGGCTGCGCAGGGCCAGCAAGCCTTTGGCGAGTATCAGCAGGGGGATGCTGGACAGGGTTATGGCACCAGCAACCTGCCACCAGGGCATCAACGGGATGTCGGCCTGCAGTGTTTCGGTCATGGCGCTCAGGTTGAACCCGCCCACATAAGTGCCTATGGCGTTGGGGAAAATCCAGTAAGCGATATTGGCCAGCAACATACCCGCGACAAGTGCCAGCGTGGTTGTGGCCAGGATGCGGCTGCGATTGGCAAGGGGATCGGTTTTCATCGAACAGTCCTTCTGGTTCTGCTTGTGGTTATAAAAAGCCCGGAATCCGCCCAGGGAAAGCGTATTGCCCTGCGCAGTGAAACTATCGTATTGCGATAAAAAATTATTGTAAAACGATAATATCACCCTCTGAATTAACAAATATTTCCACTGTGCCGATTAGGCAGGGCAGTGCAATTGTGTAAAATGCCGGCCCCTTGAAATTGACCGGTCGGCCTGATGACTCCTGAAGCGTTAACCACCCTGCACCAGCACTTATTGACTGCACTGCAGGCTGTGCCTGCTGAAACCCGGCGTTTGTTCCATGGGCGTGGACGTTGCTGGCCCGGGCTTGAGCAGTTGACGGTGGACTGGTTGCAAGGCGTGGTGCTGGTTTCTCTGTTCAAGGAGCCCGAGGCCCTGCAACTGGCTGCACTCAAGCAACTGCTGCAGGCCATTGTTCAGTCAGCCGCATGGCAGGCCAGCGGTGCACACACACTGGTGCTGCAACATCGCTATACGCTGCAAAGCGACACCGAGTGGCTGGTGGGCGAGGCAATTGACGAGTGGACGCTGACTGAAGGCGGATTGCGCTATCGCGTGGACCTGGGCCGCAAACAGAACAACGGCCTGTTCCTGGACATGCGTTATGGTCGTGACTGGGTAAGGGCCAATGCCGGGGGCAAGCGAGTGTTGAACCTGTTTGCCTATACCTGCGGTTTTTCAGTGGCCGCCATAGAAGGCGGCGCCCAGCATGTGGTCAACCTCGACATGTCCCGTGCGGCCCTGAGCCGTGGCCGCGACAACCATCGCCTGAACGGGCATGACATGAGCAAGGTGACGTTTCTGGGTCATGAGCTGTTCAAGTCCTGGGGCAAGGTGAAAAGCACCGGGCCTTACGATCTGGTGATCATCGATCCGCCGTCATTTCAGAAAGGCAGCTTTTTGCTGACCAAGGACTACCAGCGCGTGGTGCGCCGCCTGCCGGAGTTGCTCGGTGAAAACGGCACAGTACTGGCGTGCATGAATGACCCGGCACTGGGTTCGGACTTTTTGATCGATGGCGTGACCCGTGATGCGCCGAGCCTGCGTTTTGTTCAGCGCCTGGACAACCCGCCGGAGTTCCCGGACGCCGATGTCGAGTGCGGCCTCAAGGCGCTGGTGTTCAGGCAGGGCGTTTGACAGGCGAAAAAAAGCCCGCAGGGGAGGTGCGGGCAAGGGGTTCATTGAATGAGCAATGAGCGCTGCGAATATACCGCTCGTTGCGTTCGAAGACTGTGAAACAAAATTCATGGTTCTGCGGGTGCTCGTGACCGTAGCAGCTGGCGCAGGAACAAGGCTGCGTCCGGCGGCGAAGCCGTCGTAAAGTCAGAGCACAGGTTTTTACAGATAAACCGCATGCTCTGGTTTTACGATCGCTTGGCAATCGAACGCAGCCTCGTTCCTTCGGCAGCTGCTACGCAGGGGTTATTTGGTACGCGACGACTCAAACAGGAACCACACGCGGCGCTCGGCCTCGTCGATCCAGTTTTCCAGCAGGCTGGTAGTCGCCACATCGCCCAGCTCGGAGCACATGTCGTGAGTCTCACGCATATAGGCGGCCAGCTGGATATTGTCTTCGCGCAGTTCTGCCAGCATGTCTTCCGGCGTCACGAAGTCGGCGTCGTTGTCCAGCAGGCGTTGCAGCTTCTTGATGTGGCCGATGGAGCGGATTGTGGTGCGCCCCAGCTTGCGCACACGCTCGGCGATGGCATCGGTGGTCGCGTAGATCTGGTCAGCCTGCTCGTCGAGCAGCAGGTGGAAATCACGGAAGTGTGGGCCGGACATGTGCCAGTGGAAATTCTTGGTCTTCATGTAGATGGCGAAGGTGTCTGCGAGCAGCGCGTTCACTTCGGCTGCGATATCGATACAGGCTTTTTCGCTCAGTGCCGTAGGTGTGCGCAGATCGGCCTTTCTGCTTTCCTTGGCGGATTTCAGGTCTTTCATGGTGGTTCCTCGTGGCAGCGGTTGATCGGAATTAACGTCTCTTGAATGCGGCTGACTAAAGACCAGGTTTGCTCTCTCGTCAAACGCGGCGGGCTGTTTTCACGCGGTCCGCGTCAAGTTATGAGGGCAGCAGAGCAAGATCGTTCAAGACTTTTTACCCTGATGTTGCGACCCTTTGCCGCTGCTTACTGCCGGAATGTTTTTGATGCCTGATGCCCTTGCTCGAACCGCGTTTATGCGCGGCGCAATTGCCTGCCTGCCGCTGACCCTGGCGTGTGCCCCCTGGGGGCTGCTGGCCGGTTCCACCGCAATCGATGCCCAGCTGACCCCCGCGCAAAGCCAGGGGCTGTCACTGTTTGTGTTTGCCGGTGCGGCGCAACTGGTTGCCATTGGCATGATCAAGGGCGGTGCCAGTGCGATTTCGATTCTGGTCACCACCTTGCTGCTGACCTCGCAACACTTGCTCTATGCCATGCACTTGCGCCCTCTGGTGGCGCCGCTCGAGCCCAAATGGCGCTTCGGGCTGGGCTTTTTGCTCACCGATGAGTTCTTTGCCCTGGTCAGCCCCTTCGACCAGAACACCTTCAATCGCTGGTATGCCCTGGGTGTGGGGCTGTGCATGTATGTGGGCTGGAATATTTTCACCCTGCTGGGCGTGGTGCTGGGCAAGAGCATCCCGGGGCTGGATCAGCTAGGGCTGGAGTTCTCGATCGCGGCCACCTTTATCGCGTTGATTACCCCGGTGGTGCGCAATATCCCGACCGTGGTCTGCGTGGCGGTCTCTTTGTTCACGGTGGTGGTGTTCAGTCACTGGCAGTGGGAGTCGGCGATTGTGCTGGCCGGGTTGGCGGGTATGGTCGCGGGCTATGCCTGCAAGCGGCTGGGAGGGTACTGGGCATGATCTGGGCAATTATTGGCGGGATGACGTTGATCCTGTTTTTCAACCGCTACCTGTTTCTGGAACCACGCTTGCCGATTCGCCTGAATCGAGGGGTGAAGGAGTTTTTGGGCTTTGCCGTACCGGGGATGCTGACGGCGATTTGCGGGCCGATCATTTTCGTCAAGGACCATCAGCTGGATCTGAGCCTGGCCAACCCCTACCTGCTGGCCGGGTTGTGCGCCATCGGGCTGATGCTGTGGAGCCGCAATGTGCTGCTCAGTGTCGCGTTGAGTGTGGCGCTGTTTTATCTGTTTCGCTGGTGGCTTTGAGCTGGGCGGCGGCGCGCGAGGTAAACGGGCCGCTGACGGCAACGCCGTCACTGACCACATACCAGCATGCCAGCAGGCCGTCGGCACGCAGCGGGGCGGGAACGGCACTGCCGATCACCGACATGACATGAATCTTGGGCATACAGACCTCCTTCAACAATGGCGCTACCTTACGGGCTGTGCCGCTGCGCAAGAAATCATTGCGCGTGATAGTGGTCATTGATGTCGATGAGGTGTCAGTCAACCACCTGATCGAGCATGTGCATCACTTCCTGATCACTCAGCAGCCCTTCGCGAACCAGGTGCTGGGTCAGCAGGGATAGCAGTTTGGCGGTGCGGTGACCTTCGAGCTGCTTGAGCTCGGTCAGAGTGTTGTACACCTTGCTGGAGGTGCAGAGCCCGACGATATGGTGCGGGTTTTGTGTAGGCATAAAGGTCGTCCTTGTTTTTATGAATGTGCCGATTGTTGCGCCAGCCAAGCTGCATGATGCCGCAGTCCGGGGCGTTACGGTGTCTTGTCCGCGACATTCACATGATCTATCCGGACCTGCCGGCAGCTGTCCAAGCCTGCCGGCTGCCAGCACCGGTTACCAGCGCGGCGGGCCGTAGTAACCCCGTGGCGGACCGTAGTACACCGGTTGCGGTCGACCGTAGTAGCCCTGATAGTAAACGGGCTGGGGCGGCTGGACATACACCGGTTGCGGTTGGTAATAAACAGGTGGGGCCTGTACGTAAACCGGCTGTGGCTGCACATACACCGGTTGCTGCACATACACCGGGCGCTGTTCGTGGCCAGCGATAACCGAGCCAACCACCGCGGCACCCACCACCGCGCCAAAAATTGCAGGCCCGGGGCCCCAGCCACCATGGGCCGATGCCTGCCCTGCAACAGCCAGGGTGCCGATAAGCAAAGCGATTTTGGGGATGCTACGCATCATGACGATTCCTCGAATTCCCGCCCCGACGATTCGGCCTGCACCAGACCGCAGTTAAACCCGGGGATAACATTAAGACCGTATTTATTTTAAAAACTGCGAAGCGCCCGGGTAAATTTTGTGTAAGGTCTGCGGGCGCTGAGACGATTCAGCGTTGGCGCTCCACTATGATCCAACAAAACTCCCGGTACGGCTTGTGCCGTCCATCTAAAAGCATTCAGCAAGGAGATGAGCATGCAAATGAATCCGGACAAAGACACCCGACTGTGCATATCGTTGTCGGGTCGACCGGGTAATTTCGGGCTGCGTTTTCATAATCATCTATACGAACAACTGGGCTTGAACTTTTACTACAAGGCCTTCAGCAGCAAGGATCTGGCGGGCGCAGTGACTGGTATCCGGGCATTGGGCATTCGTGGTTGCGGCGTGTCGATGCCGTTCAAGGAGGCCTGCATCGAGCTGGTGGACGAACTGGACACGTCAGCCCGGGCCATTGCCTCGATCAACACCATCGTCAACACCGACGGCCACCTCAAGGCCTATAACACCGACTACATAGCCATTGCCCAACTGCTGGACAGCCATAAAGTACCCAAAGACACGACCTTTGCCCTGCGCGGCAGTGGCGGCATGGCCAAGGCGGTGGCATCGGCCCTGCGCGATGGCGGTTATCGCAATGGCCTGATCGTTGCGCGCAACGAGGCAACAGGGGCGGCGCTGGCGGCAAGTTGCGGTTATGAATGGCAGCCTGAGCTGGGCGAGCGCAGGCCGCACATGCTGATCAATGTTACACCTGTCGGCATGGCGGGCGGGGCCGAGGCCGATGATCTGGCTTTCGAGGCAGATGCCATTGATCGTGCGGATATTATCTTCGACGTGGTGGCGATCCCGGTTGAAACACCCCTGATCGTGCGCGGTCGTGCCCAGGGCAAGCAGGTCATCACCGGGCTTGAGGTTATTGCCATTCAGGCCCTGGAGCAGTTTGTGCTGTACACAGGTGTGCGGCCCACCGCCGAGCAGTTCCAAGCGGCCGTGGCATTCGCGCGCAGCTGATGGCGATTGGGGGCGAGTGAGCTCGCCCCCAAAACGCTTTTACTCCAGCTCTGCCAGACGGGCTTCGAGGGCTGCAATACGCGCCTCAAGGGCTTCGAAACGCTCTATCGAGACTGCCTGCGCGCTTGAGCGTTCTGCAGGTTGCTGGCGTGCAGTCATGATGGTTTCGATATCGGCCGGGTCGCCCAAGGCGTGCATGTAACGGTCTTCTCGCTGGCCGCTCTGACGCGGTACCAGCAGGGCCAGGTCGCGGGCAATCAGGCGTTCCAGCTGATGCTGGACCTGTTCGGTGTCTTCAAAGTCGTGCATGCGCGAACTGCGGGTCAGCAACTCGTTGAGGGTTTGCGGACCGCGCAGAAAAAGCAGGCCCAGCAACACCACTTGCGCAGGCACCAGCTCCAGCGCCTTGTCGACCTTGTGTTCCCAGCGATCAGCGCGGCTGCCCATCACCAGGCGGGTAAAGCCACGCCCTTCGAGGGCGCGCAGGCTTTGCCCGACCTGGCCCTGGGTCAGGTTGAGCACCGGCTCGCGGCTGGTTTTCTGGTTGCACGCCAGCACCAGGGCATTGAGCGTCAGGGGGTAGGTTTCCGGGTTGGTGGCCTGTTTCTCGATTAGGGAGCCGAGAATACGGATCTCGGTACTGTTGAGCAGAGGTCCTGCGTCAGCATCGTTTGGTACCTGTTCTGAGAACTGATCAGCGGGAACGTCCATTTTCATCTCCAATTTGAGTAACCGTTGCCAGCGACCATTGTGGTGTTTTTTGCGCGGTAGAGCGACTGGCATCTAGCCCCGTCTGTGGCAGAGAGTCTTTTTGCGTGTCAGCGGTTAACCACTTTGGCAGGCAGCGCGATCACCAGCAGGCAGCTCACTAGCAGGCAACTGGCGAAGAACCACAGCGCGCCGGAACTGCTGCCCGTTACGTCGATGGCGATACCCATCAGGGAATTGCTCACCAGCCCTGCGATATTGGCCAGCGAACACGCGAGGGCGAAGCCGGTAGCGGCAGCACGGCCCTTGAGAAAGGTGGCCGGCAAGCTGAAAAACACCGGTACGGCGCCAATGATGGCGGCCGAGGCAATGGCAAACAGCAAAACGATCACAAGCAGGTTGTCGCTGAAAAAAGTGCTGGCTGCCATCGCGGCCGCGCCAATCACAAAGGGCACAATGATATGCCAGCGGCGTTCTCGATGGTGGTCGCTGCTGGCGCCAATCATCAGCATGCCGATCAGGGCGGCAACGCTGGGCAGGGCGGTGAGCAGGCCAATATGGAAGTTGTCGGCCACACCGGCGTTACGGATAAACGTCGGCATCCAGAATGCCATTGCGTAGGCGCTAAGCAGGATGGAGAAGTCGATACCCCCCAGCATCCAGATCTTGAGGTTAAAGAACCCGTCGCGAAAACTGTGCTTGCTGTTCTGGCCTTCGGCGTTGTCCTGGTGCAGTTGCTGTTCCAGTAACGCTTTTTCGTCGGCGTTCAGCCATTTTGCCGTGTGATGGCTGTCTGGCAGAACCCAGAAGGTCAGGATGCCCAGCAATACGCTGGGGATCGCCTCAAGCACAAACAGCCACTGCCAGCCGCGCAGCCCCGCCGTATTGTCGAAGGCGACCATGATCCAGCCCGACAGTGGCCCGCCGACGACACTGGACAGCGGCATGCCGATCATAAACAGGGCAATGATGCGGCCCCGTCGCTGGGTCGGGAACCAGGTGGTCAGGTAATACAGCACCCCGGGCAGAAAACCGGCTTCGGCCACCCCCAGCAGAAAGCGTACAACATAGAACTGGGCAGGCGTGGTGACCAGCAGGGTGCAGGCCGAAAGCAGGCCCCAGCTGATCATGATCCGGGCTATCCAGACCCTGGCGCCGACTTTCTCCAGAAGCAGATTACTGGGTACCTCGAACAGGATATAGCCGACAAAAAACAGCCCCGCCCCCAGGCCAAATGCCGTTTCGCTGAACTGCAGGTCACCTAGCATCTGCAATTTAGCGAAGCCGATATTGATCCGGTCCAGATAAGCGGCCAGATAACAGAAGCAGAGAAAGGGAATGAGTTTGCGGGTGATTTTGCGATAGAGCGCCTGGGTCGGGTCCGCTGCTGGAACTGTAGAGGGATGAGCAGAGGGCATATGGGTGTCCAGGGGCTGAGCTTGGGGTTGATCTTCATACACCAGATGGGCGCTGGCGTGTCTATAATCGGCGCACATTGCATTCCTGCCCACAGACTGTCGAGACTTCCATGACTATCTCTCTGTACGCCGCTTCCGTTCCCGTGTTCAAACAAATGCTCAACGCCCTGAGCGGTGTGCTGGCCAAGGCTGAAGCTCACGCAACGGCCAAGAACATCGACCCGAGCGTGTTTTTGCAAGCACGCCTGGCCCCGGACATGTTCCCGCTGGTGCGTCAGGTGCAAATCGCAGTTGATTTCACCAAGGGTGTTTCGGGCCGTCTGGCTGAAATCGAATTGCCAAAATATGACGACAGCGAAGTGACCTTTGCCGACCTGCAAGCCTTGATCAGCAAAGTGCTGGCGTTTGTCGACGGGATCAAGCCAGAGCAAATCGATGGCAAGGAAGGCATCGAAATCATCACCCGTCAGGGCACGCCTAAAGAAAAACGCTTCACTGGCCAGGCTTACCTGCTGACCTACGGCCTGCCGCAGTTCTTCTTCCATGTGACCACGGCTTACGCGATCCTGCGCCACAATGGTGTTGAGATCGGCAAGCGTGACTACATGGGCGCGTTCTAATCAAGCGCACTGTGTCAGCGCCTTGGTCATTCAGACCTACCGGGTTGCAAGCATCGCAGGCAAGCGAGCTCCCACAGGTTCATTGGCACCCTCAGCGTCAGGTGCTGGCCTGATCCACTGTGGGAGCGGGCTTGCTCGCGATGGCAGCGCCCCGGTTATTTAGACAGACCGAGTTGCAAGCATCGCAGGCAAGTCAGCTCCCACAGGTTCATTGGCACCCTCAACGCCAGGTGCTGGCCTGACCCACTGTGGGAGCGGGCTTGCTCGCGATGGCAGCGCCCCGGTTATTTAGACATACCGAGTTGCAAGCATCGCAGGCAAGCGAGCTCCCACAGGTTCATTGGCACCCTCAACGCCAGGTGCTGGCCTGATCCACTGTGGGAGCGGGCTTGCTCGCGATGGCAGCGCCCCGGTTATTTAGACATACCGGGTTGTAAGCATCGCAGGCAAGCCAGCTCCCACAGGTTCATTGGCACCCTCAACGCCAGGTGCTGGCCTGACCCACTGTGGGAGCGGGCTTGCTCGCGATGGCAGCGCCCCGGTTATTTAGACAGACCGAGTTGCAAGCATCGCAGGCAAGTCAGCTCCCACAGGTTCATTGGCACCCTCAACGCCAGGTGCTGGCCTGACCCACTGTGGGAGCGGGCTTGCTCGCGATGGCAGCGCCCCGGTTATTTAGACATACCGAGTTGTAAGCATCGCAGGCTTGCCCGCCCACATGGCCTCAGCCCTGTTGCAGCGGCTTGTCTTCCTGGGCCATACAGGCCGCCGCAGTAAAGAGTACGTCGGTGGAGGAGTTGAGCGCGGTTTCCGCCGAGTCCTGCAGGATGCCGATAATGAAGCCCACGGCCACCACCTGCATGGCAATCTCGCTCGGGATGCCGAACAGGCTGCACGCCAGCGGAATCAACAGCAGCGAACCGCCCGCCACACCCGATGCGCCGCAGGCGCAAATGGCTGCAACCACACTCAGCAAAATAGCAGTCGGAATATCGACCGCAATCCCCAGTGTATGCACGGCAGCCAGGCTCAACACGGTGATGGTAATCGCCGCGCCCGCCATATTGATGGTGGCCCCCAGCGGGATGGACACCGAGTAGGTGTCTTCATGCAGGCCCAGACGCTCGCTCAACGCCATGTTCACCGGAATGTTGGCCGCCGAACTGCGGGTGAAAAACGCGGTAATCCCGCTTTCGCGCAGGCACAGAAATACCAGCGGATACGGGTTGCGACGCAACTTCCAGAACACAATCAGCGGATTGACCACCAGCGCCACAAACAGCATGCAGCCAATCAACACTGTGAGCAGGTGCAGATAACCCAGCAGGGCACCGAAGCCCGAAGAGGCGAGGGTGGCAGCCACCAGGCCGAAAATGCCCAGCGGTGCAAAGCGGATAACTACGCGCACGATCAGGGTGACACCGTTGGACAGGTCATTGAGTACGGTGCGGGTAGTGTCGCCGGCATGACGAATGGCAATGCCCATGCCGATGGCCCACGCCAGGATGCCGATAAAGTTGGCATTCATCAGTGCGCTGACCGGGTTGTCGACCACACTCAACATCAGGCTTTGCAGTACCTCGCTGATACCCCCGGGGGCGGTAATGGCGATGTTCTCGGTGGCCAGTACCAGATTCGACGGGAACAGCATGCTGGCGATAACGGCCACCACAGCAGCAGCAAAGGTGCCGAACAGGTACAGAACCAGAATCGGGCGGATATGGGTTTCCTGGCCGTGCTTGTGGTTGGCAATCGAGGCCATGACCAGTACAAACACGAGAATCGGCGCAACGGCTTTCAAGGCGCTGACGAACACCTTGCCGATAAAGGCCACCGAAAGCGCTGCCGAGGGCGCAAGCCATGCCAGCAAAATACCTGCAATCAGACCGATCACAATCTGGGTTACCAGGCTGGTGCGCATGAGCTTTTGCAGCAGGGTAGGTGGAGCGTCAGTCATAAAGGTTTCTCTAGTTGTTCTGGGTAGCGCATTGAAAAACTGTGGGGCGATCGGCGGCAAACGGGCAGGCTGATCGACGCAAGTCGGCGGGATACGAACTTTATCATAGACGTGTAGGTGCTTTCCTACGCAGGGGCAATCTGCCACATCCGTGGTTGAACTTGTTTCGGGTTACATCGCTTCAAGGTGAAGCATTCTGTTACCATTGCCCATCCCCCACTTTTCTTCAAATCAGCGGGCCTTTCGGGCTTTCGCTGGCCTCGTTGTCTCTGGAGTTATTCATGCTGTTGCCCATCCTGCTGCTGTCTGCGGCCGGCTTTACCGTGCTCACCACCGAATTTGTCATCGTCGGCCTGCTGCCCTCGATAGCCCGCGACTTGGAGGTCAGCGTGCCCCAGGCCGGTTTGCTGGTGACCTTGTTCGCCTTTACGGTTGCTGCCCTCGGGCCGTTTTTGACCGCCTACTTTGCGCGTTTTCAGCGCAAGCGCCTGTTTATCTCGATTTTGCTGATGTTCGCCTTCGCCAACACCGTGGCGGCGCTGGCGCCGAACATTTGGGTGATGGCTTTTGCGCGGCTGCTGCCGGCATTGGGGTTGCCGGTGTTTTGGGCTCTGGCTAGCGAAACGGCGGTGGATATCGTAGGCCCGGATTACGCCGGGCGGGCGATTGCCAAAATCGGGTTCGGCATCGTTTGTGCGACGGTATTTGGCATTCCTGTAGGCACCCTGATCTCGGATGCTTGGGGCTGGCGCAGTGCCTTCGGTATTCTGGCGGTGGTCGCCCTGGCCAAGGCGCTGTTGCTGTGGATCTATTTACCTGTCACCCGGGCAGTGAAAGAAAGTGTCACTCTGAGTTCGCAGTTTGCCCTGCTGCGCAGCCCATTGATGATTGGCCATATCGTGTTGTCCGTTCTGGTGTTCAGCGGCATGTTTACGGCCTACACCTATCTGGCCGATATTCTTGAGCGCCTGGCAGGCTTTGACGGCACGCTGGTGGGGTGGTGCCTGATGGGCTTTGGCGCCGTAGGCCTGATCGGCAACTCGTTGGGCGGGCGCATGGTGGATCGCCATCCGCTGATCGCCTCGATGGTGTTTTGTGCCTTTATGATCGGCGGCCTGGTGGCGCTGGTGCCGAGCATTCACTCAACCCTGGGCCTGGCGGCGGCCATGGGCATATGGGGGGTGACCCAGGCGGCCATGTTTCTGGTCAGTCATGTGCGGCTGATGAAAGTTGCCCCCCATGCCCCGGCATTTGCCGCGTCGCTGAACATTGCCGGGGCCAATCTGGGGATCGGCCTGGGTGCGATGGTGGGGGGCCGGGTAATCGATAGCTATGGCCTGGGTAACCTGGGGTTTGCTGCCGCCGGGTTTATCCTGGTATCGATTCTGCTGGCGCTGGTGCTGATGACTGCCAAGGCGCCGCCAGTGTGTGCTAGCGCGGGGTAAACAACTCGCGGCGTGCCCCCTCGGTAATCGCAACGATACCGGGGTGGCGGATCTTGCGCTCCACGGTAATGGCGTAGAACGATTCGGTGACCGCCTCGGTGTGGCCGATCAGTTCGACATCAAACTGACGCATCACTTCCTGGGCAATCACGCTGGGTGCGATAAAGACGCCGATCCCCGACTGACCGAAAGCCTGCATCAGCGCGCTGTCATCAAATTCCCCCACGATTCGCGGCTGGATCTGCTGCTCGGCCAGCCAGCGCAACAAGCGGCTGCGCAGCATGGTTTCGGGCCCGGGGATCAGTAGCGGCGCGCCTTGCAGGCAATGCGGAAAGTTTTCGGCATAGTCTTGGGCCAGCGTCGCAGTAGCAAAAAAACTGATGCCGCACTCGCCCAGTTTTTGACTGAAACCCTTGATATCCAGGTGCGAAGGCATAGGGCTGTCGGAAATTACCAAATCAAGACGCTGAATAGCGAGGTCCGCGAGTAGCCGGTCAAGCTTGTCTTCGCGACAGGTGATGCGAATCGGTTTATCCAGCTCCATGGTCGGAGCAATCAGGCGGTACACAATCGACTTGGGCACCACGTCGGCCACACCCACTCGAAACAAGATCTGTTGTTCCTTGGGCGCCATGCGCAGCATGCTTTCCAGTTCACTGCCGACCTGAAAGATCTGCTCGGCATAAGGCAGCACCTGGCGTCCGGTCTCGGTCAGCTCCAGTTGGCGTCCGACCCGGCGAAACAACGGCAGGCCATAGGTATCTTCGAGCAGGCTGATTTGCCCGCTGATCGTCTGCGGCGTGAGGTTCAGTTGCTCGCAAGCGCGAACAATGCTGCCGGTCTTGGCCACGACCCAGAAGTAATGCAATTGGCGGTAATTAAGCATCAGCGTCGCAACACTTCGTAAAAACCGAAGTATAGCGTTTAAAAATACGAATTTTCCTGAAGTGTTGGATTCTCTAGAATCCCGCGTTATGCGCAAGCCACTTTGGTGGCCGCCGGTTTAGAGAGGGAAATGACCATGAACATGAAAAAAGCAGCAGTAGCCGTACTGTTATCGGCAGGTTTGCTGGCGATTGCGGGTTGCGACCAGGCTGAAAAAGCCGCGCAACAGGTGCTGAGCAAAACCGCTGAATCCGCTAAACAGGCAATTGATGACACTCACAAGGCTGCGGAGCAAGCGCTCAGCGAAGCCACCGGTGGGCTGATTGAAAAAGAAAAGCCTGAGCAAGAAAAGCAAGATTCATCTAAAGCTATTTAACTGGTCTTACTGCAGAGTCCGAACACACCTATGGAATATCTTTTACAACTGGCTGCCAGCCCCGCAGCCTGGGTCGCTTTAGCCACGTTGATCGTGATGGAAATCGTGCTGGGTATCGATAACCTGATCTTTATCTCGATTTTGACCAACAAACTGCCTGAGCAATACCGCACCAAGGCACGCCGTATTGGTATCGGCATGGCGCTGATCCTGCGTCTGGGCTTGCTGGGTACCATTGCCTACATCGTGCAACTGACCACGCCGGTATTTGAAGTGCTGGGCAAGGCCTTCTCGTGGAAGGACATGATCCTGATTGCCGGTGGTCTGTTTCTGGTGTGGAAGGCCACCAGCGAAATCCACCACAGCATGACTCCGCAAGTGGAAGAAAAGGCCGACAGTGTGTCGTCGAAAGTCACCTTGGGCTTTGCCGCTGCCATCGGCCAGATCCTCATGCTTGACCTGGTGTTTTCCATCGACAGCATCATTACGGCGGTGGGCATGACCGAGCACTTGCCGATCATGGTGATTGCAGTGGTGGTGGCGGTGATGGTGATGTTGCTGGCTTCGGAGCCTCTGGCCAAGTTCATCAACGACAACCCGACCGTAGTGATGCTGGCCCTGGCCTTCCTGATCATGATCGGCATGACCTTGATCGCTGAAGGGTTCGGTGCCCATGTGCCGAAAGGTTACGTGTATGCAGCGATGGCGTTCTCGGCCACGGTTGAAACACTCAACATTGTGGCGCGTCAGATCCGGGAAAGGCGTCAGGCTGCGCTGATCAAGTAAACGCAGGTTGATGTTAAAAAGCCGTCCACTCTCTTTGGGGTGGACGGCTTTTTTGTGGGTTCAATGTGCGCTTGCTGCGCCAGCTACCGGTTTTTCAGGGATATCTTGCGGTTTTGCCTGCACCTGCGGGTGATGATGGCGGCTAATACGCATCAGGCCCCAGAGCATGGCGCCAGCAACGGCCAGCCAACCGGCAATCAGCAGAAAAATAGTGAGTATCGGGCTCATCAGTGCCTCCTTTGCCCCCTACGGGCTCAAACACACGCTAAGCAGATGACAGTCTAGCCTGTGCGATGTTGCAGTCTATTGACCGAAGGTCGTGTAGGGCTAATCGATTCGCTCTATATCAGCCATTGGGCTGTGGCTTAAGGCTATACCTCGCATTATTGGCGCCCTATGATTGACGGTCATGGCGGACTTTGAGGTCTGGCGTTTATTAAGAGCGAGGCAATATGCGGGCAGTGACAGGGGCAAAATCGGCGCGGCTGTGGCTGATGGGGGTGTTTGCGTTAGCGATGGTGGGCTGCGCCAGTGTCGAACCCCCTGAGTTTCGACGCTTGCCAGAACGGGTAGAGCTCAATGGCGTGCCGTTTTTCCGCGGCAATGCCAACCAGGGTGCCCCGCAAATATTGGCGGGCATGCTCAGTGAGCAAAGAGTCCGCATCACCCCCGGACTTTTGGTCAAACCGCTGCAGTTACCGGGTGCCGAAGCCTCATTGCAATCTAATATCGAGCAGCTTGCGGCGGGTTACGGGCTGATGGTGTACCCGCTGGACAAATCCCTGTCTGCGTTGCTGACTCAAGTGGCAGCCGGCTACCCGGTGATGCTGCGATTTAGCGACGGCACCCTGTGGTCCGAGCCGCGCTACGCGATGCTGGTGGGTTACAACCGCGCCAAAGGCACGGTGTTGCTGCGTTCAGGTATGGAGCGTCGGCGGTTGATGGACTTCAGCAAATTCGAGTCGGCGTGGAAGGATGCTGGCGGCTGGGCCGTGCTGATCCTGTCGCCAACCCAGTTGCCGGCCAACGTCGACAAGACCCGCTGGCTGAAAATTGCCAATGAACTGTCCCGCTCGGGCCAGGAACAGGCCGGGGCTACAGCGATCAAGACTCTGGAGTCCCAAAAGTAAGCGTTGGCATCACCCTGTGGGAGCTGGCTTGCCTGCGATGCAAGCGACGCGGTGTGACTGGCACAACGCAGCGATGCCATCGCGAGCAAGCCCGCTCCCACATAGCCACCACAAGAGTTAAAAGCCGAACTTGTCCCGCAAGCTGTAATACCAGGCACCCAAAGCAGTCAGCGGTGTACGCAACAGCTGTCCGCCGGGGAAAGGGTAGTGGGGCAGATCGGCAAACGCATCAAAACGCTCTGCCTGCCCGCGCAGGGCTTCAGCCAGCACCTTGCCAGCCAGATGGGTATAGGTCACGCCATGCCCGCTGCAACCTTGTGAGTAATAGATGTTGTCACCGATACGACCGACCTGAGGCAGGCGTGACAGCGTCAGCAGGAAGTTGCCCGTCCACGCGTAGTCAATTTTCACATCCTTGAGCTGCGGGAAAGCCTTGAGCATTTTCGGCCGGATAATCGCCTCGATATTGGCAGGGTCCCGTGCGCCATACACCACGCCACCCCCGAAAATCAGACGCTTGTCACCGGACAGGCGATAGTAGTCGAGCAAGTAGTTACAGTCCTCAACGCAATAGTCCTGTGGCAACAGAGTCTTGGCCAGCTCATCACCCAGGGGCTCGGTGGTGATTACCTGTGTACCGCAGGGCATGGACTTGGAAGCCAGCTCCGGTACCAGATTGCCCAGATAGGCATTGCCTGCGACGATAATGAACTTGGCTCGCACCTTGCCCTGGGGGGTATGCACCACAGGATTGGCGCCGCGTTCAATGCGAACAGCGGGGGACTGCTCATAAATGGTGCCGCCCAACGACTCCACGGCAGCGGCTTCGCCCAGCGCCAGATTAAGCGGATGAATATGCCCGCCGCTCATATCCAGCAGCCCGCCCTGATACTGATCACAGGCAACCACTTCACGAATCCGGCGCTGATCCAGCAGCTCCAGTGACGTATTGCCATAACGCTCCCAGAGTTTTTTCTGCGCTTCCAGATGGCCCATCTGCTTGGCGGTGATGGCGGCAAACACGCCGCCGTCTTTCAAATCGCACTGGATCTGATACTTGGCCACACGCTCACGAATGATCTTGCCGCCTTCAAAGGCCATCTGCCCCAGCAACTGAGCCTGCTTGGCGCCGACAGTGCGTTCGATCACATCGATATCGCGGCTGTAACTGTTAACGATCTGGCCGCCATTGCGTCCGGAAGCACCGAACCCCACCTTCGCTGCTTCCAGGACCGTGACCTTGAAGCCGGCCTCCAGCAAAAACAGCGCACTCGACAGCCCGGTATAACCGGCGCCGATAACACACACATCCGTCTCCACCTCGCCCTGCAGGGCAGGGCGCCCAGGGGCTGGATTGGCTGAAGCCGCATAGTAGGACTGGGGATAGGGAGTGTTCGACATTCTGCAGCCTCTGTTTTATATTTTTTACGAGTGAAGCCGATGCTACCTGAGTTGAAAACCGCCCGCCAGCCACTGGCGGCTAAGTGTTTTCGGGTTAAAAATAAAAAATTCGACTATTCATAGGGTTAGCTGCAAAAAAGGTGTTGACACCCCTCCGCAAATCTATAGAATGCGACCCCACAGCAGGCACGTAGCTCAGTTGGTTAGAGCACCACCTTGACATGGTGGGGGTCGTTGGTTCGAGTCCAATCGCGCCTACCAAACAAAATCCGCTCTGCTGGGCGGTCTAGAAGGGCTCACCGAAAGGTGGGCCCTTTTTTGTTGTCTAAGAAAACGTTCACAAATTATAGGCTTCGTTCACACAAGGCAATGTGAACGTGAATTCATGCCTGCCTCTGTTCACACTCTGTGAATCGCCCCTAGTTTCGTAGACACCTCCAAGCCTTAAAATGAGGCCCATTAGGAGGTGCCATGAGCAACCAGCGATATCCCGAAGAATTCAAAATCCAGGCGGTCAAACAAGTGACCGAAAAGAA
>NZ_JAAQWV010000028.1:0-5040 GCF_012985715.1 Pseudomonas sp. WS 5051
CTGCCGCTAAAAGGGAGATATCCGAATGCAGATTGCCATATTGGGCGTGCTTATTTTTATTGCAGTTTTGATGGCAGGGCCTTGGCTTCTGGGCGTGCTACTTATAATTGCTGCCACGTATGGGGTTTGGCTGGTTGCTTGCGCGGCCCTGAGTGTCTGTATCCTTCTTGCAGTACTTGCATGGATGTTGCTTTCCGGTCAGACCGAATCAAGCAGGGCTCGTCGGATTGCGAAGATCGCTGAAAGATCTAACAAGAACTACCGCGAAAAAATTAAGTAACTGAAAAACTCAGCCTCTGACCGGAAAATTCGGCCAAGGCTGCTGAGCCTAGCGATAGGCTCATTGTGCCGCTACGCGGATGCCTGAAACTTCGCACCATACCGGTAACTATTCTCCGGAGAATACTTACCGGCGGCCGTACAATGAACAGAAACGAACCCCTTTCACACAGTCGAATACTGATCGCTATTAACGTCACGGCTGAGCCAGACGGCAGCAGCCAATATGCCGAATACCACTTGGGCCGCGCTGCTGAACTGCCGGCTCCAGCCGGGGTGCTTGTGCTGAAGCATGTAAAGGAAAAGTTCGGTATAAAAAACTGACCCACGCGCGGCTGCGCATAACGGCGTTAAATCGGACACAAAAAAATCCCGCCAAACGGCGGGATTTTTTTGCTTAGGGGCTCACCAATCTTCTGGACGCTCGGCGTGCTGATGCAGGATTCGGTAAATTCTTATCGTCTCACCTTTCAGCGTGTAAATCGCTCGATAGGGGTATTTCGAGATGATCAGCTCGCGGCAATCGGGAATGTCCGAAGCCTTACCCATTTGAGGGAAAGTCTCCAGCATCGTCAGTGCTTCGATAAGGTGAAACACGACGCCTTCTGAGGCGTCAGCGCCTAACAAAGGCGCGTAATGCTCGTAGATACCGTCGAGGTCACTGTCCGCTTTGCTGGTTAATGCGATTTTCGGCACGGGCCACCCATTTAGCCTTCACGGCATCCAAGTCCACTAGGTTGCCCGCCTCTGCATCCGCAATGCCTTCAGCTACCGCTCGAAAATGCCAGGACTCTGATTCTACATAGCGGGCTAGGGCACGCTTGAGATGGTACTGACGATCCCGATCGGTTGCTTCGGCGAGCTGATCGAGCTGATTGATCAGCTCCGATTCCACGCGAAAAGACAGGACAGGCGAGGCCATGGTAACACTCCTAACAGGCTTGTCTACGATGTAGACATATGTTTGATGTGTAAACCTTATCTCCTTATGCCCTTATATAGCAACAGTTTTAGGGACTAATTAGGCCCTCAAGAGGCCATCAAAAGGGACAATTTGTTGCCTCCCTATGGTTCGCATAACGCCGCTTATGTTCAAAAGGCCCCCACACTTGAGAGAGTCGTGGGGGCCTTTTTTTCTGGGCACGGAAACCAACCCCCCCCTACACTGGTACGCCAGCCCCCCCTGCTGTGGTTTTACGCGTAGTGGGCCACTGACTCGGACAAGGAAACCGCACATGCTCATCGAACAAGAAGTGGTAAGGCGCGGCCTGCTGTTAATGAAACTGACACATCCAGCTGAGGCCGCGCTGACCAGCGCATTGCTAGAAACGCTCGACTATGAAAAAAGCGTCCTCCGAGACCCCAACCAGCTTCGGGTAATGGTATTTACGCTGGGAAAAAAACTGTCCACCCAAGGTAAAAAAGGGCTGATCAGTTGGAATGCCTGGTTGCTGCAGTTTGTGAAAGACGGTGCCTTGAGTGAAGAACAGGCCGCCGACTTCAAACGTCAGGCTGAGGATATCCGGCGATGAACGTTTGTTATGGTAACGATCCGTTCGCCGCGATCAGTACGTCGCCTGAGGTGCTGGCCACCCTGCGCTTGCACCTGCGCACGATCGAACAAAGCGCTGACACCCTGCAGGTGCATCTGGCCAGCGAACGGGCGCAAGGCTTTGTCGAAGCGCTGGAAGTGCTCAAGGTGCTTAAGCCCGCCGAACTGGAAAGCCTGTACCTGTTATTTGAAAACACCGCCCAGGCCCGCGTCACGGCGCTGCTGCTGTGATCGGGGACGGGATTCACGAAGACGCGCTGCAGCACCTGGTGCAACAGAGCGCGGTCAGGGAGTTTGTCGCCGGCCGTGATACCACCCGTACCAAGTGGACGTTTTCGGTACGCCTCGGCGGGCCGCACTCGCGGCTGATTCCAGTACGGTCGAGGCGGGAGGTGATTCGTACCTGGGCCAGCCTGACGGCGGTGGGTCGCTTTGCCGAAAGGCTTGGTGTGCGAGGCTTTGCGGTGGAACTATGAAGTTTCGCGCCCGCGAAACTGGCCACGGCTTTTAGTTATCGAGAGCGTCGAGCAAATTTGCCCAAGTAGGGGCTTCCCCTGGCTTCGCGTTGTGAGGCAATGCAGGTTTAGGCTCGGGTTTATGCTCGATCAGCCGAAGTGATTGTTGCAGCTCTTGTATCTCTGCACGCAGCAATCGAACCTCTTCAACCAGCGAGTGTAGGGCTGGGTGTAGGGCGTCAATTTCAGGTGTAGGGGAAGTGTAGGGTGAGGGTGTCGGGTCAAGTGTAGGGCGGTGTAGGGTGATCCCCTGTGGTTCGCCATAAACACGGATCATTTCTGATAGGTCGATAACCTTTTGCCCTTTACCGTCTAGGCCAGCAGTTACGCGGCCTTTAGACACGGCCTCATGCAATGTTGAACGGTGTAAACCGTAGAGTTTTGCCATGCGGCCGATGGTTAATTTTGCCATGTAGGGCAGTGTCGGGTTCTGTCTGTAGGGTGCCCTACAGTCTACTGCTATTTATGAGACTTAACCGACCATTCCCTAACGCGGTCCGGTGGACCTTGTTGGCTACCGTGCTGGTAGGCAGCACAGCTGCCAGACCCACACGGCAGCTTGTGAAAGACACAGGGTTTGCGCTGAGCGAGCAAACGCAATATCTTTGGGTAATAGATACATAGCATTAAAACGAAAAAACCCTGCCAAGGCAGGGTTTCATTCGGGCCAGCGGCGACTGCAATCGCTCTGGCCAAGGTCTCGGGGAATCTCTGCTTTTCGGTGCGGGGAACGAGACCTGGTAAGCCAATTCTGTCGGGAAAACTCCCGTCTGTCCAGCTTCCAGCCTCCCCCGACACCTCTTCCCGACGCTTGGAATCAAGATGCTTTGGGCCCGGGAAGTAATAGCTGCCGATCAAGGGGATCTCTTCACGGCAGCCGGTATAGCCGGTTAGGTGCGACCCGCAAGGGCGAGAAGGCAATGGCAGGGCAGCGTAAAAACCCAACCACGGGCGCTGTCACTGTCCTAAAACCCACCAACCGCCAGACGCCGAAGAGGGCAGGGGGCGCAGTGGTAAACAATCCCCGAAAGTCTGGAACGCCTGTTGGGAGTGGGAGCCGGGTGGTCGCACCTGGAACAAAATCCTCACTGCGTGGAGTCATGCGAGACGCTTTTTTTAAAAGCCGATCGTAGGGGCTCCCACGCCAGTGGGAGCCATCAAGAGCGTCGCGTAGCCATCATTCTTGCCGCCAGTGGGCGGCCTTAGACTGGCGTCAGCCATCATTGCTCGTGCTCTTGTCTCTCAGGGTTATTACCCGCTTTGGATCTTTCCCAGCGAGTGGGGGTCCCCCTTTAGGGGGTCGAGCTGGTGAGCGCGTAGCGCGAATGCTCTTGGCTTTTTGCCCTTTTGTACCTTTTCACCTTTATACCTCTCCTATTGGCGTTCTATTGCTGAAGCAATAGCCAACGCAATAGAACGACCAATAGAACGCCACATAGATAATCCAAGACAAAAGCAGAGCAACAGCGCGCCATCCCTACGGTCTGTCGTGGCCGCCCTGCGGGACGCCCAAACCTTCCGGGGGAGCGCCCCGTCAGGCTTTCAGGGTTCCGACTCGCTGCGCGAGCCTCCACCCTCTTTCCTCCCCTGCGCCCTGGACGGGCTTGTCTCGAAAATTCACCCGCGTGCGCGCCCGGCAAAGCCGGACCAACCTGCATTCTGCAATTGCGCGACGTCTCGTTGCGGTCCGTTGTCCCTTTCTCGACTGCTACATCGCGAATCCAGGTTGGTCCGGTTTCACCTGACGCGCACGCAAGCGGTGCGGCCGGATGCTGCGCACCCTGGTTTCGCCCTGGACGGGCTGCACCAGGGCAGAACGGAAAAATTCGGCCTGGGGGCCATTTTTCCTCACCCCCCTCGTGGGCTCGGGTGGCGTCTGTCCAGCTGTTTACGCCGTCTTCGCCGGCGGTTTATCAGAGCGGCTAAGGCCGCTCTGGAAGCAGCTTTCAGCTGCCCCTACTGCGCTACCATGCGATTTTCGCCTGGGAGCAAAGCTCATGCAGCGTTTAGCCAAACCGTCGGACTACGTCCGGCAAGACGTTCTCGGTCAATCGACCTATGTGCTTCCCTGGGAGCCGCGGTTGTGCCCGGGAAACCCTGCGGATGATCCCGAGCTGGGCGCTCAGCTCTACAACGAATTTGCCTGCAACGCCGCCCAGGGCGTTACACCGCGATCACCAGCCGAACAGCTGGCTGACATCATCGGTTGGGCCATAGCCACGCCAGGAGAGGCTGCCTGTGGTTTGGCGGCTGACCTCGCGGCGACCTACCAAGGCAAGCATCAGTTTCGACTGGAGGATCTGCAGCATTGGGACGAGGAAACCAAGCCGCATCGAGCGCACCTGATTTTTCACAATCAGGAATTACGTGCGTTATCGGCTAGGACCATTATGGCTCTGCGTTTTCGTGCCGAAACCGTTCAGATACCGGATTAGGGGTGTTGGCGTCAGACTGCTGCACGTCGGCTCCTAGTTGATCTTGAGCGAGACGCCAAGCCGCGTGGGACGTGCCCATTGCGAGGGTTAGGAAATACCAAACACCTTGACGCCCATATCTGCGGAGGTACCCTGCCGCTAAAAGGGAGATATCCGAATGCAGATTGCCATATTGGGCGTGCTTATTTTTATTGCAGTTTTGATGGCAGGGCCTTGGCTTCTGGGCGTGCTACTTATAATTGCTGCCACGTATGGGGTT
>NZ_JAAQWV010000029.1:0-3124 GCF_012985715.1 Pseudomonas sp. WS 5051
GCAAATTGCTTGGGTGTTATATGGTCAAGCCTCACGGGCAATTAGTATTGGTTAGCTCAACGCCTCACAGCGCTTACACACCCAACCTATCAACGTCGTAGTCTTCGACGGCCCTTTAGGGAACTCAAGGTTCCAGTGAGATCTCATCTTGAGGCAAGTTTCCCGCTTAGATGCTTTCAGCGGTTATCTTTCCCGAACATAGCTACCCGGCAATGCCACTGGCGTGACAACCGGAACACCAGAGGTTCGTCCACTCCGGTCCTCTCGTACTAGGAGCAGCCCCTCTCAAATCTCAAACGTCCACGGCAGATAGGGACCGAACTGTCTCACGACGTTCTAAACCCAGCTCGCGTACCACTTTAAATGGCGAACAGCCATACCCTTGGGACCGGCTTCAGCCCCAGGATGTGATGAGCCGACATCGAGGTGCCAAACACCGCCGTCGATATGAACTCTTGGGCGGTATCAGCCTGTTATCCCCGGAGTACCTTTTATCCGTTGAGCGATGGCCCTTCCATACAGAACCACCGGATCACTAAGACCTACTTTCGTACCTGCTCGACGTGTCTGTCTCGCAGTCAAGCGCGCTTTTGCCTTTATACTCTACGACCGATTTCCGACCGGTCTGAGCGCACCTTCGTACTCCTCCGTTACTCTTTAGGAGGAGACCGCCCCAGTCAAACTACCCACCATACACTGTCCTCGATCCGGATAACGGACCTGAGTTAGAACCTCAAAGTTGCCAGGGTGGTATTTCAAGGTTGGCTCCACGCAAACTGGCGTTCACGCTTCAAAGCCTCCCACCTATCCTACACAAGCAAATTCAAAGTCCAGTGCAAAGCTATAGTAAAGGTTCACGGGGTCTTTCCGTCTAGCCGCGGATACACTGCATCTTCACAGCGATTTCAATTTCACTGAGTCTCGGGTGGAGACAGCGCCGCCATCGTTACGCCATTCGTGCAGGTCGGAACTTACCCGACAAGGAATTTCGCTACCTTAGGACCGTTATAGTTACGGCCGCCGTTTACCGGGGCTTCGATCAAGAGCTTCGCGTTAGCTAACCCCATCAATTAACCTTCCGGCACCGGGCAGGCGTCACACCCTATACGTCCACTTTCGTGTTTGCAGAGTGCTGTGTTTTTAATAAACAGTCGCAGCGGCCTGGTATCTTCGACCGACAGGGGCTTACGCAGTAAATGCTTCACCTCCATCGGCGCACCTTCTCCCGAAGTTACGGTGCCATTTTGCCTAGTTCCTTCACCCGAGTTCTCTCAAGCGCCTTGGTATTCTCTACCCAACCACCTGTGTCGGTTTGGGGTACGGTTCCTGGTTACCTGAAGCTTAGAAGCTTTTCTTGGAAGCATGGCATCAACCACTTCGTGTTCTAAAAGAACACTCGTCATCAGCTCTCGGCCTTAGAATCCCGGATTTACCTAAGATTCCAGCCTACCACCTTAAACTTGGACAACCAACGCCAAGCTGGCCTAGCCTTCTCCGTCCCTCCATCGCAATAACCAGAAGTACAGGAATATTAACCTGTTTTCCATCGACTACGCTTTTCAGCCTCGCCTTAGGGACCGACTAACCCTGCGTCGATTAACGTTGCGCAGGAAACCTTGGTCTTTCGGCGTGGGTGTTTTTCACACCCATTATCGTTACTCATGTCAGCATTCGCACTTCTGATACCTCCAGCAAGCTTCTCAACTCACCTTCACAGGCTTACAGAACGCTCCTCTACCGCATCATCCTAAGATGATACCCGTAGCTTCGGTGTATGGTTTGAGCCCCGTTAAATCTTCCGCGCAGGCCGACTCGACTAGTGAGCTATTACGCTTTCTTTAAAGGGTGGCTGCTTCTAAGCCAACCTCCTAGCTGTCTAAGCCTTCCCACATCGTTTCCCACTTAACCATAACTTTGGGACCTTAGCTGACGGTCTGGGTTGTTTCCCTTTTCACGACGGACGTTAGCACCCGCCGTGTGTCTCCCATGCTCGGCACTTGTAGGTATTCGGAGTTTGCATCGGTTTGGTAAGTCGGGATGACCCCCTAGCCGAAACAGTGCTCTACCCCCTACAGTGATACATGAGGCGCTACCTAAATAGCTTTCGAGGAGAACCAGCTATCTCCGAGCTTGATTAGCCTTTCACTCCGATCCACAGGTCATCCGCTAACTTTTCAACGGTAGTCGGTTCGGTCCTCCAGTTAGTGTTACCCAACCTTCAACCTGCCCATGGATAGATCGCCCGGTTTCGGGTCTATTCCCAGCGACTAGACGCCCTATTAAGACTCGCTTTCGCTACGCCTCCCCTATTCGGTTAAGCTTGCCACTGAAAATAAGTCGCTGACCCATTATACAAAAGGTACGCAGTCACCCAACAAAGTGGGCTCCCACTGCTTGTACGCATACGGTTTCAGGATCTATTTCACTCCCCTCTCCGGGGTTCTTTTCGCCTTTCCCTCACGGTACTAGTTCACTATCGGTCAGTCAGTAGTATTTAGCCTTGGAGGATGGTCCCCCCATATTCAGACAAAGTTTCTCGTGCTCCGTCCTACTCGATTTCACTGCAAAGATGTTTTCGCGTACAGGGCTATCACCCACTATGGCCGCACTTTCCAGAGCGTTCCGCTAACATCAATACAGCTTAAGGGCTGGTCCCCGTTCGCTCGCCACTACTAAGGGAATCTCGGTTGATTTCTTTTCCTCAGGGTACTTAGATGTTTCAGTTCCCCTGGTTCGCTTCTTAAGCCTATGTATTCAGCTTAAGATACCTAACTTATGTTAGGTGGGTTCCCCCATTCAGACATCTCCGGATCAAAGTCTGTTTGCCGACTCCCCGAAGCTTTTCGCAGGCTACCACGTCTTTCATCGCCTCTGACTGCCAAGGCATCCACCGTATGCGCTTCTTCACTTGACCATATAACCCCAAGCAATCTGGTTATACTATGAAGACGACATTCGCCGAAAATTCGCTGCTCAATTAAGAGCAATCACAAATTTTACCTTAGCCTGAATAAACACCAGTGAAAGTGTTATCCAGTCTAACTTTCTATTACATACCCAAATTTTTAAAGAACGATCTAATCAAAAGATCAGAAATCAACATTCACCATCATTCGATGGAATG
>NZ_JAAQWV010000002.1:0-517391 GCF_012985715.1 Pseudomonas sp. WS 5051
CCTCGAACCCGCCGCCTGGCTCAAAGCCACACTGGAAAAACTCCCCGCCTGGCCCAATAGCCGGATCGATGAGCTACTACCGCTGGGTCCACAGCCCGAGTAAAGGTGGGGCGGCTGGACGCTTACACTGGAGGGACTCTATTTCGAGGCTCTAAGTAACGTTGATAGCAATACATTGGCATGGCAAACCCTTACCCACTTGCCTGATTGGCCACCCAGTCAGCGCTTGCTATTGCGCGACAGAGCCACAGGTCAAGTACTGAGCTCCGTAGGTAATCCGTTGTCCAGATACAGCCAGGAGATTTTTAAAAGCGCGGGCGAGTACCATTTTTTGGGCCTCGCGACAGATGATATATACAGCAGCCCTTATCTTTGCAGATGTGTGGCCAAAGCCTTGCCGTCTTCCGCGCGTATGTCGCTTGGGCTTCCCGACACTGACCCGGGGGTGTTTTTAAGCTGGAAAATTGCATCCCATGCGGCCGGTCATCGCGCGCAAAGTGCCAATGCGCTGGGGATGCAGCAGGTTAAACCCTGGTTCAAATCGCCCATGCGCCTGGCCGATGGGCGGGCAGGCTACAGGCTCAGCGGTCGCTCAGGCCATGCCGCGCAAGCGAGCAGGCCATTGGTGATAAAGGATCTTGTGATGGATCTTTTTCCGTTGATGAGTGAGGAAACGGTCAGCCAGTTTTTATACCATCTTGAACTTTCACCTGCGTTGACCACCCGGGTACTGGCCAGGTTCAAGGCCGAACTTCAAACCTTGCGTAGCGATCTTGAGCGCTGGGTGGACTCGCCGGTCTGGAGTCAGCGGCGCAATGGCCCGCGGGTACTGGTGACGACCCAGGACAAGCGTGCAATCAGCCAGGCTTTGCTCCATGTCTGGCGCCGACAGACTGCAACCGTGAGCGTGGGTGAGCACACCGGATATGTGCTGAACCTCAATAGTTGGCCAGTTGATTGCTTGCCTGAGATATCGGCAGATTTTTCCCATGTCAGTGCACTGCACTTGAGCAACTCACCCAATGGAAAGTTTCCCGGTTCATTTTTGGAAAAGTTTCCCAACTTACGCATCCTGTCCCTGAAAAGTAACCAGCTCAGTGAGTTGCCCGTGGAAATTGCCGGTATGTCCGAATTGGTCAACTTGAACTTGCAGGACAATCATATTGTATTGAGCGGGCGAACCGCTTCGGCTCTGGCGGGACTGACCCGGTTGAAATCTTTGAATTTAACGGGAAATCCCTTGGGCAGGCGTATTTCGGTGACTCGCATGGTTGACCTTGAGCGTTTGTATCTACGCTACAGTGGTCTGCTGACTTGGCCTGAAGGGGTTGAGTCGCTCAGCCACCTGCAGACCCTGGATATGCGTGACAACAATATTAGTCGCATTCCACTGGAGGTTTTGTCACCTGGCAGAACAGCGATCAATAGTGTTACTCACCTGCATGACAATCCTTTGAGTGCCGACTCGTTACGCCGCCTTGAGAATTATCGGCGAGAGTACGGCATCAGTTTTGGTATTGCTCCGCGACGTCGGCATGTTGACCAGGTACGCGGCATCTTTCACTGGGCGTCCCGGCCAACGTTCTCAGAGACGCGTGTATGGAACAGCTTGAGGGATATCGCCGGGTCGAGTGATTTTTTTCGCGTGCTGGAAGACCTCAGTGCGTCCTCCCAGTATTTGCATGGACGTGAAAGTTTAAGCCAACGGGTCTGGCAAGTTCTCAATGCCATGCACGATTTCAGCGAATTACGTAACCAGCTGTTTGAGGTTTCAGCCAATCCCAATACCTGCGCCGATGGGATTCCGATGATTTTTTCGGATCTTGAACTTCGTTACCGGATCTTTATTGCGCAAAGCTCGGTCAATGCCGAAGCAGAGCTGCTGCAACTGGCACAAGGACTTCTGCGGATCGAACTGCTGGATAAACATGTACAGGGGGTTGTTGAGGCGCGAATTGCTGCAGTCCATGCCGAGCAATCAGAGTACGTGCGCCAATTGCAGGGCTTGATCGATGAGGTCAGCCCGGATTTTGCATCTGAGCCCTTGGCGAACATGACGGCGGAGGAACAACAGGGTGTGGCCTATCGTTTGGGTTCGGCACAAGCGCTGCGTCTGGCGCAGAGGCTCAGCCCGGCTGATTTGCAGGCGCGAATTGCAAAGGTTGATCCGCTGGAGATACAGATGTTTTATCAGGTCAAACTGGCTGCTGACCTTGGCTTGCCGGCGCGGCCCAAGAGCATGATTTTTGAAAGAGTCGCCAATGTCACGCTCGAGCAGCTTGAAGCCGCCAAGCTGTATGTTTTGACTGAGGATACAGCGCAAGCGAGGATTGCTTACATTGAAAAGCAGGGGTTCTGGGAGCGCTTTCTGGAGAAGAAATACCCCGAGCATTTTCAGTCGGTTGACTCACCGCTGCATGAACGCATGCAGGGGCTTTACCTGGCTAGGGAGAGGCTGTCCAGTCAGGAGTATGTGTCGAAAACCCAAGCTGTAGGGGAAAGTCGTTTGCTGGCCAGGCAAGAACTGATCAGCCAGTTGACCCGTGAAGAAGTTGAAAAACACCCTTTCGAGCAGGAGCAATCTTGACCCTGCGCAGGGTTATGCAGGCGCTGGCCCTGGGTAACCAGGGCCAGCCACAGCATCAGCGACGACGGAACAGCGGCATCGGCTCGTCGGTTGAAGACTGGTAGGTCACCGAGAAGTCCTTGAGGCCTTCCAGCGCTTCGTAAGGGTCTTTATCGGCACGGATGGCGAATGCGTCAAAGCCACAGCGATGCAGATAGAACAACTGGTCGCGCAGAACATCGCCAATGGCGCGAAGTTCGCCTTTATAACCATAGCGGTCACGCAGCAAACGGGCGTTGGAATAACTGCGGCCATCAGTGAAAGCCGGGAAGTTCAGGGCAATAACCTGAAAGTTCGCCACGTCCTCGCCCAGCTCTTCAGCTTCTTCGTCGCTGTCCAGCCACACGCCCAGGCCGCCGTCGCGGGCCTTGAGTGCGTGGCCGTGTTCGCGCCACATCACCAAAGGCACGATCAGGTCGTCGCAATTGGAGATTTCGTCAAAGCTGGTTTCCTTGGGCAGCAAGTGCCAGGTTTCATCGATGACCTGGTTGTTCTTAATTATTCGCTGCATAGACGCGCTCCTTGAAAGGGTCAATGCCGATACGCTGGTAGGTATCGATAAAACGTTCGTCTTCGGTACGTTTTTCAACATAGACGTCGATCAGCTTTTCAATCACATCCGGCATGGCGTCCTGGGCAAAGGACGGGCCCAGAATCTTGCCGAGACTGGCATCACGGCTGGCACTGCCACCCAGGGATACCTGATAGAACTCGGCGCCTTTTTTATCTACGCCGAGAATCCCGATATGCCCGACGTGGTGGTGACCACAGGCGTTCATGCAACCGGAAATGTTCAGATCCAGTTCGCCAATGTCGAACAGGTAGTCCAGGTTTTCAAAGCGGCGCTGGATCGATTCGGCAATCGGGATCGACTTGGCGTTGGCCAGGGAGCAGAAGTCACCACCAGGGCAGCAGATCATGTCGGTCAGCAAACCGATGTTGGGCGTGGCGAACCCATTTTCGCGCAACTCGCCCCACATGGTGAACAGCTGGCTCTCTTCGACATCGGCCAGGATAATGTTCTGCTCGTGGGAAGTACGCAGTTGGCCAAAGCTGTAACGGTCGGCCATGTCGGCGATGGCATCCCACTGCTTGTCGGTCACATCGCCCGGGGCTACACCTGTAGGTTTGAGCGACAAAGTAACGGCGACATAGCCCGGTTTTTTGTGGGCCAACGTGTTGCGTACGCGCCAACGGGCAAAACCCGGGTGCTGCTTGTCGAGTTCGGCCAGTTCGGCGCCGAAGTCGGGCAGGGCTTTGTAGTCAGGATCGACGAAGTGCTTGGCGATACGCTGCACCTCGGCTTCGGTCAGGGTGTTCGAACCGCCGCGCAAGTGAACCATTTCGGCCTCAACACGCTCGGCGAACACTTCAGGCGTCAGCGCCTTGACCAGAATCTTGATCCGCGCCTTGTACTTGTTGTCACGACGGCCATAGCGGTTGTAGACACGCAGGATGGCCTCGAGGTAGCTCAACAGGTCTTGCCACGGCAAGAACTCATTGATGAAGGCACCGATTACCGGGGTACGGCCCAGGCCGCCACCTACCAGTACACGGAAGCCCACTTCGCCGGCGTCGTTGAGCACCGGCTCCAGGCCGATGTCATGCACTTCAATGGCTGCACGGTCAGATGTCGAACCGTTGATTGCAATTTTGAATTTGCGTGGCAAGTAGGCGAATTCCGGGTGGAAAGTCGTCCACTGACGCACGATTTCGCACCAAGGGCGCGAATCGATCAGTTCATCCGCAGCAACACCGGCGAACTGGTCGGTGGTGACGTTGCGCAGGCAGTTGCCGCTGGTCTGAATGGCGTGCATCTGCACGGTGGCCAGTTCTTCCAGGATGTCCGGGATGTCTTCCAGCGCAGGCCAGTTGAATTGCACGTTCTGGCGGGTACTGATGTGGGCATAGCCCTTGTCATAGTCACGAGCGATTTTGGCCATCATTCGCGCCTGACGCGAAGTCAACTGGCCATAAGGCACAGCGACCCGCAGCATTGGGGCAAAGCGTTGAACATAAAGGCCATTTTGCAGGCGCAGGGGGCGGAACTCTTCTTCGCTCAGCTCACCTGCCAGATAGCGTCGGGTCTGATCCCGGAACTGCTTGACGCGGTCCTCGATGATCTGCTGATCGTACTCGTCATATACGTACATATAGGTCCTGTTCTCAGGCTGCTAACAGCTTATCTGCGCGCACGGCCGCGCACTCCCCAAGGAGCGGGGCACGATACCAGTTTGTAGTTATGCGCAAAAGTGATGTTTAAGCATATGCAAAGAACCAAAACGACTATAAGCGTTTGATTCTCAATCCCTTACTTGTGGGAAGGGCATTGCTGGACTTAACTGTTTTAAGGACTTCAAGCAATCACCCATAAAACCGAAAAAAGGCGATGCGATGAGTACTCCAGTCAAAGCGCGTAAAAGCGACAGCAAGGTCGATGCATGGGCCATTTTCTTTCTGATCATTCTGGTGGTTTCTACTGCCGTGTACTGGGTCAGCCACCAGTAGCAAGCGTGCTAGGTCGAGGCTGATCAGGCGGATGTAGCCGCTAAAGAGCTTGTCGACATTACCTGGTGCCGCCCTCGCTGGCGTTGGCATGCTCAACAATGCCAACGTTGTGCATGGCCCCCCCAGGCCTTTGCGTGCCCGGCACTCAGGTACGCGCTGCCAATTTGCGTCCCTAAACCCCCGCCAGATGAACCACCAGCGTGACGATCCCGTACAGGGTCAAGGCAAACACCAAGGTAAATAGCAGCCCCATGATAAGGAAGTGGGAGGCTTTTCCGTGGGAAAAATCCCGAGTCCTGTTTTTTCCGCTTTGCACGCCAAAGGCAGCGGCCATGACGCTGTGCAGCATTTGCCAGAAGCTCGGCGGCTTGTTGTCGGCAGGATCGTTCATAGATGCCTCGGCTGTCTGAGGTTGGAACGGCTACATCCCATAGCGTAGTCAACTTCAAGGCCCATTAACTATCTACCACCCATGCCCGGGCACTGTCGGTTGTACTGAGGCGCTCATTCACATGCGTTTCAGGAAGAAGCCGGTCATGCAAAGTTCGTACATTGTCTCGGGGCCGGGGCCCCACGCAGCCTTCATAAAATCCAGAATACCCGCCTGGGTCAAACACAGCGCTGTGGCAGATATCAAACGCCTCAAGCCGGGATTGTTTCCGGCGCATGCTTCAGAGGCTGGAGCAGCCGATGGGCTCGGCCGCGCACCACGGTGGCTGCGTCAGGCCCTGCTCGACAGCCAGGCTCGCAGCCGGGCTGCCAATCAGGCCTTGGCCAGGGCACTGAAAGGCCTGCAGGGGATCACCCAGTTTGCCGAGCCCCGCTTGCAGGAGGCATTGCACAGTCACCTTGGCCAAGGCCGGGCAATGGACGTCAACACAGACCGGCTGTTTTATCTGCGTCGCAATCAGCCCGTGCGCCAACACAGCCTGTTAGAGGCTGCGCTGCTCAACTTTGACGCCAGTGAAGATTTTTCCCAAAGGGTCGCAGGACAACTTAGCGCGTTGGCGCCGCAGGGCGCTTTACCTGTCGAACGGTTCCAGCCAGACAAGGGCCCTGATCAACTGGCCATTGTGTCGGACACCCTGGTGCATGGTTCTGGGGTTGTGGCACACAGATTCCGACAGGAGTGGGAAAGTCTTCGGCCGGTTCCCGGTTTTGCTTACCGCGAAACATTACCCATGTCACCCGAAGTGTTCTCACAGCTGTGCAGATCCCTGGATTTGGGGCAGCAGTACCAGGCCCATCTGCAGGCGGTTTTTGCCCCACCAGCGGTGCGCGCCCTGATGATCCGGGCGCAAAAAGCACTGCTGGCCGTACGCTTGCATCGGGCACTGCTGCAACGGCATATCACTGACTCTGGTTTTGCCATGATCAGTGCGTTGCTGGAGGAGCAACCGCGTGTGTCGTTATATGCAAAACCTGTAGTGTTCAGCCAGCTCCAGCTCTATGGCCAGGTCTTGGACGAGGTGTTGATTATCGGCCCGGATCGTTCCAGGTGGCCGGTTCTGGAATGGGAGCGCACCGGATTGAGCGGTGTGCCGCTGATGAAAAAACCTGAGGTTGAACCCGTGGTGGTCTATATCCCGGGGGCACCGTTCTCGGCACTCAAAGAATACCCCTCGCTGGAAGCATTTCAGTATGAGCTGGGTCTGAATTTGCGTCTGCCCGCGTATCAGCAGCTGTTTGCCAGTCTGGTCCCCCAAGGAAACGCCGCACTTTTTTTGCAGCGATTGAATCATCAGTTGTACAAGACCACGCCTGATCCGAGAGGTATCGAGCCAGCAGATTATGTTGATGAGGTGGACCTGAAGCTGGAGCTGGTAAGCATCGAAACGTCATCAGCAGGGCTGTTCACGGCCCTCAATACCCTTCATCTGGACAGGCTCAAAGCCAATGCCCGGGCACTTGCAGTGCCCACAGCCGATGCCGACAGCAAGCGCTTGCAGCAGCGTCTTGATGACTACCTTGGCCTTGGTCTTGATGTGTTGAATGTGGCAGCGTTTTTAATCCCCGGTGCAGGGGAGGTCATGATGGCAGTGATGGCTCTACAGATGAGTATGGACATCTACCAGGGCATCGAGTCGTGGCAGGCAGGCGATGTCGAGGATGCCTGGTCGCATGTGGAGTCCGTTGCGCTGAATATCGTGCTGAGTGGTGCAACAGGGGTTGCAGGCCACTTAGCCAGTGGCAGGTTGGCGACTGAGTCCGCCGGGATCGACAGGTTCAGGCAAATCGTCCTGCCCAACGGTGAAACCCGTCTGTGGCGGCCCGAAATCGAGGCCTATCAATGCCAGTTGCCGCTCAATACCCGGCTTGAGCCCAATGCTCTGGGCCAGTATCGGGCAGACGGCAAAACCTGGGTCCAGGTGGGCCGACAGTTCTACGAGCAGGCCTTCGATCAGCAGCTTAATGCCTGGAGGATAAAGCATCCGAGCGACGAAAATGCTTATCAGCCAATCCTCATGCATAACCATGAAGGAGCCTGGCGTCTCGAGCATGAACAGCCCTTGCAATGGGAGCGCCCGACCTTGCTGCGTCGACTGGGGCACGTGACCCGCATGTTCGATGATGAAGAACTGGGGCAGATCGGCGACATCAGTGCTGTCAGTGACGAAACCTTGCGCAGGGTGCATGTGGACTGCCTGCCCGTGCCTGCTTTGTTGAGGGACACATTGCAACAATACCGGGTTGAGCGGGAGCTGGGCATGCTGGTCGATGGCACAAGAGCGGGCAAGCACGCACTGCTTGCCCGTCTGACCGGCACAGGCCGGACGGCTCTAGCCAATGTCGAATTAGTACGTCGACGATTTCCCATGCTGTCTGAGTTTGCGGCTCAGGAAGTGCTTGAGCTTGCCGGTGAGAATGATGTGGCACGCCTGCGCCGGACAGGTCGGGGGTCGAGGCGGCTGGACCGGCTGGCGCGTGAGTACGCGCAACAGGGCCGTTTGAACCGGGCGCTGGCCGGCCTGTATGTGCCGGGGCTGGCGAATGTCGACAGTGAGCGTCTGGCCATTGAGGCAATGTTGCACCTGAGCGCCAGTCAAAGCGTCGTCAGCCCGGCTGCAGTGGCTCGCTACGCCACTTCGCATCGCAGGGAAATGGCCCGCACGCTGAAATTGCATCCTGTGGCAGCAAGACCCGCCTTGCAGAGAATCAATGGTCGGATCGGCTATGCCTTGTCGGGCAAAGGGGCAGCCTTTGACGTAAGTCCGTCGTTGATAAGCCGTGTGCGCGATATTTGCCCGCAGATCAGCGACGAACAGGCCGAGGCCTATGTGCGCAAGCGCATCGACGACGGAGAGTCTGCCCAGCATATATTCGATTTTCTAGCCAGTCGCCAACGTGAGCTGGACACATTGCGTACCACACTGGAGCAGTGGTCGAGCGCAGCCAACGGGCCCTTTAACCAACGGATGCGGCGCTTGACGGCTGACAGGCTGGTAGGTTGTTGGCGGGAGGGTGTACTGAGTCGTATTGAACCTTTTGCTTATCTGGATCTTGAATTTGACCTTAGCTGGGCGAGTGAATTTCCTGTACTGGACGCTGACTTTTCCCATGTGCGGACATTGCGGCTGAGCGCCGACCTGATGGTGAGCGAGCCCGATGCCGGATTTGTCAAGCGCTTCCCCAGCGTGGAGCGCCTGGAAATAAGCCTTCAGCGATCACAGATGATGCCCGTTGCCGATGCATTGGCGCAGTTGCCCACGGTCAGCGAGCTGTCACTGGAAGCCGACTGGCAGGGCTTGACCCGTGAGTTCATGGACCGGCTGACAACCCTTGGGCAGATCGAATGCCTGTCTGTGCAGGGGGCACTGGAAACGCTGGATGTCAGTGGCTGGCCGCGGCTGCGGCAATTGCAGGTCAAAGGACGACTTGTTCAGTGGCCAGCAGGCCTGTTGGATCTCACTGATCTTGAAACCCTGGACCTGTTTGGAACTTCGATAACAACGTTGCCCGATGAGCTGTTCACCGGACATCAGCAGTTATGGGCGGGCTTGCTTCTGGATTGGTCAGGCATTGAGCCGTCAACGGCCATAAGAGCCTACGAGCGCCTGCGTACCCATCCTGTGCGAACGGTGGATCTGGAGAAATGGACAATCGCTTACTGCACAGGTTGCCTGACCCGTTTCATGCCCCATGACCGACTGTTTGCCAGTACGGTAATTGCGCGGTGGACCCTTGGCGAACAAGCCGTGGCTGAGCTGATGCGGCGCGTTAACGGCTTGCATGAAGAGCACTACAGGTTTTCCGAGGCTCTGGAGGCCTGGGTATCTCAGGATCCTGAGACGACGCAAACGCTGTTGCGCAGGCAAGCGGCTGACAAGATTCAGCGCTGCTGGCGTGCTGGAATTTCACCCCGACTGGGGTTGGAGGATGCTGGCGCCGGGCCTTCCTGGCGGGTCAGTACTGTAAATCAGGAGCTGGATCTGGCAGACGAAATAATCAGTTCCCTGCCACCTGTGCCGGGGGGGCAGGCGTTTGCCCATGTCCATCGCCTTAATTTGAGCGAACTGGAGGTGGCTGGCGAGGAAATGGATCGATTTCTGCAGGCGTTCGGCCAGCTCCGGGAGTTGGACCTGAGCCGCAACGGCCTGGATTTGCTGCCAAATGCTCTGGGTGATTTGCGCCAGCTTACAGACCTCAACCTGGCGCACAACGAGTTGGTGATGAGCCCCTCGTTGCAGATGCAGTTGAGTGGCCTGCGTGGGCTCGTGCGCTTGAATCTGCAGGGCAACCGGGTGACAGCGCTGGATATCGGGGCGCTGACCAAGCTGGAGTCGCTTGATCTCAGTCATACAGCCATTCGCAGCTGGCCAGCCGGGGTTTTTGATCTACCCAGGTTGCGGTTTCTGGATATGAGCAACAGCGCAATCAGGACGGTCCCTGCGACGGCTCTCGTGGGTCATGAGGCACTGATGCAGGGGGTGAAGTTGAATGGTTGCCAGCTGGATGCGCAAAGCTGTGCCGATTTGCGGGCTTATGCCCAGCGTTCGGGACGCGACACGGCAGCCAATATAGCGATCGGATTACTGGCAGCACGCAGGACCGGGGGAACGCCCGAGTTTTTCCCTGCCATTGTCGCTGACAGGCCTGACCTGTTGTTGGCGGCCGCTCCAGTATTGAAGACGGATGAAGTCTTGTTGAGCCCCGCACCGATATTTCAGCCCGGTGCCCCGGAATTGAACCGCACCACCCTGCTGCAAAGGGTCCATCCCGATCTGAGCCTGCATGATGCAGTGCAATACCTTGAACAGATGCAGGCCCGTGGCATGGGTGTGCTGGAAATCGACGCCCGGCTTGCCGAGTGGAATCACCAATACGACGCTCTGGTCCAGCGCCTGAATGGCTGGATCAATATTCCGGGCCACAGGGAAAGCGGACGCTGGGTCAGTGCCGTCGATCGCAGGCGTGCGGCTGACAGGATCATGCAGGCCTGGCGCGATGGGCTGGAGACCGTCACAACGGCGCAGCCCGAGTCTGTGCATACCCTGGACTTCTCGGACCTGTGCCTGGGGGATATACCGCCGCTGAATGTGTCCCAGACTCATATCACCACACTGAACCTCAGCGGTGTACGCATTACTGCCGGGGGCTCGCAAGGGTTTATCCGCGAATTTCCCGGCTTGCGTACCTTGCACCTCAATAATAATGAGCTGACCCGTTTGCCGGAGGGAATCGGCTCGCTTGAAAACCTCACCCGGCTGGAGGCTGCCCACAACCGCTTGCAGGACGAGGAGGGCTTGAGTCGCCAGTTGCAATCACTGGCGCACCTGGAATGGCTGGATCTGAGCTACAACAGGCTCGACACATTTGACCTTACTGGCATGAGCGAATTGCAAACCCTGAACCTGAGGGGGAACAGGCTGGTGCGCTGGCCGACCCGGGTACTCACAACCCCGACCCTCAGAACCCTCAACCTGAGCAACAACCAGATCGATACGATCCCTGTTGAGCTGTTTGAGGGCGATAACGACGCATTGATGGCTCATACTGATTTGTCCCATAACCTGCTCTCCACATCAGGCTATGCAACCTTAAGAGACTACAGGAGCTTTTCGGGCAATGACCTCGGATGCTCCCTTGAGGACATTGAAGACGGCCTGGCCTTCTCCGATAACGGTTCGCTCAGCAGTGATGAGCCTGAGTACGGGGCCGCTGGTGTCGACGAAAACCTCGATCATCTGGAGCACCTGACACCCGAGCAACTGGCCGAGCAAAAGGCCCGCTGGTGTGTGGGGGAGCCGCAAGGCTCGCCGAGGCCAGTGATCTGGGACGACCTGCTGGCGCAAAAGGAGAGCAGGGGGCTGTTCTATTTGCTGGATCAGCTGCAATTCACCCAGGACTATATCCAGGACAGACCGGGCCTGACCCGGCGGGTCTGGAATGTGCTGCAGGCAGCTGCATCCGATAGCCAGTTACGCGACGAGCTATTTATCATCGGTCATTCCGATGTGACCTGTGGCGATGGTCGGATCCTGCTGTTCAGCGATCTGGAAGTGAAGGTGTTTGAGTTCAATGCCCTGCGCTCAGTGGTGGCTGGCCAGGAAGGGCCTGCGTTGCTCGAGCTGGGCCGGCGCCTGTTTCGCTTGGGGCAAGTGGAGGAGGTGGCGCAATTTGCCTATCAATCACGCCGTGGAGCGGACGCTGCGGAGGTTCGACTGGCCTATCGCATTAGCCTGAGCGAGCGCCTCGACCTGCCTGCGCAGCCCAGGGGCATGCAATACAGCCATGCGGCGAAAGTCACTGAGCAAGAGATTGAAAGTGCTTATTTGAAAATAAAGGCAGCCGAAAATTCGCCGGCCTTTATGGAGCAGTTGATCCTGCAGGGCTACTGGATCAATTACCTCAAGCGCCAGTATCCAGAGGAATTCCTGGCCCTGGAGGAGCGTTTTGAAGTGGAGCATAAAGCGCTGGAAGACCGACATGCCGATCTCGGGGAGGTGTATCAACAGGAGCTCGGCGCTCTGGATGAGCGCAAGCGCAGCGAAGAGCAACTTTTGCGTGAGCGTCTCTCGGGAGAGGTTCTCGCAACGCTGTCCACGCAGCCTGATTAACCCATAGTGACTGTCGTCGTTGCCGGACATTGCGATCGATTGGTCATCGATCGCATCCGGCAGCGACTGCAGGGTGTCGGAAGCGTTGCTACCTGTTAGTTGTCATACCCCAGGTTTGGCGCCAGCCAGCGCTCGGTCACGCTCAAATCTTGCCCTTTGCGCGCCGTGTAGCTTTCGATCTGGTCCTTGTCGACCTTGCCCACCGCAAAGTACTGCGCTTGCGGATGTGCGAAGTACCAGCCGCTAACCGCTGCCGCCGGGAACATGGCGTAGTGCTCGGTCAGGAACACGCCGCTTTTGCCCGCACGCATCTCTTCGGCCTCCGGATCCAGCAGCTTGAACAGGGTGGCTTTCTCGGTGTGGTCCGGGCAAGCCGGGTAGCCGGGAGCAGGGCGGATACCGCTGTATTGCTCCTTGATCAGCTCTTCATTGGCCAACTGCTCATCCTTGGCGTAGCCCCAGTAGTGGGTCCGCACCTGCTGGTGCAGCCACTCTGCGCAGGCCTCGGCGAGACGATCGGCCAGGGCCTTGACCATGATCGAGTTGTAGTCGTCCCCCGCGTCCTGATACGCCTTGGCCACTTCTTCGGCACCGATGCCTGCGGTAGTGATAAAACCGCCCACGTAGTCGGTCACGCCGCTGTCCTTGGGCGCGACAAAGTCGGCCAGGGAGAAGTTCGGCTTGCCGTCGGTCTTGATGATCTGCTGGCGCAAGTGATGCAGTTTGGCCAATGGCTGGCCATCGTCACCGTACAGTTCCAGGTCGTCATCGTTAACCTGATTGGCCGGCCAGAAACCGAACACTGCCCGGGCGCTGATCAGCTTCTCGTCGATAAGTTTTTTGAGCATTTCCTGGGCATCGGCATACAGCGCCGTGGCCGCTTCGCCGACGACTTCGTCGGTGAGGATGCGCGGGAATTTTCCAGCCAGGTCCCAGGAAATAAAGAACGGCGTCCAGTCGATGTACTCGGCCAGTACCTTGAGGTCGATATTGTCCAGTACCTTGGCACCGGTGAAGGTCGGTTTGACCGGCTGGTAGCCGGCCCAGTCGAACTGCGGTTTTTTGGCGATCGATGCCGGGTAGCTCAGGCGCTCGGTGCGGGCACTACGATTGGCGGTGCGTTCGCGGACCTCAACGTACTCTTCGCGGGTTTTCTGAACAAAGGCCGGTTTCAGTTCCTTGGACAGCAATTGCGTGGCCACGCCCACGGCGCGAGAAGCGTCGGTGACATAGATCACGGCATCGTTCTGATACTTGGGTTCGATCTTGACTGCGGTGTGTGCCTTGGATGTAGTCGCACCGCCGATCATCAGTGGCAGGTGGAAGTTCTGACGCTGCATCTCGCGGGCAACATGCACCATTTCATCCAGCGACGGCGTGATCAGGCCGGAAAGGCCGATAATGTCGCACTTCTGCTCTTTGGCTACCTGCAGGATTTTCTCTGCCGGCACCATCACGCCCAGGTCAACGATGTCGTAGCCGTTACAGCCAAGCACCACGCCGACAATGTTCTTGCCGATGTCATGCACGTCGCCCTTGACCGTGGCCATCAGGATCTTGCCCTTGGCTTCCGGTTTGTCGCCTTTTTCCAGTTCGATAAACGGGATCAAGTGGGCCACGGCCTGTTTCATCACGCGGGCAGACTTGACCACCTGGGGCAGGAACATTTTGCCCGCACCGAACAGGTCGCCGACGATGTTCATGCCCGACATCAGCGGGCCTTCGATCACTTCGATCGGGCGCTTGAACGACAGGCGCGACTCTTCGGTGTCTTCAACGATATGGGTAGTAATGCCCTTGACCAGTGCATGTTCCAGACGCTTGTTGACGTCCCAGCTGCGCCACTCTTCGGTTTCGGCTTCCTTGACGCTGCCATCGCCCTTGTACTTGTCGGCAATTGCCAGCAGGTTGTCGGTGGCATCGGGGGTGCGGTTGAGCACCACGTCTTCCACGGCATCGCGCAACTCGGCCGGGATCTGGTCATAGATTTCCAGCTGGCCGGCGTTGACGATACCCATGGTCAGGCCGTTGCGGATCGCATACAGCAGGAACACCGAGTGGATCGCCTCACGAACCGGGTTGTTGCCACGGAACGAGAACGACACGTTGGATACACCGCCCGAGGTCAGGGCATAGGGCAGTTCGTCGCGGATATAGGCACAGGCATTGATGAAGTCCACAGCGTAGTTGTTGTGTTCTTCAATGCCGGTGGCCACGGCAAAGATGTTCGGGTCGAAAATGATGTCTTCCGGCGGGAAGCCCACTTCGTTGACCAGAATGTCGTAGGAGCGTTTGCAGATTTCTTTTTTGCGCGCCTCGGTGTCGGCCTGGCCGGCTTCGTCGAAAGCCATCACCACCACGGCGGCACCATAGCGCTTGCACAGTTTGGCGTGATGAATGAACTGCTCGACGCCTTCTTTCATGCTGATCGAGTTGACGATGCCCTTGCCCTGGATGCACTTGAGGCCCGCTTCGATCACTTCCCACTTGGAGGAGTCGATCATGATCGGTACGCGGCTGATATCCGGCTCGCCGGCGATCAGGTTGAGGAAGGTCACCATGGCCTTCTTCGAGTCCAGCATGCCCTCGTCCATGTTGATGTCGATGATCTGCGCACCGGCTTCAACCTGTTGCAGGGCCACTTCCAGGGCTTCGGTGTAGTTGTCTTCGCGGATCAGCCGGGCGAAGCGGGCAGAGCCGGTGATGTTGGTTCGCTCGCCGACGTTGACGAACAACGAGCTGCGATCGATGGTGAACGGTTCAAGCCCGGAGAGACGGCAGGCCTTTGGAATATCCGGGATCGGGCGCGGAGCATAACCGGCTACAGCGTTGGCGATGGCCTGGATATGCCCCGGCGTGGTGCCGCAGCAACCGCCGACAATGTTGAGGAAACCGCTCTGGGCGAACTCTTCAATGACCTTGGCGGTTTCCGCCGGCAGTTCGTCGTACTCGCCGAATTCGTTGGGCAGGCCGGCGTTGGGGTGCGCCGAGACGTAGGTGCTGGCCTTGTTCGACAGCTCTTCGAGGTACGGACGCAGTTCGCTGGCACCCAGGGCGCAGTTTAAACCCACGGAAATCGGTTTGGCGTGGGCCACCGAGTTCCAGAACGCTTCGGTGGTCTGGCCCGACAGGGTACGCCCGGAGGCGTCGGTAATGGTGCCGGAAATCATGATCGGCAACTCGACACCCAGCTCTTCGAAAACGCCCTGTACGGCGAAAATCGCGGCCTTGGCATTGAGGGTGTCGAAGATGGTCTCGATCAGGATCAGGTCGGCGCCGCCTTCGATCAGGCCTTTGGTGGCTTCGGTGTAGTTCTCCACCAGCTCATCGAAAGTCACGTTGCGGTAGCCGGGGTTGTTTACGTCCGGGGACAGCGAGCAGGTGCGGCTGGTCGGGCCCAGTACACCGGCAACAAAGCGTGGTTTGTCCGGGGTTTCCAGCGTTTTGGCATCAGCCACCTTGCGCGCCAGGCGGGCGCCTTCTACGTTTAGCTCGTAGGCCAGTGCCTGCATGCCGTAGTCGGCCTGGGAAACCTGGGTAGCATTGAAGGTGTTGGTTTCGAGAATATCGGCACCGGCATCCAGATAGGCCTTTTCAATCGAGCCGATCACGTCGGGGCGGGTGAGCACCAGAAGGTCGTTGTTACCCTTGACGTCGCTCGGCCAGTCGGCGAAGCGTGTGCCACGATAGTCGTGTTCCTCTAGACGGTAGCTTTGGATCATAGTGCCCATGCCGCCATCGAGAATCAGAATGCGCTCTTTGAGGGCTTGCTGAAGTGCTTGGAGACGAGCGCTGCGGTCAGACATAGGACTACCTGTTAGAGCCATGCAAAAGATGCGAAATCATAACAAACCTGCGTGGGATTTGAGCGTCTGCTGTTTTACATGAATTTGATTCATGTTCCGACGTTTGTTCGACAGGTAGAATCGCGACATATTTTTGATATCAGGACAATGGCACATGTTTTTTCGCCTACTCACCAGCGCCGTGACGCTGGTGGTGTGCAGTACAGCGTTGGCACAGGCCCCGTTGGTCAGCCCGGCTATTTCCTATACGCGGGATATCCAGCCGATCCTCACCGAAAAATGCGTTGCCTGTCACGCCTGCAATGATGCGGCCTGCCAGCTCAACCTCGGCAGTGCAGAGGGCGCGACCCGCGGTGCCAGCAAGGTACCGGTCTACAAGGGCGACCGGGTGGATGCCGTGGCACCAACGCGGATTTTCTACGATGCCAGCGGCCCCAATGAATGGCGCAACAAGGGCTTTTACTCGGTACTCGACGCCCAGGGCGCTCAAGCAGCCCTGATGGCCCGCATGCTGGAGCTGGGGCATAGCACGCCGTTGACCCCGAATGCCAAATTGCCCGAAGACATCGTCCTGGGCCTGAACCGCGAAAACGTCTGCCCGGCGCCCGGTGAGTTCAATGCCTATGCCCAGAGCCATCCCAGGGAGGGTATGCCGCTGGCCGTTACCGGCCTGACCGACCAGCAATACAGCACCGTGCAGACCTGGCTGGCGCAGGGCGCTAAAGTTGATCAGCAGGCCATCAAGCCCACAGCGGTCGAGGCTGCGCAAATTGCCGAGTGGGAAGAGCTGTTCAACCGTCCGGGTTCCACCGAAGCACTGGTGTCGCGCTGGTTGTACGAGCATCTGTTTCTTGCCCATACCTATTTTGACAACGGTGTGCCGGGGCATTATTTCCAATGGGTGCGCTCGCGCACGCCCAGCGGGCAACCTGTCGACCTGATCGCCACCCGTCGCCCCAACGATGACCCGGGCACGGCGTTTTACTATCGCTTGCAGCCGGTGCAGGGCGTGATCGTGCACAAGACCCATATCACCTACCCGATGGGGGCGCATAAGCTGGCGCGGGTCAAGCAGCTGTTCTACAGCGGCGACTGGCATGCCACCAAACTGCCGGGTTACGGGCCACGCGGGCGTGCCAATCCGTTTGAAACCTTTGAGGCTATCCCGGCAGTCGCGCGCTATCAATTTATGCTCGATAACGCTGAATACTTTGTGCGCACCTTTATCCGCGGGCCGGTATGCCGTGGTCAAATTGCCACCGATGTAATCCGCGACAACTTCTGGACCGTGTTTCAGGAGCCTGCCCGGGACCGTTATGTCACCGACGCGGTGTATCGCGGCCTGGCAACGCCCTTGCTGGCAATGCCCGGGCAGATCGACGACGTTGGCAGCGTTATTTCGCTGTGGCACAACTACCGCGACAAGCGTAACGACTATGAAAAGCTGCGGCAAAAGGCCTATGCCGATATGCCGCCTCCAAGCTGGTCGACCCTGTGGGCGGGCAACGATAACGCCTTGCTCACGGTATTCCGCCACTTTGACAGCGCCAGTGTCAGCAAGGGCCTGATCGGCGAGATCCCGCAAACCATGTGGCTGTTCGACTACCCGTTGCTGGAGCGCACCTACTACCAGTTGGCAGTCAACTTCGACGTATTCGGCAATGTCTCGCACCAGGCTCAGACCCGTCTGTACTTTGACTTGATCCGCAACGGTGCCGAAGTCAACTTCCTGCGCCTGATGCCCGCCGATTCCAGAGCGTCGATCCTCAGCGACTGGTATCAGAACAGCGGCAAGCTGAAGATGTGGATGGACTACCAGAAAATTGACACAGACACCCCGACCGGCATGAAGCTCGATCCGGCCGACCCCAAGCGTGACTTCGCCCTCAAGCTGATTGAGCGCACCGGCACCCTGAATGCGCGCCCCGACCCGATCAACCGCTGCTCGGGTGCATACTGCTCACGGCCCAATATTGCGCAGGAATTCAAATACGCCGAGCAAGCGCTCAGCCGTTTGACCTCGCGGCCTGCTGCCGGGCTGGACGTGATCAATCAATTGCCTGAAGCCACCATGCTGCGTATCGAAGGTGCAGACGGCAAGCGCGAGATGTACAGCATGTTGCGCAACCGTGCTCACACCAACGTGGCCTTTATGCTGGGCGAGGAGTACCGCCTTGAGCCGGGGCTGGACACCTTGACCATCTACCCGGGAGTGCTGAGCAGCTACCCCAATTTCATGTTCAACATCCCTGCGGATCAGGTCGAAGCCTTTGTCGAGGCCATGGAGCAATGCAAGGATCAGGCAACGTTCGACACCATCGTCGAGCGTTGGGGCATCCGCCGCAGCCACCCGCAGTTTTGGCAGTACTTCCATGATATAGGCCAGTACATCAATGAAACCGACCCGGTTGAAGCGGGCGTACTGGACATGAACCGCTACGAAAACCTGTAAAGGGGCGGTTGAAATTGAACGAATGGGCCGCAGCTTTCCTGACAAAAATACTAGGACTTTGTCAGGCGCGCCGATTGGCGTAAACTGCGTCCCATGTCTGCGAGGAGATTCCATGAGCGCCATAACGATTACCGACGCTGCCCACGATTACCTGGCTGATCTGCTGTCCAAGCAGAACACCCCGGGTATCGGTATCCGCGTTTTTATCACCCAACCCGGTACTCAGTACGCTGAAACCTGCATTGCCTACTGCAAGCCGGCTGAAGTCAAACCTGAAGACACCGCCATTGGCCTGAAAAGCTTCACGGCCTGGATCGATTCTTTCAGTGAACCGTTCCTGGACGATGCCGTGGTGGACTACGCAACGGACCGTATGGGTGGTCAGCTGACCATCAAGGCGCCAAACGCCAAAGTGCCGATGGTCAACGCTGACAGCCCGATCAACGAGCGCATCAACTACTACCTGCAAACCGAGATCAATCCCGGTTTGGCCAGCCACGGTGGTCAGGTCAGCCTGATCGAAGTGGTTGAAGACGGTATCGCGGTGCTCAAGTTCGGTGGCGGTTGCCAGGGCTGCGGCCAGGCGGACGTGACCTTGCGTGAAGGCATCGAGCGCACCTTGCTGGAGCGTGTGCCGGAGCTCAAAGGCGTACGTGACGTAACCGACCACTCGCAGAAAGAAAACGCCTACTACTAACAGGGCGTTCGCTGCGAAGCTGAAGAAAAAACGGTGCCCCGTGAGCACCGTTTTTTTATGGTTGTTTAAAAGCCCTCAGGCCGCACTCAAGGTCGATACAAGTGTGCATGCCCCGCCCGGTACAGCGACGACTCGGCGAAACTGTCATTGGCCAGCACCCGGCCCACCAGAATCAGCGCGGTACGCCGGAAGCCCTTGGCCTGAACCTTGGCCGCAATATCCGCCAGCGTACCTTGCACCCAGTCCTGATCTGGCCAACTGGCACGGTGAATCACGGCAATAGGGCAGTCGCTACCGTAGTGCGGAATCAGCTCGGCAACGATTTTGTCCAGATTCTTGACCCCCAGATGAATCGCCATGGTTGCCTTGTGCTGTGCCAGGCTGGCCAGTTCTTCGCCGGCGGGCATCACGGTTTTCTCCGCATAGCGGGTCAGGATCACGGTCTGGGAAATATCAGGCAGGGTCAGTTCCGCTCCCAAAATGGCTGCGCAGGCCGCCGTGGCCGTCACTCCCGGAATGATTTCAAAAGCGATACCCAGCTCGCGCAGGCAGCGTATCTGTTCACCAATCGCGCCATACAGGCTCGGGTCGCCGGAGTGTACGCGGGCCACATCCTGGCCTTTGGCGTCGGCCACCTTGATCAGCTCGATGATCTGTTCAAGGTGCAGCTCGGCGCTATTGATCACTTGCTCGGCCTGGTGGCCTGTCAGGACCGCTTGCGGCACCAGTGAACCTGCATAAATGATCAGCGGGCAGCTGCGAATCAGGCGCTGGCCCTTGACAGTAATCAGCTCTGGATCGCCGGGCCCGGCGCCGATGAAATAAACGGTCATGGCAGTCTCTTGAAAAGGTCGAGATAGAGCTGTTCGTGAACAACGCTCATAGTGAGGCGGGCGATTATCGCGGGTTTTACCGGGCGCAGGCTAACGCAAAGGTCGCCATGGAGGTTTTTTTACGTGTGATCAACAAAGCCGCCGGTGCCCCGGCCAGCTGTGTGGCCAGGGCCAGGGCAGCACTTTCGGCAATGCCAAAACAACCGGTTTGAGCGAACGCGGTAGCCGATCGATGGCTGAGCCGGGGTGAAAATTCGGCCATTTGCGCTGCGCTGAACAGTTCCAGCTCGAGGTTTAGCTCTGTTGCCAGTTGCAGCAGCCCGGGCTCGTGGCGCTTGAGGTCAATACTGGCCAGGGCACGGATCGCACTCAGTGCAATGCCGGCCTGGCTCAGGCTGTCTTCGATCAACGCCAATAGCGCTTGTGCGCTGCAACCCCGGCGACAACCCAGGCCAATCACCAGGCTTGGCGCTGCGCCGGTCGCTGTCATGCCGAGTACTGACCTGCAGGATTGCGCCGGAACAGCCAGGCGCTGATCACGCCCAGTGCCAGCCAGAAAGCCAGGTTGGTCAGTTGTGCGGCAATTTTGAACTGCGACTCCAGTGCTTCAGGTGCCAGGCTTGAATGCACCAGCGGCTGCGGCGCGCCAAAGAGATGCGGCACCAGCACAATCGCCACCCCCAGCACTTTGAGTGCCCAATGCTTGCCAAATACCAGCAAGGCAATGGCCACGGCCGTCGAGGCTGCAGTGCTGACCCACCAGAGCTGGCGTTGCAACAGATCCGCCGCGGCAGTGCCCGGCAGTTCAGGCGGCAAGCCCATGGTCGGCGCCAGGCAGAACACGGCATAGCCGGCCAGGCCCCAGAGCAGGCCCTGGGATGTGCGGGCGGGTGCGCGCAGGGTGTACAGGCCCGCCAGCATCAGGGCAAAACCCACCGCGACCACCAGGTTGCCACCGGTGGTGGACAGCACGCGCTGCCAGCCATCTTCCGGCTCCCAGGCCTCGGCGTCATGCTCATGTGCAGGCATGGCCATGTCGGCATGTTCGTGCACTTCGCTAGCTGCGGGCTTTTCGTAGGTTTCGGCCTTCAGAATCAGCGGGGCAACCCAAAAGCTTTGCAGCAGGGTCAGCAGCAGGGCGGAAAGCAGGCCGGTAAAGCCTGCCGTTCGAGCGATACGCGTGATCATGGCAGGCAGTCTCAATGGCACGGAAAGGCGGAGCTGTGACGGGTGTCATGAGCTGCGTTGTGCACGGCATCGATATGCGAAAAACCGGCGAAGTAAACGAGCAAAGCGCCCAGTACGGCAGCGCCGACAGCGGCCACGATACGTTGGCTTTGGGTGGTGCTACTCGCAGCGGAGTGGGTACGGCTGGTGCTGATGGACATGGCGCTTGCCTCGGGTCGGACGACGGGCAGCAAAGCGCAAGAAAACCCCGCGAACGAAGCTCGCAGGGTTTAACAGCGCCCGCCCACCGCGGGTTTGTTATTCGAAATAATCAGGCCGGTCTCCGGGCTTGCGAGGGGCTCATGGGCTGAACCTGCAAACATCTCCTTCCCATGCCAGTGGCACAGTGGACGTGATGTTTCTCTCGCTTACCGTTGCGGGGGCAGCGCCGGACTTGTCAGGGCAAAAGCCTGACGCACCGGTTTCCCGTTTCACCCTGTGAAGGGCACCTGATACAAGATGTGTAGGAAACCACAGCCCTGTGGGGCCGTCAATTGCAGAGGTATGCCTGGCTTTTGATTTTCATGTGTGTGGCTTGCCTGCGATGCGGGTAACGCGGTCTTTCAGCGGCACCGCAGTGACGCGATCGCGAGCAAGCCCGCTCCCACAGACTTCTCATGCATTGATCAGCATGCTTTTGACTTTTGCGCGCAGTTGGTCAATGGAGAAAGGCTTGCCGATCACCGCCATGCCTTCTGCAATCTCCAGGGTCTCGGCGTAGCCGCTGGCAAACAGCACTGGCAATGTCTGGCGCAGTTCGCGGGCCTTGGCAGCCAATGTGCGGCCGTCCATTCCCGGCAGGCCAACGTCGGTCATCAGCAGGTCAATGTTACGGGCTGTGTCCTCAAGCAGTTCCAGAGCGCGCTCGCTGCCATCGGCTTCAAGCACGCTGAACTCCAGTTCTTGCAGTACATCAACGATCAGCATGCGAACAATGGCGTCGTCTTCGACCACAAGGATGGTGGAGGGTGTTGCGGACATAATCATGATCTCGATAAAAATTTAAGCGCAGTTGCCACAGCGAGTAAGCATAGCCTTCACCTGCCTCCCTATGTGTGTAAAAACGTATTTAAAGGTAAGAAATTAGAACTATTGCTCGATAATCCGGCAAACTCCAGTTTTTTATGACTGTCACGGGCCTGAAAATGAACGCACCTGCATCAATCGACGAGCGAAGCTTTCGCAAGCTCCTGAGTCGCAACGTCGGTTTGCCTTTGGCCGTCGGTGTGCTCAGTGCTGCATTGTTTGTGGTTATGGTCAGCTATTTGCTGTCGGTGATCAGGTGGGTCGAGCACAGTGATCGGGTCATCAGCAATGCCAATGACGCGGTGCGCCTGACGGTCGACCTCGAAACCGGCATGCGCGGTTTTCTCATCACCGGTGATGAGCATTTCCTCGACCCCTATGCCGTCGCCAAGCCGCAAATCAATGTGCAATTAAAAGGTTTGCAGGAGCTGGTCAGCGATAACCCCCAGCAGATTGACCGCCTCAAGCGTCTTGAAGCGTTGCAGGATGAGTGGAATGTCTACGCACAGTCGATGGTCGACCTGCGCCGCCAGGACGGTGACTACCGTTCGGCAGTGCAGGCCGGACGCGGCAAGCGCCTGAGTGATGAAATCCGTAAGGAATATGACGATTTTATTCAAATGGAGCAGCAGCTGCGCATGGCGCGCAGTGAAGACGTCAGCCGTACCACGATTATCTGTATCGCCCTTTACCTGTGTTTTGTGCTGGGCTTGAGCGGCTTTCTGGCCTATGTAGGGCGTCGAGATTTAATAGAGCTTTCAAATAGTTACAACAACGTCTTCGAGTCGCAGATCAAGACTGCGCAGCGCCTGGAGCAGCAGGCGTGGTTACGCAACGGTCAGACTGAACTGGCCGAACAGGTGCTGGGGCGTCTGACCCTGAATATGCTGGGGCGCAATATCCTGCAATTCTGCGCCCAGTATCTGGGGTCGGTGGTGGCGGCGGTTTACGTGCGTGAAGATCATGGCGGCCTGAAGCGTGTGGCCAGCTACGGTTTTTCCCGTGAGCAAGAGGTACAGGACCAGCTGATTCACAACGACGAAGGCATCGTCGGGCAGGCCGCGCAGCAGGACAAGCTGATTCGTCTGGACAATGTGCCTGCCGACTACAGCCTCAAAGTAACCTCCGGGCTGGGCCAGGGCAGCCCGCACAGTGTGCTGGTGGTACCGACCAGTGATGATGACCGGGTCAACGGGGTGATTGAGCTGGGGTTTCTGCGCCCGCTGAGCGCGCGCGATATCGAGCTGTTCGAACTGATTGCCGACAATATCGGCACCTCGATCGAAGCTGCCCGCTATCGTCAGCGCCTGCAGGAAGTGCTGGCCGAAACCCAGCAGCTCAACGAGGAGCTGCAAGTCCAGCAGGAAGAATTGAAAACCGCCAACGAAGAACTCGAAGAGCAGTCGCGCATCCTCAAAGAGTCGCAAACCAGCCTCGAAACCCAGCAGGCCGAACTTGAGCAGACCAACGAAGAGCTGGCTGGCCAGCGTGACGCGATGGATCGCAAGAACACCGAGCTGAATCGGGTCCAGATCCAGCTTGAAGACCGCGCGGATGAGTTGCAGCGCTCCAGCAAGTACAAGTCGGAGTTCCTCGCCAACATGTCCCACGAGCTGCGCACGCCCTTGAACAGCTCGCTGATTCTGGCCAAGCTGCTGTCCGAGAACCCGCAGCAAAACCTTAGCGCAGAGCAGGTGAAGTTTGCCGAGTCGATTTACTCGGCGGGCAATGACCTGCTCAACCTGATCAACGACATTCTGGATATTTCCAAGGTCGAAGCCGGCAAGCTTGAAGTGCGCCCCGAGAACACCAGCGTCGGGCGTGTGGTTGAAGGCTTGCGCGGGATGTTTCAGCCACTGGCAGGTGAAAAATCCCTGGGCTTTGACGTGCAAGTTCAACCCGGCACGCCGCCGATGATCTACACCGACAGTCAGCGTCTGGAGCAAATCCTGAAAAACCTGCTGTCCAATGCGGTCAAATTCACCGAGAAAGGCCAGGTCAGCCTGGTCGTGTCCCGTGAGCCGGGAGAAGGAGTGGCCTTTGCTGTGACCGATTCGGGCATAGGCATCGCCGCGGATCAGCAGGAAAGCATTTTCGAAGCCTTCCGCCAGGCTGATGGCACCAGCAACCGCCGCTACGGCGGAACTGGCCTGGGCCTGTCGATCTCCCGCGACCTGGCGACCTTGCTCGGTGGTTCGATCACGGTCAGCAGCGAGCCGGGGCAGGGCAGCACCTTTACCCTGGTGCTGCCGGAGCAATATGTGGAGTCGGCCGAGGAGTTGGCGCAACTGTCCGCCACTGCCGCGCCACGGCCAGCACCCGCGGCCCTCAGGTCTCAGCCGTTACCCGTCGTTGTGCCACCGGTAGAGATTGCGCGCTTTATGGATGATCGCGAGCAGGCGCCGTTTGCCACGCGTTGCATCCTGGTGATTGAAGATGAGCCCAACTTTGCGCATATCCTCTTCGATCTTGCACATGAACTCGGCTATCGTTGCCTGGTCGCCCACGGTGCCGACGAAGGTTTCAGCCTGGCCGCACAGTTTATTCCCGATGCCATCCTGCTGGACATGCGCCTGCCGGACCACTCGGGGCTCACCGTGTTGCAGCGCCTCAAGGCCCTTGCGCCGACCCGGCATATACCGGTGCATGTGATTTCCGTCGAGGATCGGGTCGAGGCCGCGATGCATATGGGCGCGGTGGGCTACGCGGTCAAGCCGACCACCCGTGAAGAGCTGAAAAACGTCTTCGCCCGCCTGGAAGCCAAGCTGACCCAGAAGGTCAAGCGCGTGCTGCTGGTAGAGGACGACGACCTGCAGCGTGACAGCATTGCCCGCCTGATCGGCGACGATGACATTGAAATCAGCGCCGTAGGTTTTGCCCAGGAGGCACTGGACCTGCTGCGCGACACGATCTACGACTGCATGATCATCGACCTCAAACTGCCGGACATGCTCGGCAACGACTTGCTCAAGCGCATGTCCACCGAGGAAATCTGCTCGTTCCCGCCGGTTATTGTTTATACGGGGCGTAACCTGACCCGCGATGAAGAGGCTGAACTGCGCAAGTATTCGCGCTCGATCATCATCAAGGGCGCCCGCTCACCGGAGCGCTTGCTCGATGAAGTGACATTATTTCTGCACAAAGTTGAATCTCAGTTGTCCCATGAGCGGCAAACAATGCTCAAGACCGCCCGCAGCCGCGACAAGGTGTTCGAAGGGCGCAAGATTCTGTTGGTGGATGACGATGTCCGCAATATCTTTGCCCTGACCAGCGCACTGGAACAAAAAGGCGCCATTGTGGTGATCGGCCGTAATGGCCGCGAAGCCATCGAACGCCTGGATGAAGTTGAAGACATCGACCTGGTGTTGATGGACGTGATGATGCCGGAAATGGATGGCTACGAGGCCACCGTCGAAATTCGCAAGAACCCGCGCTGGCGCAAGCTGCCAATCATTGCGGTGACGGCCAAGGCGATGAAGGACGATCAGGAGCGTTGCCTGCAGGCAGGCGCCAATGATTACCTGGCCAAACCTATCGATCTGGATCGACTGTTTTCGTTGATCCGGGTCTGGCTACCGAAAATGGAACGACTCTAAGTGCAACGAAACACCGATATCGAGTTACGGTTGCTGATTGAAGCGATCTATCTCAAATACAGTTACGACTTTCGCGATTACTCCGGCGCTTCGATCAAGCGCCGGGTCAATCATGCATTGCGTCAGTTCGATTGCCAGACCATTTCGGCCTTGCAGGAGCGCATCCTGCATGACCCTACGGCCTTTATGCAGTTATTGCAGTTCCTGACCATTCCAGTGAGCGAGATGTTTCGCGATCCGGAACACTTCCTGGCCATTCGCCAGGAGGTGGTGCCCATCCTCAAGACCTACCCGTCGCTGAAAATCTGGATTGCGGGGTGCAGCACCGGTGAGGAGGTTTACTCCATGGCCATCCTGTTGCGCGAAGAAGGCTTGTTGGATCGCACTATCATTTACGCCACTGATATCAACCCGCGGTCTCTGGAAAAAGCCAAGCAGGGGATTTTTTCCCTGGAGAACATTCGCGCCTATACCCACAACTACCAGAAGGCCGGTGGTCAGCGTTCGTTTGCCGATTACTACACCGCCGCCTACGACTACGCGATTTTTGACAAGACGTTGCGTGAGAACGTGACCTTTGCCGACCACAGTCTGGCAACGGACAGCGTGTTTTCAGAAACCAATTTAATTTCATGCCGTAACGTATTGATTTACTTCAATAAAGATTTACAAAACAGAGCCTTTGGCCTGTTTCATGAATCGCTCTGCCACCGTGGCTTTCTGATGCTGGGCAGCAAGGAAACCCTGGATTTTTCGAACTACAGCAAACAGTTCACCCCGGTGCTCAAGCAAGAACGGATCTACCGCAAGCTATGACAGCCCGGCACAGCCTGATGGCTGCACACAGACCAGTAGAAGCCGTGGTGATCGGTGCCTCGGCGGGCGGGGTCGAAGCCTTGCTGGCCCTGCTGGGCGATTTGCGACCTGGCTATTGTCTGCCGATCATCGTGGTGTTGCACTTGCCCGACGAGCGCCGCAGCCAGCTGGCAGAAGTGTTTGCCAAGCGCGTGGCCCTGCCGGTGCGGGAGGTTCAGGACAAGCAGCCGATCGAGCCGGGTACTTTGTATTTTGCCGCGCCCGGCTACCATGTCTCGGTGGAGCAGGATCAGAGTTTTTCCCTGAGCCAGGAGGAGAGGGTGCATTTTTCGCGACCTGCGATTGATTACCTTTTTGAGTCTGCGGCCGACGTGTATCAACAACGCCTGGCCGCGATATTGCTCACAGGTGCCAATCGCGATGGTGCGCTGGGGCTGAGCCAGGTCAAGCAGGCGGGCGGCCTGACCATTATCCAGGACCCGGACGAAGCCCATGTATCGACCATGCCCCGCGCAGCCCTGGAGCTTTTTCAACCGGACTGCATCCTTCCCTTGCGCGGCATTGGCCGTCTGCTTGTCGAGCTGGAACATATCCAATGCTGCTAAATGATATTCAAGCCAAACTGCTGATCGTCGATGATCTGCCGGAAAATCTGCTGGCCCTTGAAGCGCTGATCAAGCGTGAGGATCGCCTCGTCTACAAGGCCCTGTCTGCCGACGAGGCGTTGTCGCTGCTGTTGCAGCACGAGTTCGCAATGGCCATTCTGGATGTGCAGATGCCCGGGATGAACGGTTTTGAACTGGCCGAGATGATGCGTGGTACGGCCAAGACCAAAAACATCCCCATCGTGTTTGTCAGTGCCGCCGGCCGTGAGATGAACTATGCCTTCAAGGGCTACGAAAGCGGTGCGGTGGACTTTTTGCACAAGCCGCTGGATATCCATGCGGTCAAAAGCAAGGTCAGCGTGTTCGTTGAGCTGTATCGTCAGAGCAAGGCCATGAAGCAGCAGGTCGAAGCACTGGAGCAGAGCCGCCGCGAGCAGGAGACCCTGCTGGCGCAGCTCCAGTTGACCCAGGTGGAGCTGGAGCATGCTGTGCGAATGCGTGATGACTTTATGTCGATCGTCTCCCATGAGGTGCGAACGCCGCTCAACGGGCTGATTCTCGAGACCCAGCTGCGCAAGATGCACCTGGCCCGCGACAACGCCGCGGCATTTACCCTGGACAAAATGCAGGCCATGGTCGAGCGTGACGAACGCCAGATCCAGAGCCTGATTCGCTTGATTGAAGACATGCTCGATGTGTCGCGTATTCGCACCGGCAAGCTGTCTATCCGCCCTGCGCCGGTTGATTTGGCCCAGGTCGTTGCACAGTTGCTGGAGAGCTTCTCCGCACAGATCACCGCAGCGCAATCAAGTGTCAACTTCACGGCGGTGCAGCCGGTGGTGGGGCAGTGGGATGAGTTCCGGATCGAGCAGGTAATCAGCAACCTGCTGACTAATGCCCTACGTTATGGTGCGAAAAAGCCCATTGAGGTATCTGTTTACATTGACGACGATCAAGCCGTGGTCGATGTGCGCGATCAGGGCATCGGCATCAGCGAAGCAAACCAGCAGCGGGTTTTTCAGCAATTCGAACGGGTTTCAGCCAGCCATGTCACTGCAGGTCTAGGCCTGGGGCTGTTTATCTCGGAGCAGATTGTGGCTGCGCACAGCGGCACCATCAGCGTGCAGAGTACATTGGGTGAGGGGGCATTATTCAGGGTTTGCCTGCCGTTGGTACAAAAGACATAAATTGGGCGCAACCTATGACCGCGCCTGGGGTCATACTGGCAGCGATGGCATGAATTAAGGTTTCCTATGAGTGAAGATGCGCAAGATGTTGTTTTGATTGTCGAAGACGATCCTTCAATCCTGATGGTCCTGAGCGCCTATCTGTCGGGCGAGGGCTACAGGGTCTTGCAGGCCGAAAACGGCGAACAGGCGTTCGAGATCCTGGCGAGCAAGCCGCATCTGGACCTTATGGTTACCGACTTCCGTTTGCCGGGGGGGATTTCCGGGGTACAGATCGCCGAGCCTGCGCTCAAGCTGCGCCCGGACCTGAAAGTCATTTTTATCAGCGGTTACCCGGCCGAGATCCGCGACACGGGCAGCCCCATTACCCTGACGGCGCCGATCCTGGCCAAGCCGTTCGACCTCGATACCTTGCAGGCGCAGATCCAGAAGCTGCTGGCCTGAGCATCTGATTCATGCCGAAACCTGTGGGAGCGGGCTTGCTCGCGATGGCATCACCCGCGCCCCTCAGGCCGGCTTGCCTGCATTGCGAGCAAGCCCGCCACTGCAGGTTCAGTGCTTCACAAGCCCTGCTGCAACGCCGGGTCATCCGGGTTTTGCTGCTCCAGTTGCGCGAGCAGCACCTGCACATTCTGCAATTGCCCGGCCTCCTTCCAATAGCGAATCAATAACACGCGTGCCTTGCGATTGGCAGGCTGGCGTTGCAGCAGCTCTTCGAGCTGACGTTGCGCGGCTTCCAGTTGGTCGAGGTCGTGCAGGGCTGTGGCCAGTTTGTAACGGTAATCACTGTTGTCGGGCTCCAGCTCAACGGCCCTGGCAAGGCCAAGCAGGGCGTACTCGGTCTGGCCGTGATTGAGCAGCCAGATGCCCAGGGCATGCTGCAGATAGGCTGAGTCAGGATGGGCTTGAAGTTGTCTGGCCAGCAATTGTCGGGCCTGGTCAGCTTTACCGCGCTTGTCCAGCAGTTCGATTTGCGCGACGACGGCCTTGAGGTTGTCGGGGTCCAGGCGGGTGACTTGTTCCAGTGCAGCCTGGGCGTCGTCCAGCTGGCCTTCATGCAGGTACAGCCGGGCAAGTTGGCCTTGAGCCTGCGGATCATCGGGGCGGGTCTTGAGGTCGCGTTCGAACTCGTCGACCACTTGCTGCAAGGGGCCGAAGTACAGCCCCTGTTCATCTGGCGACAGACCAAGCAGGGCATTGGCAGCCGCAAAACGCACACTCTGTTCACTGTCATCGAGCAATGGTCCCAGCAATAGCGTGCGCTGGGCGTTGGGCACCAGCCCGACTATGCTCTGGATCGCGGCTTTGCGTACCAGGGGTGAAGGGTTATGCAAATCGGCGTCGGCCAGCTTGAGCGCTTGCGGGCTCGGGTAGTTGGGCAGTTCGGCATGCAGGCCCGCGCGGCGGGTATCGGTCAAGTCGGTGCGAGCCAGTTGCTGGTAAAGCACGCGGGCGGCACCGGGTTTGCCGTTATGGGCCATATCCAGTGCGATGGAGTAGCGCTGGTTTACCGAAGGAGTAGGGGCGGCAGGATCAGGGCGCATCGAATACCAGAGGCCGCCGGCAACGAGTGCTGACACAAGACTGATTACGAGGTAACGGCGGGGCTGGGTCATCCAATATCCAGAAACAGGCATGCATATGGGGTGCAAGAGTGGGTGACTCGGGAGCTTGAGTCAAATCGCCATGGCCACCCTCACCCTGAGGGCGAGGGTGCGGCTTTCACACATGCGGCGTGGCATGGCCCTTGACCTGCGGGCTGGCGTACTGCGGCTTGAGCAGGCCCTGGTTGTCCAGCAACCAGGCATCCATCACCTTGCGCACCACCGGGCCGGCCACCCGGCCACCGGCTTCGCCGTTCTCGATCATCACCGAAATCACGATCTGCGGATCTTCCGCCGGGGCAAAGCCAACAAACAGGGCGTTGTCCCGATTGCGCTCGGCGGTCTTGAGGCGGTTGTAACGCTCGCCCTGCTTGATTGCCACCACCTGCGCCGTACCGCTTTTGCCGGCAATCCGGTATTGCACGCCCTGGGCTGCTGCCCGGGCAATACCGCGCGGGTCGTGCATCACCAACTGCATGGCGTGATTGACCTGATCCCAGTCCCGCGGATCACGCAGCACCAGATTGGGGATCGGGTGTTCATCCACCGGCGGCGTACCGTCCACGGTCCTGGCCAGGTGCGGACGGTTCCATACGCCCTTGTTGGCAATCAGCGCGGTGGCCTGGGCCAGTTGCAGCGGGGTAACCTGCATATAACCCTGGCCGATGCCCAGGATCACTGTTTCGCCAGGGAACCATGCTTGACGGCGGGTGCTGCGCTTCCACTCGCGGGACGGCATCAGGCCAGATGACTCTTCAAACATGTCCAGCGAGACTTTTTGCCCCAGCCCGAATTCGGCCATGTAATCGTGCATGCGGTCAATGCCCAGCTTGGATGCCAGGTCGTAAAAGTAGGTGTCGTTGGAGCGCATGATCGCCGCGTTCAAATCCACCCAGCCATCACCACTGTGGTTCCAGTTGCGGTATTTGTGGTCGACATTGGGCAACTGGAAATAGCCGGGGTCAAACACCCGGGTCGAGGCGGAAATTACGCCGCTGTCCAGCCCTGCAATCGCCACTTCGGGCTTGATGGTCGATCCCGGTGCATACAGCCCGCGCAGGGCCCGGTTGAACAGCGGTTTGTCGATGGAATCGCGCAAGCCCGAGTAGTCCCTGGAGCTGATACCGGTCACGAACAGGTTGGGGTCGAAACTCGGTTTGCTGACCATCGCCAGCACCTCGCCGGTTTTCGGGTCCAGGGCAATGATCGAGCCACGGCGGTCGCCCAGGGCATCCTCGGCGGCTTCCTGCAATTTGATATCCAGGCTCAGCACGATGTTCTTGCCCGCCACCGCATCGGTGTGGCGCAGCACGCGCATGACCCGGCCCTGTGCATTGGTTTCGACTTCTTCAAAACCGACCTGGCCGTGCAGTTCGTTCTCATAGAAGCGTTCGATGCCGGTTTTACCGATCGATTGGGTGCCACGGTATTGAGTGGCATTCAGCTGCTTGGCTTCTTTCTCGTTGATGCGCCCGACATAACCGACTGAGTGGGCAAAGTGATCGCCCTGCGGATAGTGGCGTACAAATTGCGCCTCGACATCGATACCCGGCAGGCGGAACTGGTTGACGGCCAGCAGGGCGATCTGATCTTCCGTCAGCTCGTACAGCAGGGTTGAAGGGTCAAACGGGTGGCGCGCCTGTTTCATCGCCTTGGCAAATACGGCGCGATCTTCTTCGGGCAAGTGCAGGATGCTGATCACTGAATCCAGCACCTTGGCGGTATCGCCAGCCCGCTCGCGGGTGATGGTCATATTGAAGCTGGGCTGGTTATCGGCCAGCAGCACGCCGTTGCGGTCATAGATAAAACCGCGCTCCGGGGGGATGGGCAACACGTGCACCCGGTTGTTCTCGGAGACCGTGGAGTTGTAGTCGAACTCGGTGACTTGCAGAAAATACATGCGACCGATCAGGGCGCAGCTGATAGCCAGCACCAGCGCCGCACAGGCGATCAGTCTTTTATTGACCAGCCGTTTTTCGGAATCGTGATCTTTAAGAGGGATCGGCTCAGGCATATCCGGGGTGTCTCGCGTCAGAAAACAGATAGCAGCAGCCAGCAGGTCGTTAGCTGGCTACGAAATTCGGCGCACACCTTACCAAGAAGCCTGTGCTTGAGTCAGTTTATTGGCCGAAATGTGGATGAAAGCCGACGGGCAGTGGGCCTGCTGAGTGGCTTTGGACTCCGACCAAGAAAGCGTGTAGTCATCTCCTCCCTTCGAGCGAAAAGGACTACAGCCAAGCCACGCTTAAGCTGGCGGGGATACACGTGCCCGCAGACTGTTAATACATTTATTGAAATGTATCAGCCACTGTAAACGGGATATCCAGTTGGGCACCCCAGGCAGGTAACTTCCAATCCCTTGCAGCGAGTTGAATACGGCCTCTTAGGTTGCCTTTAAGCCCAGGATTGTCTTGAGGGTGGTATTCGATGTTCCAATAGCTGTAACCCGGTTGAGCACAGCCAGTCGCGGAGTTTAAAGAGCGTTTTGCACAGCCCCCGTTGCTTCGTGTGCCCCGAAAGGTGAGGTAACTGATTTTATTTGATTGATCCCAGGCAGGCACGATCAGTTTCGTGTAGTTGGAGTCTGCCCATGTCAAGTCCACAGGGCCTTCATTGATGTTGTATGCGACGTATGCAATATTTTTTGCACTACCATCCTGCATCTGACCATGTGTTGAACTTGCACTGTTTGCCGCGATAGCCCAGTTATTGCGGGTGTCAGCTCCTACAGGTTGTAAAGGTTGTGCCAGTTCCATGTTTGCGATGGTCTTGCTGGCTTCGGCTGAGTAAGCCACCCCCCATTTGTCGAAAAAGCTTCTTAGGTCACGGCCGGAAAAACGACTGGCATTGACAACGAACCAATCTTTTTTCTTGGCGTTGGTATTGAAAGCAGTCGCGTTGTCTGCATAGTTGAACTCTTTACGAAAAGCTTTTCCAAGTTGGGGGTAAAGGTTCTCATAGGAGGCCGCCAATTGGTTGAACATGACCGAGCGATTAAAGTCTCCTCCTTCAATTGCGCCGTCAAAGTTATAAGCCTTGCCTGATTTTAAATAGTTGCCCACGGATTCCCGATCCCAGGTTTTGTCCGAGTAGGCAGCGCCCGGATGACAGTCCTTCAATTCATACGACCCTTGAAGGCGACGGCAAGCGGCGACTGAGTAAAGGTTGACCGTAACTTCCGAGAGCCCCCCCCACGTCCATCCGACCTGATTCATGTGGCCGTATTCATGCCAGTAACCCCATGAGGTGGGAACGGCAGCTCCGCCAAAGTTGATCTTGATGAGTCCCTGGCCACCTGATGCACTGCAACATGCAGCATAAGAAGCATTGATCAAGCCTGGCGTGGGCAAGTCGAGCGGGGCCGCTATCGACTGACTGTCAAATCCATTGAGCCGGTCGTTTACCAGTGTCATGAGCAGGTGCTCGCGCATTAACCGCATAATGTCAATGTTCTTGTTGCGGTTAGCGACTTTAGCTGGCATGTAGAAGCGGGTCCGCCCGTCGAATAACAGCACCTCTCCTGATGGATTGGGCTGTTGGCTGAGGGTTGTTTTCCATTCTTCTTTTGTTGTTATGCCAAAAATAAACATCGGTACATGTTGTGCATTGCCCTTGTTGACGTGTAGGGGAATCATTTTTCCGGCGTTCTGCATGTCGCGTGTCGGGTCTTGGCACGAAAGCAGCAGAGTCCCATTTCTGGAGGCTGTGTAAGTGACCGTGTACTCGGTCGGGGCAGCAGGGAGCCTGAGCTCATCATGTAAACTTGAAGGCACATTGAAGTCTGGGATGGTCCAGGCACTGCAAGTTATATTGCTGTCGGATGGGGTTCTTGTGATTTCTACAGACTGTGAGGTGCTCAAAAATACAGGGGTAGTAAAAAAACCATGCCTGCCATGCATGCTTGTCCTGTTTCGTCCATTAGTATGACCTTCGGTTACAGGTACTTTGTAATTTCCTGAGGTGTCGCCAGTATATTGCTCTAGTGTTTTGCGGATCCAGTAGAGGGGTGTCAGAGGATCATTGCTGTCTGTGAGGGCCTTGTCGGGATCGCTGTTCAATAATTGTGGTGAAAGGTTGAATTCTGCCAGGGCTTCGACGAATCCGGGCTTTAACTCGTGACTTCTCCACCACAGTGTTTGCTCCTGCGCTAGAGCAGGGGTGAATGCACTCAAGGAACATAGGCTGCCAAGTAACATTGCGCTAATACAGTTGATGTTCATATCTTTCGGTCTTTTCATAGTTGTTTGTAGGGAAAGATACCGGCGTAGTCTGCCAGCTCCCTCAGATTGCATGAGCTTGGTCTTGGGAAATAGAGTTTTTTTCTTGTGATTTAGTAGGCATTTTAATGTTGTAGTCGTAAGTTGTAGGTAAAGTTAGCCAGGCTTGATATGTAAGCGGCCTGTATCAAAAAGCATGTTGAATACGGGGCAATGAAGTAAAATCCCTGTTTTTAGAGGAAATCGACCCTTAATGCTGTCTCTGATCGACTGGTACCCTCATGCACCTTTGCAGCCTTTAAACGTAGAGTGGCTGCAGCAGGCCGGGATCGAAGCAGCCGTATTGCGGCTGGACCTTATCGACCCGCTGATCAGCGGCAACAAGTGGTTCAAGCTCACTGACCATTTACGCAGGGCACGGGCAGCAGGGGCTGACGGGCTGATCAGCCTGGGCGGCGCCCATTCCAATCATTTGCATGCCCTGGCAGCTGCCGGCAAGCGTTTTGGCTTTGCCACCGTGGGGCTGTTGCGCGGTCACCCTCAACAAACCCCCACCACGCTCGACCTTGAGCGCTTTGGCATGCAACTGCACTGGCTGGGATTTGCCGGGTATCGGGCGCGGCATGAGCCGGACTTTTGGCAACCGTGGCAGGCCCTGTACCCGAACCTGCATCAGGTGCCCGAGGGTGGCGGCGGGCTGGCGGGGGCCCTGGGTTGCATGCCGTTGGTAAGCAGGGTGCGCGAGCAATTGGCGACTATAGGTTGGCAAGATTACGACGCTTGGTGGCTGGCCGCGGGGACCGGCACCACCCTGGCCGGGCTGGTGCTGGGCGAGGAGGGTAGGCGTCGGGTATATGGCGCGCTGGCGGTTCCCGAGGACCACGGCGTGGCCCCGCAGGTTGAGGCCATTTTGCAGGCTGGCGGGTTGCAGGAGCGAAATTTTGAGCTGGTCGATGCCAGTCGTGGCGGTTTTGCCAAGGTGGACGACGCCTTGCTGGCGTTTATGCGGGCCAATGAAGTGGCCAGTGGCATGCCACTGGAGCCGCTTTACACGGCCAAGGCTTTGATGGCACTGGCCCAGGCGGTTGAAAAGGGGGTCATTACACGGGGAATGCGTGTGGTGTTTGTTCACACCGGCGGCCTGCAAGGCCGCCGGGGGTTTGACCTGGGGCTTTAAGAACGCCCGGGCAACATGCGCAGCAAAGTGTTGTCCTTGATCAGATAGTGATGCCCCAGACCGGCCACGGCATGCAGGCCGATCAGCCAGTAACCGATGGTACCGCCCAGTTCATGCCAGCTCTTGATCTGCTTGGCGAAGTCCGGGTCCTTGGCGGTCAGGGGCAGGATATCGAAACCATAAAAGTACACCGGCTTGTCGTTGTAGCTCAGCACCAGGTAACCCAGCACCGGCATGGCGATCATGAACAGGTACAACGCCCAGTGCATCAAAGTGGCCAGAGCGGTCTGCCAGGCGGGTGGTGTCGGGGTGATTTTCGGCGCAACGCCCAGGGTTCGGGCCAGCAGCCTTAGCCAGACCAGTGCAAACACCGTCAACCCGAGCATGAAGTGCGCATCCTTCATCAGGTTGCGCCCGTCGCTGTCCTTGGGGAAGATCCCGCGAAACTCGATCGAGGCGTAGATCAATATAAACAGCAGCACCATCAGCCAGTGCAGGGCGATGGACATCCGGCTGTAGTGATGGGCGGTGCTTTTCCAGGTCATGGTGGTTCCTCACGGTTCAGGTCTAAAGTCCCCGTTCTTGTTGACGGAGTTCCTTTACTCTAAGTGGCCTGAGCAATCTTGCACTTGAGATGTGTCAGTTTTCAGGGCTTCCCGGCACATTAGGCCAAAGATCGGAAACCAGAAACAGGCGTTCAGCCTCTTCCCAGTCGCCCTCATCGTTTTCAGTCAGGCGAACCAGCAGCTGCGCCGGTGCTTGCGGGTGCAGTTCTGCCAGCCAGATATCCAGCTGTTGTGCCGCCCATATCCCCTCAGGAGCATAGCGCGCCGGAGCCAGCCAGGCATGCCGGGGCAGGGGTTGCCAGCAACCGGTGGCGCTCTGGCGGATAAACGCCGGCCAGTCGCGCTGATGCAACCAGCGCCCGCGCAGGTGTTGCGGGTTGGCACCGGCTGGTGGTCGGGCCTGCCCTGGCCACGGATACAGCAGGTAGCCGCCAAGCCACAAATGAGCGCTGAACGCCTGCACATCCAGCCCGGCCAGCACTTCACGGCTTTCCGGGCGGCTGGACATGGGTAGCTGGTGCTGGCAGAAATGCTTGAGCTTGCGGTCCAGGCGGTCATTGCTGCCGGGGCCTAGCCATTGCGCAGGGTCTGCGCCATCACCGTCCTGGGGGCCGAGGTAGAGTTTGATCGCCAGTTCCAGATGATGCACGCCGTCGCGGTCTCGCAGCACTAAATCGAGCTCACCCAGGGTATGCCCGCCCAGGCGGATCGGCAGGTTCGCGGCAATCAGCTCGACGCCCGGGGCATGCTGCACTGCAAACTGCCACAAGCGCTCGTAATAGCGCCCCAGGCGTCGGGTGGTGGCCAGTTCGAGCCAGTGCAGGAGTGGTTGGCAGTTGCGGTCCAGCTCGCGCAGCCAGTGCTCCAGTTGCTCCGGCGCCTGGACCCAGTCGCTGCCTGCCAATGGATGGCGTTGGGGCCAGGGGGTGTGGGTCAGCATCGGTGGTGCGAGGATCACCCACGCCAGATCGCGCACCTCGGGGTGGCGCAATTGATGGGGCAGGTTGAGCAAGTCGGGGAAGAGGGTCATTGTGCGAGCATAGCCGTTCACGGGGCTGAAAGGGTTTTGTCTATCGTCGTCTTTCGCCCATAATCGTTATTTTCGCACGCATAGAATCCCGCAGGAGCCCCATGGAGCAATTTCGTAATATCGGCATCATAGGTCGTCTGGGCAGCTCGCAAGTGCTCGATACGGTTCGCCGACTGAAAAAATTCCTGCTCGAGCGGCATATGCACGTGATCCTTGAAGACACGATCGCCGAGGTGTTGCCCGGTCACGGCCTGCAAACTTCGTCACGCAAAATGCTTGGCGAAGTCTGCGACATGGTGATTGTGGTCGGCGGCGATGGCAGTTTGCTGGGCGCCGCCCGCGCGCTGGCCCGGCACAATGTACCGGTGCTGGGTATCAACCGTGGCAGTCTGGGCTTTCTGACCGATATCCGTCCCGATGAACTGGAAGTCAAAGTTGCTGAGGTGCTTGACGGCCACTACCTGGTTGAAAACCGTTTTCTGCTGCAGGCCGAAGTGCGCCGTCACGGCGAAGCCATCGGCCAGGGCGATGCCCTCAATGATGTGGTGCTGCACCCGGGCAAGTCCACGCGCATGATCGAGTTCGAACTGCATATCGATGGCCAGTTCGTCTGCAGCCAGAAGGCCGACGGCCTGATCGTGGCCACGCCCACGGGCTCAACGGCCTATGCCATGTCAGCGGGCGGCCCGATCATGCACCCCAAGCTCGACGCGATCGTGATTGTGCCCATGTACCCGCATACCCTGAGCAGCCGCCCGATCGTGGTCGATGGCAACAGTGAGTTGAAAATAGTGGTGGCCAAGGACATGCAGATCTACCCGCAGGTTTCGTGTGACGGTCAGAACCACTTCACCTGTGCGCCGGGCGACACCATCAACGTCAGCAAAAAAGCGCAAAAACTGCGCCTGATTCATCCTTTGGACCACAACTACTACGAAGTGTGTCGGACCAAGCTTGGCTGGGGTAGCCGACTGGGCGGCAGGGCTGACTGATGCTCGATCCAGCGCGCAGTTACGATCTGATCGGTGACGTGCATGGCTGTGCTCATACCCTTGAGCACCTGCTGGAGCGTCTGGGCTATCGAAAACTCGCCGGTATCTGGCGACACCCGCAACGGATGGCGGTGTTTCTGGGTGACATTATTGATCGCGGCCCGCGCATTCGTGAGTCGCTGCATATTGTCTACGACATGGTACGCAGCGGTCAGGCCCTGTGCCTGATGGGCAACCATGAATTCAACGCGCTGGGCTGGTGTACACCCGCGCCAGCCGGAAGTGGCAAGCAGTTTGTGCGCGAGCACACGCCGCGCCATGCCCGGTTGATCCACGAAACCCTCGAACAGTTCGACAAGTATCCCGCTGAATGGCGCGAGTTTGTGCAGTGGTTTTACGACATGCCGCTGTTTGTCGATGCCGGGCGCTTCCGGGTGGTACATGCCTGCTGGGACAGCGAAGTGATCGCCACCCTGCGTGCGCAATACCCCGACGGCTGCATTGACGAGGCCTTCTTGCAGGCCGCGGCGGTGTCGGACAGCTTTGCCAGCCTGAGCTTCAACCGCCTGTTGCGTGGCACTGACATGCGCCTGCCGGGGGGCATGACCCTGACCGGTGGCGACGGCCTGACGCGGGCATTCTTTCGCACCAAGTTCTGGGAAGACGACCCCAAGACTTACGGCGATATCGTTTTCCAGCCGGACGCGCTGCCTGAACGGGTGGCACAGCAGCCGCTGTCCTCCACTGAAAAAAGTGCCCTGTTACGTTACGGCACTGATGAACCGCTGTTGTTTGTCGGGCACTACTGGCGCAGCGGCCGGCCCGCGCCGATCCGTCCGAACCTGGCGTGCCTGGATTACAGCGCGGTGTTGTACGGCAAACTGGTGGCTTATCGCCTGGACCAGGAAACCCGGCTCGATCCGGACAAATTTGTATGGGTGAATGTAGATCGCCCTGAGGCCATTCAATGAGTGTTGTAGCGGTATTGCGTTTGCCGTTGTCTGTGGACCTGAGCGGTTTTGTTGCTTTGCTGCGGCGCATGCAGGTGCCCCATCGGGTCAGTGAAGAGGCAGGCGAGCAGGTGCTGTGGGCACCTGAGTCCATTGCCGACGACGTGCGCAGCCTGTACCAGCGTTTTCCGCTGGGTGACCCCGATCACGCCTTACCCGTTGTCGAACGGCCGCAGGCCATGACCCGCCCGGGTTTTGCGCAGCAGCTGCGCGATAGCCCGGCCACAGCCATCGTGTTGCTGCTGTGCGTAATCGTGGCCGCGGTGACGCAACTGGGTGACAATTTGTCGGCCCTGAGGTTTTTCACGTTTCTGGACTTCAGCATTTATGGCCAGTACATCGACTTTGTCCCCTTGTCTGACAGCCTGGCGTCCGGGCAGTGGTGGCGACTGTTTACGCCGATGTTGATTCACTTCGGTTTCCTGCATATCGCCATGAACGGCATGTGGTACTGGGAGCTGGGGCGGCGCATTGAAATGCGCCAGGGCAGCGTCAACCTGATCGGCTTGAGCCTGTTGTTCAGCCTGGTGTCCAACTTCGCCCAGTACCTGGTGGGCGGCCCGAGCCTGTTTGGCGGGTTGTCGGGGGTGTTGTACGGGCTGTTGGGGCATGTCTGGATCTATCAGTTGATGGCGCCAAACCCCCTGTATAACCTGCCGCGCGGTGTGCTGGTGATGATGCTGGTGTGGCTGGCATTGTGCATGTCGGGGCTGGTGTCGATGATCGGCTTTGGCCAGATCGCCAATGCCGCCCATGTGGGCGGACTGGTCATCGGTTGCCTGACCGGCTTGCTGGGCGGGCTTTGGGCGCGGCGCAGGCAGGCTGTATAAAGTTTCGAATTGTCGCGTGGGAGCGGGCTTGCTCGCGATGGGTTCAACCCGTTGATTCAGATGCACCGAGTTGCCTGAATCGCGAGCAAGCCCGCTCCCACAGATAGAAATGCCATCTGATTTTTAAAGAGCGGAAACAGAACCATGTCCTCTTTCAACGAAATGATTCAAAACATCACCCCCGAGATCTACCAGAGCCTGAAACTGGCCGTGGAAATCGGTAAATGGGCGGACGGCAACAAACTCACTGCCGAACAGCGCGAGCTGTCGTTGCAGGCGATGATTGCCTGGGAAGTGCAGAACCTGCCTGAAGACCAGCGCACCGGTTATATGGGCCCGCAGGAATGCAGCTCGAAATCGGCGCCGGTGCCCAACATCCTGTTCAAGTCGGATGCCATCCATTGATTGAGATTGGTCGCGGTGCAATCAGCAAGATGTCGGCAAGCCTGGAAACGCCGACCGTTCAATATGCGTTCCGTTTGGGCGATACCGAGGTGCCGGTCAATCCCTTGATTGGCACTAAACTGCGTCTGGAATACCTGGGGGAGATCAACTGCTCTCACTGCGGGCGTAAAACCAAGAAGAGCTTCAGCCAGGGCTACTGCTACCCGTGCATGACCAAGCTGGCACAATGTGATGTGTGCATCATGAGCCCGGAGCGTTGCCATTATGACGCGGGCACTTGCCGTGATCCGTTGTGGGGCGAGCAGTTCTGCATGACCGATCATGTGGTGTATCTGGCCAACTCCTCCGGGGTCAAGGTGGGCATTACCCGTGCCACCCAGTTGCCGACCCGCTGGCTCGACCAGGGTGCCAGCCAGGCATTGCCGATCGTGCGCGTGGCGACCCGTCAGCAATCGGGGTTTGTCGAAGACCTGTTCCGCTCGCAAGTGGCTGACCGGACCAACTGGCGTGCACTGCTCAAGGGCGACGCAGCGCCGGTAGACCTCGCCGCAGTGCGTGCGCAACTGTTCGAGAGTTGCGCCGAAGGCCTGCACACCCTGCAGGAACGTTTCGGCCTGCAAGCGGTACAGCCTTTGCATAGCGTCGAGCCCATCGAGATTTGCTACCCGGTCGAGCAGTATCCGACCAAGATTGTCAGCTTCAATCTGGATAAAGATCCGATCGTCGAAGGCACGCTGATGGGGATCAAGGGCCAATACCTGATCTTTGACACCGGCGTTATCAATATCCGCAAATACACGGCCTACCAGCTGGCCGTGCATCAGTAAAAGGACTCCAGCATGCGCACCGAACAACCGCAAATGATCTACCTGAAGGACTACCAGGCGCCCGATTACCTGATCGACGAGACGCACCTGACCTTCGAGTTGTTCGAGGATCACACCCTGGTTCATGCGCAACTGCTGATGCGCCGCAACCCGGCCCGTGGCGCCGGCCTGCCGGCTCTGGCGCTGGATGGCCAGCAGCTGGAGCTGCTGTCGGTCAGCCTCGACGATATCGAATTGACCGCCGAGGATTATCAGCTCAGCGACAGCCACCTGATCCTGCACCCGACCAGCGAACAGTTCGTGGTCGATACCAGCGTGCGCATCCACCCCGAATCCAACACCGCGCTGGAAGGCCTGTACAAGTCCGGCGGGATGTTCTGCACCCAGTGCGAGGCCGAAGGCTTTCGCAAGATTACCTATTACCTCGACCGCCCGGACGTGATGAGCAAGTTCACCACCACCGTTGTGGCCGAGCAGCACAGTTACCCGATTCTGCTGTCCAACGGCAACCCGATCGCCAGCGGCCCCGACGAAGACGGCCGGCACTGGGCAACCTGGGAAGACCCGTTCATGAAACCGGCGTACCTGTTTGCACTAGTGGCCGGTGACCTGTGGTGCGTCGAAGACACGTTCACCACCATGAGCGAGCGCAGCGTGGCGCTGCGCATTTATGTCGAGCCGGAAAACATCGACAAATGCCAGCACGCCATGACCAGCCTGAAAAAATCCATGCGCTGGGACGAAGAGACCTACGGTCGTGAATACGACCTGGACATCTTTATGATCGTGGCCGTCAACGACTTCAATATGGGCGCCATGGAGAACAAGGGTCTCAATATCTTCAACTCCAGCGCCGTACTGGCCCGCGCCGAAACCGCCACCGATGCCGCGCACCAGCGGGTCGAAGCCATCGTTGCCCACGAGTACTTCCACAACTGGTCGGGTAACCGCGTGACCTGTCGCGACTGGTTCCAGCTGTCGCTCAAGGAAGGCTTCACGGTGTTCCGTGATTCCGAGTTCTCGGCCGACATGAATTCGCGCACCGTCAAGCGCATCCAGGACGTGGCCTACCTGCGCACTCACCAGTTCGCCGAAGACGCCGGCCCCATGGCCCATGCCGTGCGCCCGGAGAGCTTTATCGAGATCTCCAACTTCTACACCCTGACCGTTTACGAGAAGGGTTCTGAGGTGGTGCGCATGATCCACACCCTGCTGGGCGCCGAGGGTTTTCGCAAAGGCAGTGACCTGTACTTCGAGCGTCATGATGGCCAGGCGGTGACCTGCGACGACTTTATCAAGGCCATGGAAGATGCCAATGGCGCCGACCTGAGCCAGTTCAAGCGCTGGTACAGCCAGGCAGGTACACCGCGGCTGGCCGTCAGCGAGCACTACGATGCGCAACAACACACCTATAGCCTGACTTTTGCGCAAAGCTGCCCGGCAACTCCGGACAAGATCGAAAAACTGCCGTTCGTCATTCCGGTCGAACTGGGCCTGCTGGACGCCGGGGGTAGTGAAATTGCCCTGCAACTGGCGGGCGAAGCTGCGGCCTCGGGCACCAGCCGCGTGCTGTCAGTGACTGAAGCCGAACAGACCTTCACCTTTGTCGGCATCAACGAAAAACCGCTGCCGTCCCTGTTGCGCGGGTTCTCGGCACCGGTGAAGCTGAGCTTCGATTACAGCCGTGACCAGTTGATGTTCCTGATGCAGCACGACAGCGACGGGTTCAACCGTTGGGATGCTGGTCAGCAACTGGCGGTACAGGTGCTGCAAGAGTTGATTGCACAGCATCAGCGCGGTGAAGCACTGGTCATGGATCAGCGTCTGGTCGAGGCGTTGCGCACGGTGCTGGGCAATGAGCAACTGGATCAGGCAATGGTGGCAGAGATGCTCTCGCTGCCGGGCGAAGCCTATCTGACCGAAATCAGTGACGTGGCCGATGTCGAAGCCATCCACGTTGCCCGCGAGTTCGCTCGCAAGCAACTGGCAGACAGCCTGTTCGACGCCCTGTGGACGCGTTACCAGGCCAACCGCGAAGTGTCCAAAGCCACGCCTTATGTGGCTGAAGCCGAGCACTTTGCCCGTCGCGCACTGCAAAATATCGCGCTGTCCTACCTGATGCTCAGCGGCAAGCCGCAAGTGTTGGCAGCGGCGCTGGAGCAGTTCGAGCACAGCGACAACATGACCGAACGCCTGACGGCGCTGGCCGTGCTGGTCAACTCGCCCTACGAGGCGGAAAAAGCTGCGGCGTTGGCCAGTTTTGCCGAGCAATTCAAGGACAACCCGCTGGTCATGGATCAATGGTTCAGCGTGCAGGCGGGCAGCACCTTGCCCGGCGGTTTGCAGCGCGTGCGCGAGCTGATGCAACATCCGGCATTCACCATCAAGAACCCGAACAAAGTGCGGGCCCTGGTGGGTGCCTTTGCCGGGCAAAACCTGATCAACTTCCATGCTGCGGACGGTTCGGGCTATCGTTTCCTGGCGGACCTGGTGATCGAACTGAATGGTTTCAACCCGCAGATTGCCTCTCGGCAACTGGCGCCGCTGACCCGCTGGCGCAAGTACGACGCTGCGCGACAGGCGCTGATGAAGGCAGAGCTTGAGCGCATCCGCAGCTCGGGCGAACTGTCCAGCGATGTGTTTGAAGTGGTCAGCAAAAGTCTGGCGTAACGCCTGGACGTAAAAAAGGCGCTGTCCGAGTGATCGGGCAGCGCTTTTTTTTATGGTTTTTTGTCGCCCAGAGTGATCAAGCGTGACACAGGCACTTTATCAATCACTGCCGTGTAATTGACTGGCCCTTTGAGTTCCTTGATGTCGTTGTCGATATAACCACGCCGGGAGTAGTCGACAGAGGCGATTTGCTTGCCATTGCGATAAATGTGCACGGGCTTGTCTGCGCTGCCATCGCCATTCCAGGTCAGATTCACCTGTGCTGCGTCAGGCGCTAACCGGGCAGAGAATAGCCTTGCACCCAGAGGCCCGGTCAGGGGCAGACCGTCCATGGCATGCCGGGCAGGTACGGGCTCGATGCCAAAATGGGCCAGCAGGGTCGGAGTAATATCCGCCTGGCTGGCAAAACCGTAGAGGTTGTCGTGGCCCGGATTGTCCGGATTGGTGATGGGGCGGGTAAGTTGCTCGTTGGCGGGTTTGTTGAGTGCGATAAACGTGGTTTTCTCGCTCAGGGTTTGGGCGCCATGATTACGCCCATCGGGCAGGCGCCGGCCATGATCAGTTGTCACCAGTACTAGCCAGTCTTCATCGGGGTTGCTTTGCTTACGGCGCTTGAGTGCCGACAGTAACTGGCCGACCTTGTCGTCGACGCCCTGGATTGCGGTCTGATAGCGGGTTGAAAAACCGTATCTATGGCCGACATTATCAGGCTCGTCGAAGTGCGCGAAAACCAGGTCCGAGCGACCATATTCAAGCTCATAGCTGGCCTTGTCGGCGACGCATTGATCGACGTCGGAGCATTTGATGGCAAGGTCGATAAAGCCTTGGGCAATATCATCGGCGAAGTTGTTGTTGATGGTATTCCAGCTGACAATGCTGCTCGTCTTGCGTTCAGGATCCGCCTGCTTGAGTTGCTTGAACAGGCTGGGCGCTTTGTTGCGCCATGCGTTGTTGTTGGAGGGGACTTTATGTCGGTCTACCCAGGTGCCGGTCAGTATTGTCGTCCAGCCCGGGCCGCTACCGGTAGTTTGCTCTGTCGCAGTTCCGTCAATCCCTCCGATGTAACTTTTGGCGGGGTTCAGGCCGGCAATATGGGGGGCCATATTATTTTGAATGGCTTGCTGAAGTTTTTCGTATTGCATGCCGTCGACACCAATCAACAAGGCCTTGTGGCTTTTGTAGTTTTGGGCGTCGGAGGTATCAGGGGGCGCGGCATGGGACAACATGACGGTGAATGTAAAACCCAGGCCGGTAGCGATAGATAAAGCAAAATGGGTATGGCTCATGGCAGATCTCACTCAGTGAGTTGAACACGAGACGAATATGTAAGGGCTGTATGTCACTGACATTACGTTATTGCCAGCTTTAAATGCAGGATATTTCAGTACCCGGCACGTTCATACGCAGTTCATGTCGGGCCAGGGGAACTGGCCCGGCACTTCATCAGAACTTCCAGCTCACCGATGCCGTGACGTTGCGCGGGGAGCCGTAGTTGCTTTGCCCGTAACGTACGCTTTGCAGGTATTTCTCGTTGGTCAGGTTGTCGAGGTTGAGCTGGGTGCTCCAGTGCGGGTCGATATCATAGCTGGCCATCAGGCCCACCAGCATATAGGCAGCCTGGTTTGCTGCCGGGGTGTCGTCGTTCTCGACCTTGCTTTGCCACTTGAGGCTGCCGCCCACTTTTACCTGCGGTGCCATCGGCAGCTTGTAGGCCATGGAGGTGGTCAGGGCATTGCGCGGTATAAACTTGCGCCCGCGGTTGTTGTCGGCATCGGTGATATAGACGTAGGTATAGCCCCCGCTGATTTGCAGGCCCGGCGCCAGTTCGCCCGAAGCTTCCAGTTCTACACCGCTGCTCTTGTACGACATGCCGTCATACAGGTAACCGCCCAGGGAAGGGTTGAAACCTGAGTAGGTGGCAACGTTATCCTGCTTGGTATGAAATACCGCTGCCGAAACGTCCAGTTTCTTGTCCAGCAGATGCCCCTTGATCCCGGCCTCGTAGCTCTTGCCTTCCAGCGGGTCGAGCACCTGGCCCTGGGTATTGAGGTAGTACTGCGGGTTGAAAATCTTGGTGTAGCTGGCATACAGCGAGTACTGCGGCGTCAGGTCATAGACTACGCCAGCGTACGGGGTGACTTTGCCATGAATGCTCACGTCCCGCCCCGAACCGTAGTTTTCGCCGTCGCTGTCGGCACTGAGCATGCGCGCACCGACGATCAGGTGCAGGTCGTCGGTAAGGCTCAACCGCGTACCAGCGTAGAGGCTCTTCTGGCGATCGGTGTAATTGGAGGTCGCGTCGGCATTGGCCATGTTGTAAGCAGGCTTGGGGATGACGCCGTTGAGGGCATCTTCCAGCGACACCGGGGTGTAGTACGAGGAGGTGCCGTACAGCGAGGTTTCCTGGGTACGGGAACGGGCCACGTTGGCGCCGAAGGTCAACTGGTGCTCGCGGCCGCCCAGGCTGAAAGGCCCGCTGAACGAGAGGTCGCCATCCAGCTCGCGGGTCTTGCCTTTGTAGTTGGAGGCCAGCCCGGTATAGCCGGTGCTAGAGGCGCTGTTGGCATAGATGTAGAACATGTCGGTGTCTTCGCGATGCTCCATGGCGGTTACGGTCAGCGTGGACTTCCAGTCATTGGCGAAGTGGTGCTGCCACTCGGCGAAGGCGCGACTGGTGCGTACATCCCAGTACACCCAGGGCTGGGCAATGTTGGCACTGGTGCTGCTGTAGTGCAGGGCGTTGCCGCTGCTGTCGGTCAGCGGCAGTGAGCCCCAGCTGGCACCGTTGGCATTGCTTTTCTGGTCTTCATAACCGACGGTCAGCGTGTCGTCGTCACTCAGGTCGAAGGCGAGCATGCCACTGAAGATGTTCTTTTCCCGGGAATAACGATCCAGATAAGAGTTGCCCACTTCGTTGGCATAGATCACTCGCCCGCGCACATTGCCCGCATCGGTCAGCGGCCCGGAGACGTCGAGATCGACCCGGCGCTTGTCCCAGGAGCCGGCGCTGACGCTGACCTTGGCCTCAGGCTCATAGGTGGGCCGTTTGCGGATAAAGTTAACCGTGGCCGACGGGTTGCCAGTGCCGGTCATCAGGCCGTTGGCGCCGTGCAAGACATCAACCTGCTCGTAGGGTGCGGTGTCGATATCACCCACCAGCACGCCGCCGGTGAGCCCCATGCCCATGCCGTCGTACTGGAAGTTGGTGATGTCGAAACCGCGGGCAGTGAAGTAAGTCCGGTCGGTCTCGACCTTTTGCACGTTGACTCCGGGGGTACTGTCCAGCACATCGCGAATACTGTTGAGCTTGAAGTCGTCAAGTTGCTCGCGCTTGATGCTGGTGATGCCCTGGGGTGTTTGCCCGGCGGTGAGGTTCAATCGCGTCGTAGTGGCGGCGGGTTTGGCTTGATAGCCCGGTGGTGCATCTTCACTGTCGGCGGTGCCGGTGACGCTGGTGGAAGGCAGGGTCAAGGTGTATTCGTCGGCTGATGCCGAATTGAGCATGCCCAGTGCGACAAGTGTAAGGGCGGACGTCGGAAGGCTGAACAGTGAGCGCATGATCTGCGGATACTCCGGGCTGGAACTGCGTAAACGAGAATTAGTTACAAAGTTTTACATTTGTGCAAATGATAATCAATGCTCTTAACTATTCTTTACGCATTGTTGCAAAATCCTTGCTGCGGTCTTTTTATCGGGCACCTCGGCGCCTCGACCAAACGCCGCCTGCCGAGTATCTGCAAAATCTCGCCAACGGCTCTGCGTGAAGGCTATAAACTGTCAGCCTGTGTGGTTCCGGCTTGAAGCGTCGGAGCCGGTTCATCATCGATAGCGAGTAGTGCATTCATTAAATGAGCAACCCCACCTCTACCTCTAAAGCCAACTGGCAGCCTGTAATCGCGCTGGCGCTGGCCGCTTTTGTGTTCAATACCACCGAGTTTGTGCCGGTGGGGCTGCTGAGTGCGATTGGCGCAAGTTTTGACATGGCCACGGCCAGGGTCGGGCTGATGCTCACCATCTATGCCTGGGTGGTGTCACTGGCTTCCTTGCCGATCATGCTGGTGACGCGCAACGTTGAGCGGCGCAAGTTACTGCTGGTGCTGTTCGGGTTGTTTATCGCCAGTCATGTACTGTCGAGTCTGGCGACCAGCTTCGGCATTTTGTTGCTTAGCCGGATCGGCGTGGCGCTGTCCCATGCGCTGTTCTGGTCGATAACAGCCTCTCTGGCGGTGCGTCTGGCGCCTGAGGGCAAGCAGGTGCAAGCGCTGGGGTTGCTGGCCACCGGTACTTCGCTGGCGATGGTGATGGGGGTGCCCCTGGGCCGTTTGCTGGGCGAGGCCATGGGCTGGCGTACCACTTTTCTGGTGATCGCAGCGCTGGCGGTGTTGCTGGTGCTGTGGTTGGCGCGCACTTTGCCGTTGCTGCCAAGCCAGAATTCCGGCTCGCTCAGAAGCTTGCCGGTGCTGTTCAAGCGCCCTGCGCTGGTGGCGGTGTATCTGTTGACGGCGGTGGTGATCACGGCGCAATTTACCGCGTACAGCTATATCGAACCCTTTGTGCAGAACGTGGCGGGTATGAGCGGCGCTACCGTGACCCTGATCCTGCTGCTCTTCGGCGGTGCGGGGATTTTCGGTTCGCTGTGTTTTAGCTGGTTCCACAAATACAGCCCGCTGGGCTTCCTGCTGACCGCTGTGGGCCTGATCGCGCTGAGCCTGCTGTTGCTGTTGCCGGCCAGCAACTGGATTGAATCCCTGGGGGTGTTGAGCATCATTTGGGGGATGGCGATCATGGGCTTTGGCCTGGCGATGCAGTCCAAAGTACTGACCCTGGCGCCGGACGCGACGGATGTGGCGATGGCGATGTTTTCCGGTATCTACAATATCGGCATTGGCGGCGGAGCATTGCTGGGCAGTTCGGTGGGCAGCCATTTCGGTTTTGCCTGGATCGGGCTGGCAGGTGGTTCGCTGGCGGGGCTGGCGTTGGTGTTCTACGCCTGGACCATGTACCGGCTAAACCGCAGCGCCGCACAGGCCTGACATACCGGGGCTTTGGCGCAAGGCCAGAGCCCCGGCAGGTTTACACGATGATCAGCACCCTCCCGATCGCAGCCTCGTTCCACTCGTCAACGACTACAACATGGAGTTGGTGGCAAGGCAGAAGAGACAACCCCTGATCTCAGGATTCAAACCTTTGAATCCTGAGATCAGCAGAACCTGAACAAACACGCTGTCGAGATGCTCCAGGCCATAGAGTGCAGCCTGGAGTTACTTGTCAGCGGCCACAAAGTCCCGGTTTCAGGCTTGCACTTTGATTGGCACGGGTAATCACCGTGATGACCGCCAATGCCGCAATGACCAGTCCCGGTGAAGTCGCCAGCAGCACCCCGGTCGTTCCGGCCCCGGCGGCGAGGATCTGACCTGCTGCCAAGGGACCTGCAACCGAACCCAGGCGCCCGATAGCGACTGCAGCGCCGACGCCGGTTGCCCGTACGGCTGTCGGATACAGCGGCGGAGCCATTGCATAGAGCACCAACTGCGCCGCCATTACAAACAGGCCCACGGCAAAGCCTGCAGTGGCCACGGGCACAATCCCTACCGAAAAGCCGATCCCGGCCAGTGATGCGAGTAGCCCGGCATAGACGCCCAGAACCACCTTGATCGGGTTGCAGCGGTCCAGCAGCAGGCCACCGAGCAAGGAGCCCAAAGCACCGCCTATGTTGAACAGCATTTGCACCATGCCCGCTTGCGGCTTGGTGAAACCCTGGGCCAGCAGCAGTGTGGGCAGCCAGTTCAGCAACATGTACATCACGGTCAGGGTAAAGAAGTAACTGAGCCACAACGCCAGGGTCGAACGGCCACGACCTTCACCAAACAGTGCCTGACCCGTAGACACGCGCAAAGCCTGGCTGGCGTCCTGGCGGAAAACCCGGGACTCGGGCAGCAGGATGATCATCAGCGGCACGACAAGCAACGGGGCTAGCCCGCCGATGATAAAGGTGGTTTGCCAGTGGTCATGGGAGAACATCGCCACTACGGCTGCCATTGCGCCACCCAGTGGCACGCCGCAATACATGATGCTGATCGCTGTGCCACGACGGCGTTCGTCTACCGCTTCAGCACATAGGGCGATCAGGTTGGGCAAGGCAGCTCCCAGACCAAGGCCGGTCATGAATCGCACCAGCAGCAAGTGGTAGTAGCTGTCTACATAGGCGGTCAGCAGGGAGAAGACGCCAAACAGGATGACCGCGCCGATGAGGATCTTTTTACGGCCGACTCGATCGGCAATCCAGCCGCCGAAGAATGCACCGGGCAGCAGGCCGATGATCCCGACACTGAACACCCAGCCCATCATTTTCGGGTCCAGGTCAAAGGTTTGACGCAGGCCGGCGGCGGCAGTGCCCGCGGCTTGCAGGTCAAACCCTTCGATAAGCGCAACGATAAAGCACAAAGCGATTGTCAGCGTCGAACGATGCTGTGGAGTGTTCATGGACGAACCTCGTTATTGTTTTTGTAGGGGGGCTTTCAGCGAGCCAAATAAAGATTAACAAAGATAACTAAAAAAAGAAGCTGCGAAGGTATTTGCTAAAAAATCAGCTTAAACGTGTTTAAAACAGGCTTTTAGCCAGTGCGTGCCTGTAATTATCAAAAATAGATAAGAAACATAATGTTCGATTATCGATCATTTAAGATTGACGTTGCTTTGACTTGTTTCCATTCTCTGGCCCAGGAAACGCCATGAGAGCGTTCTGGTTCTGTCAAAAACAACAATAAATGGACATTCAATATGCATACGCTCAACCAAGGCGCCCTGCGCTTGTTCCCGCTTTCGTGCATTGCCCTGTGCCTGCTCAGTACCCCTGTTTGGGCCCAGGGATTTATCGAAGACAGTCACGCCACCCTGACCTTGCGCAACTACTACATGGACCGTGATTACAAGGACGATGGCGCCAAGACCGCAGCGCGGGAATGGGCCCAAGGCTTCATTGCCAACATGGAGTCGGGCTTTACCGAGGGCACGGTCGGTTTCGGGCTGGATGTGCGTGGTCTGCTGGGGGTCAAGCTGGACTCTTCGCCTGACCGCAGCGGCACCGAACTGCTGCCGGTCGATAGTGACAAACAGGCTGCGGATGAGTACTCGCGACTGGCCTTCACCGGCAAGCTGCGTTATAGCCAGACCACGCTCAGGACCGGTGATGTGTCGATTTTTCTGCCGTTTGCCTTTGCCAGCCCGTCGCGGCTGTTGCCCCAGACCTTTCGCGGGACCACCGTCAGCTCCAAAGAAATTGACGGCCTGAACTTCAACACCGGATATATCGACGCGATCAACAAACGTGACTCCACCAACTACCAGGCCATGACTATCGCGTCGCCCAATGGCCGATTCAAGGGCTCGGCTGAAACCTCGCACCTGGCTTACGGCGGTGGTGATTATCAGGTCAACAAGAACCTGAGCGTGCGCGCCTACCATGTCGAGGTGGCGGATTTGTACAAGCAAAGCACCCTGGCATTGCTGCACGATCTGCCCCTGGGTGATGGCGTGCTGACCACCGACCTGCGCAGTTTTTTCAGTGACGAGGCGGGCAGTGCCAAAGCAGGCAAGGTCGACAACATCAACGCATCGGCGCTGTTGGGGTATCGGCTGGGAGGGCATCGTTTAAGTGTGGGCTACATGCATTCCAGCGGTGATACGGCGACGCCTTACATCTCGGGTACAGAGTTGATGGGCATGAGCGAAATGACCATGAGTTCGGATTTTCTCAATGCCAAGGAGCGCACCTGGCAGGCCATTTACGACTACGACTTCACGGCGGTGGGGGTAGTGGGATTGAAAGGGCGGTTGCGTTATGTGCGCGGTGACAATATCGAACTGGTGTCCTTGAATGCGGATGATCGCAAGGAGCGCGAGTTTCAGATGGAGCTGGGGTACGTGATACAGAGCGGGCCGCTGAAAAACCTGGGCCTTTTGGCGAGGAAGTCTATTTACCGCAATGACTTCCCGGCAGGTGCGGCCTTTCGCGACGAAAACCAGACCCGCTTCCTGGCCATCTATACCTTGCCGATCTGGTAGGGCCAATTGTCTATTTGCTGGAGAGCCGTGCGAGGCCCTGCGCGTGTTGCGGTTTTGCGACCGCTTCACGCTCGAACGTAGCCTCGTTCTACTCGTCAACTGCTACGCAGTGGCATGAGTTGTGAAAATCGTAGCAGCTGCCGAGCCGTGCGAGGCTGCGTTCGGCTGCGCAGCAGTCGTGAAATCAGCTTTCACTATTGATCAGGCACTGCGCATGTTGCGGATTTGGTAGCTACAGCGCTGGGCTATTCCTGATACACCTTTTTCAGCAGGCGCAGCAGTTCTTCACGCTCGGCGCTATCCAGCGCCGAGGTCGCGTCGATGTCGCTTTGCGCAGCAATAGCCTTAAGCTCTTTGAGCAGGGCTTCGCCGGTCTTGCTCAGGAATATGCCGTAGGAGCGTTTGTCGGGTTTGCAACGAACCCGTACCGCCAACGCCCGACTCTCCAGCTTGTTCAACAATGGCACCACTTGCGGGGGCTCAATCGCCAGCGCCCGGGCCAGGTCCGCCTGCATCAGCCCGGGATGCTGGTCAATGATCGCCATTGCCGAAAACTGCGCCGGACGCAGGTCGTGGGTCGACAGCCGGCTGATCAGGTTCTGGAAAAGCTTGAGCTGGGCGCGGCGCATGGCATAGCCGATCAGTTCGTCCAGCGCGGTGTCCAGAGGAGCCTGTACGTCCGGGCTTTCAGGCATGGCCTCTTGGGCGACGACAGGGGTGGCTGGCTTGGCCATAAATAGAGGGGTCCTTGCTCGAATGAAGTTAATAAACGTATCTAGTTTGCCGCGGTTGCTGGTTGATAGCCATCGCTGCGTTATTTTACGAGCGTTTGCCGCAAAAAAAATTGGTTAATTTAATTAATGGTTAATTGACATAACTAATTATGCCGGTTAGTTTTCACTCATCTTCAAGCGAACAACAAGAGAGCAATCGCTATGAGCCAATACGAAGGCCGCTGGAAAACCGTCAAAGTCGAAATCGAAGACAGCATCGCCTGGGTGATACTCAATCGTCCGGAAAAACGCAATGCCATGAGCCCGACCCTGAACCGTGAAATGATCGACGTGCTGGAAACCCTCGAGCAGGACCCGCAGGCGGGTGTTTTGGTGTTGACCGGCGCGGGCGATGCCTGGACGGCGGGCATGGACTTGAAGGAGTACTTTCGCGAAGTGGACGCCGGTCCCGAGATTCTTCAGGAGAAAATCCGCCGTGAAGCGTCGCAGTGGCAATGGAAGTTGCTGCGCATGTACGCCAAGCCAACGATTGCCATGGTCAATGGCTGGTGCTTTGGTGGTGGTTTCAGCCCGCTGGTGGCGTGCGACCTGGCCATCTGCGCTGACGAGGCAACGTTCGGCCTGTCGGAAATCAACTGGGGCATTCCACCGGGCAACCTGGTCAGCAAGGCTATGGCAGACACCGTAGGCCATCGCCAGTCGCTGTACTACATCATGACCGGCAAGACCTTCGACGGGCGTAAAGCCGCCGAGATGGGCCTGGTCAATGAGAGCGTACCGCTGGCGCAGTTGCGTGAAGTCACCATTGAGCTGGCGCGCAATCTGCTGGAGAAAAACCCGGTTGTACTGCGTGCGGCCAAGCATGGCTTCAAGCGTTGCCGCGAACTGACCTGGGAGCAGAACGAAGATTATCTGTACGCCAAGCTCGACCAGTCGCGACTGCTGGATACCGAAGGCGGGCGTGAGCAGGGCATGAAGCAGTTCCTCGATGACAAGAGCATCAAGCCAGGCCTGCAAGCCTACAAGCGCTAATCTCGCTGTTCAGGGTGCGCCGGGCGCACCCTGTAAATGAATTCCCGATAACGACAATAAAGAGGAATCACCATGTTGGACGTGCCCCTGCTCATTGGCGGAAAGTCGTGCCCGGCCCGTGATGGTCGAACGTTCGAACGCTGCAACCCGGTGACGGGTGAGGTGGTGTCACGCGTGGCCGCCGCCACCCTGGAAGATGCCGATGCCGCAGTTGCCGCGGCTCAGGCTGCTTTTCCCGTGTGGGCCGCGTTGGCGCCCAATGAACGGCGTACCCGGTTGCTCGCTGCTGCCGAGTTGATGCAGGCACGGGCGAGCGAGTTTATCGAGGCAGCGGGTGAAACCGGGGCTATGGCCAACTGGTACGGGTTCAACGTCAAGCTGGCGGCCGGCATGCTTCGTGAGGCCGCCTCCATGACCACCCAGATCAACGGCGAAGTAATCCCCTCCGATGTGCCCGGCAGTTTTGCGATGGCCTTGCGCCAACCCTGTGGCGTCATCCTGGGCATCGCGCCCTGGAATGCCCCGGTGATTCTGGCAACCCGTGCTCTGGCCATGCCGCTGGCGTGCGGCAACACCGTGGTGCTCAAGGCTTCCGAGCTGAGCCCGGCAGTTCACCGGCTGATTGGCCAGGTATTGCAGGACGCGGGACTGGGCGATGGCGTGGTCAACGTGATCAGCAATGCTCCGGTAGATGCGCCCGCGATTGTAGAGCGACTGATCGCCAATCCGGCGGTGCGTCGGGTCAACTTTACCGGCTCAACCCACGTGGGGCGCATTGTTGCCGAGCTGGCAGCCCGTCACCTCAAGCCGGCCCTTCTTGAGCTGGGGGGCAAGGCGCCGTTTCTGGTACTGGATGACGCTGACCTTGACGCCGCAGTCGACGCCGCAGCCTTTGGCGCTTACTTCAATCAGGGCCAGATCTGCATGTCCACCGAGAGGCTGATCGTGGACAGCAAGGTGGCGGATGCCTTTATCGACAAGCTGGCAGCCAAGATTGCCACCTTGCGCGCCGGTCATCCCCAGGCGGACGACTCGGTACTCGGTTCGCTGGTGGACGCCAGCGCCGGTGTGCGGATCAAGGCGCTGATCGACGATGCGGTCGGTAAAGGCGCGCGGCTGGTGGTGGGTGGTCAGGTCGAAGACAGCATCATGCAACCAACGTTGCTCGATGGTGTGACCCCGAGTATGCGCCTGTACCGCGAAGAGTCTTTTGGCCCGGTTGCCGTGCTACTGCGCGGGGACGGCGATGAGGCCTTGCTGAGTCTGGCCAACGATTCGGAGTTCGGTTTGTCGGCGGCGATTTTCAGTCGGGACACCGGGCGTGCCCTGGCACTGGCCCAGCGGGTCGAATCGGGCATTTGCCATATCAACGGCCCTACGGTCCACGATGAAGCGCAAATGCCCTTTGGTGGGGTCAAGTCCAGCGGTTACGGCAGTTTTGGCGGCAAGGCGTCGATCGAGCAATTCACCCAGTTGCGCTGGATCACCTTGCAGAACGGGCCGCGCCACTACCCGATCTGATTGTCTGCACAAGGCATAACAATAATAAGGAGTCATGCCTGCGCCATGCCGCTTAAGTGTCGGACGGGCCGCGCATGCCTTGTTGGAGGAGCATGACGTGAGTATCGAATTCAAATCCCCGGCCAAGTCCCCTACGTCCCCGGCACGTTATCGCGAGGTGGCCATCGGTCACCCGGCGGTCGAAGTGCTTGAGGTCGGCGGCATCTTGCACATGCGCTCCCTGGAAACCCTGGAGCCGATGCCCGAACGCTTGCTTGATCGCCTGGTGCACTGGGCGCAGGTCCGGCCCGAGCACACCTTTATCGCTGCACGGGACAGTGATGGCGAGTGGCGTCGCATCAGCTATGCCCAAATGCTGGAGGACGTTCGCGCCATTGCGCAAAGCCTGCTGGTGTATGGTCTGGGGGCAGAGCGTCCGCTGGCAATCCTGTCAGGCAACGATATTGAGCATTTGCAGATGGCGTTGGGGGCGATGTACGCCGGTATTCCTTACTGCCCGGTTTCACCTGCCTATTCGTTGCTGTCCCAGGATTTTGCCAAGTTGCGCCATGTCTGCGACCTGTTGCAGCCAGGCCTGATCTTTGTCAGTGATGCGGCGGTCTATCAACGTGCCGTGCACGCAGTATTGCCCGCAGGGACGCCATTGGTAGCGGTACGTGGCGAGATGGCGGGGCGGCCCCAGGTGAGCTTTGCCAGCTTGCTGGAGCAGGCGGGCGGCGCCGAGGCCCAGGCTGCGTTCATGGCGTCAGGCCCGGACACCATCGCCAAATTCCTCTTCACTTCAGGCTCTACCAAACTGCCCAAAGCGGTGATTACCACCCAACGCATGCTCTGTGCCAATCAGCAAATGCTGTTGCAGACCTTTCCGGTATTTGCCGAAGAGCCCCCGGTGCTGGTGGACTGGCTGCCCTGGAACCATACGTTTGGCGGCAGTCATAACCTCGGTATCGTTCTGTACAACGGCGGTACGCTGTACCTGGATGGCGGTAAACCAACGGCTCAGGGCTTTGCCGAAACCCTGCGCAATCTCAAGGAAATCTCGCCGACTGCCTACCTCACCGTGCCTAAGGGCTGGGAAGAGCTGGTCACTGCGCTGGAAACTGACAGCGACTTGCGGGCACGATTTTTTGCCCGCATCAAACTGTTCTTTTTCGCCGCAGCGGGCCTTTCGCAAAGTATCTGGGACCGGCTCGACCGGGTTGCCGAGCAACACTGTGGCGAGCGCATCCCCATGATGGCCGGGCTGGGCATGACCGAGGCTTCGCCTTCATGCACCTTCACCACCGGGCCGTTGTCGATGGCCGGTTATATCGGTCTGCCGGCGCCGGGCTGTGAGGTCCGGCTGGTGCCGGTGGACGGCAAGCTGGAGGGGCGCTTTCGCGGCCCGCACATCATGCCCGGTTACTGGCGCGCCCCCGAGCAGAGTGCCGAGGCGTTTGACGATGAAGGCTTTTACCGCTCAGGTGATGCCATCAAGCTGGCCGATCCTTGCAACCCGCAATGGGGGTTGATGTTCGATGGACGACTGGCCGAGGACTTCAAATTGTCCTCCGGGGTATTTGTCAGCGTGGGGCCGCTGCGAAACCGGGCCGTGCTCGAGGGTTCGCCCTATGTTCAGGATCTGGTGATCGCAGCGCCGGATCGCGAGTGTCTTGGTGCGTTGGTATTTGCCCGTCTGTACGAGTGCCGACAGTTGTCGGGCTTGCCTGCGGACGCCAGCGATGCGCAGGTGTTGGCCAGTGAACCGGTACGCCAGTGGTTTGCTGACTGGTTGCAGCGGCTCAATCTCCAGGCCAGTGGCAATGCCAGTCGCCTGGAATGGATCGCGCTGCAGGATGAGGCCGCGTCGATCGATCGCGGTGAAATCACCGACAAGGGTTCGATCAATCAGCGTGCAGTGCTGCAATGGCGAGCGGCGCATGTGGAAGCACTTTATCGCGGGCAGGCGCCTTCGATCCTGCGTGCAGGCAAGCCGTCGTGAGCCCTGGAGGGCAGTACTCGGCATTCACCGATGTCGCCATTCTTGAGGCGGTTCGTACACCATGGGTCGACCTGGGTGGGGCATTGGCCCAGGTTTCACCGATTGATATGGGAATCAAGGTCGCCCGTGAAGTGCTGGCCCGTGCCGGGCTGGGCGGGCAGGCAGTGGACTCGGTACTGGCGGGTTCAATGGCTCAGGCCAGTTTTGATGCGTACATGTTGCCGCGTCATATCGGCCTCTACAGCGGTGTGGCACAACAGGTGCCTGCCCTGGCGGTGCAGCGTATTTGCGCCACAGGGTTTGAACTGTTGCGCCAGGCTGCCGGGCAGTTGCATGACGGCATGGAACTGGCGCTGTGTGTGGGCACCGAGTCCATGTCCCGCAACCCGATTGCCGCCTACACCCATCGTGGTGGATTCCGCCTGGGGGCGCCGGTCGAGTTCAAGGATTTTCTCTGGGAAGCGCTGTACGACCCGGCTCCCGGCGTGGACATGATCGCCACGGCGGAAAACCTGGCCAAGGATTATGGCCTGAGCCGTGAGGCAGTGGACGGCTATGCCCTCAATAGTCACCAGCAGGCACTTCGCGCCCAGGCCAGCGGCTGGCTGGGGGATGAAATCGTCACCCTGCGCAATGAAGTGTTTGAACTGGAGGGCTGTCAGCCGCGTGGTATCAGCCTGCCGCGTCGATGTGAGTCTGTCAGCCTCGACAGTCATCCGCGTGCCACCGACGCCGTGGTCCTTGCCAGGCTGGGAGCCATTCACCCTGATGGTGTGCAAACGGCGGGTAACAGTTGCGCAGTGGTGGATGGCGCCGCTGCCGCGCTGGTCGCCCGTGCATCGGCGGGGCAGCCGGGCCTGGCAAATTTGCTGGCGACGGCGGTGGTCGGTGTTGCGCCACAACGGATGGGTATCGGCCCGGTACCTGCGATCCAGTTGCTGCTCAAGCGCAGCGGTTTGGCGCTGGACGCGATTGATCTGTTTGAAATCAACGAGGCGCAGGGCGCACAGATTCTGGCAGTGGCACAGGCACTGGAACTGGACCGGCAAAAACTCAACTGCCGTGGCGGCTCCATTGCTCTGGGGCATCCCCTGGCTGCCACCGGCCTGCGCCTGGTGCTGACCCTGGCGCGGCAGCTGCGCGAGCAGAATCTGCGTTATGGCATTGCCGCTGCGTGTGTCGGGGGTGGGCAGGGCATGGCGGTACTGATCGAGAATCCGCATTTTTCCAAGATTTGAGGTTTTCCCATGTGGCAATACCAGGCACCGCTGCGCGACATGCAATTTGTCATTGAACACTGGCTCGAGGCCCCGCAGGCCTGGGCACAAACAGAGCGATTCCAGGATCTCGATCTGGCGCTGGCCCGCCAGGTGCTTGAAGAAGCCGGGCGGTTCAGCTCCCAGGTGCTTGCGCCGATCAACAGCAGTGGCGACCGCCAGGGGTGCAGCTTCGAAGCGGGCCGGGTGACAACGCCAGCTGGCTTTGTCGAGGCGTATGTTGCCTACACCGAAGGCGGGTGGTCAGCCCTGGCCTGCGATGAGGCCTACGGCGGTCAGGGCTTGCCACAGCTACTCGACGCGGCGCTGCAGGAGATGCTCTATGCCAGCAACCATGGCTGGGCCATGTACACCGGCATCGCCCACGGTGCCTATCTGTGCCTCAAGGCCCATGCCCCGCAGTGGATCAAGGCGCGTTATTTGCCGCAGATTGTCAGCGGTGAAGTCTTGCCCACCATGTGCCTGACCGAACCGCAGGCAGGCAGCGACGTCGGCCTGCTGCGCTGTCGTGCCGAACCGCAAGACGACGGCAGTTATCGGGTAAGCGGCAGCAAGCTGTTTATCTCTGGTGGCGATCATGACCTGAGCGCAAATATCCTGCATCTGGTGCTGGCACGATTGCCCGGTGCGCCTGCTGGCAGTCGGGGCATTTCGCTGTTTCTGGTGCCCAAGCTGCTGGACCACCATCAGGTCAACAGCGTGCGTTGCGACGGTATCGAACACAAGATGGGGATCAAGGGCAGCGCGACCTGTTCGCTGGTGTTCGAGCAGGCACAAGGCTGGCTGATTGGTGAGGCCAACCGAGGCTTGGCGGCGATGTTCGTGATGATGAACTCGGCGCGGCTGCATGTGGGGCTGCAGGGGTTGGGGCACGCCGAAGCGGCGTGGCAGAACGCTCGCGACTATGCCCTGGAGCGCAAGCAGATGCGTGCGCCGGTTCGGCCTGCCGGGATCAGTGCTGACGCCGCCGACCCGATCCATTTTCACCCGGCCATGCGTCGTACCTTGCTGGAGTTGCGCGCCTGTACCGAGGGCATGCGGGCCGTGGGCTATTGGGTGGCGCATCTGCTCGATGAGGCAGAGCACCTAGGGAGCCAGGCTGACCGTCAGCACGCCCTGCAGCTGGCAGAAATGCTGACGCCAGTGATCAAGGCGTTTTTCACGGATCAGGGGTTTCGCCAGGCCAGCAACGCTTTGCAGGTGTTCGGCGGCTACGGCTATGTCAGCGAATTCGCTATCGAGCAAACCCTGCGCGACAGCCGTATTGCGATGATTTATGAGGGCAGCAACGAGATCCAGGCCAATGACTTGCTGTTGCGCAAAGTGCTGGGCGATGACGGTCGGGCGTTTGCCGCGTTGCTGGCGGTGATGCGCCAGGAGTCCGCGCTGGCCCTGGACGCCTCGGAGTGTGCCGGTTTTGCCGCCGAGCTGGAGCGATTGTGCGACAAGCTTGAAGCGGTGGTGGCTGCAGTTCGTGAGCGCGCTGGCGAGGACGTCGAGTATCCCTATCGGGTTGCCGGGGACTTTCTGCGGTTGTGCGGGGTGGCCCTGCTGGGGTTTGCCTGGGTACGAGGGGCGCGTGTGTCCCGTTTGCTGCCCGACAGCGACCCGGTACGGGCCAGTAAACTACAGACTGCGCAGTTCTTTTTTGCCTATGTATTGCCAGAAGCCGACTACCGCATTGCCTCCATCCGTGGCGCAATGGCGAGGCTGGCGTTTGTCGAGTGATACCCGGAACGCATGGCCTCAGTGGATCCAATAAGAGGTTTTTAGAGTGAGTAATAATGGGTTTCTGGCCAGAGAAGATCTCTGGCCACGAGATTGGTCGATAATCGCACCCTAAAGTTTAGCTGGTCCTGATGCGCCAACACATTGAATTCAAAAGATAAAAACAATTTATATGTGTTGGTTTCTGTATCTGATGGACCGAATTATTGAGAATCTGACAAACCCTCATATTGCCTGTGGATCCATTAATGGGTTGACTAGCGCCCTGGCGTTGGCTGGATTCCTTCCTGACCGTCGCCCATAAAAATTACAAAAAAGGGTCTCGTCATGAAAGGCTTATCCAGAGCACAGAACTGTCACAGTTCTGTCCGCTTTATGTCTGCGCGTACTGCCGTGTTTTGCGCTTGCCTTGCCCGGGTTGCTTGCGACAGGCAGGTGCAATGATGGATATCAATCTGAAAGCTCGCGTTGATAACGGTCCGATGGTGCGATTTCAATGGCTCGCCATCGGGATCTGCATTGTTTTGAACATGATCGATGGCTTTGATGTGCTGGTGATGGCGTTCACGGCGGCTTCGGTGTCGGCCGAGTGGGGCCTGAGTGGAGCGCAGATCGGCATGTTGCTCAGTGCCGGGTTGTTTGGCATGGCGGCGGGTTCACTGTTTCTCGCCCCCTGGGCGGATCGCATTGGTCGACGCCCATTGATCCTGTTGTGCCTGGCGGTCAGCGGCACGGGCATGCTGCTTTCGGCATTGAGCCAGACACCGGTGCAGTTGGCGTTTCTGCGCGGGCTTACGGGGCTGGGGATTGGCGGGATTCTGGCCAGCAGCAACGTGATTGCCAGCGAGTATGCCAGCAAGCGCTGGCGTGGCCTGGCAGTGAGTCTGCAATCCACCGGCTATGCCCTGGGCGCAACGCTGGGGGGGTTGCTGGCAGTCTGGTTGTTGACCCATTGGGGCTGGCGTTCGGTGTTTGTTTTCGGCGGGGCTGTGACCTTTGCGGTGATCCCGCTGGTGCTGTTGTGGCTGCCCGAGTCGCTGGACTTTTTGCTTGCGCGCCGCCCGGCCACGGCCTTGCAGCGTATCAATAGCCTGGCCCGGCGCCTGGGGCAGCCAGTCTTGAGCCAGATGCCTGCTGCAGTGGTGAATCCGGCGGGTCACAGTACCGGCCTGAGCAAACTTCTGGCGCCTGCCTTGCGCCGCACTACGCTGCTGATCTGGCTGTTGTTCTTCTTGGTAATGTTCGGCTTTTACTTTGTGATGAGCTGGACGCCAAAACTGCTGGTCTCGGCCGGGCTTTCGGCGCAACAGGGCATTACCGGTGGCGTGCTGTTGAGCGTTGGGGGGATCTTTGGCGCGGCGCTAATCGGCGGCTTGTCATCGCGCTGGCCGCTGACCCGGGTATTGTCGCTGTTCATGCTGATTACCGCGGGCTTGCTGGTGCTGTTTGTCGGCTCGGGGTCTTCGGTCATGGCCGCGTTGGGGCTTGGGTTGCTGATCGGGCTGTTTTCCAACGGCTGCGTTGCCGGGCTCTATGCATTGTCGCCAGTAGTGTATGACGCATCCGTACGAGCGACGGGCGTGGGCTGGGGGATCGGCATTGGTCGTATCGGCGCTATCCTGTCGCCCATTGTGGCCGGTTTTCTGCTGGATGCCGGCTGGCAGCCCCTGCACCTGTATGGCGTGTTTGCAATCGTCTTCGTGATCGCGGCCGGTTGCTTGCTGCTGCTCAAGCCGTCTACTTCGCAGGCCCAACCGGCGCTGGCGCAGGCCTGATTCAACCTTCTGATCAAAGCCCGGCCTGGCCGGGCGCATACCCATGTCTATCTATCTGTCTGGTCGGGCTGTGTCCGCTGCGGGGAGCGGCTGCGCCCAAAATTCGGAGAACAATAATAATGAAGATGCTTACAGGTTTGCTGTCGTTGTCTGTTTGTGCCTCGGCAATGGCCGAGGGTGAAGGTTTTTTTGACGGTGCGAAAGCAGATTTGATGTTGCGCAACTACTACTTCAATCGAGATTTTCGTGACCATAGCGCAGGCAAAAGCAAGGTGGATGAATGGGCGCAGGGCTTTATCCTGAAATTCAGCTCCGGTTACACCCCAGGGCCTGTGGGTTTTGGCCTGGAAGGGATTGCCATGCTTGGGATCAAGCTCGACAGCAGTCGCGTGGCCAGCGGTTCAGAACTGCTGCCGGTGAACAGCGATGGTCGCGCGGCCGATAACTTTGGCCGGGCAGGGCTGGCGGCCAAGGCGCGTTTTTCGCAAACGGAAATGAAGGTTGGCGAACTGCTGCCGGATGTTCCGGTGTTGCGTTACGACGATGGGCGACTGCTGCCGCAGACCTTCCGTGGCGCCATGCTGGTGTCCAGGGAGATTGAAGGCCTGGGGCTGCAGGCAGGGCAATACCGGGCCGTGAGTTTGCGCAATTCTTCGGACATGCAGGATCTCGCGGCGTGGGCTGCGCCGGGTGTGACCTCGGACCGATTCAACTACGCGGGGGCTGAGTACCGTTTCAATGAACAGCGTACCCAGGTGGGGGCGTGGCATTCGCAGTTGGCGGATATTTATCAGCAGAGCTATTTCAATCTGCTGCACAAACAGCCGGTGGGTGACTGGGTGCTGGGCGCCAATCTGGGGTACTTCATTGATAAGGACGATGGCAGCGCGCGTATCGGTCGGGTCAGCAGTCGCACAGCGTACGGATTGTTCTCGGCGGCTACGGGCGGACACACGTTGTACCTGGGGTTGCAGAGGGTCAGCGGGGATAGCGGCTGGATGTCGGTGTACGGCAGTAGCGGGCGCACGCTGGGCAACGACATGTTCAACGGCAACTTCAGCAATGCCGACGAGCGCTCCTGGCAAGCGCGTTACGACTACAACTTTGCCGCGCTCGGGGTGCCCGGGTTGCTGGCGATGGTTCGCTATGGTCATGGCGACAACGCCACCACCAAACAGGGGGCTAACGGCAAGGAGTGGGAGCGCGATACCGAGGTTGGCTATACAGTCCAGAGCGGCACGCTGAAGAACCTCAGCTTGCGCGTCAACAACGCCACCAACCGTCGCAGCTTCAACAGCGACTTCGACCAGACCCGTGTGATCGTGAGTTATCCGTTGTCGATGTAGGGGGGCTGCGATGCAGGCAGCTCGGAATGTCTGCCGAATTGCGTCGATGCCCTCGCGAGCAAGCCCGCTCCCACAATGAGGTGTGCCAGGCTGTAGGTTTTGAGAACGGCGCACTGCCTGTGGGAGCGGGCTTGCCTGCGATGGCGTGCTCGCCAGGGCCGATTTGTGCGCCGCTCAATCTCTATAGCTGCTCATGCGTTACTATGGCCGCTCATGTTTTCTGGATGCTGCCTGGATGAGCAAACCCGGTCAATTGGTGCTGATTGCACTGCGCAAGATGATTGCCTCAGGCGAGCTTGCCGCTGGCGAACGCCTCATGGAAATTCCCACTGCCGAGTTGTTCGGCGTCTCCCGCATGCCGGTACGCATGGCCTTTCGCACGCTTGAGCAGGAAGGCTTGCTGGTGCGTTTCGGCGGGCGCGGTTTTCAGGTGCGTTCGGTCAGTGCCAATGATATCGCCGGTGCGGTGGAAGTACGCGGGGTGCTTGAAGGCCTGGCGGCACGTTTGACGGCTGAGCGCGGGCTGTCGGGAGATGCGCGGGCCGCCCTGGAGTTGTGCCTGCTGCAGGGGGATGAGCTGTTCGATAAAGGCTTCGTCACCGAGGACGATCTTGAGATCTATCACGACCTCAATATGCGTTTTCATCAGGTTATCGTTGAGGGCAGTCACAACCCGGCCATAGCCGATGCCCTGGCACGCAATGATCATTTGCCGTTTGCATCAGTGACGGCGCTGGCGGTTGATCGCAAAGACATGGTCCGTGAATACCGTCGCTTCAACTATGCCCATATGCAGCATCATTCGGTGTTCGATGCGCTGGTCAGTCGTCAGGGCGCTCGCGCCGAAGCCATCATGCGCGAGCACGCCAACGCGACGTTGCGTTATGCCGAAATCTTCGGTTCGGCCACCGCCAATGAGCGGATGAAAGTGATCCACCGCTCCGATTGAAGCTTAGATATCCAGCACCAGCAGGGGCGATTTCGAGCGCGAACAGCACGGAGTGAACTGATCGTTGCAGGCTTGCTCATCTTCGGTAAGGTACATGTCGCGATGATCCGGAACGCCTTCCAGCACGCGGGTCAGGCACGTGCCGCACACCCCTTGCTCGCACGACATGGGTATATCGATGCCATGACTTTCCAGGACCTGGACCACGGTTTTATCCGCCGGTATATCGAAGACCTGACCGGTGCTGCCCACCTTGACCGAAAAGCTGCCATCGTTGCTGCTGTCAACCGGGGCGGCGGCGAAGTACTCCCGGTGCAGGGCGTGCTCCTGCCAATCCTGGGCGCGCGCACTGTCGAGAACATGTTGCATGAAACCACCGGGGCCGCACACGTACAAATGGGTGTCGGGCTGCGGGTTGGCCAGTACCTGGGCTGCATTCATGGCGGTCTCTGGCTGCTCGTCGAAGTGCATAAACACCCGGTCAGCAAAAGACGAGTTGCGCAGACGTTCGACAAAGGCCGCTCGCTCGCCGGACCGTGCGCAGTAATGCAGTTCGAAATCTGCGCCGTTGTGGGCCAGACGCTCCGCCATGCACAAAATCGGGGTGATCCCTATGCCCCCTGCAAACAGCAAGCTGCGCCGGGCTTCGTGGGCCAGCGGAAACAGGTTGCGCGGTTCACTGATGCGCAGGCAATCGCCACTATTGATCTGTTCATGCAGGCTTTGCGAGCCGCCCCGTGAGGCTGGATCCTTGAGCACGCCGATCAGGTAGCGATGCTGTTCGTCAGGATGGTTACACAGGGAGTATTGGCGAATCAGTCCGCCGGGCAGGTGCACATCAATGTGCGAGCCTGCACTGAAAGCGGGCAGGGCGCTGCCATCGGTGCTGGCCAATTCATAGGTGCAAATGCCCTGCGCTTCGTTGTTGCGAGATACCACCACCACATCAATCATGCTGCTTCCTCAAAGCGTTGCCATTGAGGGGGCTGGCCCAAGTGTGCTCGCCCCCGTGCGGAAATTACTGCGCAGTGGCGATCAGTTGTGATTCGGACGTGCGTTCGCTGGCGATGATGCGGTCCAGGACGCGGCGTGACTGCACGCCACCCGAGTCGATATTGAGCTTGAGCAGTGCGCGTTGCGGGTGGTCCAGCAGGTTTTGTTGCTGTTGTTCGAGCATCTCCAGGTCTTCGCTGAAGATTTTGCCCTGGCCCTCGCGGATGGTCGCGGTAAGCGCATGATCCTGCGGGTTGAAGTTGCGTGCCATCCCCCAGAAGTACCAGATCGAGGTGTCTGTTTCCGGGGTGATGAAGTCGACCACGATGCTCGATGCCTTGAATTCGGGAGCTGCGTGATAGCCGCCTTTGCCCGCGTGAGCGACCCCGACTTCGATCAGGACGTGGCTGGGTGGCGAGAAGCGGCATATCTGCCAGCGGTCTACCGGCACATCGTCGGCTAGATTATTGCCGCGCAATGCCATGCGCCAGAACGGCGGAGCCATGATGTTTTCCATGTGCCGCGCCGTGACGACTTCGTTGCCTTCAACCGTGGTGTTCGGTGCGACTTCGTCGATTTCCTTCTGGCCAATGCTGGAGGCGTGTACGTAGGTTTCGTGGGTCAGGTCCATCAGGTTGTCGATCATCAGGCGATAGTCGCAGCCGATATGAAACAAGCCGCCGCCATAGGCCCATTCATCGCTCACCGCCCACTCCAGGTGGTGGATCAATGCAGGATCGGCTTGATCCTGATCACCGGGCCATACCCAGATAAAGCCGTAGCGTTCGACCGCGGCATAGGTTTTGTTGCACGGGAAACCGCGTACCCGTTGTCCGGGCATCTCGACGGTTTTGCCGTCGCAGCCCATGACCAGGCCGTGATAGCCGCACACCAGGTTGCCGTTTTCGACATAGCCCAATGACAGAGGGGCGCCGCGGTGCGGACAAAAGTTCTCGACAGCGGCGACCTTGTTTTCATGGCCGCGATAAAAAACCATTTTCTCGCCGCAAATCTGCCGGCCTAAAGGCTTGTCGGTGATTTCATCGGGGGTGCATGCGACGTACCAGGTGTTTTTTGGGTACATGACCAATCTCCAGATCAGGTGTTATTGCTCTTATGGATCCATTAGGCGGTATAGGGATCTTTCAAGTCAATTTTGCTCTGGAGTAATATCGGGTTTTAATAGGGTTTGTGGCGATTACCGAACACAAAATGCAAAGGTGGTTGCTGATAGTGGATCCATTAAAGGTTTTGATGGCGTGCATGATGCCTGCGGCGCTATATGGGTGACCGCCAGAATTCAGAAGGAGTGTTGTGAGGGCTTGTCTTCAAATTTGTCTTCATCGGGCTTCACCCCGTTGTAGATCATGGACAGGCCCAGGTCCAACAGGTGCAGGAAAGGTAAAAGGGTATATTTTTCACTGCTGGTTCGTACCCCTTCGGCAGCAGCTACGGGGGATTGTCAGGCCGATGTGCTGACCATCGACCCCGAACTGCCACTGCCCTGGGCCGTCAATGCTTGCAGCAAGGCTGCCGTCGCCGCCTGCAGCGCTGCTGCTGTCGCAGTCACCTGGGCCTGGGCTCCGGCCACGGCGGCGGCTTTACTGGCTTCGTTCTGGTCGCTGGCCTGGATGCTTTGCAGGGCCTGCATCTGCTGCTGAAGCTGCTTTTGCAGCTGTGCGATCTGTTTTTTCAGCTGCTTGACCGTGTCCGAACTGTCGTCATCACTGTCAGCCGCAGGCGCCGCATTAGCGTCTCGGGCCGCCCGTGGCTTGACCTGCTCGGTGGCCGTCGCGCCGGCATCACTCACGGCCGTGCTGTCCGTGGCCTTGCTGGCCGTGGCGGCGGGGGTGCTCTGAATATTCAGGCTCGATGCCAGGGGATTGATGCTGCCAACCATGTCGATGCGTCCTTTAGACTCGTTGTCCTACAGGACATCGGCAGGTTGCGCTGGCTCTTTAATAGCGCGGCGGAAAAAAGCCGGGCAAGCGCTCATATGCTTATGCAATAAAAGTATTTAAATTTAATTTCTTATATCTATAAAGTCATACCCCTGCGTACAGGTCGACCAATCGACGCGCCGCACGAAATGAACCAGCACGGGGCCACCGTGAGTTTCTGATCGATCTGCGCGCCATTGGGCGTGCCCTGCGTGGGAGTGATTTATGTCTGTACCGTCTGCCTCTGCGATTGCCGCGAGCATCGCGCCTCAAGCCTTTGAAATCCGTCCTTTCAGCGGCGCCGTGGGTGCCGAAATCATGGGCCTGGATCTGGCTTTGCCGGTCAATGACCAGGACTTTGCGCGTATCCATCGTGCTCATCTGCAGCATCACGTGGTGGTGTTTCGTGATCAGCGCATTACCCCGCAGCAACAGATCGACTTCAGCCGTCGCTTCGGCATCTTGCAGATCCATGTGCTCAAGCAATTTCTGCTGACCGGTCACCCGGAAATCCTTATCGTCTCCAACATCATCGAAAACGGCCAGTCCATTGGTCTGGGCGATGCAGGCAAGTTCTGGCATTCGGACCTGTCCTATAAAGAGCTGCCAAGCCTGGGCTCGATGCTGCATGCCCAGGAGCTGCCTGCCGAGGGCGGCGACACTCTGTTCGCCGATATGCACAAGGCCTGGGATGGCCTGCCTCAGGCCTTGCGCAAGGCGGTTGAAGGGCGTTCGGCTGCACATTCCTATACGGCGCGCTACAGCGAAAGCAAATTCGAGGGTAACTGGCGTCCGACCCTGACCCCGGAGCAACTGGCACAGGTGAACGAGGTGGTGCATCCAGTGGTGCGTACCCATCCGGAAAACGGCCGCAAGGCGCTGTTTGTCAGTGAGGGCTTTACCACTCGCATTGTCGGCCTGCCCGAGGACGAGAGCCGGCAGTTACTGGCCGAGCTTTACGCCCATAGCGTGCAGGAGCAGAACATCTATCGCCATCAGTGGCAGCCCCATGACCTGGTGTTCTGGGACAACCGTTCGCTGATCCATCTCGCCGCCGGATGCCCAAGCCATCTGCGCCGCAAGCTGTATCGCACCACCATCCAGGGCAACGCGCCTTTCTGATTGACTCATTTCAAGGAGCATTGCCATGCCCGCATCCCTCAAAACCGTGGCCGCAAGTCTGGGCCTGAGTCTTAGTCTGCTTGCCGGCAGCCTTGTGGCACCGAACGTCGCCCATGCCGAAGGCGAAATCCGTATCGCCGAGCAGTTCGGCATTGTTTACCTGTTGCTCAACGTGGTGCGCGATCAAAACCTGATCGAGAAGCACGGTAAGGAGGAGGGCATCGATATCAAGGTCGACTGGACTCAGTTGTCAGGTGGCGCGGCAGTCAATGATGCCTTGTTGTCCGGCTCCATCGATATTGCCGGGGCCGGAGTCGGCCCGCTGTTGACCATCTGGGACCGCACTCATGGCAGGCAGAACGTCAAGGCCGTGGCCTCGCTGGGCAACTTCCCGTACTACCTGCTGAGCAATAACCCGCAGGTCAAAACCATCGCCGACTTCACCGAAAAAGACCGTATCGCGGTACCGGCCGTGGGCGTTTCAGTGCAGTCGCGCTTCCTGCAATACGCCGCTGCCAAACAGTGGGGCGACAAGGACTTCAACCGGCTGGACAAGTACACCATCGCCGTCCCGCATCCGGATGCCACCGCTGCGCTGATCGCAGGTGGTACGGAGCTGAGCGGGCATTTTTCCAACCCGCCGTTCCAGGATCAGGCGCTGAAAAATCCAAATGTGCATGTGGTGCTCAACACCTACGACTTGCTCGGCCCCAATTCCCCAACGGTGCTGTTTGCCACCGAGAAGTTCCGTAGCGACAACCCGAAAACCTACAAGGCCTTTATCGAGGCCCTGGCTGAAGCCGCCGAGTTTGCCCAGAACGACAAGGGCGCGGCCGCTGACACTTATATCCGCGTGACCAAGGCCAATATCGACCGCGCCGAGTTGCTTAAAATCATCGACAACCCGCAGTACGAGTTCAGCGTAACGCCGAAAAATACCTATCCGCTGGCCGAGTTCTTGTACCGCGTGGGTGCGATCAAAAATAAACCTGACTCCTGGAAGGATTACTTCTTCCAGGACGCAAAACCGTTGCAGGGGAGCTGACAATAATGAATGCCTCGGTGCAAGGCCACACGGCCAGCCACTTGAATGCAACAGGGCCAGCCCTGTTGTCGGTCGACCAGGTCAGTCTTGAATACCGCACGCCGCAGCGTGTGGTGCGGGCGACTCATCAGGTCAGCTTTGAAATCGATCCGGCCGACCGTTTCATCCTGCTTGGACCTTCGGGATGCGGCAAGTCGACCTTGCTCAAAGCTGTGGCCGGTTTTCATGCTCCCTGTGAAGGGCAGATCCGCCTGCAGGGCCAACCCGTCACCGCCCCGGGGCCTGACCGCATGGTGGTGTTCCAGGAGTTCGACCAGTTGCCACCCTGGAAAACGCTCAAGCAAAACGTGATGTTCCCGTTGCTGGCGTCGAAAACCTTGCCTCGGCGCGAGGCCGAGGGGCGGGCTCTGCATTATCTGGACAAGGTCGGTCTGGCGGCATTTGCCGATGCTTACCCGCACACCTTGTCCGGTGGCATGAAGGCTCGGGTGGCGATTGCCCGTGCCCTGGCCATGCAGCCGAAAATCCTGTTGATGGACGAACCCTTTGCAGCTCTCGACGCCCTGACCCGACGCAAGATGCAGGAAGAATTGCTGCTGCTCTGGGAGGAGGTGCGCTTTACCTTGCTGTTTGTCACCCACTCGATCGAAGAGGCGCTGGTGGTCGGCAACCGTATCCTGCTGCTGTCGCCGCATCCGGGGCGGGTGCGGGCCGAGATCAACAGCCATCAGTACAACCTGCACAGCCTTGGCGGTGCGCAATTTCAGCACACGGCGCAGCGCATCCATCGGCTGCTGTTTGATGAAGCGCACGCCGGTACCGACGAACAACCGCTGAATTTCGCCGATATCCGTATCGCATATTGAGCTGTGGAGGATTGTCCGATGAATCAATCATCATCTGTACGCCAGGAATATGAAGTGGTCCTGGAACCGCTGCTAAGTGTGCCGCTGGAGCGCCAATTGCCGTTGAGCCAGCGTCTGTGGCAGCAGGGCTGGTTACGTAAAAGCCTGATCCTGATGGTGCTGGCTGTGCTTTGGGAGCTGGTGGCACGCTATCAGGACAACGACCTGCTGCTGCCGACGTTTTTGCAAACAGCCAGTGCGCTGTATGACGGCCTGATCAGCGGCGAGTTGCTGAGCAAGGTGGGTATTTCCCTGGTGGTACTGCTCAAGGGCTATCTGATCGGCATCGTGCTGGCGTTTGCCCTGACCACGCTGGCGGTTTCGACTCAGTTGGGCCGTGATCTGCTGAGTACCCTGACTTCGATGTTCAACCCGCTGCCGGCGATTGCCCTGTTGCCGCTGGCGCTGCTGTGGTTCGGCCTGGGGCAGAACAGCCTGATTTTCGTGCTGGTGCATTCGGTGCTCTGGGCCCTGGCCCTGAACACCTATGCCGGGTTTCTCGGGGTGTCGGAGACCCTGCGCATGGCCGGGCGCAATTACGGGCTGAAGGGAATTCGCTTTGTGCTGTTTATTCTTATTCCGGCGGCGCTGCCTTCGATCCTTGCCGGTCTGAAAATCGGCTGGGCCTTTGCCTGGCGCACGCTGATCGCCGCCGAGCTGGTGTTTGGTGCCACCAGCGGCAAGGGCGGCCTGGGCTGGTATATCTTCCAGAACCGCAACGAGCTGTACACCGACAAGGTGTTCGCCGGGCTGGCGGTGGTGATTCTGATCGGCCTGCTGGTGGAGAACCTGGTGTTCGATACCCTGGAGCGCGTCACGGTCAAGCGCTGGGGCATGCAACGCTGACCAGCAAAACCGAGTGGGAGCGAGCCTGCTCGCGAACGACCTTCGCGAGCAGGCTCGCTCCTACAGGAGGGCCTGATCGTCAACCGAGTTTCTACAGGCTCAGCCCCACCCCGCGCAATATTACCGAGGTGATGGTCTGTACCGCCTGATGGTATTGCTGGTCGGACAGCGGCTGATGGCCGTTGAGTGCGCAGACCTGATAGTCGAAGTCGGCATAGTGCTGGGTCGAGGCCCAGATCATGTACAACAACGCTGAAGGCTCCACCGGGTTGATGCGTTTTTCGTCCACCCACTGGCGTATTTTCTGCTCCATGAGTTTGGCACCCTTGGCCATATGCTCATCGAGCATGTCCTGGAACATCGGTGCACCACGCATGATTTCGTTGGCCCACAGTTTGGAGCCGTGGGGACGGGTGCGTGAATGGTTCATCTTTTCCATGATGTAGCTGGTGAGCACCACCCGCGGGTCGTCGAACTTTTCGAAACAGGCACCTTCCAGCCCCCAGGTGTCCAGCAGGTTGACCAGAACTTCGCGGTACAGCTCGTCCTTGGTGGAAAAGTAGTAGTGCAGGTTGGAGCGCGGCAGTGCGGCTTTCTTGGCAATATCGGCCATCTTGGTCCCGGCATAGCCTTGTTCGGCGAAGACTTTCTCTGCGGCCAAAAGGATTTTTTCGACGTTTTTGCGGCGGATCTTTACTTTCGGGTTGCTCATCGAGTACCTGATTTATCACGACAGGAGAGGGCTGCGGCTGACGACACAGCATAGGTCAATTGCCAGGGGGCGCTGTGCGGAAAATCTCGGCGTACAACGGCCAGTGATCCGATACGCCCTGGGCATGACGGGCGCCATCGAAGCGTGCCGGGGTGCCCCAGCGGTTGACCTGATAAGGGCTGCTGTACACCAGGCGAATGCTCTGCGGATCAACCTGCCAGCCATTGAAACCGCTGGCAGCGGTCATCTGTGGCGGGAACAGAAGCATGTCGAAGAACGACCACTCGCGTTTGCTGTGGTAGTAGTAACTGCCTTTGCAGCCCGCGCAGCCGATGAACTGGGACACCGCCCAGGTGCTGGCCAGGTCTTTGGCGATATAGCCGTGCTGCTGTTCTTCGCCGGCATTGATATTGAAGTCGCCGCCGACAATGGGCAGTACATCGTCCGGCAGTTCGCGCTTGAGCCGGGCCAGGTAGGCGACGGCCTGCTGGCGCAGGTAGCCCGGGGCACCGCCTGAGGGCAGGTGCAGGGAGAAAATCGCCGCTTTCTGGCCATCAGGCAACAACAGGCGAACTTCGAGAATGCCCCGGGTTTTGCTCACCCGTGCCGGGTCATCATTCCCCAGCGCCTGGTAGGGCACTGGATGCAGGCGGGCGGTGTCCCATTGAGGCAAACGGCTGAGTACTGCGGTGTCGATACCGCGCTCGTCCCAGCCCTCGATCAGTACGCGGGTCTGGTAGCCGGACGTGTTCAGGCGGGCATTGAGTTGCTCGACAACCTTGATGTTCTCAACTTCGTTGAGCATCAGGATATCCGGCCCGCGGCCTTGATTGATCTGTTTGATCACGGCGCTGAGGCGCTTGAGTTTTTCATCGAGCAAAGTCGGGGTCCAGTCGTTTTCTTCACACTCCTTGCGCCACGCCGGGACCTGGATTTTTGTGCAGCTGGCCAGGTACTCCGGGTGCGCGCGCTTGACGCTCAGGGGCAGGTAGGCGAAGTCGTCCTTGCCGTTGTCGTGCTCGGTGTCGAACAGGTTTTCGACGTTCCAGGTCATTAGTGAGACCCGGCCAGCTTCAGGCTCGACATGATTGGCGCAGGCGGTCAGCAGCAGGGTGCAGACGACGATCAGTAAATGGGTACGCAGCAGTTTCATTGGCAGTCTATCCAGGCATAAAGGTCTGTGAGGGGGGATGCAGGCTTGTTTATGGGGGCGGGCTTCACAGGGAAATAAACACCCCCGCCAACGCAGCACTCATCAGATTGGACAGGGTCCCGGCAATTACTGCGCGCAGGCCCAGGCGGGCAATATCCTGACGTCGCGAGGGCGCCATGACGCCCAGGCTGCCGAGCAGGATGCCAATCGACGACAGGTTGGCAAAACCGCACAGGGCAAAGGTGACGATCACCTGGGTGGGCCCCGACAGTATCTGGATGCCTTTGGCAGCGGCTTGGACCGGGTCAAGATAGGCCGCGAAATCGACATAGGCGACGAACTCGTTGAGCACCAGTTTTTCGCCGATAAAACTGCCTGCCGTCATGGCCTCGCTCCACGGTACGCCGAGGACAAAAGCAAGTGGCGCAAACACATGGCCAAGAATCAGTTGCAGGCTCAGGTGGGCAAAACCGAACCAGTTGCCCACCCAGCCCAGGATGCCGTTGAGCATGGCTATCAGGGCAATAAAGGCCAGCAGCATCGCGCCCACATTAAGGGCCAGTTGCAGGCCGTTACTGACCCCCAGTGCGGCGGCGTCGATGACATTCGCCGGTTTATCGTCGGGGTATACCTCGATGTCACTGAAGTTGTCGCGCGGTTCAGCGGTTTGCGGCTCCATCAGCTTGGCCATCAGCAAACCGCCGGGGGCAGCCATAAAACTGGCGGCAATCAGGTATTTAAGCTCCACGCCCAGGCTGGCATAGCCGATCAGCACCGAACCTGCGACCGAAGCCATGCCGCCGACCATCACCGCGAACAGTTCAGAGCGGGTCATACCGTCCAGAAACGGGCGCACCACAATGGGCGCTTCGGACTGGCTGACAAATATATTCGCCGTGGCCGACATCGACTCGGTACGGCTGGTGCCCAGCACCCGCTGCAAGCCGCCGCCAATCACGCGGATCACCACACTCATGATGCCCAGGTAGTAAAGGATGGCGATAAAGCTGCTGAAAAACACAATCAGCGGCAGCACCTTGATCGCAAAAACAAAGCCCTGGCTGCCAAACACTTCGCTCATTTTGCTACCTGCCAGAGGGCCGAAGACAAAGCTGATGCCTTCATTGCCATAGTCTTGCAGCAGGGCAACCGAATCGCTGATCGCAGCCAGCGTTGCCTGGCCCCATGGCACATAGAGGGCGAAGGCACCCAGGCCTGCCTGCAATACAAATGCCCCGACTACGGTCTGCAACTTGATTGCCCGGCGGTTGCTGGACAGCAGCACCGCCAGGAGAATCAATACCACCACTCCAACGAAACTCATTGACCAGATTCCCGTATGTCACGCATCAAGGTCGCACCGGTTCAGAAACCGAAGGCACCGGGCAGCAATTGCTCGACCGTCCAGTCGCGGGCGGCCGCCGCTTCGTGGCCGACGCAATACACTACGCAGTGAGGGCTCATCAGATCGTGCATGACCTGACGGCAGGCGCCGCACGGGGAGATCAGCGCCACGTTCGGGGCATACACCAGCATCGCCTTGAAACTGGCAGGTGCATGGCCCTGGGCAATGGCGCTGAACAGGGCGCCGCGTTCGGCACAGTTGGTCAGGCCGTATGAGGCGTTCTCGACGTTGCAGCCGCGAATGATCCGGTCATCGGCGGTGAGCAGCGCCGCACCCACCGGGAAGTTCGAGTGCGGGCACCAGGCTGCCCGGGCTGCGGCGATCGCTTCAGGTAACAGGCGCTCGTACTGCGCCTGAGCTTCGGGGCTGCGGTTCATGGGGCGTTGCTCGCGGTGACGTCAGCCAGGGTCTGGGCAACTTTTTCAATCCGTTGTTGTGGCGTGCTTGCTCCCGCTGGCTGCCCGGCGCGGTCCTGGGCTTGCAGATAATCGACCAGTGCCTGGAGATCGTTGAGGCCGGTATCCACCCGTTGACTGGCTTGGTTGAGTACGCTGAAGTTGTCACCGCCCCCGGCCATAAACGAGTTGACCGTGATCCGGTAGGTCTGCTCGGGTAGCACCGGTTTGCCATCGATTTTCAGGCTGTCGGCGATGATCCGCTGGCCCTGGGGCCTGCTGGCATCCCAGCGATAGCTGAGGGTGGCCGATGGCTGCAGGGGATAAAAACCGAAGCCGTTGTTCTGCCATTGCTGCTCCAGCAATTGCTTGAGCTGGGCACCGCTGAGGGTAAGGATGTTCAGGGTGTTGTTGAACGGTTGCACGGAGGCTACCTGGCCATAGCTCAGGTGCTGCTGGCCGGGTTCGAGCATCAGGTCGGTGCGGATGCCGCCCAGGTTGGTCAGTGCCACCTGTGCACCCAGCGCGCGGGTGGCGTGCAGTTGTGCATCGGCGATCAGGTCGCCCATGGCCGATTCTCCAGCGTCGTTGAGGGTGCGGTTGATTTCGCGGGTGGCGATACGGGCCACGGGTTTGTTCAGGTGTTCGTTGCTGCGCGCTTCAATATCGGCCTGCAGCGCGGCAATTTCTGGCAGCGGCGTGTAGCGCGCGGGGTCAACCACGATGTTTTGTGCCTTAGCATCGAGCAGTTGGTGGTTGACCGGGTCCACGGTGAGGGTGATATGGGTCAGCAGGCGGCCGAACGAGCTGCCCTGGGTGATCAGCTTGTCGCCCAGGCGGCACAGGTAGCCCTGGTGGGTGTGAGCGGTGACCACCACTTTGATTTGCGGGTCCAGACGCCTGGCCACATCGACGATATCGCCCTTGAGCTGGCTGCAATCCTGCTGGTCGAAGCGTTCGGTGGTTTCACCGCCCTGGTGGATCACCGCGACCACGGCATCCACCCCTTGTTTGCGCAGTTCGGGCAGTTGCGCGTTGATCGCCTCGGCCTCGTCAATGGTGTACAGACCGTCCATGCTCTGCTGGCTTACATAGGCCGGGAGGTCGCGCAACACCGCGCCGACAAAGGCGATTTTGGCGCCGTTGGCCTGCTCGATACGGTAAGCAGGCAGCAGTGGTTTGCCGGTTTGCGCGTCGATCAGGTTGGCCGCCATATAGGGGAAGCGCGTGCCGCTGTAGTTGTTGTCAAACTGGCAGGCCTTGTCCGGGCGCGGCGACACGCAGCCGCCATTGATCTGGCGTTGCAACTCCAGTTTGCCCAGATCCAGTTCATGGTTGCCAACCACACTGAACTTGAGCCCCAGTTCGCCGAGGGCTTCGAGCGTCGGCTCATCGGCCCACATCGAAGACATCGGCGGGCTGCCGCCGATCATGTCGCCCGCACCAATCAACAGCAGTTGCGGGTCCTGTTTGCGCAGTTCGCCAACCACGCCGCTCAGGGCGTTGATACCCCCCGCCTTGAGCGACACTTTGCCAGCCGGTGCCGTGGCATCGGTGTAGGTGAACGGGGTGGCGGCCAGATTGCCGTGAAAATCGTTGATCGCGGCAATATTGATAGCGACCGGCTTGACCGGTTGCTGGCAGGCGGCCAGCACCAATGCTGCCGGGATGACCATACTGGCACTGCGCAGACGCGAGAGAAGATTCGACATGCAAGCTCCTTGGTGCCGGTCAGGCGGTACGTGGCTGGCCAGCAGTGGCGGCGGCAGGTGCTGACGAGGTGACGTATTGCGTGCCCAGGCCTGCGCGCAGCAAAAGCATCTTGAGGTGGTCGTTGATCAGTTCAAGGCGATCTTGCAGATGGCTATTGAAGACCATGCCCACCAGCGCGATGGAGATCCCCAGTGCGGTGGCATACAGCGCCGTACCGATGCCACGGGACACTTCGCCCGGGTCGGAAACACCGGCCTCGGCCAGTGCCTTGAAGGTGTCGATGATGCCCATGATGGTGCCGAGCAGGCCCAGCAGCGGCGCACCGGCGACCACGGCTTCGAGGATCCACAGGCTGTGGGACAGCTTGCCGCGCATGGAGATGTAAATGGCCTGGCCGAGGTCTTCAAGCTCCTGGTGCGAATGCAGTTGGCGACGGCCGTCGTAGATCTGCGAGAGCAGTTGCAGGGGCAGGCTGTCGCGCGCGGTCAGCCCGGCAGGCAGGTCGGCGATGCTGCGGACTTTGCCATTGACCGCAGGCACCAGCTGACGCGCCTTGCGCAGCGAGTAGCTGAAGAAGATGCAGCGTTCGACGACCACAAAAGCGGCCAGGGCTGCGGCGCCGTACATGACGTAGAAGGTGATGTCGTGGAGCAGATTCATGTTCATTCGGGGTGTCCTCTAAATACGTTCATGACCCGGGCCTGTCGTGCTGGCAGGCCCGGGTGCGGGGGTCAGAAGCTGGCTTCGAAAGAGACCATGGCAGTGCGTTCTTCACCGACGTTGTAGTAAGGCGTGGCGGCGCTGACGCCGTTGACCGGTGCAGCGTTGAGCACCACGGTGCGCGCCGATGACAGGTACTCCTTGTCAAACACGTTGAGCATCGAAACGCGAATGGCCGCCGACTTGAGGATCTTCTTGTCCACCGGCAGGCGCACCCCGGCGTTGATATCGAAGGTGGTACGCCCGGAGATTTCCTGGTCGTTGGTCAGGTCGCCGTAGTAGCTGCCCACATACTTGGCGGCCACGTTGCCGTAGTAGCGCTTGTTGTCGTAACCCAGGCTGGCGTTGAGCATGTTTTTCGGCACGTTGGCCAGTTGCTTGCCGGAGGTGGGCAGTTCCTTGTTGCGTGTGGTCACGTCATCCTGCTGCTCGGCGCTGGTATAGGTGTAAGAGGTGTAGTAGTTGAAGTTGTAGGGCAGCAGGCCGCTCCACTCCAGTTCCAGACCCTTGTTGACCACGCTGCCGACGTTGAGCATTTCGTAGTCACCGTCCGCATTGGTGGTCGACAGCTGACGATCCTTGTACGAGATATGGAACAGGGTGGCGCTCAGCAGCATGTCGTCCTGGGTGAAACGCCAACCCAGTTCCTGGTTCCAGCTCAGTTCCGGGGCCAGGCTGATGGAGTCGCCGGCGTTGTAAAGCACGTAGTTGGGCGGCGTACGCATATTGCGGGTGACGTTGTAGAACGCCTGGTGCTGCTCGTTGATCTGGTAGCGCGCACTGAAGTTGGGCAAAAACTCGTGGTACCTGGCATCACGCTTTTCGGGAGCGCTGTACAGGCTGCCGAGGTTGTTGCCATCGCGTTCGACGTACTGGTAGGCAATGCCGCCTGTGAGGGTCAGGTCAGGGGTGACCGTCCACACGTCCTGGGCCCAGATTTTCTGTGCCGGGGTGACGGTGTACTGGTGACGGCCCTGTACCGTGGCGCCATTTTTGTCGGTGAGCTGGTTGCCACTGTTGTAGTCGCCCCAGATATCATCCGGCGTACCGTTTTCGGTGATGCTGATAAAAGGCTGGGTCTGGCGCTGGCGGGCACGTTCATACCAGTAACCGACATCGATGCTGTGGGCTTCGTTGAAGTCCCATTTCAGTTTAGTGGTCACGCCAGGGCGCCAGCTCTCGGTCCATGATGGGCGGTAGTAGGTGTCATAGGCCAGTCCGCTGAGGTCAAAGTTGCCGGCCTTGTCGCTGGTCGAAGACAGCCCGGTCGCCGATTGGCCGCTGAAGCTGCCGCCATTGGACCAGAAGTAGTAGGGTGCGATGGTCAGCGCCAGGTCGTCACGCAACTGAAAGCGCTGGGTCAGGGTGGCTGATGCGTTTTCAAACGGGTTGCGGTTGATCTTGTAGTACTGGGTCAACTTGCCGCTGCTGTTGTAGATCGGGATTTCGGCATAATCGAGGCCACGGCCCGACTTCTGAAACTGTGCCTTGCTCAGGGTGTTGTAGTTGTAGTTTTCCTGGGTGCTGTATTTGAAAATGGCATTGGTCGAGTTGCCGTTGCCATCTTCGAACAAGGTGTTCCACTCAACCCTGTCGGCGCGTACGGTGCCTTTGCCGCGCCACTTTTCGCCTTCGGTATGGGACGCCGAGACAAAGGTTTTAAAACCATTCAAATCGCCGGTGTTAATCCGCGCGAATGATTTGTTCAAACTGTTGGAACCGACCGACTGTTTGACAAAGACGCCGAAGTCCTTGGTCGGGCGCATGGTCACCAGACCAATGTTGCCGCCACTGGAGCCGATATGCGGGCCGTCGATTTCCGAAGAACCTTGGGTAACGAAGACCTCACCGAGGTTTTCCGGGTCGCCGAGCAGGTTGGCATACACCGCATAGTCCCCGGAATCGTTGATCGGGATACCGTCCGAGGAGACGCCGACCTGGTCGGAGTTCATCCCGCGCATGGTGAAACTGGTGCCGCTTACCCCTGATGCGTCGGTGCTGGAAACGTTGATGCCGGGGGTGTACTTGAGCTTGTCGATGGCGTTGGCAGTGGGTGCCATTTCGTCCATCGCTTCCTTGGTTACGGTCGAGCGGCCCTTGGCGCTGTCTTCTTCGACCATAAGCCCATTACCCAGACTCTGTCCGGTGACATTAACCTTGCCTATATCAACGGTGTCTTCTGCGAGCGTTGATAACGTCCAGCCGCCAACCCCAACGGCCAGTAGCGTTGCGAATAAAGTATTGAGTTTCAAAACAGTTTCCCCTAAGCGTAAGTGTCAGAGCTGACGTGCTTTAGTTATGGCTCTGTGTTGTATACAAGCGTGGCGCTGAAACGGTATTTATCCTTGCCCGAGAAACTTTCCTCGGGGAAGGGCACAACTTTATCGAGGCGTTGCAAGCTGGTTTGTGCGGCGCGATTGAGCAGCATATTGGTCGCCTTCTTTTCAATGCCCGAGTCGAGCACCTTGCCGCTACGGTCAACCAGCAACCACACCACCACATTGCCTTGCGGGCGTTGCAGTGAAGCCTCGCGACCTCGCGGGTATTGCTTGTATTTCTCCAGCTCCGCCAGCAGCCGGGCGATATAGCGGCTCTCCAGGTCTGCCGGGTTGGCGCGCGGGGCCTGGGCAATCGGTCTGGCTGGCGCTACATGGGGGGCCGTAGCGGGTGCAGGCGTGGGCGCTTGCAGCACAGGCTGAGGCTGAGGCCTGGGTGGTGTTGGTACGGCCTTGACCACCTGCGGCTTGGGCTTGGGTGGCGGCGGTCTGGGAGCTGGCGGTTTGGGTTTGGGTGGTGGGGGAGGCGCGATTTCCACGGCTTCGACCACTTCCTCCTCCGGTGGTGGCAACTCGGCGACCTGCTCGGGCTCCGGTTCAGGCTCGGGAGGGGGAGGCAGCAGTTCATCCAGATCTATCAGGGCCACTTCGACGCTGCTGTCGTCGTATTTGGGCGTGATTTTCAGGTCCGTGTCCATGCTGCTATGGACGGCCACCGCCAGCAGGCAGATGGCCGGCAAACAGGCGATGGCTTTGCGTGATTTGAAAAAAACCGACATGGCCTACAGCTTCCGCGTCGCAATGGAGACAGACGAGAAGCCGCTGCCCTTGAGCACATCCATCACGCTGACCAGACGCGCCACCTCAACACCTGCATCGCTGTTGAGGATGATCACCATCTTTTCGTCAGGGTTTTCCATGGCCTTGAGTTGAGCCACCAGATCGCTCTGGTTCAGATCCTTGCCATCCAGTTGCAGGCGCTCGTCCAGGCCCAGGGTGATGACCGCCTTGTTTTGCGGCTTGAGCTGCTGCGCATGAGCGGCACCTGGCAACTGGGTCTTGATGCCGAGTGCGGGTATCACGTTGAGACTGATCAATACAAAAAACACCAGCAGGAACATCATCACGTCGATCATCGGGATGATTTCGATATGCAGACGCTTTTTCTTGGGTTCTTCCCAGCTTCGCATTGCGTGTACTCCAATCCACAGAGGGGATCAAAAAGCTGAACATCCGTTCAGGTTTTCACTTGCGGTTTGCCAGGACGCAGAAGAAATGCCCAGAACCTGTCTCAAGTGACAGGTTGCAAAGGTAGAGGGGTGCTGTTTCATTTTGATTTCAGATTTTGTGTATTTTTTTGTTTTTTTTAATATCGAAACTAAACTGATTTTTGTGGTTAAAAGCGCCGTCTTTTCAGGATTTTGCAGGCATTTACTTGAAAGAGTATTTCGTTGCAGGGTGGCCAGGATAAATTTTTATAAACTTGACAGGCCTGTCAGCTTATAGATTTGGCATCAGGAATCATTCGCCATAACGCTGTTTTTCCACGGTTTTGGCTGTGAAGATGTCAAAGTGCTACTAATCTATTGTTGTTATGCAAAGGCATTGGCATGATGATATTAATCTGAAGTGCCGGCTGTTGAGATCAAGGGTTTAGCGGAGCGAACGCCATGCAGTTATTCAAAAAGCTGTTGAATATTTTGGGGCAGGCTGAGCGCAGCCGTGCTCACGTGGATAACCCTTTTCTGGTACCGCTTGAATTTGAAAGCCTCAAGCGTGAGCTGAATATCGTCGAGCAAGCCCGGCGCCATGGCGAGCAAGGCATCCCCCTGTGGAAGCCACCCGGCTGACGGCCATTGAAGAACAGATCCGCACGACCCTTGAGTCAGAACGGCACAAGGTGCTGGCCTGGGCCGAGGCGCGCATCGCCCTGGTGCAAACCCGCCTGACAGCACTGGATATTGTTGGCACGGTAAAACGTTGCGGCGAATTTGATCAGGCGTTCGAGCGGGCGGCACAGGACCTGCTGAACAATTACGCCGTACGCCTGCAACGTCTGGAATACCGCGCACGGGAGCGCGAGGCTGAATTGTGCGCCTTGCGTGCGCAAAATCACGCCGGGTATGGCAAACAGCAGAAGCGTCGCAACGAAGCACTGGGTGTGTACCAGGACGAAATTGCAGATGTACGCAACGAACTGATGGCACTCAAGCATGAGTTCCTTGAACAGCTGGAGTCCGATGTGCTGGCCTGCAATGAGCAACTGGTGAGGTATCAGTCAGTTCTGGACGAAAAACGCAATCTGAAACCGCGCCTGGCCAGTGGCCTGAACAAGGCCGAAATGGTCATGGCGGGGCTTGTGCAATGCTATCGCGCCGAAAACCAGCTGCACCGTAATGGTCGGCGGGTGCCGGCTTACTTCAGTGACAGTATTGTGTTGCAGTCGCTGGCACTGCCCGACAGCAATACGGCCGAGGATGAAGTGAACCTGGCTTTGCAACAGCAGGCACTGACGCAGCTGATTGAGCAGCTTGAGCCGATTCGCGGGCGGATCCAGTCCTCGTTCTTTCAAAAGTACAATCAGCTGATGCCCCTGTCCTGGCTGCCTGAATACCCTCCGGCCATGGAAAACCGCATCGCCGCAGAGCCGGTTTGACACCCCGCAGGCTGGTTGTCTAGGACCAGCCCAGGGTTGCCGCGGTCAGTAGCAGGTACCGGGTACCTTTGGCCAGGGTGACGATCAGCACGAAACTCCACAGCGGTTCGCGCATGACCCCGGCGATCATGGTCAGCGGATCGCCGATAATCGGCATCCAGCTCAGCAGCAGTGACCAGCGCCCGTAACGCAGATAGAACTGCTGGGCCCTGTCGAGCTTTTGCTCGCTGACCGGAAACCAGCGCTTGTGCCGAAAGCGTTCCACCGAGCGGCCCAACAGCCAATTCAGTACCGAGCCCAGCACATTGCCCAGGGTGGCGACAGCCAGCAGGGTCAGGGCTGCATATTTGCCTGACAGCAGCATGCCGACCAACACGGCTTCCGACTGCATGGGCAGCAGCGATGCTGCGCCAAAGGCGGCGAGGAACAGACCCAGATAGCTGGTTAATTCAAACACGTAAACTTCCAGGGGAGATGGACACCGCCGCATACCTTGTGGGAGCGGGCTTGCTCGCGATACAGGCGCTGCAGTCTGCCAGACCACCCGAGGCGCTGCCATCGCGAGCAAGCCCGCTCCCGCAAAAGTTGGCTGGGCTGGCAGCGGCTAAAAGTTTTGCAATACCCGCCGCAGCGAAGCCGGCAGGGTTTCGCCGTGACTCATGCCGTCGAATGTCTGATAGTCAACCGCCAGTCCCGGGATATCACTCAGTTCACCCGCCAGCTGGCGGATCAGTCTGTCTGGCTCGCCGTCGCTCGGGCCGCGCGGGTTAGCGGGTTCGGCCGTGCCGCGCATCAACAGCAAATCGGCCTTGTGCCCGTTCATGCGTTGCTTGAAGTCCGCGCCGGGGTGGATGTCGGCCCACCACAGCGACGGGCTGGCCGCTGCGTAACGGGCAAATTCTCCGGGGCGGGTGAGCAGGGCGTGCAGCACCAGCAGGCCGCCATAGGAATGGCCCCATAAGATTTGCTCCTGCAGGTTGATCGGTGCCTTGGCCGCCACCGCCGGGCGCATGCGCTCGCGCAACAGGTCCAGGAAGACATCCGCACCGCCACTGGGCAACCCGCTCAGCGGGTCGGTTTGCACGGTCAGGCCAGGCCTGTTCGGGGTGTAGTCGTAAATGCGGGCAGTGCGCTCGATGCGCAGTGGTGTCTGGTAGCCGATGGCGACCAGTAATGGTGCCTTGCCACGGGCAAGATCCCGCAGCAGGTCGGCATCCAGTGCGCCGATGGCGGCATTGCCGTCAAGCATCCACAGCACCGGGAAACCGTTTTTCGGCGGCGCGGCATTGGGTCGACCGATCCATAGCTGATAATGGCGCTGGCCATCGGCGGAGTCGATCAGCAAGCGGCTGAAGCGGTAGTCCATATCTGTACGCTGCAGCAGGCGGGTGTCCATCAGCTGGTCAGGCGCGGGCCGGGCCTGGGCGGCTTGCCCGGGGAGGGCCAGGGCAAGCAGCAGCGTCAATGGCAGGGTCAGGTTTCTCATCAGGCGATCTCGTTATGCTTTAAAACGACGCGGTCAGGCTGGTGTAGAGCGTACGCCCCGGCTCGTTGTAAGTCGCCGCCCCGGCCCCGGCGATATTGGTCACACCCTGGGCGTTGCCCTCACGGAACAGGCGCTTGTCGAACAGGTTATCGATACCCGTGGTCAGGCTCAGGTTGGCGGTAATGGCGTAGGTACCGCTGATGCCGGCAATGGCATAAGGCGAAAGCTGGTTGTTGGCGGTGCCGGTGACGCGGTCGCCGTGGTAGTCGAATTTTTTCGGTGTCTGTTTGCCGTACCAGGCCACGCTCGCTTGCAGCGACAGGTCATCGGTTGCCTGCCAGTCCAGCATGGAGTTAAGGGTGTAGCGCGGGGTGACGGACAGGGCGTCACCGGTCTGCTTGTTTTTCGATTGCAGCATATAGGTGAAGTTGTTGGTCCAGGTCAGTTGCGGCGCCAGGGGCAGGGTAAGGGTGCCTTCAAGGCCTTCGACCAGTGCCTTGGGTACGTTTTCCCACTGGTAGATCGCGGCATTGGCATAGGTGCCTGTTCCGCCCACGGCATTGCCGATGGGGCTCATGCCGGATTCGATCTTGTTTTTGTAATCGTTGCGAAAGTAAGTCAGGCCCGCGACGACGCCGTTTTCCTTGTACTCGATGCCCAGTTCCTTGTTGACGCTGGTTTCGGCTTTCAGGTCGGCGTTGCCTTGCAGGTAGCAACTGGTGCTCTGGCCATAGCAACCCTGGCCGCGGCTGTAGAGCAGGTAATCGGGGTTGAGCTGGTACAGGTTAGGCGCTTTATAGGCGCGGGCGATGCCGGCCTTGAGGGTGACTGTTTCGGTCAGGGCATGGGACAGGTTAAGCGACGGGCTCCAGTTGTTGCCGACCACGCTGTGGTGGTCCAGACGCAGGCCGGGGGTGAGCATGGTGCCGGGTAGCAGCTCGATATTGTCGGCGGCAAACAACGAGAAAATCTGCGCCGAGGAGGTGGTGCTGCGATTGCTGCTGCTCAGGCCGCTGACCAAACCGCCTTCGCTGGTGGACTGGGTGTTGGCGCTGGGGTCGTCGAGCTTTTGCTGGGTCCATTCGCTGCCCAGGGTCAGTGTCTGGTCGAAACCTGCGTGCAGCGGCAGATTGACCTCGCCGTGGGCGGTCAGGTCGCGCAATACCGCAGTATAGAAATCACCACTGCTGAAAATGCCTTCGGTGCCGCCTGCCAGGCCTTCGTTGATCCGCGTATTGCGGGTTTTTTCGTATTGCAGGTAGGCCATGCTGTTACCAAAGTCCCATTCACCACGGTGGGTCAGGGCATAGGTTTCGCGGTAGGTACGGTTGGTCTCGTGGCCCAGCAGGCTTTTGACGTAGGCGTTGCTGTTGGTGTTTTGCGTATCGCCGGTATAGAGGTTGCCCTGACGGCTGTAACCAGCCTCGAAGTCGAGGGTCTGCTGCGGGGGCATGCGCCAGCTGAGCAGGCCGTTGACATCCTTGTTGCGCACGCCTTCGCGGCCAGCGGGCAGGGTGCCGGACTGGTTGCCGGTGCGCTCTGATTCATGGCCTGAGTTGATGTCCCAGTCATCCGGGTCGGTCTTGGCGATATTGCCGTATACGCGATAGCTCAGGTTGTCGGTGAGCGGGCCGTTGAGGCCGAAACTCACGCGCTTGCTGGCGCCTTCGTCCTTGTGGGTCGGGAAGTTGGAATAGACCGTGACGTCGCCGTGGGTTTCGGCCCCGGCCTGCTTGGTGATGATATTCACCACGCCGCCAGCCGCGCCGTTGCCGTAGAGGGCGGCGGCCGGACCGCGCAGCACTTCGATGCTCTCTACCTGATCGGCAGGTACCCAGTTGGTATCGCCACGGCTGTCACGCTCGCCGCGCCAGCCGTAGCGCACCGAATTGCGGCTGTTGACCGGTTTGCCGTCGACCAGGATCAGGGTGTTTTCCGGGCCCATGCCGCGGATGTCGATCTGACGGTTGTTGCCGCGCTGGCCGCTGGTGGAGTTGCCCGTGAGATTGACCCCGGGCATGGTGCGGATGATCTGCGACAGATCGTTGGACGGTGGGCGTTTCTTGATGTCCTCTGCGGTGATCACCGAGACCCCGGGTGCCTGTTTGGTTTCTTCCAGGGCGGTGGCAACCACGTTGGTGTTTTCCAGCTCCAGCGCGGCAGCGGCATGCACGGAGCTGGCCAGCAAGCAGCAGCCGGACAGAACGAAGGGAGCGATAGGGCGCAGCGCATGTTGCAACATCGGGTGATCTCCGGGACAGCCTGATACAGGAAGATCACGAATGATAATGACTGCTAATTGAGAGTAAAGCGCATTAACTTTCTAAACACTTCACTGTGGGAGCGGGCTTGCCCGCGATGGGATCGCCGCTGTTTGTCTGTTGAACCGAGTTGGCGGCATCGCGGGCAAGCCCACAGGGTTTTCTGTTTCAGTCAGGAGGACGCGCCACCGGCAACAGCACATGCATGCACAGCCCCGGCTGGCCATTGCTGGCCCACAACCGGCCCTGTTGCAGTTCAATGGCACGTTGGGCGATGGCCAGGCCCAGGCCGAAGCCTTCGCCTATCGAACCCTTCAGGCGCTGGTAGGGCACGAACAGGCTGGGCAGGTCCTGCGGATCGACGCCGGGGCCTTGGTCGCTCAGGCACAGGTGCCAGGCATCACCTTCACGCCAGCCGCTCAAAGTCACTTTGCCTGCAGGCGGTGAATAACGTATTGCATTGCGCAGCAGGTTTTCCAGGGCCTGGGCCAGGCTGTCGAGATGCACTTGCACGTAACAGTCTTCGCCCAGCAGACAGGGCAGTCGCTCGACCGGCCAACCGCTTTCAAAGCAGGCGTCTTCACACAGGGCTTCCCATACGGACAGTACCAGCACCGGCTCGCTTGCCAGTTGCGGGCGCTCGGTGTCCATCCAGGCGAGGTTGAGGGTGTCTTCCAGCAGGCGCTGCATATCGTCGATCTCGCGATCGAGTCGCTGGCGCATGTGCTCAGCCGGTAAATGGCTGTCGTGGGCGATGCGCAATCGTGCCAGGGGGGTACGCAGTTCATGGGACAGGGTGCGCAATAACAGGCGTTGCTGGTTGAGGCTCTGGCGCAGGCGGCTGGCCATGTGTTCGAAGGCCTGGGCCAGTTCCCCCAGTTCATCCCTGCGTTTGATCAGCGGCAGCGGTGCTTCACTGTCCAGGTCATCGGCACGCAAGGCGTCGGCGCGGTCACGCAAACGGTTGAGTGGCAGCACCAGGTGGCGGTAGATCAGCAGCCCGAGGAGCGCGGCCAGCAGCGTTGGCATCACGCCGTGACTGAGCACATGAGTCCAGGGTGTCAGGCCTCCGGGCAGCAACCGCTCGGGAAGCTGGATCACCAGCTGGCCTTGTTGCGGCTGCCCGGGAAAGGGGATGCTGACATAGGGCAGCTCGTCCTGCAGACGTCGGCTCATGGGCCAGTTCAGTTGGCGCATAAAGGTCAACTGGCGATAGTTGTGGGCGGTGAGAGGGGTATTGCTCAGGCTTTGCAGGTTTGGCCCCAGTACCGTTACCCAGGTGTCCTCCCTCGCCATCAGCTCTTCGCTAAAACGTGCCAACCCGGCCGGGCCCTGGTTGTGCCAGATGCCTTCAGCCTGCTGTGCGTAGTCGGCCAGGTACTGCTGGTCGGCGGCCGAAAGAAAATAGGTGCGACGTTCGGCCGACACTCCCCAGATCCAGATGATCCAGGTCAGCAGCAGGCAGAAAGCGATTTGCAGCAGGGCCAGTTTCCATAGCAAGGGATGGCGGCGCATCAGGGGTTATCCATGCTGACCAGGATATAACCCTGGCCACGCACGGCCTGGATCTGCACATGCCGCACGCCAATGGCCGCCAGCTTGCGCCGCACATTGCACACATGCACATCCAGGCCGCGGTCCAGCCGGGTGTAGACGCGGTGAAGCACCTGCTGGTAGAGAAACGCCTTGCTCAAGGCCTCGCCATCATGTTCGTGCAGGATGCTCAGCAGGCGGAATTCGGAGTGGGTCAGGCCTGCACTCTGGCCGTTGTGCACCACGTCCAGAGCCTCTTCATCAAAGCTCAGCCGCGGGTGGTGCGGCAGCCCCGGCGGGCGCTGGAACATGGCCATGCGCCGCAGCAGGGCATCGGTGCGGGCGTCCAGCTCGGCGAGGCTGAAGGGTTTGGGCAGATAGTCGTCGGCACCTCGGGTAAACCCGGTGATTCGGTCTTGCTCGTTGCCCAAGGCCGACATCAGCATCACCGGGACGTTTTGTTGCAGGCGCAGGGCTTCCAGCAGCGCCAGACCGTCCATGCCGGGCAGCATGATATCGAGCAGCACCAGGTCGAAACACTGCGACTGCAAAGCGCCCAGGCCCTGGATGCCGTCGATGCAGGATGTCACGGCAAAGCCGCGTTGCAGCAGATGTCGCTCCAGATCGTGGCGCAGCCTGAAGTCGTCTTCTACCAGAAGTAGCCGGGGGGATGTGTGCATAGGGGTTCTAATGAGAATATTTCACATTTGCGAATATCCCATCATTGGCCATGCTGCGCAAATGCTATCAAGGATAGAGGGCAAGATTGCACAGCGGATCTGATCAACTACAGGTCGGATTCGCGCAAAAAAGCCGTGCCTGTATCTGTTCGAATGTTCCTCAACGACCCGCCTGCCGGCGGCTCCTGACGCTCGATCAATGACAGGGACATATGCCATGCAAATGCCGAAAACCATCCAGATAAAGAACGGCGAAAAGGTCACTCCGACGTTCTCGGCCCAGGAGTACGCCAACCGCCAGGGAAAACTGCGGGCCTATATGGCGCAGCACAATATCGATGCTGCTGTATTCACCTCGTACCACAACCTTAACTACTACAGCGATTTCCTGTATTGCTCATTTGGCCGCAACTACGCGCTGGTGGTGACCCAGGACAGCGCGGTGACCATCAGCGCCAATATTGACGGCGGGCAGCCGTGGCGCCGGACCATGGGCACCGACAACATCGTGTATACCGACTGGCAGCGCGACAACTACTTTGTGGCGATCCAGCAGGCGCTGCCCAAGGCGGGGCGCATCGGTATCGAGTTCGATCACATGAACCTGCTCAATCGCGACAAGCTCGCCAGCCGCTATCCCCAGGCCGAGCTGGTGGACATCGCCGCGCCGTGCATGCGTATGCGCATGATCAAGTCGGCGGAAGAACACGCCATCATTCGCCACGGCGCACGGATTGCCGATATTGGTGGCGCGGCCATCGTCGAGGCCTTGCGCGATCAGGTGCCGGAATATGAAGTGGCGCTGCATGCCACCCAGGCGATGGTGCGTGAAATTGCCCGTACCTTTCCCGATTCGGAGTTGATGGATACCTGGACCTGGTTCCAGTCGGGGATCAACACCGACGGCGCCCATAACCCGGTCACCAGCCGCAAGGTGAACAAGGGCGATATCCTCAGCCTCAACTGCTTTCCGATGATTGCCGGTTACTACACGGCGCTGGAACGCACCCTGTTTCTGGGCCATTGCTCCGACGAGCACCTGCGCCTGTGGGAGGTCAACGTCAAGGTACACGAGGCCGGCCTGAAGCTGATCAGGCCCGGCATGAAGTGTTCGGACATTGCTCTGCAGCTCAATGAAATTTTCATGGAACACGACCTGCTGCAATACCGCACCTTCGGGTATGGTCACTCCTTTGGCACCCTCAGTCATTACTATGGCCGCGAGGCCGGGCTGGAGTTGCGTGAAGATATCGATACGGTGCTGGAGCCGGGCATGGTGGTGTCGATCGAGCCGATGATCATGATCCCTGAAGGTCGTCCGGGAGCAGGTGGGTATCGCGAGCACGATATCCTGATCGTCAACGAAAAGGGCGGCGAGAACATCACCCACTTCCCGTATGGCCCGCAGCACAACATCATCAAAAAATAGTCATTGCGCGGCATTGTGGGAGCGGGCCTGCCCGCGAAGGCATCACCGCGGCGCCTCGTCAATCCGGGGTGATACCTTCGCGAGCAGGCTCGCTCCCACTCCGAGCTCGATACCAACGTATGCGCACACAGATTGCGCAGCGTTTTCTGACCTGTTTACCCCTGCCAAAAAGAACACAATGAGGGTATCTGTCATGTCCCATGTCGCGACGTTGCTTGCCATTTTTCCATCACGCATCTCTTTCTCAGGAGGTGCTCAATGAGTATCCCCAGCGCAACTATCGCTTTGCCCCTGACCCCCGAACAGCAGGTCGAGCGCCTCAGTGAGCGCAAGGCATTGCGCCGTGCCGCCACAGCCAGCTTTATGGGCAACTTTGTCGAGTGGTTTGACTACGCTGCCTATGGTTACCTGGCGACGGTGATCGCCCTGACGTTCTTCCCGCAAACCGATACCACCACCGGGCTGCTGGCCACTTTCGCGGTGTTCGCCCTGTCGTTTATCGTGCGCCCGTTCGGTGGTCTGGTCTGGGGGCATTTTGGCGACAAGTACGGGCGGCGCAGCGCCTTGTCCTGGTCGATCCTGATTATGACCGTGGCGACTTTTTGCATCGGCATGCTGCCCACCTATAACCAGATCGGTCTCTGGGCACCGGTGTTGCTGTTGTTGATTCGTCTGGTGCAGGGCTTTTCGGCCTCAGGGGAATACGCGGGTGCTTCGGCGTTTCTGGCCGAGTATGCACCTGAGGGCAAGCGCGGTTTTTATACCAGCATCGTACCGGCGAGCACGGCGGCCGGCCTGTTGTTTGGCGCGATATTTGTCGCGGGCATGCATGCCTTGATGACGGTTGAAAACCTGCACGACTGGGGCTGGCGCCTGCCGTTTCTGCTGGCGGCACCCTTTGGCCTGGTGGGGCGCTATATCCGTGTGCATTTGCAGGACTCACCCAAGTTCCTGGAGATGGAAAAGCGTCTGGAAGCCAAGGAGTGTGCGACCCATGCCCCGGTTCGCGAGTTGCTCACGGTGCATCGTCGACCAGTGTTGATCGGCATTGGCGTGACCTGTCTGAATGCGGTGGCCTTCTACCTGTTGCTCAGTTACATGCCGACCTACCTGTCGACGGAAATGGGCATGAGCGAGAGTGATTCCTTTATCGCTTCCACGGTGTCGCTGGCGACCTATATCGGTCTGATTTTTTTGATGGGCAAGCTGTCTGACCGTTATGGCCGCAAGACCATGCTGGTCAGTGCCTCGGTGATGTTCCTGCTGCTGACCTTTCCGCTGTTCGGGATGCTGGGCAACCCGTCACTGCTGGTGATTCTGATGATCCAGATTGCCTTCGGTGCCATCCTGGCAATGAACGACGGCACCTTGCCGTGCTTTCTGGCCGAGATCTTCCCGACCCGGGTGCGCTTCAGCGGTTTTGCCTTCAGCTTTAACGTGGCCAACGCCGTGTTTGGCGGGACTGCGCCGTTTATTGCCACCTGGCTGATTCAGATGACCGGCAACAAAATGGCCCCGGCCTGGTACCTGCTGGCCGCCGCGGCAGTGGCACTGGTGGCGATGCTGGCCAGCCGCGAGACCGCGTACAAGGCGTTGCAGGATTAACCTGCCGCCTCCTACCTCCGTAGCAGCCGGACGCAGCCTCGCTCCGCTCCTCAGTTGCTACGGGTGATGTTTTAGTGCAACGCCACCTGCTTGCGCTCACCAATGGGCGATACACCAAACAGGCGGCTATAGCACTTGGAAAAATGCGCCGCCGAGACAAAGCCACAGGCCAGGGCGATATCCCGCACTTGTGATTCGCTGCGCAGCAACAGGCTCCGGGCCCTGGCCAGGCGTAACTCCAGGTAGTACTGGCTGGGTGTGCGTTGCAGGTGTTTGTGGAACAGGCGTTCTAGCTGACGTACCGACACTTCGTTCAACCGCGCCAGGTCTTCCAGGCTGACCGGCTCTTCCAGATTGGCCTCCATGATTGCCACCACCTGACTCAGTTTGGGCTGCGATGTACCCAGCTTCTGGCGCAGCGGTACCCGCTGTTGCTCTTGCGGCCCGCGGGCTCGGTCACACAGCAGCAACTCGGCAGCGTGGGCCGCAATCTCGCGGCCACCCGGTTCGCGGGCAATCAATTGCAAGGTCATGTCCATCGACGCCACGCCACCCGAGCAGGTATAGCGGTCGCGATCCAGTTCGAATAACTGATTGGAAATAATGATCCCCGGGAAATGGTCCTTGAGGGTTTCGATATCTTCCCAGTGGATGGTGCAGCGATAACCCTTGAGCAGCCCGGCGCGGGCCAGCCAGTAGCTGCCGGTGCAGATCCCGCCCAGCGCCACTTGTTCGTGGGCCAGTTTGCGCAGCCAGTTGAGCACCGGGCGGCTGCTGAGGTGGGAGACGATCGGGTTTGAACCCACCACCAGCAAAATGTCCAGTTTTGGTGCATCGCCGATCACATAGTCGGGCAGGATACGCATGCCGTTGCTGGCCATGACCGGATCGAGGGTGGGGGCAATGATAACGCTGCGAAACATTTCACAGCGCGCTGCCATATTGGCCATGCGCAAGGTTTCGATGGCCGAGGCAAAACCGATGGTGGTGAAGTTTGGTATCACCAGAAAGCCCACGGTCTTCACGGCAGGCATATTTATCGGTGACGCTGTAACAGGCGTTGCCATCCTTACGCTCCTTATTATGATCCGGGACGCGTCTGGCGTCGGGGTTCACCCAGGTTGTTGCAGCGCCAGAGCGGAGCCGGCGGTGCAAGGCACTGTGTTGTAGGGCGTAACGAAGCATTTGTTGTGCCAGTGGCTAACAGCTTGTTATTGCGGCAAAAATTTATCGCTGACAAAGGCTGAATAGTCGGGCAGAACGGTTTCGATCTTGCCCTGCTCCTTGAGGAACAGGGCCGTCCCGGCGATATCTTTGGCCGTGCCACCCCCCAGCAACTGCGCCGACTTTTGCTCGGCTGCCGAAGGGAAGTGCGCGCCGTGCAGCAACTCGGGGATGTCTTCGGGGCTGGCGCCGGTCAGCCGGGCGATTGTCTGCACCTGCGGCGAATCGGTAGTCCAGGCGGTCTGGTGGGCGTTGTAGTCGGCGATGGCATCGAGGCTGACTTTGGCGAATTTAGCGACGATTTCTGGATGTTTGTCCGCGAAATCCTTGCGTGCGACCCAGACTTCAAAAGTCGGTGCGCCCCATTCGCTGACCTGGCCGGCGTCGGTGAGGATTTTCCCGGTCTTGCGAATTTCCCCCAGGGCAGGTGACCAGGTGAACGCGCCGTCGATATCGCCACGCTTCCAGGCTGCGGTGATTTGCGCAGGGCTGAGGTTGACCACCTTGACCTGCTGCGGGGTCAGGTTCCAGTGTTTCAGCGCGCCTAGCAGGCTGTAGTGCGACGTCGAGACAAAGGGCGTGGCGATGGTCTTGCCGATCAGGTCCTGCGGGCCGTTGATACCGCTGCCGTCACGCACCACCAGAGCTTCGGAACCCTTGATCTGCGCGGTGACGATAAAAGTCACCAGCGGCACATTGCGCGAGGCCGCGGCAGCCAGCGGGCTTGAGCCCAGATTGCCGATCTGCAGGTCTCCGGAGGCCAGGGCCGATACCACCGCCGGACCCGAATCAAAGCGGCGCCAGTCAATCTTTTCACCGATGGCTTTGTCGTAACTGCCCTCGGCCTGGGCCAGTTTGGTGGGGTCGATGCCGGTGATATAGCCGATGGTCAAATCAGCTGCCTGCGCGCCGAAGCTGAGGCCTGCGAGGGAAAGAGCAATCAGGAGTGTGCGCACGGACATGGCTTGGACCTTGTTGTAAGAAGATAAGAAGGGGCTGTCCGGCGGTCCGGTGCAGCGAATCTAAGTGCTTTAAATCAAAGGGGAAAATACCGTTTTGGAACTAGCTTAGAGCGCCCGGCCACACACCCTGGTTGCGGCGTGCATGATCCGGGTCAAACGTCGTGGCGGTAAAAGCCGGTACAAGCGTCCTGTGAGGAGTCCATAACAAAACCAGCACGGCCCGTTTCGAGGGGACCACCCCAGATCGACGCCTTAAAGGAATAACGCGATGCTTTCTACCTTTCCACGTCTGGCATTAGCCGGCCTGACGTTGCTGTGTACCCTTGAGGTGCAGGCCAGCGAGCCGACCCCGGCAGCCAACCCCGAGAAAAACCTGATTGAACGCGGCCACTATGTGGCCCGGCTCGGTGACTGCATTGCCTGCCATACCGCCATGGGCGGGGCCGAGATGGCGGGCGGGCTCGAGCTGAAAACGCCAATGGGCACGATTTACTCGAGCAATATCACCCCGGATCCCGAGACAGGTATCGGCCAGTACAGCTTTGAACAGTTCGACAAGGCCATGCGCCAGGGTGTGACGCCTGCGGGGAAAAACCTCTATCCGGCGATGCCGTATCCGTCTTACGCGAAGATGAGCGAAGACGATATGCGCGCCCTGTATGCCTACCTGATGCACGACGTGGCCCCGGTAAAAATGGCCAATCTTGAGGCCGATATGGGCTTCCCGTTCAACCAGCGTTGGGGGCTGGCGCTGTGGAACTGGGCGTTTGTCGACAATCAGCCGTTTGTCCCCGACCCGGACAAAAGCGTCGAACTGAACCGTGGCGCCTATCTGGTGCAGGGCCTGGGGCATTGCGGCTCGTGCCATACGCCGCGTGGTATCGCCTTTCAGGAAAAGGCCATGAGCGATGACGGCAGTGCCGGCAAGCACTATCTGGCGGGGGAAACCGTCGAGCACTGGCGCGCCTTGAGCCTGCGCAACCTGTGGACGGTGGAGGACACCGTGCAGTTGCTCAAGACCGGACAAAACCGTTTTGCTACGGTGTCGGGCAATATGGCTGATGTGATCCACCACAGTACCCAGCACTTTACCGATGCAGACTTGACTGCCATCGCCAGCTATTTGAAATCGCTACCTGCAGGCAAGGATGATTTACCGATGCCAGCCGTGGCGATCACACCCGCCAAGGCACCGGATACGCTGTACAGCAGCCGTGGCGGGTTGGGTTACACGCAGTTCTGCGCTGATTGCCATCGCCCGGATGGCGGCGGGGTCAAAGGCATGTTCCCGCCGTTGAACGGCAACCCGGGGATCGTCGCGGCCAACCCGACGACACTCTTGCATATCACCCTGACCGGCTGGAAAACCCCGCAAACAGCAACGCACCCGCGGGTGTACACCATGCCTGACTTCGCCCGGCTGGGCGATGATGAAATTGCCGAGATCCTCAGCTTTGTGCGCAGCAGCTGGGGCAACGCGGCTCCAGCGATCAAGCCAGGGCAAGTCGCGAAGATGCGCAAGCAGTTGAACCCCGAGACTGTCGACGAGACCGCCTTTGTCACTCCGCGCCTGGCCAATCTGCTCAGTGCCGCCAATGCCGATCAGGTGGTGCGCGGCATGCGCCTGCATCTGCAAACCAAGGCGCTGTTACCGGATAACGTCGGCAATGCCCTTAACTGCACCAGTTGCCACTTGAACGCAGGCACCGTGGCCGATGGCTCGCCTTTTGTCGGGGTCTCAGCGTTCTTCCCCGGCTATGCGCCACGGGCGGGCAAGGAAGTGACACTGGAGGAGCGGATCAATGGTTGTTTCCGTCGCTCGATGAATGGCCAACCCTTGCCCGTAGCCTCGCCGGATATGCAGGCGATGGTGGCGTATTTTGACTGGATGAAAATGAACACGGTAGCGGGCGACAAGGTCGCGGGCCGGGGGGTGGGCAAGGTCGATCCGAAAATCGTCCCCGATCCGGAAAATGGCAAACTGATCTATGCGCAGCAATGTGCGGTGTGCCACGGTGACGACGGCCAGGGCCTGAAACAGGCCGATGGCAGCTTTGTGTACCCGCCGTTGTGGGGTAACGAGTCGTTCAATATCGGCGCGGGCATGGCGCGCACTTACACGGCGGCGGCGTTTGTGAAACGCAATATGCCGATCGGCTTCCACGAGGAATTCCCGTTAGGGCAGGGTGGATTATCGGATCAGGAGGCAGTGGATGTGGCTGAGTACTTCTCCCATCAGCCACGACCTGATTTTGTCGACAAGGCCAAGGACTGGCCCAAGGGTGGCAAACCGGTGGATGCACGGTATTAAGGGCAAGCACTCCTTCCCTCAAAACAGCGTTCGTGATTGTGTGTTTGCCGGGATTCAGCGAAGCAAAAAAAAGCCCCGCGACCGAATGTACGCGGGGCCAAAAAATGGTTGGTTGCGGCCAACCAAAGGAGCTCGTTGAATCAGTGCGCGCTGGCGACAGTCTCGGCTTGCCAGCCGCCGCCCAATGCTTTGTAAATAGCCACTACGCCGCGATACAGCTCAACCTCGGCCTGGGCCTGGCTGTCTTCGGCCGCAAGACGTTCGCGCTGGGCATCAAGCAGCACCAGAAAGTCCACCGTGCCTTCGCGATAGCGAATGGCTGCGAGGTCAGCTGCTGTACGACTTGACTCACTTTGACGTATTAACGACAGCAAGCGCTGTTGGCGTTTGCCGTAGTCACTGAAGGCGTTTTCCGACTCTTCCAGCGCCAGCAGTACTTGCTGCTCGTAACTGGCCAAGGCGCCATCGGCCTCTGCATCAGCACCGCGCAGTCGTGCCCGCACGCTGCCCAGGTCAAATGCAGGCCAGGTAATGCGTGGGCCCAGTGCCCAGGCATTGGCTGCTGCTGAACCAATTTGCGAGCCACGCCCGGCAGTAAAACCGAGGAAACCGCTAAGGCTGACCCGCGGGAACAGGTCGGCCTTGGCCACGCCGATACGGGCCGTCGCCGCTGCCAGCTTGCGCTCGGCACTCATGATGTCCGGGCGTCGTTGCAGCAGGTCGCCGGGATTGCCGATATTCAGCGCCTTGGCAATGGCCGGTAGCTGTTTGGGGCTCAGATCCACGCTCAACTGCTCAGATCGCTGGCCCAGCAAGGTGGCGATACGATTTCGCTCGCGCACCTGCTCGGCCTGCAATTGCGGCACGCTGGCTTCAACCGAGGCAAGGCGGGCGTCAGCGCGCACCACGTCCAGCTGATCGCCAACTCCGGCGTCACGCAGGCTTTCAGTGATGGCCTTGGAGTCCTGCTGGTTTTTCAGGTTGTCCAGGGCGATGCGCTCGCGCAGCTGTGCACCCCGTAGTTCACCATAGGCATCCACCAGTTCGGCAATCATGGTCACTTGCAGTTGATACAGATCGGCCGCAGCCGCCTGTTCATCGGCATCGCTGGCCTCCAGCTCGCGCTGGATACGGCCAAACAAGTCGATTTCCCAGGCCATGTCCAGGCCCAGGTCATAGCGCTCGCTGTTGACGCGCTTCTCGGTGGTGCCCGGGATCTGGCCCTTGCCCACATCACTGCTGGCGCGGCTGGTGATGGTCGGCATGATGTCGTTGCTGACATCATCGCGAATCGCCCGGGCCGCCCGCAGGCGGGCAAATGCCACGCGCAGCTCGCGGTTGCCAGCCAGAGACTGGGTCACCAGCTGGTTGAGGGTCGGATCGTCAAACTGTTGCCACCAGATCCCTTCAAAATGTGCCCGGTCAAAGCCCTTGAGGTTGTCGGCACTGATCTGTGCCGGGGCCGTGGCCGGGGTCTTGTAGTCCGGGCCCACGGCGCAGGCGCTCAGGGCCAGCACCAACAGGCTCGGCAGAAAAACTTTCACGCTCATTGTTGCGACTCCAACGTGAGGTGCTTGGCCGCTTTGCGCGCTTCACTGCGCTCTACATAGCGGCGAATCAATACATAGAACACCGGCGTCAGCAGCAGGCCGAAGAAGGTCACCCCGAGCATCCCGGAGAACACCGCAACACCCATCGCATGGCGCATCTCTGCACCGGCACCGCTGGACAGCACCAGAGGCACCACACCCATGATAAAGGCGAAGGAGGTCATCAGAATCGGCCGCAGACGCAGACGGCAGGCTTCCAGCACCGCTGCCAGCGGGTCGAGGCCTTCTTCCTGTTTGTCCTTGGCAAACTCGACGATCAGAATCGCGTTCTTGCACGCCAGCCCCACCAGTACGATCAGGCCGATCTGGGTGAAGATGTTGTTGTCACCCCCCGAGATAATCACCCCGGTAATGGCTGAAAGCAGGGTCATGGGCACGATCAGGATCACCGCCAGAGGCAAGCTCCAGCTTTCGTATTGAGCGGCCAGTACCAGGAACGCCAGCAGTACGCAGAGCGGGAACACAAACAGCGCGGTATTACCCGAGAGGATTTGCTGATAGGTCAGCTCAGTCCATTCGTAGGTCATGCCGTTGGGCAGCTCTTCCTTGAGCAGTTTTTCCATCGCCGCCTCGGCCTGGCCCGAGCTGTAACCCGGTGCTGCGCCGCCGTTGATTTCAGCGGTGACAAAGCCGTTGTAGTGCATCACGCGGTCAGGACCTGCGGTGTCGCTGACCTTGATAAAGGTCGCCAGCGGGATCATTTCTCCCTTGTTGTTACGCACCTTCAGCTGGCCGATCTGCTCGGGTTCGAGACGGAACTGCTGCTCGGCCTGCACATTCACCTGATAAGTCCGACCGAAGCGGTTGAAATCGTTGGCATACAGCGAACCCAGGTAGATCTGCAGGGTATCGAAGATGTCGCTGATGGCAACGCCGTGGGTCTTGGCCTTTTCGCGGTCGATAGCGGCATCGACTTGCGGCACGTTGACCTGATAGCTGGTGAACAACCCGGCCAGTTCCGGCACGTTATGGCTCTTGGCAATCACGTTCTGCACTTCTTTGTACAGCTCGTCATAGCCCAGACCACTGCGGTCTTCGACTTGCAGGCGGAAACCGCCAATGGTGCCCAGCCCCTGTACCGGCGGCGGCGGGAAGATGGCGATATAGGCGTCCTGAATGTCGGCAAACTGTGCGTTCAACGCGGCGGCAATTGCCGCTGCCGACTGACTTGGGTCCTTGCGTTCATCAAACGGCTTGAGCGGGGTGAACACGATGCCGCTGTTCGGGCTGTTGGTAAAACCGTTGATCGACAGGCCGGGGAAGGCCACCGAGTTGGCAACGCCAGGTTGCTTGAGAGCAATTTCGGACATGCGTTTTATTACCGCTTCTGTGCGGTCCAGGCTCGCGGCGTCCGGCAGTTGGGCGAAGGCCACCAGGTATTGCTTGTCTTGCGGTGGTACAAAACCGGTGGGCGTGTGGGCAAAGCCAGCCCAGGTCAGCACCATCAAACCTGCGTAAACCAGCATGGCGATGCCGCTGCCACGGATGATCCGCCGCACGGTACCGACATAACCGTTACTGGCCTTGACGAAGAAGCGGTTGAACGGGCCGAACAACCAGCCACCGAACATACGGTCCAGCAGACGAGTGAAGCGGTCTTTCGGCGCATGATGGCCTTTAAGCAATACTGCTGCCAGTGCAGGGGACAGAGTCAGCGAGTTGAAAGCCGAGATCACCGTCGAAATGGCAATGGTCAGGGCAAATTGCTTGTAAAACTGGCCGGTCAGGCCCGAAATAAATGCGGCCGGGATAAACACCGCACACAGTACCAGCGCGGTGGCAATGATCGGTCCGGTTACTTCGCGCATGGCCCGCTTGGTTGCATCGACGGGGTTAAGCCCCAGCTCGATATTTCGCTCGACGTTCTCCACCACCACAATCGCATCGTCCACCACGATACCGATGGCCAGCACCAGTCCGAACAGGGACAAAGCGTTGAGCGAGAAGCCAAACATATGCATCACTGCAAACGTACCGATCAGCGATACGGGCACAGCGACCAGCGGGATAATCGAAGCGCGCCAGGTTTGCAGGAACAGGATTACAACCAGTACTACCAGGATCAGGGCTTCAAACAGGGTGTGGACTACCGCTTCAATCGAACCACGAACAAAGATGGTCGGGTCGTAAACGATGTCGAAATCCATGCCCTCCGGGAAGTTCTTTTTCAGCTCGGCCATCTTGGCGCGAACGTCATTGGAGATCTGGATGGCGTTGGAACCCGGACGCTGGAAGATCGGGATCGCCACCGCCGGCTGGTTGTTCAGCAAGGAACGCAAGGCGTACTGGCTGGAGCCCAGCTCAACCCGGGCAATGTCCTTGAGGCGGGTGATCTGGCCATCATCACCGGAGCGGATGATGATGTTCTCGAACTCCTCCTCAGTGACCAGGCGGCCCTGGGTGTTGACCGACAGCTGGAAGCTGGTGGCATTCGGCGCAGGTGGAGCGCCCAGGGCACCGGCAGCCACCTGGCGGTTTTGCTCGCGAATGGCGGTCACTACATCAGTGGCTGTCAGGTTGCGCGAGGCAGTTTTGTTTGGATCGAGCCATACCCGCAGCGAGTAATCGCCCATGCCGAACATCTGCACATCGCCAATACCGTTGAGGCGCGCCAGCTCATCCTTGATATTGAGGATGGCGTAGTTGGACAGGTAGAGCATGTCGTAGCGCTTGTCCGGCGAGGTCAAGTGCACAACCATGGTCAGGTCTGGCGAGGCTTTGTCCACCGTGATGCCGATGCGCGTCACTTCTTCCGGCAGTTTGGGCTGGGTGCGGGTCACCCGGTTTTGCACCTGCACCTGGGCGTTGTCCAGGTCCGTGCCCAGGGCAAAGGTGATGGTCAGGGTGATCTTGCCGTCAGCGGTGGACTGCGAAGACATATACAACATGTTCTCCACACCGGTGATGGCCTGCTCCAGTGGTGCGGCCACGGTGTCACCGATCACTTTGGGGTTGGCACCGGGGAAGTTGGCGCGCACCACAACGGTAGGCGGAACCACTTCAGGGTATTCGCTGATCGGTAACTGGAACAGCGAAATGCCGCCCGCAATCAGGATAAGCAAGGAAAGCACAGCGGCGAAAATCGGCCGCTGAATAAAGAACTGGGAAAAATTCATCGGAGTTATCGTCCCTTAACCGCGAGGAGTCGCGACGCTGGCCAACTTCGGCGCGCCAGTGGCGGGCTTGATTTGTGGCAGGTTGCTGGCTTCCAGGGCTTGTCGTTGTTGTGCCAGGGCGGCGAGGGTCTGTTCGTTGGCCATCGGGATCACTTCAGGCGTTACCGGCGAGCCGGGGCGCACTTTCTGCAGGCCCTTGACGATAATGGTGTCGCCCTTGTTCAAACCGCTGCGAACAATGCGCAGACCTTCGATTTTCGGGCCCAGGTCCACGGCGCGGTAGGTCGACTTGTTGTCGGCGTCCATCACCAGCACGAATTTCTTGCCCAGGTCGGTGCCCACGGCTTCTTCATTGATCAACACGGCGGAGTAGGTGGCGCTACCGACCAGTTTCAGACGTGCATACAGGCCGGGGGTAAAGCTGCCGTCGGCGTTGTCGAACACGGCGCGGCCACGGATGGTGCCGGTTTGCGGGTTGACCCGGTTGTCGACGAAGTTCATCTGGCCCAGATGCGGGTTGCCGTCTTCGTTGGACAGGCCCAGGTACACCGGTGTGGTCTGGCCGCGTTGACCCTGACGGGCAAGCTGGTTGTACTTGAGGAACACACGCTCGTCAGCGTCGAAGTAGGCGTACACCTTGTCAGTGGACACCAGGCTGGTCAGCGGCGTGACATCGGCGGTGACGATGTTGCCCGCAGTGATTTCGGCACGGCTGACGCGGCCACTGATCGGTGCAGTGACGCGGGTAAAGCTCAGGTTGAGTTTGGCCAGGTCCAGTTCTGCCTGGATGGCCGCGACGCCGGCACGGGCTTGCTGGGCAGCGGTGGTGCGCGAGTCGGCCAGCTCTGCCGAAATGGCATTGCTCTGGCGCAGACGTTCGCCGCGCTGGGCTTCGTTGTCGGTACGGCTGGCATTGGCGCGGGCCTGTTGCACCTGGGCTTCAAGCTGACGCACGGTGGCCTGGAACGGGCGCGGGTCGATCTGGAACAGCAAGTCGCCCTTTTTCACCAGGGCGCCCTCGGTAAAGGCGACCTGATCAATCTGGCCCGACACGCGTGGACGAATTTCTACAGTCTCTGGAGCTTCCAGGCGACCGGTGAATTCATCCCATTCGTTGACCGGCTGTTCAAGCACCTTGGCCACACTGACTTTTGCAGCTGGAGCCGGAGCAGTCGCTTGGGGAGTTTTGCCGCATGCGCTCATCACCACAATGGCCAGGGCCGCAAGTGGGAAGCGCAAATGTTTAAGTGACTGTTCCATGAGGGGAGTCCGCCGATCTATTGAGATGGGCGGATAATGCTGGCGCGAGTGCTGGCGCACGAATCGAACCCAGCGAAGATCAATATCATCCGGAATGATACAAAGCGTTACCAAGCTCTCTAGCCTGCGCTTTTTGTTAGGAAACTATCAATTAAATTCTGTGTTATTGCCAGCGTAGGGTGTGTTGCACGACGGGTAATAATAACCAATATGTACCACCTGCCACGCTGATTGCTTGCCTAGCTGCGTGCGTCTTTGTGCCAGTCAGGTCACGCATCCATGTCTTCCCTTCATCGATTCACACCCTTACTCACGGCCTTCGATTCCCGGGGCTCAACTGTGCGCACGCTGGCATACCACCGGCAGCGTGCTGGGGACGAACCCCAGGCGCGGCTCCATGCGGTTGATGTTTCGCCACCTTGGCGGGCCGCGCTATCTGGTGGTCGGGGTGCGTAACCCGCACTGATGATGCCCTCGCGTGCAAGCCTGCAGGATGACTATTGTGCTCCGGGCCCGGGCTTGCATCGCGATGTGGTTTGTTCAGCTTGAACCAGGCTCCCAGGTGTCGTTTTCATCTTCGCTGATGCTGTACCAGGTGCAATGGGTCTGGCGGCTTAGATGCCCCCTGGCGTTGAGCTTGCTCGTCATACGGCCCAACGGGTCATAGAACAGCTGATCGCAGTAACCATCCTTGCGCCGGGCTTCATCATCGATAAAGCGATAGTGATCGGCGAAGTAAGGCCGATAGTTTCGAATGGCCAGGCCCTTGTTGTTGTATTCGACCCTGCCGCTGACCCGCCAGCGATGTTCGCTGAACGCACGCAGGGGCTTGCCGTCACTGTCAAGGCTCAGTCGCCCCGACGGGGCAACCACATACGCTTCACCCGCCGAGGTTTTCTGCTTGGTTTGCAGCTCACGTCCAAAGCCATCGGTGAACGTCAGGCTGATCCGGATTTGCCGGTTAACGCTGTCGTCGCTCGACGGGTAGTTATCGGCTTGCAGCACAGCGGCATAGACCGGTTCGCGGCGTGCCTGGAGGATCTGTTCGTTCAGTTGGCGATTCGCCGTGATGCTCATGTCCAGTGTTGCCAGGCGCATGCGGCCGCTGGCACGAATATATCCGTCCGGAGTCAGATATCCCTGCGTTACCCATTGTGTGCCCGGGGGGGCTGCCGGGATGTGGCCCATCCAGTTGAAAGGGGCGTGGAAGCAGGCGCTGGCAGCATCGAGCAGCGCTGTTTGAGGGTTGTCGATGGCAAAAGCGGGGCTGTCATTGGCTGGGCGCCTGTAGTCCGTCAGCGGGGCGAACCCTGTTGGTTTGCCATTTTCCTGGCCGTAAACACTGGTTACTTGCAACTGGCCGAATGCATCGTAGCGCGCTTGCCGAACAGTCCCCTGGGGGTCGGTGATTTCGATGGGCAACATTAACCGGTAGTCATAGACGGCTTGGGTGCTGCAACCGTCCACGGCCGTTACTGCGGCGATATGGCAACCGTAACGGTCATGGGTGAGTGTGGTCGCTGAGTGGCTTTCAGAGGCTCGCAACTGATTGGCCCGGTAGAAACCATGCACGTCGGTGTAACGGGTAAAGCCCTGTTTGAGTGACCACAGGGCTGGCGCTGCGCGGGTGTCTGTTGGCTCAGGCAGGAACAGGCTCATGGGATGGTAATGCTCCTGGACGAGGGTGCTGGCCAGGTCGAACGGGGTTCCTCCGGGCAGTGCAGGCACATCGTCGTAGGCGGCAAGTGCCTGGTCGTCGAGTTCGGCCGACTCTTTGAAGGCCGTCAGCGCCTGAAAGCTGGCCTGGCCCGCCGGTAACGGGGCGTCACTCTGCGCCAGGCAGTAATATTGCACGGACAACCCCCCCAGAGTGCGCTGTGCCTGCGGTCGCACAGGGTTGTCAGCGGTGTTGCCGATTAACAGTTCATAGCTGGTATGCGCGCTGTTGAGGGCTTCTTTTTCAAGCACCAGTGCATTGCTGCGTTGCCGGTAAGGCAGTTGCAGGCGCCAGCGTTGAGGATTGTCCAGATGAATGAACTGCGCCCGGATTTCACTGATGTAGTGCATCTGCTGGGCCGGATCGTGGGTATCGCGCCACCAGGTCTGGTGATGGGGCTCATCGAATGGCGGCAGGTCGGATGCGCGCTTGCGCCGGGCGTAATTTATGGTTACCCCGTGTGTCAGGCTGCCATAACGATCCCGGCGCAGATTGATGATGTGCTGGCAGGCGGGGTCGGTTGCCTCGCGCTCGTGGCGGTAGACCCGTGACTCCAGGGCAAGTACCAGCAGGGATTCGGGCGTCTGCAATTGACGCAGCATATAGCGGTACTGGCTGACGGTAAAAGGCACTCGTGACGATTCCGGGTCATCGGCCGCAAACACTTCTTCACGCAGTACCAGCCCGCTCAGTGCCAGAGCCATCCTGCGCCCGGAAGCAGGCGGTGGCAGTACGCTGTCTTGCTCCTTATCGGCTTCCAGGCGGGTCAGCAGTGTGTTGCCTGGCGCAAGGGCCAACCTGTCGCCCGCCCAGTATTGGTCCTGCGGCATATCAAGGGCTTTTCCGGTGTGAAACCAGGTCTTGCGCAGCAAGGGTGCGGTTGCTGCCTTGTCGAGTTTCTGGCCGGCAGGGCCCTCGGTGTCGGTTGCCATCAGCAAACCGAAGCCCTGGAACTTGCGTTCGAGACTGTCGTAGAAACCTTCCCTGTAAGTGAAGCGTTGGGTCAGCTGATTGCCGCTGATCTGATCCAGCTGTTGCTGCTCGCTGACCAGATGCAGCGCAAATGGCAGGCCTCCGGTGCGCTGTGTCCGTTGCGGTTTTTCGTCCAGCCACTCCTGGGCACTGCTGCGGTAGGTAACCCGGCCTGATGCCCCCATGTTGTTGTCGGTACCGATCAACAAATAGGGTTTTTGCCGGACAAAGTCGTATCGCCAGTGACGGGCTGAAGGGAGAAGGACGGAGAGGATCAGGCTGGTACAGCCCAGCCCTTGCAGGTCGGCCACACTGACCTGGCAAAAGCGGTCATGCCTGACCCCCTCGGGCCAGGGCAGCGCTGTCGGCACGGCTTGCAGGCCGTTGCCGCAGAGGTTCATGAAAATCAGTGCCCGATCGGGCTGAAGGTAGATCAGGTCACTGGCGCCGGAGCCATCCAGATCGGCCAGCAGTACTCGCGAGGCCTCGAATTCGGCGTAGGTGAAGGGCAGGGTGGCGAATACGAACCCTTTGCCAAATCGGCCCCGGCCCAGATTTGGCCAGCACTTGATTTCATCATGACGAATGCGTACCAGATGTTGCTGGCCACTGCCCAGCAGATCGCTGAACGCCATCAGTTCAGTTTCGCTATTGCCAGGCAGTGGCAGATCGTTATCGGGATGCGGCATGTCCGCGGCAGGGGCAAAACCCTGCGAGCCCTTGTTGCGATAGAGCCGCACACTGTTGCGGCCAATCAGCGCCAGGTCGTCAATACCGTTACCCATCAGGTCGGCGAGCTGGGCTGTCGGCTGGAAGAACTCCTGCGGCAATGCTGCAAAAGGCGCGAAGCTTGCCCAGCTCCGGTCGTTTTCCAGGGTGAAAAAACCGCTCATGCCCGGCTGGGCGATGATCCACTCCAGCTGGCCGTCGCCATTGAGGTCCGCCAGGGACTGGTACAGCGCACCGGTCTGCTGTGCCACCGGGATACGCTCCAGCATTTGCAGCGGGCCATAGGCGACGTCATCAGGCTCGACCGGGTTGGCAGCCCGGACGGGTTCGCGGTAGTACCAGCTTTTGTCAGAGCGCCAGAGCACTCCCGGCAAGCCGTCGTTGTAGAGGTCAACCAGTTGATAGCGCTGGTTGTCGTTGATACCGTCCAAAGCGTCAAAGCGTTGATAGCCTGAAGGCATGCCAGTTAACTGGAAGTCGCTGTAAGTCAGCTCCAGGGGCGGCCAGTGGCAGATCTTTGCGCTGGCATCGCAGGCCTGGCTGTGCAGGGCCTGCAACAGGCTGCCTGCGGTTCCGGTGGTCATGTACTCCAGCAGCAGCCGGCGGGTCAACACCGGTTCGCGGCCCATTGCAGGCTCTTCAGGAAAGTAGTGGAACATCAGGACTTGCCGGCAAAGACGCCGGCTCGCCAGTTCAAAGCCATAGGCATAGTTACACATTGGATCACTGCGTTCCGGCCATGGTTGTTGCACCCCATAGGAAGGGAGGCGAGTCAGATCAGTTGTGCGTTCGCCGTAGTCAAAGAGCAATTCAAAATGCCATTGTTTTTGCGCCGGTGTTTCAACTGTCCACAGTTCCAGATGCTCCCTGGGCACGATATTGGTGTAGCCGATACGGGCAAGGTAGCGCTGGGCGCTGTAGTCTCGAGGGCCACTGCCCCGGGTGTCAGCCTTGTACTGATAGTGGATCTGCTCGCCGTGGGGGTTGAGGCTTTCCTCAAGCAGCCATTGGGCAACATGGGCAGGCGCCTGCGGATCGGCGATGCGGGCCGCGTGCGTTTTGCCAAACAGGTACAGGTTGCCGTCTGCGCCCTGGACCAGCCAGAACCCTGCGGGGTCTGACGTCGATGACCAGTGCTCAATGCGATCGAAAGTGGTTTCGTGGCGTGGCAGGTAGCGCACCACAGTGTAGGTGGTGTTCAGTTGAAGCCCGTTGAAACGGCTGCTGGAACGGGTTTGCAGCATGCCTTGGGCTGTCCGTTCGGGGAGCAGTTCCGTACCTGACGGACCGATAAATACATCCTCACTGTCATAGGCGGGTACGCCCTTGAGCGTGCTGCGTGCAATCGAGCCAGCGAAGGCTGCCCAACCGATTCCGAACGGGCCATTACCCAGGGCACTGTTGTAAGTCAGGCTGATGGCCGGGTCGAAACCCCGGCCCGGCGACAGTGGCAGGGGAACCTCGAACGAGGCCGCACCGGTCATACCGACGGCTCCCCATGTGGTGCCGATACTTTGTATTGCGCCTCCGCCCTTGGGCAAGGACGGTGTTTGCACCTCGCCTGTACCGTGTTGTTGGGTCGTCATCCCTGACCTCCTGCGCTTCTCGCTGTGTAGCGCACATGCACGATGATGTCGCTGAGGGAATTAAGCATGGATGACTGGGCTGCAGGGTTGGGAAACGCCAGTCGCCATTTGGACACTGCCCCGGTGTACTCGAAGGGCAGATAGCGTTCGTCATTATCGAAGTTGAGGGTGAACAGGCCGCTGTCATTGAGCCCTGTGGACAGTGCGACCTGCTCCCTGACCCGCATGTTGTCGAGCATATCGTCGTCTTTTGCAGACAGGTGGGTTCGGTTCCAGGTCTGGGTCAGGGTCGCGCAAATGTCTTCATAAGGTCCGAGCGTGGCAGGCAGCGAGACGCTGACGCTTTTTATCCGGCGCAGGTAATGACCGGGGTAGTCGTCGTCGAACAGCGCCTTGCTCAACTCAAAATCCACGGTGCCATTGACGATCATTTCGTGCTTCAGCGACGCCCAGTCCTTGTTCAGCGTGGGCACCCGATCCTTGCCATGCAACAGGCGCAAGGACAGGGTTTTGCTGATTTCCAGTTCACGCTGGTTACGTTGCATATAGGCAGTATTCATGTTCTGCAGGTCGAGCTTGAGCGACTCGCCTGCGGTCAGCCCCTTGAATTGATTGTGCCAGTGGCTGCTTTGGATAAAACGGGTGTTCCAGTCCGCACGTTCAAATTGCCAGCATGCCTGTGCGCTCAAGCACAACGAATGGGCTGCGTCGTAGGCCTGATAGTAGAAAGAAGCCAGATGACTATTGAGCCACTGATACAACTGTGCGCTGGAAAAATGCTTGCTGAGCACCTCGTAGGTGAATCTGGCCTGCTCCATAGCTGTTTCCGTGTGTCTGAGTTGCAAGCGCAGCACCGTGCTCTGCTGTTCGTGGGCCTGCAGTTGCAAGTCGGCCTGAATGAGCTCCTGACGGCACTGCTCCAGGGCCTGGGACCACTCCTGGACGCGGCGGTTGAACAGCGCTGTACGATCCAGATGACCGGCATTGGCGCGTTTTTCATTAGCCATATTTCGGGCCGCAGCCTGAATCGCATAAAAGGCGCCTTCATAGCGCATCCCGCCGTTGGAAGTGCCGAAAATATTGGGTGCCAGCATCGCCAGCCCTGCAGCAGCCTCGGCTACGGATGCTTTGGTTTCCCACTGTGCGCTTTCAAGATATTGCTGGCTGGCTTGTGCTTCGGCTGGAGAGATACCTTCATTGAGCAGTTTTTCGAAATACTGCTGGCGGCTTACCAGTACCTGGCGACCGGCCAGCAGCGCCTCGCGGTTGGCCTCGTCAGCCCGCATGCCCTGGCGTTGTTGATCGACGGCGATTCTGGCGAGGTCCCAGGCATGTTGTTGCTGTAACTGAAGGTGCTCGTTCTGCTCTTTGCGCTCGAACAGCACAAGCAGGGTATTACCGAGCTGGATGACATTCTCGACCAGGGTCGCGGCATGGGCATGGACAACATGGTAGCGATAATGGCCGATTTCCCTGGTTTGTTGGCGGGTCGCAGACAATGGGTCAGAGCTGGCATTGTGGGCGTAGTGGCTCAACAGCAGGTGCGGAGCCAGCCCGGGTGCGAACAGTGCCTGTTGCAAGGGTTTTGCGCTGATACTGAGGTGATGTCGAAGGTTGTAGAGACGACTTTCAAGTTTGTCCCAGCGTGACACCAGATCCGGATTCAGGGGCAGGTACAGGGTGCTCTGGCTTGATGCACCCAGATCCTGCAGGGTTATGGGTTGCCAGGGATCGGCTCGGCTGATTTGCGGCCTTGGCCCCAGCAGGCTACTGGCCCGAACGTACCAGAGCTTGGCCTCTGCCAGGCTATCGGCACTGGCTTGACGATAAGCGGCATCGCCGCGATTGAGCAGGATGTCCAGGTACAACATATATAACGCTTGGCGGAAACAGGACGGGCTACTGAGGGCTATCTGGTGCGGATCGTCCGGGTTGTCCTGCTGGTAACCCGGCTCTGATTTGTCCTGGGTCAGGGCGGGCACTTTCCAATATATTGAGTGTTGCTGCGGTTCAGTTGCCCTGCTTTCTGGATCGAAGATGTATTTGAGCCAGGATTGGGCCTCGGCATAACGCTGCTCCATGTTCAATCGGCAGGCCACCAGCCAAGGAAGGAAGAGGAACAACTCCCGGAAATACTTGCCATGGGCGCCATGAAAATCCAGGGAGTGGGGCTTGGCATTGCTGGTAAGCGCCGGTTCGTGCGATTGATTTGTGGCTATCGTAAACAGCCGGTCGAGACTGACATTGGCGGCGGCGCTCAGGTGTCTGCCAATAGTGGTGTTCATGTGGATCGGCGCACGAAGGGTTCTCGGTGAAGCCACATCGCTGTACTTGAGAAGGGAGCCGCTGAAGTCGATAAACTCGGCTGTTCCTTCAGGCTGCGCCGGGCTGCGTGAGATTCTGGGCGCCAGAGGTGTAATGGGGGTGGCGTTATTGGGATCCAGTTTCAGTCTCAGGGACTTCAGTGCATAACCTCGCAGGCTGCGGCTGTTATGGCGTGTGTCCGTGTCGTAAATCAATACTCCGTGAAGGATCGTGATTGGCCGGGTACCCGTGCTTGCAATGCTGCTCACTTCCTCTTCAGGCCGGAGCGTTTCAGGATTGAGTTGAATATGGGCGCTGAACAGATGGGCCGGGGTCAGGCTTGTAAATACGCCGTTGAGTGCGCGGCGGGAGGTATTGGGTTCACCGACGATATAGCTGTTGTTGCGATGGATGTTGTAAGGGTGCGGTGTGTTTTCGTCCCGTGGAGTCATGATCACGGGCTTGTAGTGGCGGGTATATAACGTGGCAATGACACTATCAAATAACCAGTCGTTCTGACTGTTCACTTGCTCATTGAGTGTGGCGTAAAAATGAAGAGTAATGCGGTGGTCGGAATGAGCGTTTTCAAACAAGGTATTGAAAGCGTCGTATTCGATGTATCTGCCTTCCAGCGAAACGTTCCAGTCTTTGCGTACGGCACTTAACCTTTGCGGTTTTACGACGCTGAGGGCGTCGTCGGGAAATTCATATATCAGGCTGGAATAGGTAACGCCGGTTTTGTGACTGGTCATGGAGACCGATACCCAGCTGCAGGGTGGGATCAGTTCGGTCTTGAGAGTCAGCAGCGAGCTATGTTCCAGCTTGAGTTTGCCGCTGCTACCGGGAAGCGGCCGCAGAAGGGCAAGATGGAGAGTAAGTTCGGCCCAGTTGGTACTCGCCCTGAAGGTGACCGACTGCTGTTCGGGGAATGCTTTTTCAAGCCTGGCGTTGACTTCCAGCGCACAGGATGTGGTGTTGAAGACAATATCGCTGTGGTAGTGCTGGTCACTTATATAAGCCTGTTTGTTCTCGAAGTTCCAACCTGTAAATGCCGGGGTCGGGGTACTGCTGACGATGTCTGTTATTGCGACGGTTTCGCTGGTCGGGGCGTGGAAATTGAAATTTCGCGAATTGTTGTAGATGAACAGGGATAAATAACGTTTTGCCAGTTTTTCGTGTTCAGCGTTGGGTTTAAGGTCTGCCACTGTGCCCCTTGAGAATAACCGCTCACTGCTTAAGTCCTGGTCGAGTCTCACGGCCTGGAAAAAGTCGCTGCGGGTGTGATCCCTGCCGGCGACGGGCTTTTGCGGAGCATGGGCGTTCAGCCCTAAAAACAAGGATGCCGGGCTAGTACTGGTGTCCAGCACTGCCACTGTTTCAGTCGCCTGCATCAAGGCGTTCTGGTCCAGTTTGTTAAGCTCTTTCATCACGCAGTATTCATCACTGCACACCCGTGGCACGCTCCAGCTGCCATCGTATTTCATGTAGGAGAAGTAAAGGCGGAACTGAATGAAACGACTTTTCAGGTAGTTTTCCAGGCGTGCTTTATAGTTTTTTTCCGATTCGTCAGGCTCTGACCAGAAATAATCAGCGCTGTAACTGGCCGCTGCCGGGGATATGCATTGAGCCCAGACAACAAACAGGCGGTTGTTAAAGCAAATCGGACGGACGCTGTGCTCCGGGATGTTTTCCGAGGCAGGCAGAGGTATTTTTTTCCAGTCAGACCAGGCGCCGGGGTGTGGTGCGTCCTGCTTGAGGGCAGGGGCACCCCCTGTGGCGGGATGCAAGTAGCGCCTGGACATATCCAGCGAGCGCCAGTAGTAAGTGTTCTCGACAGTTGATCGGGCAACAAAGTAGTAAGTGCTCTCGGCGAACCTGTCTTTTTCACCATCAATGTAACCATTCAGGGTCTTGAGGCTGCAGATCTCTTCAAATCGGGCCAAGTAGCGTTGAATGGCAGGCAGTATATTGTCCGAGTTAATTCGACATTGATTTATGTCGTTCTCAAGCTGCTGGAAACTTTCGGTTTTATCACGGCGTAACATCGGGTTCAGATAGTTGGCCGGAAAGCTGCGTAACTGTTGAATCGCACGCCAAACCGAATAGGCATGCAGATTGTTGCGCCAGGTGTTTTGTTGTTTGGTTGTCATGCCAAGTTTGTCGTAGCCAGGCTCCAGCCCCACTGAAATGGCGTTGATATATTGCTGCAGGCTGGCAATGGCGCTGGCCACACGACTGGTAGGCACTGCCTGACTGACTTGCACATCCAGCAGCCAGTAGGTGTACAGGTCGTTGGCGTTGTTGATTGTGTGCTTGCGAGCCGGGGTTTGCAGGGTGGTGTCTTCAGGCAGCACGTAGGTGAGGTAGAACGCGAGCAAGGCATCGCGCAGCTGCTCATTGAGTTGCCGGTGGCGTTGGTCAGACATGGACATTCCTCGGAAAGATGTATGAGCGTTGCGCTCATGGGGCGGTGGCGAAGACGGCGCTGCCGACCTGCTGCCAGTCATCGGAACTGAAGGTGGCGGTCAAGCCTGTCGCCATCAGCAACATGCTTGCCGAAAGACCTGTCTGCCTGGCGGTCTCATGGCAGCGCATCAGCCAGTCCAGTTCAGTCATCGAGCGCACGCGTTTTTCCAGCAGGGGCTTTATCAATACCTCTATCTCGCTGGCGTTCCACCCCAGCATCTGGGCCAGCAATTCGCTGGTTTGCGAGTTCAGACCGGTTTGTTCGCCGTTCTGGTTTTGAGGGTTGGCCTGGTTCAGATAATTGAGCAGTGTGGCGTGGTTAATCCCGTAAACGTCGCTGAAATGACTGAACCTCTGGAACAGATACAGGGTGCTCAGGGTTAACTTGAGGGTTGAATGTGCCGATTGCTCGGACTCCAGCCAACCGGGGTCAAGCAGAAAAGCCTGCAGGGCTTCACGGCTGATGGGCAGTTGCAGTTCGGTTTCTGCATGGGGAAAGAACAGCAGCAGGTGTTTGAGGGACTCATTGGGTTTATCACTGCCAAGGGCACTGGCGAAAATACGCGAAGCTTGCCTGAAGGCCTGTTTCATCAGCTCGGGGGCCTCGCTGGCCAGGGAGGTATCCTTGAGTAATTGATCTATTTCTTTCTTGAAAGGATGCAATTGTGAGTAGGCTGCGGACAGCTGCGTATTGAGTGTCTGCTTGACCCGGGCCTTGAGTGCCTGGTTGCGCCCCGCATCGGGGCTCAGGTTGACGTATTTGTCGACCATGTAGGCCACGCCTTTTTCCAGGCTGTCCGCTTTCGGTTGCGCGGGCAGCATGGACTGGGCCCGGAGCAGTCCTTTGGCCAGCAGCACATTCCAGGTGTAGGCAAGGGGTTTGCTACCGGCTTCCGGTTGCGGCAAGTCCAGCTCATCGAGTGTGGATTGCGCCAGCAGATATTGGGGCATGCGCTGCAACACCGCCTCGACCTGCGTGAGCCGCTGCTGTACGGAGGAGGGCAGCAACGTGCTCTCCAGTAACAATTGCTGGCGTAACTGTTGAACGCTTTTACCGCTGTCATTGAGCCAGCTAACCGCCCAGTCCAGTTGCATCAATACATCGAGAAAGTCCGCTGGCGAGTTGCTGCCTGACTGACGGAAGCCCGGCTTGACCAGTTGCTGGTGGTAGGTTTTGCCCCCCAGCAACTGGCACAGTTGATCGCAGTCCAGGACTGACAGTCCGAACATTGCGGGTAATGTGGCCTGTCGGTAAAAGCTGGAAAACGTCTCGATATTCCGGCGAGGCGTGGCGAAATATTGCCTGGTACGGGTTTTCAGCAACCCCAGGGACTGTGGTGTGTCTTCGAGGCCCAGAGCGCCACAGGCCCGATACAGAACCCCTTGTGTCGTACCGAGATCCAGCGGCTGGTTGTCGAGAGTCAGGGGGGAGTTGAGCCAGTGCGGCGGGTTGAATACCTGGTCGAATAGCGATGGGTGTTGCCCGACCCCATGAACGGGCATGTGGTAAAGCCATGCCGAAAATGTTCCGGGCGTCAGGCCATAGCGTTGGTTCAGGTAGCGAAAGACACCCATTGCACGCAGGCTGTTGTCGTTGATGGCAAGGTGTTCAGGGCTGCTGCCTTCACAACCGGCGATGCTATAGAGCAAGGTATCCAGATCTGCGAAAGGCATATTGAGCCAGCGTTGCAGGCGGATCATCCGTTGCAAACGGTCATGACGCTGTGGAGTTGTGTTTTGCAGGTGGTTTTTTTTTGATGAGTCGATGCTCAGGCCCAGTTTCTTTTGCCCTGTTCTGTAGGGGCCATTGATAAAGCGAGCGCCTGCAGTGTGATCCCGGGCAATCTGATCTGCCGTCTGCACGACGTTGCCAGACAAGCGCGGCTGATAGCTGGCGTGGGCAAGCAGTTCATGGAACTGCTCGGTGCTCAGACCGGTGTGCTGCATGAACTGTTGTTGGTCAGTGATGGGCTGGCTGTGGCCATAGTGTTTTTTGTAAAAGGTGTCTGTGCCCTGTTCTTCAAAGTCCTCGGTCAACAGGTTTTGTTGTGCAGGGCTGAGCAGGGTGAGCAGACGCTGCGCCTCATAGGCTTGCTGCTGCACCGTGCCGTACTTGTTCTCCGGCTGCTGGTCATAGGGCAGTTTCAGGCTGATGCGATAATTCAATGCACCAAGCCCCGGCTTGTTGCCCGCAAGCCCCAGCACGCATTGCTGATGGGCCAGGTCGAAAGGCAATTCAAAGGGGTAGCGTAATTCGGCCAGCACCTGATGCACCGTGCGGCCGCCATAAATGTCGCGATGCGTGTCCAGGTAGGTTTTGACCGGTGCGTTCAGGGCATCGTTGACCAGCGTCAGCAGTGGCAACTGACGGGAAGTGTTTTCAGCATTGATCACCAGTTCCTTGAGCGCAGGTACACGTTGGGCGAGGGTGATTTTGTCTTGAGTGCCTTTGCCGGTTTGCTCCACTTCCAGGGCAAACCGGTAGAGCGCCTGCAGATACGCCGCGGGCGAGTCGACTGCGGCGAGGGAAGTCGGTGAGCAAAAGGTATCCCAGTCGTCTTTGAACAGGGCTGACCAGGTGGGGCCCGAGTCGGGAGAGGCGGTGTCCGTTGGCATGGTAAATCTCCTGTGCGCGCAGTGGGTGATCCACGGCGCGTGCAGAAAATTAGCATTGCCATACCTGGCGTCTCGGCCAGCTGAAAGCACCGAGAAGCTTGGGAATTGTCGCTGAATGACAAGCGTTCGTGTGTTCCGGACGCAGGCCTTTTATGCAAGAGGGTGAAGGCAGGAGGCTACATGCCCCCTGCAATGCAGCATGATCAGAAGTTGATCGAGGCACTCAACCTTGCCGTCAGCGGCGCGCCCTGGAAGACATAGTTATCGCCCATGTATTCGCCCACATCGCGCCAGTAGCGCTTGTCGAACAGGTTATCGACGGTCAGGCGAAACACCGTGTCGTAACCTTCGATTCGGGTGCTGTAGCGGCTGCCGATATTGAAGATGGCGTACGCGTCGGCCTGTACCGTACCCACCTGGCTGGCGTATTTTTTGCCGCTGTACTGCACGCCGCCCAGCAGGGCCAGGCCGTCGATCCAGGGCAGGGCGTAGTCGCCGTAGAGGCTGGCGCGCAGGGTGGGTACGTTGATGGTCTGGTGGCCTTCATATTCGGGCGTGCCGCTGCCGCTGACCCGGGAGCGGATCGCCGCGACGCTGGCCGCAATCTGCAGGCGCTCGGTGGCCCGACCGTTGGCCGCCAGCTCAATGCCGGTGTTTTTCTGCTGGCCCTGTTGGACGTAAGTGAACTCGCCATTTTCGGGGCGAGCATACTGGTACGCCTGGCGGATCTGGAACAGTGTGGCGCTCAGGCTCATGCGCTGCCAGTCGTATTTGATCCCGGCCTCTATTTGGCGCGACACGGTGGGCGGCAGGATGTCAAAGGCATTGCTGGCAAACCACGGCGCTGTGCCACCCAGGGACAGGCCCTTGCTGTAGCGCGTATACAACGTCATGTTTTGCACCGGTTTGTAGATCAGCGCGGCCTGGGGCAGGAATTCATAGCGTTGGGTGTGGCGGGTGGTGTCGCCCTGATTGTCGAAGGTCTTTTCATCCAGACGCACTTCGCGCCCGCCGATCATGGTCTGCCATTGCTCGTTGAAGCTGATCAGATCATTGAAAAACACCCCGTACTGGCGGCTGTCCAGGCGGCGATGGCTGTCGTTGAGGGCGCCGTTGTAGCGCTCGAGGTTTTCAGGCTCGCTGTCGATATTGCCACTGCCGAGCCAATGGTTGATGGCTTCACGATTATTCACCACGCGCCGGAATGCACTGCTGCCCACGGTCAGCTCATGACCGATTGCGCCGGTATGGAAGCGACCGCTGAGGGCTGCCTGTACCTCATCATTGCGCCGGGTATCGTCAGGGCTGCGGAAGTCATAGATATCGTAGCCGCCCTCGGGGGTGAAGTAGTTGCCGACATTGGGTGTAACGCAGCCGACAGTACAACCGCCCCAGGCAAACGAGCTGTAGTCGTCGATCACCACCTTGCTGCGTGAGGCGCTCAGACTGCCTTTCCAGCTGTCGTTGAAGCGGTATTCGAAGTTGCCGTTGATATTCAGAGAATCAATGGTCACAGGTTTCGAGCCGCTCTGGTGCGCCAGCAGCTTTTTCGGCGAGGCGTGATGCGGCAGTTCGCTGCCGCCGAGCAACTGATAGCCCGGCACCGAACGCTGCTCCTTGTTCTGATACTCCACGTCCAGTTGCAGCAGGGCGTCGGGGTTGATGTTCCAGTCGAACGCCACAGAGGCGAAGTCACGCTGGCCGTTGGCGTGTTCGACATAAGAGTGAATATCTTCATGGGCAACGTTGGCACGCAGGCCGAACTGCTGTTCGCTGCCGAACCAGCCCCCCACATCGGTGGCGATGTAACCGCTGCCGCGATCGTCGGTAGACACCGTTACAGAGCGCACATCGGCTGCCCGCTTGGTCACATAGTTGACCGCGCCTCCGGGCTCGGAAACGCCGCTTTGCAAGCCTGAAAGCCCCTTGAGCAGCTCTACCTGCTGCTTGTTTTCCAGCCCGACATTTTGCTCGCCGGTGATGGTGCGACCATTGATCTTGTAGCTGCTGGCCGAGTTCAGCGAAAAGCCGCGCACTACAAAATTCTCGTAGTAGCCGACGGGCGCGTAGCTTTCGCCGACCGATGCGTCGTTTTTCAGCACATCGCTGAGCAGGCGGGCTTGCTGGTCTTCAATCAGGGCATCGGTAAACACCGCAATGGCGGCCGGCGTATCGAGCAAGGGCGCCGCGTCGAAACCACCGACCCAGGCGTTGTCGGCCTGATAATCGCCGTTGCCCGTGGCCGTCACGGACGTCGCCGGCAGTTCGGTCCCGACTGCATGTGCCGCAGGCATGGCGCTGCCCAGCAGCAGGCCGAGGCTGAGCAAACTGAGAGAGAATCGCGGGGCGGACTCTCCCTGGCTGAAAGTCCGGTAAAGCATGTTCATGCACAGCTCCTGAACGGTGGGCAGGCTTGAGACCCGAGCCTGTTTCTCAAGCGCGCCATCATACAGTCGCAAGCCGGGTTGCGCTTGGCGCTTCGCCATCAGGGAGCCTGCCATGACGGCCTGTCAGGGCCTGGCCCGACGGGTTTTTTGCGCAGCCGTTACAGCCTGTGGCTCAAGGCAATCCTTGATTTAGACGTGTTGCATGGGTTATAGCTAAAAAGGTCAGTCGTAGTATTACAGGAAATTAAAACGCCCTTATGGATGGAATCACACGTATCAATCGCCAGTTGGGCTCACACTTCGCATCCCTGATTGCAAGCTGTGGGCCTCACGTCAAATGCTGCATCAGTGCAGTCACAGGGTTTATTTCCCGCTTTCTCGCAAACTTCGCTATCCCCCACCTGAGACCCTGCTTCTCGGGCAGCTGCGCCAACTGGCGCCATTGTTACGTCCCTCCGCCTGATTATTTCTGACCGCCAGCCGTTCCGGTGCACTCACGCCCCGCTGTCAATGGTGCGTTCTGCTGCCCGGGATTTGTATTTGAAACCACGTTTTTGATCCAAAGCGTTTCCGCGGGCAGCCAATAATTGCTCGCGCTACAAGGAGCTGTGTTGATGATTTATTTTCAGGGTAAAAGAATTTTCAGTGCCATCTTCGATATGGACGGCACCATGTTCGACACCGAGCGCTTGCGCTTCAAAACGCTCAAGCAGGCCGCCGAGGAGATTTACGGCACGCCACTGAGTGAAGAAACACTGATCGGCTCATTAGGCCTGAGTGCCAAAAAAGCCGAGGCCCTGGCCAGGGCCAACCACGGCGAAGACTTCCCCTATGCCCAGGTTCGCCAGCGTGCCGACGAGCTGGAGCTGGCCCATGTGCGTGACCACGGCGTGCCGATCAAGGATGGCCTGCTGGAAGTGCTGGAGCGCTTGCGCAAATACGGCCTGACCATGGCGGTGGCTACGTCGAGCCGTCGCGCCATCGCCGAGGAATACCTGATCAATGCCAATGTGCTGAAGTATTTCGACGTTACCGTGTGCGGTGATGAGGTGACCCAGGGCAAGCCCCACCCGGAGATTTTCCTCAAGGCGGCCAGCGCGCTCAATTGCCTGCCAGAGCATTGCCTTATGCTGGAGGACTCGCAAAACGGTCTGTTGTCGGCCATTCGTGCCGACGGCCAGCCGATCCTGATTGAGGATATCAAGCCGCCAGCGCCTGAAGTCGCGGACTGCGCCCTCAAGGCCTACACCAGCATGCACGGTTTTTTGGGTGACCTGAACGAGTGCATGCCCGATCTCGGTCCTCCCGCGCTGACCGACAGTTTCCCGCCCACCCTCAATCAGTTCAGCGCCGGTATTCATGGTTTTGGCGCAATGGGCGGCGGTTACCTGACGCAGATTTTCTCGCACTGGGACGGCTACACCCGACCCTGCGAGATCATCGCCGCCACCCGCTCACGCATGCTGCGCGAGACCATCCAGGCGTTTGGCCGCTTCAGTGTGCGCTACAGCGCCACGTCCTTCGATCAGACCATCGATAACCTGCGCATGATCGATATGGACGACGCCGAAGCAGTGATCCGCATGTATGACGTGGCGGAAATCATCGGCCTGAGCCTGCCTGAAACGGCAATTCGCAAGCAGGCCGGGGTGATTGCCCGGGGCCTGGTGCGCCGCTACGAGCGCCGGGGGCGTGAGCTGACCATTTTGATTGTGCTGAACAAGGTCGGCGGTGCGGACTTTGTGCGTCGCCATGTGCAGGCGCAACTGGAGTTGCTGGTGTCTGCCGAGCTGTGCCGCAAGATTCTGGACAACACCCACTTTGTAGAAACGGTGGTCAGCCGCATCGTCTCAAAGTTGTCCAACGAAGCGCTGGTGCGCCAGTTGCGGATCAAGTCGAAGATGTTCCAGAACAGCCTCGATGACGAGCCTGACGCACCTCGCGCCGCACCGCGCACTCCGGTGCCTGAGTACGAGCGCCTGATCAGCCGCTTTCGACCTTTTACCCAGTCCAGCAACGCTTTGAGCCAACTGCATCTGATCCTGTTCAACAGCGAGCCGGACATGCCCCTGTACGCCCAGCGCTGCAGCAATCTGCTTGAGCGCTTGCGCCAGGTGAAGACGGTCGACGACATCACCCAGCCACAAGTCATCAAGAACCTGCTGTGGAATGGCCCGCACGCGATCATTGCCTGGTATGCGAGCCTGCTGGGGTACTCCTGGCTGGGGCAGGGCATGGGCGACCCGCGCGTCAGTGAGCTGGCGCAGCGCTTGATCGGTGAGGCAGTCGGCCCGGCACTGGTGGCCGAAAACCCGCAGATGGAAGATGCCGTGGCAGCATTTTCAGCCACCTTTCTGGAGCGCTGCAATACCTCCTTCAAGGACCCCTGTGCCCGTGTCGGACGTGATCCACTACGCAAACTGCAACGTAACGAACGGATCTTTCGCAGTATCGATCTGGCCAGAAAGCACGGGATTGACAGCAGTGCCCTGCAGTTCGGCGCGGCGCTGGCGTTGCACTATGCGCTGCGCAGCACTGACAGCAAGGATCTGGAGTGCCAGCAGATGCGTAGTCTGTATCAGGACAATGGCAGCATCGAGGCGGTCCTGACGTTTACCGGCAGCTATAACGGCCAGCCGTATCCGGGGTTGGACCCGGTCACGGATGCGGCGTTGATTGAGGCAATTGCCGGGTATTTTCATGGCCCGCTCTGTGCTGAATTCGTCATGCCCACGGCCTGAACCTATCAAGCCGTGAGCCTGAGGATGGTCCAGTCTGAAAGGTCTGTTCAAGGAGCTGACCATGAAACGACTGACCCTGGCCCAGGCTTACGAGCTTGCCGAATCGATCCTGTTGCATAACGGTTTCAACCAGGCCCATGCCCGCGCGGTGAGCGCCACGGTGCTGGCCGGGGAGCGCGATGGCTGCGCGTCCCACGGTTTGTACCGGGTATTGGGCTGTGTCAATTCACTGCGCGCGGGCAAGGTCTCGGCCGATGCCGCGCCGCGGGTGATCGACCAGGCGCCGTCGATAGTGCGGGTGGATGCAGCCGGCGGGTTTTCCCAGTTGGCGTTCCAGGCGGGTTTGCCGCTGTTACAGGAAAAAACCCGGGCCAACGGCATTGCAGCCCTGGCGATCAATCGTTGTGTGCATTTTTCCGCACTCTGGGTGGAAATCGAGCAGTTGACCGCGGCGGGGCTGGTAGCGCTGGCCTGTAACCCGAGCCATGCCTGGGTGGCCCCGGCGGGGGGCTGCCAGCCGGTGTTCGGTACCAACCCCATTGCCTTTGGCTGGCCACGGGCGGGGCGTGACCCGTTTGTCTTTGACTTTGCCACCAGTGCCATTGCCCGTGGCGACATCGAGTTGCATCGTCGGGCTGGCAAGGCTATTCCTGAGGGCTGGGGGGTTGACGCTCAAGGACTGCCGAGCACCGATGCCAATGTGGTGCTTGATACCGGCGCGATGCTGACCTTTGGCGGGCATAAAGGCTCGGCACTGGCGGCAATGGTGGAGTTGATTGCCGGGCCCCTGATTGGCGATTTGACCAGCGCCGAGTCCCTGGCTTACGACGCGGGGAGCAAGTCATCGCCTTATCATGGCGAGTTGATTATCGCGTTTGATCCGCAGCGCTTTCTGGGTGCGGCAACCGAAGAGCATCTGGCCCGGGCCGAGGGTTTGTTTGCCGGGATCGAAGGGCAGGGCGCGCGCTTGCCGTCGCAACGCCGGTATGAGGCGCGGGCGCGCAGCGAGGCGGAGGGGGTGCAGATTCCGTTAGCCTTGTTCAATGACCTGCAGGCGCTGCTGAAGGGATAGATTTGCCGGGGTGGCGCTTGTTGTGGGAGCGGGCAAGTCCGCTCCCACAAGGGGGGAGGCGGCAACAGAGTATCTACAGTAAGCCGTTGATCAAAGACCGACATCAGGTAAGTGCGGGCGGTTTGCCAGAGCTTTGGCCATGATTCGTTCGACAAATTCACGATCTTCCCGTGGCAGGGCCAGGCGCGGGGGACGGGTCAAGGCGCTGCCGCGACCGGCAATGGCTTCGCACAGCTTGATGCACTGCACCAGGTCGGCACGGGCGTCCAGATGCAGGATCGGCATCAACCATTCATAGATCGGCATGGCTTCGGCGAAACGCCCGGCCCTGGCCAGGCGGAAGATGGTTTCGCCTTCCCTGGGGAACACATTGGACATGCCCGAAACCCAGCCTTCGGCACCCACGGCAATGCTCTCCAGCACCACGTCGTCGAGGCCGGCAAACAGCACGAAACGGTCGCCTACTTCATTGCGGATATCGATAAAGCGGCGGGTGTCGCCCGAGGAGTCCTTGAAGCACACCACGTTGTCGCAATCGGCCAGAGAAATCAGGATGTCGGGGGTGACATCGTTTTTGTAGATGGGCGGGTTGTTGTAGACCATCAGTGGCACGTCGGCGTGCTTGGCTACATAGCGGTAGTGTTCGGCGGTTTCGAAAGGCTTGGAGCCGTAGACCAGCGCGGGCATCAGCATCACCCCATCGACGCCGACCTTGCGCACGGCATTGGCCACCTTGGCGGCTTGCACGCTGGTGAACTCGGCCACGCCGCAGATGACCGGCACCCGGCCGCCGGAGGCTGCCACAGCGACTTCGGTCACGGCGATTTTTTCTTCGGCGGTCAGGGAGGTGTTTTCCCCCACCGAGCCACAGACCACCAGGCCCGACACGCCGTCACGGATGACGTTGGAAATCACCTGGTGGGTCTTGTCCAGGTTGATGCTGAAGTCATCGTTGAATTGAGTGGTCACCGCAGGGAAGACGCCACTCCAGTTGATGCGCTTGCTCATGTTTGTTGCCTCCGGTCGCTAAGATAGTATTTCGTATACGTTTAATTGCGGTTTTATGTAGATACTCTGTTGCAGGTCAAGCCCTATTGTGGGAGCGAGCCTGCTCGCGAACGATCTTCGCGAGCAGGCTCGCTCCCACAGTTGCAGTGTTCCTGTAGCTGACGAACGCAGCCTCGCTGCGCTCGTCAGCTGCTACGGGTATTGCGTAAATGCTCTGGTCAGTTGGCACCCGGCCAGGTATCGGACAGGCGATAGCCCTGTGGCCACGGGTCGCTCGGGTCGAGCAGGTGTTGATGGGTACCGGTAATCCACGCCCGTCCGGAGATGCACGGGTAGATCGCGACGCGCCCGGCCACTTCGGTCATGGAGTCGATGCGGCAATGAAATTCAGAGCCGATTATCGAGCGGCCGATAAAGCGCTCGCCCACCTTGAGCAGCCCCTTGGCCTGCAACACCGCCATGCGCGCCGAGCAACCGGTGCCGCAGGGCGAGCGGTCGATCTTGCCCGGGCGGATCACGACCGCGTTGGCGCCGCTGGCAATACCGTTCTCATACACCACAGGCGCAGCGATCTGGCAAAACGAGATATGCGACCAGTCCGGGTTCAACGGGTGGGTGAAGCCCAGTTGCTCGTTGGCGGCGCGAGTGATTTTCAAACCGGTCTCAACGATGTCCCTGGCTTCATCCGGGCTGATGGCAAAGCCCAGTTCCTTGGCATCGGCAAGTACGAAGCTGTCGCCGCCATAGGCGGTGTCGACCTTGAGCGATCCCAGGCCCTCGACTTCGATCCAGGCATCCAGGCGGTCGGCGAAGGAGGGCACGTTTTTGATCTCGACCCGTTGTACCTTGCCGTCTCGACAGTCGGCTACGGCCTCGATCAGGCCACCGGGAGCTTCGAGCACCAGTCGGGTTTGCGGTTCGGTCATCGGCAGGATGCCGCTATCGAGCAAGACCGTGGACACGCAGATCGAGTTGGAACCCGACATGGGCGGAGTGTCGGCCGGTTCCATAATGATCCAGGCCATTTGCGCCCGTGGATCCTTGGCCGGCACCAGCAGGTTGACGTGCCGGAACACCCCGCCGCGAGGCTCGTTGAGCACAAAATTGCGCAGGGTCTCGTCCCGGGCGATCCAGCGCGACTGCTCCCATACGGTAGCCCCGGGCGGAGGCGCCACACCGCCGACGATCACGTCACCGACTTCGCCCTCGGCGTGACAGCTGACCACATGAATGACTTTCGATGAACGCATGTTCTGCTCCTATTTGACCGACTTGAGGAAGGCCGCGGTTTCCGCGTGCACAGGGTTGCCGATGACTTGATCGGGGGTACCGATTTCGTGCACCAGGCCATTGCGAAAGAACGCCACGCGGTCGGATACATCCCGCGCAAAGCGGATTTCGTGGGTGACCAGCACCATGGTCATGCCGTCTTCGGCGAGCATGCGCATGGTGTCGAGCACCTCGCCCACCAATTGCGGGTCGAGGGCCGAGGTGGCTTCGTCGAACAACATGTAGTCCGGTGACATGGCCAGGGCGCGGGCAATGGCCATGCGCTGTTGCTGGCCGCCGGAAAGCTTGCCGGGGAAGGCCTTGAGCTTGTCGCCCAGGCCCACATGGGTCAGTTGCTGCACCGCCAGGGCCTCGGCTTCGGCCTTGCTTTTGCCCAGCACCTTGCGCGGCGCCAGCATCACGTTTTCCAGCACGGTGAGGTGGGGAAAGGCGTTCCATTGCTGGAACACGATGCCGATTTTCTGACGCAGGTGGTTAAGGTTGGTGGCGCGGTCGTGGACTGCAATGCCGTCGACGCGGATATGGCCTTTCTGGATCGGTTCCAGGCCGTTGATGCACATCAGCAGGGTCGACTTGCCGGAGCCGGAGCCGCCGATAATCGAGACCACTTCACCCTTGTTCACGGTCAGGCTGACGCCCTTGACCACTTCGAGGTCGCCGAAGGATTTGTAGACGTTGTCGATCTCAATCATTTTCTTGCCACCTTTTTTCCAGGCGAGCACCAAGGCGCGCAACCACCAGGCTCATGACGTAATAGATAAGGCCCGCGATGCACAGCACCAGCATCGGTTCCTGGATGCGGGTGACGATGGTTTGCGAGGCGCGCAGCAGTTCGACGATGCCGATCCACATCACCAGTGCGGTATCTTTCATCACGCTGAGCACCAGGTTGAGCCAACCGGGGAAGGCCACGCGCATGGCAATGGGCAACACGATGTAGCGCAGGTCCTGCAGGTAGCTCAGGCCCAGCGAACGGCTGGCCCGGCGCACAGTAAACGGCACTGCCAGCACGCCGCTGCGCACGATCTCGGTGAAGTACGCGGCAGCGTAGACCCCCAGCACGATGCAGCCGACGCTGAAAGCGCTGATGTTCAGGCCGACGATGCTCTTGAGCGAGTTGAACAGCACGAACTGAATGAGCAAAGGCACGCTGCGAAACACATCCAGCACCCAGGCCAGCGGCAGGCTGGCCCGTGGCAGCAAGGCACGCATCAGGCCGAACAGCAGGCCGGCAACGGTGCCGAGCAAAATCGCCCAGCTGGTCAGTTGCAGGGTGATCCATGCCCCCTGCAGCAAAAACAGAAAATCGTTCCAGGTAAAGCTGGTGGAAAACATGGGCAGTCCTCAGTAACGGAACAGTCGCCAGGCCATGAGCCGGGCTGCTGCAACGATCGCCTTGGCAATCAGGTAATACAGCACCGCGGCAATGGCGAAGTATTCAAAGGTGCGGAATGTTTTGACGTTGTAGTCCTGGGTCACACCGGTGAGGTCGTTGTTCAGGCCCACGATCACCCCCAGCGAGGTCATCAGCACCGCCCAGACCATCTGGTTGGTCAGCGGGTAAAACACGATGCGCAGCAGCTGCGGTACGACGATCATGCGGTAGGTCTGGAAGGCGCTCATGCCCAGCGAGCGAGCTGCGCGTACCTGGGTTTCGGGTACGGCCTTGAGCCCGCCGCGAAAGTTCTCGGCCAGGTAACCTGCGTTGTTGAAGGTGATCCCGGCCAGCAGGGCGACCCATGAACTGACATGCAGGCCCAGGGAGCCGAGCCCGAAGTACAGGACATAAATCTGGAACAACGAGGGCGTGTTACGGGCAATGGACACCCAGGCATTACCGGCGCCGCGCAGCAGCGGGTTTTTGCTTTCGCGCATCACCGTTAGGGCCAGGGCGATCAGTACACCGAAGATCATCGACAGGGCAGCGGTCTCGAAGGTCACCAGGGCACCGGCGAGCATGTCCGGCAAGGCGCGCAGGGCAGAGCGCCATTGGAAGGTATAGTCAAACATGGGGTGCGTTCTCCAGTGAGGCAGCGGCTTGCAGCCACTGCGGCAAGCGCCCGCTGGCCGTGGCGCTGCACGCCGCATCCACACACTCGGCAAGGCTGGCGAAGTGAACCTTGCGGCCCACCAGGCCGGGGGCGTAATGGGCGTATTTGCCCGAGTTGGTCATCAGGTTTCTGGCGGCTGGCGGGATCACCGGTTCACCGAGCATGCACCAGCAGGTATCGCTGACAATCACGGCACCAAAGGCTTCGATTACGGCGATATACCCGGCGACGCGGGCCTGCTCCAGCACGGTGCGACCACAGGTGATCGCCAGTACCACGTCGGGATGACGGTGGCGGCCCTGGCACAGGCTTGCCAAACGGGCGAACTCGCTGAGGGAAAAGTGCGGGTTGCCCAATGACACCACATCCACCCTGGCATCGCGGGCGCTGTTGAGCTCCTGCCAACTGAGCCGCAATTCCTCCAGGCTGAGTTTGAACACCGGCAGCGGCCCATCGATCACCCGTGTCGGGTCGAGAGCTTCGGGGGTAACCCCGGCGATATGAAACAGCGCAGCGGCGCTGGTGGTGGCGAAGGCCGCACCGAATGCCTTGAGATCGTCCAGGTTCGGATGCTGCTGCTGGAGCCCGGAAACCAGCGGGATCCGGCTGCCGGCCAGGGCACCGATGTGGTAGCCGAGCAGCGGGTAGAAAGAGTCGTCAAGGTTGGACAGGGGCGGCACTTCTATGTGCAAACGGGCCTTGCGCTGATCTTCCAGATGACAGCCAATCAGCGGTGCCCGGCCGGTGAGGGCGATACAGATATCCAGATAGTCGGGGTACTTGAGGGTGCGTGCGCCGAGCACGCTGTTGGCGTAAACCACCGCGTTGGATTCGGCCCAGACAATCTGCTCGCCGGCCTTGGGCGCACTGTCGAGCAGATAAGGCGCGCAGGTGAAACTCAATTGTGCGCCCATGGCCATATAAGCATCGCCCAGCGCGCTGGCGGGTACACCGAGCGCCGGGTCGATACCCAGTTCGCGCCAACGGCGCTGATCCACGGAAATCGAATTGAGGGTGGTGGGTACCCGCACCTTGGCACCCCATGCCACCAGTTGTTGCGCAAAGCGCAAACTCGCCGGCCCGGTATAGATGCAGCCGTCGATATGGGCCTGGGTGATGTCCACCAGATATTTGGCGCCCTGGATATGCGCCATGCGCAAAACGATCTGCATGGCCACCTGAGCGGCCTTGCCTTGGCTGCCGTCGAGCAGTGCACGGTCGTGTGCGGTCAGCTCGATCGAGCTGTGTGCATCTTCGGTTGGCCTGTCGTTGCGTGGTGCCGGAGTATCGTCAGGCGTTGAATCGTAAAGGCTCAAACCGTTGCCATCGACCCTGGCGAACGCCTTGCCGCGCAATTGGCCAAAGGCTTCCTTGCCGATGCACAGCACCGGCAGGGATCGTTGGAACAGGGTCTGTGCCACCAGCACGCCAAGGGTCAGGATCTCGTCGGCCTCGGCCAGCACCAGCGCAGCAGGAGCATGGCCATTGCTGATCAGTTCCATCAGCACACTGCTGCCGGTACAGGAGCCGCGCCCGCTGGGGATTGCCAGCACACGGCCGGCCAGGCATTCGCCGCTGAGCGGGTGATGGCGGTCGATCACCTCGCCGCTGAACGGGTCGACGCCGCCCCAGAAACTCAGGCCGACCTCGGCGTACAGCAGCGGGGCGGATGCACAACCATCAACCAGGCTGCGGCCTTCAAGAGAACTTATCCCGGACATGCTGGATACCTCAGTAATAAACGTGAGGTACGGTCAGATCAGCCGGTGGAATCTCGGTCCCGACCCATTTGGTCCACAGCTCCTTGTAGCGTCCGGTGCGTACTTGCTGGTTGACGAACAGGTTCAGGTAGTTGAGCAGGCCGTACTCGTTGCGCTTGGCGCCCAGGGACACGTAATCGACCACATAAGGCGCGTTACCGGCGACCTTGAGGTTTTTGTACTTGCCTGATTTAAGGGTAGCCGCAGCCACGGTGTTGGTGACCACGGTGGCCTCGATATGGCCCTGGGCAACGGCCAGCAGGGTGTCGTTCTGCGACTGATAGGCGCGGAATGAACCGCTGCCCCAGTTTTTCACGTCTTTTTCCAGGGCGATGGCTTCATAGGTGCCGCTGGTGTTGCCCAGGGCCTTGCCCTTGAGATCTTCAAAGCTGTTGATACCGGTGTTGTCGCGGGTCAGCACCACCATCTGGAAGGCAAAGTAAGGAATGCTCAGGCCAACGGTCTTGGCCCGTTCTAGGGTGTCGGAAGTGGAGGCCACAATGACATCGGCGCGCCCGGAGACCAACGCCGGAATCCGGTCAGGGAAGGGGGTTTCAACGATTTCGGCATCGACACCGAGCACTTTTGCCAGATCGTTGCAGTAGTCCACATCAAAGCCGACGGGCTTGTTGGCCTCGTCACGGGAGCCCATGGGCGGGAAGTCCAGGGTGACGGCGCAGCGCAACTTACCCGAACCGATAATATCGTCGAGCTTGTCGGCCTGCGCCGTGGCAATAAAGGAGGTACTGAGAACAGCGCTGAGAGCTACGGCAAGTACGGGGTTTTTCATGGAAGCCTCGGAGTCGTTGAAGGGCTGTTGATTAACGGTCTTTGGATTTCGTATACGATATTTGTTTTGCAAGGCGTGTGCCGATTTTTGCCGCAGGCCGCAATAAGTGAGCGAGCGCGGTATTTGCAGGCTTGCGTGATGGCACTCTGGTACTGGAGGGGTTGAGCGGTAGCAGGGGGGTGTTACAGAAGGGAGCATTACTGTGGGAAATGCCCCACAAAGGAACACTTGCTGGCTTTTTGGCGGTATTGGCTATTTTTTGCCCTGCGGGCAGTATGGGCTAGGTACTTTTTTTGGGAGTGTGAAGCCTATGCCTATCGATGATGACTGCTGGGTGTACTACATCAATACAAACCTGATGCTCACGGCTCCGGTGAATCTGGCGCCCTTGGCACAAGCCATGGCGCCTGGAGATCTGCCCGAAGAATCAATCAGTTGCCTGCATGACAGTCAGGCTGACGGCGACCTCTATCATTCTGTTTTTGAAGCCTCTGGCCCGCAAGGCAGTTACCCCACCCCTGATGAAAGCATCAGGGCCTTGCTCGATGCCATTGAGCAATTGCCGCAAGCACTGCAGCCGTTATGGCACGCCTGTACAAAAAAGACCCTGGATATTGGCTACAACAGCGGAGTTACACCACGTTCCGTCAGCCACCCGATCCCGATCGATACGTTGCTGCGCATGCAGTCATTGGGGATCGACCTGTGTATTACGGTGTACTCGGTGGGGGAGTGAAGAACACGAAATCTTGTAGCCGCTGAGGAGCGCAGCGAGGCTGCGATCGATTGCGAAGCGGTCTTAAACCCTGAGCCCCGGATGTACTTGGCCCAACGCATTAACCGATTTTACGACTGCTGTGTCGCAGTGGCGCACCAAACCGATCGCAGCCTCGCTGCGCTCCTCAGCGACTACAAGCTAAAGCGTTGCGTACAGGCTCAATGGCTTTGCGGCAAATGCTCGAACAGGGTTTTGCACACGCCGGCAATATGCTCATCCAGCAACTTGACGGCCAGCTCAATATCACCAGCGCGGCAGGCGTCAAGGATCTCCCGGTGTTCGTGATCGGCACGGTGTTTACCTGCCGACAAACTCATTTGCATACGCAGGTAGCGTTCCAGTTTGTCATTGACTGAGCGGATCAGGCTGATCATGAACGGTCGCTGCGCCGGCTCGTACAGGCAGGCGTGCAGTTCCCAGTTAAGCTCGGTCCAGCGGCCCACGTCATCTTCCCCGACAAACTCCTGGCATATGCGTTCGGCACGGGCAAAGGTGTCTGCGGTCATGTTGGGAATGGCCAGGCGCAGCAGTTTGTCTTCAAGGAGCATGCGCACTTCGAACATCTGCGCCAGTTCGGCCTCGGAAATGCGCGTGACCATGGCGCCGCGGTTGCGCTGGAACATCACCAGCCCTTCAGCTTCAAGTCGCTTGAGGGCTTCGCGCACGGGGATTTTGCTGACATTGAACTGGCGGGCGATATCATCCTGGCGAATCGGTTCATCTTCAGCGAAATGCCCGGCGACAATCGCATCGCGCAAATGCAGGGTGATGATTTCCGATGTGGAAGGCGAATTGCCGAGGTCGGGTGCATTGAGTTTTGGATGGGCCACGATGGTCATCATTCGCTTGTAAAAGATATATGGTATACGAAACTCAGCGGGTAAGCCTTGTGCCAGTCGCCCTGCGGCCTGTTACCTGGCACGGGTCAGCCTGCAAATGCCAGCACATTACAGGCTAGCCTGAGCCCGACTGAAGGCCGGCGACGTAGTCGGGTTAATCCTTAACCTGCTTGATGTCCTTGCGCAGGGGTTCCCCTGCAAGGTGTCAAAAAAACACCTGATCAGGCACCGGGTCATCGCGACCTGATATGAGCTTCCAGCCCCTGTCCATTGCTGCTTTCCTGAGCCATGAGCTTGACAGCGAAGCTGTAGGCATCCGTAATAGGAGAAAATGTTAACGTTAACTTAAATAAGAACAAGAGGGACACCCATGCAACGGACGGTCAAGCGTGATTACTGGCTTATCAGCGGTTTGCTGTTTTTTTTCTTTTTTTCATGGTCTTCCAGTTACTCGCTTTTTTCCATCTGGTTGCATCAGGTCATCGGCCTCAATGGCGCGCAGACCGGCTATGTATTTGCCGCGAATGCAATCGCAGCACTGCTGATCCAGCCGTTCTACGGGGCATTGCAGGACAAGCTCGGCCTGTCCCGCAAGCTGCTGGTATGGATTGGCCTGCTGCTGTGCGCCGCCGCACCCTTCGCGATTTATGTCTATAGCCACTTGCTGGCTCAGAACGTAGTGCTCGGCGCAGTGGTGGGGGCGGTTTTCCTTGCCTTTGCCATGCTGGCCGGGGTTGGCGTGATCGAAAGTTATACCGAACGGTTGTCACGGCACGTGGGTTTCGAGTTCGGCACCAGCAGGATGTGGGGTTCCCTGGGCTGGGCTGCGGCCACCTGCATTGTGGGTGTGGTGTTCAACATCAACCCCAATATTGCCTTCTACATGAGCAGTGCTGCCGGCGTGGCGTTTTTGCTCATTCTGTTTCGACTGGACCTGAGCCGGTTCAACCAACCCGGCTGCGCCAGCGGCGCAAGTGGCGCTGCGCCCGTATCTGTCGGTGATCTATGGCAATTGCTCAAGTTGCCGCGGTTCTGGGCCTTCAGTGTCTATCTGACCGGGGTGTGCGGGATTTACATGATCTACGAGCAGCAGTTTCCGGTGTATTTCTCGTCGTTTTTTGCGACCCCGGAACAGGGCATTCAGGCCTATGGTTACCTGAACTCATCCCAGGTCCTGCTGGAGGCCGGCTTGCTCCTGGTTGCCCCTTGGGTGGTTAGCCGTACCGGTGCGAAATACGGGCTGATCCTGGCGGGCAGCATCATGTTTTTTCGCATTCTGGGTTCCGGCCTGGCTACAGAAACCTGGGCCATCGCCGTGTTCAAGATGCTGCACGCGGTTGAGGTGCCGATCCTGCTGGTCTCGGTGTTCAAATATATTGCGTTCAATTTCGACCCGCGCCTGTCTGCCTCGATCTATCTGGTGGGCTTTCACTTCGCCCAGCAACTCACCGCCATGCTGCTGTCGCCCTTGGTTGGCTACGGTTATGACCAATACGGATTTGCCGATGTTTACCTGGCCATGTCCGCTCTGGCTGGCGCCTGCCTGCTGCTGTCCTGGACCCTGCTGCGCAACGATCCACGGCAACCACCGGGCAAAAACGCTGTTGCCGAAGCGCTGGCATTACCCGCCATCACTCAATCAGTTACCCGTTATGAACCCTGACAAGGACCACCCCATGCACGCTGCACGGCTGGACATGGCCCATCGCGCCATTGAACAAACACTGCCCGAACGCGGCAACGACTATCGCCTCGCCTATCACCTGGCCCCGGCAGCCGGGTGGATGAACGACCCTAACGGCCTGGTGTTCTTTCGCGGCCAATACCACATGTTTTATCAGCATCATCCTTTTTCTGCACAATGGGGCCCCATGCACTGGGGGCACGCCAGCAGCGCCGATCTGGTGCATTGGCAGCATTTGCCCATCGCCCTGGCACCGGGTGACAGTTATGACCGTGATGGCTGCTTCTCAGGCTCGGCAGTGGTACTCGATGACACCCTGTACCTGATCTATACCGGTCACATCTGGTTGCAAGAGCCGGGTGATGACCAGCACATCCGTCAGGTCCAGTGCCTGGCCAGCAGCACCGATGGCATTACCTTTATCAAGCACGGGCCGGTCATCGACACACCGCCTGACCCGGCCATCATGCATGTTCGTGACCCAAAGGTGTGGCAGCGCCACGGGGCCTGGTGGATGGCGCTGGGGGCACGCCTTGGGGATGACCCGCAGTTGCTGCTCTATCGTTCAGATGATCTGTTGCACTGGGACTTTCTGGGCTGTGCGCTGCAGGGGCAACGTGAACTTGATGGGTATATGTGGGAGTGCCCGGATATTTTCGAGCTGGAGGGGCGCGATGTGTTGCTGTACTCGCCCCAGGGCTTGAAGCCCTGCGGATATGACAATTGGAACCTGTATCAGAACAGCTACCGCATGGGGCAACTGGACGACAAGGGTGTGTTCAAACCCGGTGGCCCGCTCCATGAACTCGATCATGGCCACGATTTCTATGCTGCCCAGACCTTGCTCGCACCAGATGGCCGTCGCTTGTTATGGGCCTGGATGGACATGTGGGAAAGCCCGATGCCCAGCCAGGCCGAGCACTGGTGCGGAGCGCTGACATTACCCCGTGAAGTCAGTCGCGACGGTGATCGGCTGCTGATGCGTCCGGCCCGTGAGCTGATTGCATTGAGGCAGGCGGGGCAGGTGCTGCAGATAGGTGCGCTGAAGTCTGCCAATCAGTTGCTGGATACCTGGGGGGCGCTGCTGGAGATTGAACTTGAGCTGGATATTGCCGCCAGCAGCGCTGAACATTTTGGTCTGGCATTGCGCTGCAGCAATGATCAGCAGGAGCGTACCTTGCTGTATTTTGATGCCATGGCCCGGCGCCTGGTGCTCGACAGGCAACATTCCGGCGCTGGGGTGAGCGGAGTTCGCAGTGTACCGATCGCGGCAGGGCAGACACGCATTGCCCTGCGAATTTTTCTCGATCGTTCATCCATCGAAGTGTTCGTCGACGATGGCGCCTGGAGCCTGAGCAGCCGAATTTACCCAAAGGCCGACAGCCTTGCGCTGCGGGCTTATGCCGTCAATGGCACAGGCCATTTTGGCGAGGCCCTGGTGTGGGGGCTGGCGGATCTGAAGCTATGAAGTCGGGCCTTTTGGCGCAGGGCGCGCCGTCCTTGCTCATGCTGTTCTGACGCTATCAGGCATGACATCATGCCCGGTCAGACACGTATGGCGCGTACCCATGGCTTCAGTAAAAGATGTTGCACGGCTGGCGGGGGTTTCCCTGATGACCGTTTCCAGGGCCCTCAACACCCCGGGAAAGTTGAATCAGGAGACCCTGGCCAAAGTGCTGCAGGCCGTCGAGACCCTGGGTTATGTGCCCAGTCTTTCTGCGCGCAAGACCCGCGGCGGCCACTCCAGTGGCAAGACCATCGGCATCTTTGCCCTGGATACGGCCACCACTCCTTTTGCCGTTGAAATGCTGCTCTCGATGGAGCGTACGTCCCGCGAGCATGGCTGGAACGTGTTTATCCTCAACGTGTTTGAAGCCCCGCCCTGCCAGAAGGCCATCGAGTTGATGCTCTCCCATCAACCGGACGGCATCATCTTCAGCGCCATGCAGCTTCGCCGGGTGGAAATTCCGCAGGTACTGCGCAGCGTGCCGCTGGTTCTGGGCAATTGCGTCAGCACCGAAACCGGCATTGCTTGTTATATATCAGACGATGAAGACGGGCAGTATCAGGCGGTACGCCAAGCGCTGCGACAGGGCTACCGCCGTCCGCTCTGCATAAACCTGCCGCAAAGCAGTATGGCCTGGGGGTTGCGCCAACGCGGACTGGCCCGCGCTCTGGACGAGGCCGGGATCAGTGCCGCGCAACTGCCTCAGTTCGACCTGCCCGACGATGACGGCTATCAGCACACCCTTGTGGTGCTGGAGCAACAGCTGCTAGCGGGTAATGGAACTCCGCCCTTTGACCTGCTGATTTGCGGCAACGACCGGATTGCCCTGGTGGCGTATCAGTATCTGCTCAGTCGCGGCTTGCGTATTCCGCACGATGTGGCGGTACTGGGGTTTGACAATATGGTGGGGGTTGCCGAGCTGTTTTACCCACCCTTGAGCACCGTGCAGTTGCCGTATTACGAAATGGGTCGCCGCGCGGCACTGCATCTGATCGAAGGCCGGGGCGACTGCGCCATCCACAAGATTGCCTGCCCGCTGGTTGAGCGCGACTCCTGCTGACCCGTTCGGGGGGGGTAAATCCAGGCATGGGATCTGGTAAGGCCAATTCATAAAAAAAATAATTGGTCTTGCCAATATTTTTTCCTCCGTGTAGTTTTCGAGCCGCACCCATTGTGGTCTCGCCAATACCCGGTAGCCCTTGCGTTATCGACGGAGAATAAAAAATGCTGACTGTGATCTGTAACGAACCCCGCTTGCTCACCACCCTCGAAAGCCCTATTCCCGAGCGTCGCCCCGGTGAAACCCTGATCAGGATCAAACGTGTGGGTGTGTGCGGTACCGACTTGCACATCTTTACCGGTAACCAGCCGTATCTGGAGTACCCGCGGGTGATGGGCCACGAATTTTCCGGCATCGTCGAGGCCAGCGAAGAGGGCAGCGCTCTGGTACCGGGCGATGTGGTCTACGTGATGCCTTACATTTCGTGTGGTACGTGCATCGCCTGTCGGCAGGGCAAGACCAACTGCTGCTCGCGCATCCAGGTGCTGGGTGTGCACTGTGACGGTGCCTTTACCGAGTACCTGAGTGTCGCCCATCAGTTCATTCACAAGGCCGTCGGGGTGACCCTGGACCAGGCCGCAATGATCGAATTCCTGTCCATTGGCGCGCATGCGGTGCGCCGTTCGAACCTTCAGGCCGGGCAACGCACGCTGGTAGTCGGTACCGGTCCGATCGGCATGGCCGCGGCGATTTTTGCCGGCTTGCGCGGAGCGCAGGTCACGGTGCTGGATACCCGTGACGACCGTCTGGATTTTTGCCGCAAACATCTGAATATTCACGCAGCGGTGAAGATTGGCGACGGCGATAAAGATGCGCTCGCCGACCTGACCGATGGCGATTTTTATGATGTGGTTTTCGATGCTACCGGCAACGCCCGGGCCATGGAGCGTGGCTTTGAATTTATCGCCCACGGTGGCACCTACGTGATGATCTCGGTGGTGCGTGACACGATCACCTTCTCCGATCCCGAGTTCCACAAGCGCGAAGCCACCCTGATGGGTAGTCGCAATGCCACCGTCGAAGATTTCCGCTATGTGGAGCAATGCCTGCGCGACGGCCTGATCCCCGATCAGGCGCTCAACACCCACCGTATTCCCCTCAACGAAGTGGCCAGCCGTTTCTCCACGCTGCTGGATCCGCAGCAGGGCGTGGTCAAGGCCATTATCGAGTGCTAGCAGCGCACCCTAACCGTTGAGGAACCAGCATGAAAATGAGCAACCCTGGATTACTTGTACTGACTGGCGGTGATGATGTGGCGGTGGCGCGCGGCGACATTGCCAAGGGTCAGCAACTGTTTGCCGATGGCCTGAGCGTGACTGCGCTGGCCGATATCCCTGCGGGGCACAAAATCGCCCTGCGTGCCGTTGCCCAAGGGCAGTTGGTGCGCAAATACGGGCAGTCCATCGGCCAGGCGAGTGCAGCCCTGCACCCTGGTGATCATGTTCACGTGCACAACCTGCAGATGCCGCAGACCAGCTCGAACCACACGCTGGCCAACGTGTACCAACCCACCGTCCAGGATGGCGGCGGTGCCCGCTTTGCCGGGTATGTCCGTGCAGACGGGCGTGTCGGTACGCGCAACTACATCGGGGTGATTTCCAGCGTCAACTGCTCGGCAACCGTATGCAAACAGATTGCCGCGGCATTTGATGCGGGCTACCTGCGCGACTATCCCAATGTGGACGGCGTAGTGGCAATCACCCATGACAGCGGCTGCGGTATGGGCGCCAAGGGCGAGGGCATCGAGATTCTCAAGCGCACCCTGCGTGGCTATGCCGATCATGTCAATTTCGCCGGTGTACTGGTGATCGGCCTGGGCTGTGAAGTCAATCAACTGGCCCCGCTCATGGAACAATTGGCCGAGCGCAACGCGGTGCTCAAAGCAGGCCTGGTGATCCAGGACGCCGGCGGTACCCGCGAAACGGTGCAACGCGGCAAAGAGCTGGTCAACGCCATGCTCGATCAGGTCAACAGCCAGCAACGCAGCAGCGTGTCGGCCAGCCACCTCACCGTAGGCCTGCAATGCGGTGGCTCGGACGGTTATTCGGGGATTACCGCCAACCCGGCGCTGGGTGCGGCGGTCGACCTGTTGGTGCGCCACGGCGGTACCGCCATTCTCTCCGAAACACCGGAGATCTATGGGGCAGAGCATCTGCTGACGGCCCGCGCAGCGTCAGCGCAGATTGCCGACAAACTGATGGGCCGTATCCACTGGTGGGAGGCCTATGTACGCCAGCATGACGGCGACATGAACAACAACCCTTCACCGGGCAACAAGGCCGGAGGCATAACCACCATCCTCGAGAAGTCCCTGGGTGCAGTGGCCAAGGCGGGGTCTACCGGCTTGATGGCGGTCTATGAATATGGCGAGACAGTCCAGCGAAAAGGTCTGGTGTTTATGGACACGCCCGGCTATGACCCGGTGTCTGCCACTGGCCAGGTGGCGGGTGGTGCGAATCTGATCTGCTTTACCACTGGTCGTGGTTCTACCTATGGCTGTAAACCTACGCCATCGCTGAAAGTTGCCACTAATACCCGCCTGTTTGAGCGCATGGCGCTGGACATGGATTTCAATGCCGGAACGATTGTCGATGGCGAGGAATCGGTGGTCGAGGCGGGCGCACGCCTGTTCGCACTGATGCTCACAACCGCGTCAGGCGGCAAAACCTGCAGCGAGGAAAACGGTCTTGGCGACAACGAATTTGTGCCCTGGCAAATTGGCGCGGTGATGTAACACCCACACGTCCAAGGGCTGGCTCCAAGCTTTGTGCAGCGCACCCGGGCCTGTGTGGTAGCCTTTGGCATCATTTTTTGGACGCTGCCTCGATGGTCTCCACCTTTGCTCCTTCAGAGCGCAAGCTCTATCAGAAAATCGCCGACCGATTGCGCGACTACATCGTCCAGGGTGACTTCAAGGTGGGCTCGCGCCTGCCTCCCGAGCGCGATTTGACCCAGTTGCTGGGCGTCTCGCGCCCGTCGTTGCGCGAGGCCCTGATTGCCCTGGAAATCGAAGGCAGCATCGAGATCAGAATGGGCTCGGGGGTCTATGTGGCTGCCCGACCGAGCGAAGGCGGCGCCCGTACCGGCACTCATGGCGAGAGCCCGACTGAACTGATGCAGGCCCGCGCGCTGATCGAGGGCGCAGCGGTGGTGCTGGCCTGTATGCACGGGAAAAAGAGCGACTTCCGCTACCTGAAGGAGTGCATTGATGCCATGCGCGCGAGCATCGAAGCGAACCGTCCGCCGCTGGAAGACGACCGAAAGTTTCATCATCGCCTGGCAAAGATGACCGGCAATGGTGCGTTGGTGCGCATCATTACTGCGCTGTTCGATGAGCGTCACAGCCCGATTTCTGCGCAGTTGAGCGAGCGTTCGGAAAACCACGGCACCTGGGATGCCGCGGTGGTCGAGCACGAGGCCATTTTGCAGGCCCTGGAAGGCAAGGATGTGATCGCTGCCCAGACTGCCATGCGCCAGCATTTGCTGTGTTCCCAGGCGCGCTGGCTGGGGACGCTGGAAGCCCGGACAGGGGATTAGAGACAGACCGCAAAGCCGTGTAGAACCCTGGCGCGCAGTTTTACTGAAACACCGCAAAGCTCTTCAGCGGCTACAACGTCTTAGTCCGGTAATGCATAGGCAATGATGTAGTCACCCACATCAGGCGAGTGGCTCATGCCGCCCGCCGAGATAAGCACATATTGCTTGCCCGTGGCCGGCGACTTGTAGATCAACGAACGGCGCTGCAACCGCACCCACCGGAAAACGTGCCTTCCACACTTGCTCACCAGTTTCTGCGTATTGAGATCAATCGCACTCATGCTGCCGAACGTTCGGATGTTTTTTGGGATAAATCCACAGGCCTGAGAAACATTGTTGGTAAAGCGGCAATAATCCGGTGTGGCTACAAGGTTATCGACGAACATGAAATTTCGTCCGAGTGCGCAATCGGCCACAGAAAATATCCTCTGCAGGCCTTAATCTTGACGTTTTTGTCGTATACGCGGATTGCCCATGTCTTCAGTTGTCGATGGTTTGCCCAGTAACAAACGTCTGCCTGCCGTGATCGCGATCTCCCTGGGGATTGGCATGGCGACCCTCGATACCGCCATCATCAACACCGCCTTGCCAACCCTGGCCGAAGGCATCGGCACTGACTCCGCCTCGGTAATCTGGGTAGTCAACGCCTACCAACTGGCGACCATTGCCGCGGTGTTGCCGTTTGCTTCCCTCAGTGACGTGTTGGGCCATCGCCGGGTGTTTCTCGGCGGCCTGCTGGTGTTTATCCTGGCCTCCCTGTTCTGCGGGCTGGCGTGGTCGCTGCCCACGCTGACTGCCGCGCGGGTGGTGCAAGGGCTGGGCGCGGCGGCGATCATGAGTGTGAATATCGCGCTGTTGCGCCACATCTATCCGGCAAAAATTCTGGGCAGGGGGCTGGGCTATAACTCGCTGGTGGTGGGGCTGGCCTTCACTCTGGGGCCAACGGCTGCATCGGCCATCCTGTCGGTGACGACCTGGCATTGGCTGTACCTGATCAATGTACCGTTGGGACTGCTGGCCGTTGTACTGGGCTTGCGCTCGCTGCCGGAAATTCCCAGAAGCGGAGACGCGTTTGACCGGCTGGCCGCAATTTTGTGTGCCGGGCTGTTTGCCTTGCTGGTGCTGGGGCTGGGTTCGGCGGTACATGGCGCCGAGGGCGATTTAAGCCTGGGGCTGATCGGCGTGGCGCTGGTGTGCGGGGTATGGCTGATGCGCCGTCAGGCTGCGCATCCGGCACCGATGCTGGCGATTGATCTGTTCAAGCGGCCACTGTTTGCCTTGTCCTCTCTGACCGCGATCTGTGCGTTCAGCGCCCAGGGGTTGGCGTTTGTTTCGCTGCCTTTTCTGTTGCAGACGGCGCTTGGCCACAGCCAGGTGGCTACCGGTTTTTTGATGACGCCGTGGCCCGCGGTGGTGGCGATCATGGCGCTGATTGCCGGGCGTCTGGCGGACCGCGTATCGCTGGCACTGCTGTGCGGCATCGGCCTGTTGATGTTGAGCGCAGGCATGGCAGCGCTGGCGTTATTGAACGAAGGCGCTTCGACCTTTGATATTGGCTGGCGCATGGCGTTGTGTGGCGCCGGTTTCGGGTTTTTTCAGTCGCCCAACCTCAAGGCGATCATGACCAGTGCGCCGCTGGCCCGCAGTGGTGGAGCCAGCGGCATAGTCGCCACGTCGCGGTTGCTGGGGCAGACACTGGGCGCGTCACTGGTGGCGCTGTGCTTTCACTTGTCTGCGGTCAGCGGCCCGTACCATGCATTGTGGCTGGGCTGCGCTTTTGCCCTGGCGGGTGCGTTGGCCAGTGGCCTGCGTTTGATGCAGCAGCCCGGACAGGCTTGAGGTGCGGGAGAGTCAAAAGTAGGACTCTCGCGGTGGGCTATTGATCCGGCAAGCTTTCTCAGCCGTCAGAGCGCCATTACCATTTCATGCCAGGCCATGCCGCCATGCCCGGAGGGCGATGGCTGGACGTACTGATAGTCCATGCGGGTATAGAGAGGTACATGCTGTTCTTTGCACATCAGATGGATCGAGTGCTTGCCCTGGTTGCTCATCTGTCTGACAAACTCATTCATGAGCAGCCTGGCAAAGCCCTTGCCCTGGTGTGCGGGGGCAACCACTACGGACATGATTACCACATTGGGTGCAACAGGGTCGTGGCCGATCAGCTCCTTGAAAGCCTCATCCGACATCACGACGTTGTAGGCACAGCCGCTATTGATAAACCCGACGATTTCCGCAGCCTGCTCAAGCACAAGAAACCCTTGGGGATACTGGGCGATTCGCGTTCGGATCTTCTCCAGGGTGGCGGCTTCATCGCCTTCATAGGCCGAAACCTCGATCTGATAGCAGGATTCGGCATCCTGGGGCGTTGCCTGCCTGAAGAGGGGCTCGGGCATGACCATGGCTTAATCCCCGGTGGTTGTTGTGGTGTCCTGCTCCGATTGCTCGGCCAGCTTCAGGCGGTCAGCCTTGCTGATGTACGGATTCTTGTTCTTCGGGGCCAGCTTGGCGTTGGCCTTCTTGGCATTGGCCTTCAATATCTGGTTGATTTTTTTACGACGGTTCATGGTTGTTACCCGGTTTGTAAGTTGTTGAACGGTGTCAGCTTGAAAAAAATAGCCAGGCTCATGCTGTTGCAGAGAGTGGAGCGGTCTGCGGCTTCCCATGCGGGAGCCGTGATGGGCTGGCTGGAGTAGGTGAATGTTACACGGTTAGTTGTGGCATTGAATTGATGATTGGCAGCGTGCTAGCACACGCTTGCCTTGTTCATCTGTGTGCAGGGCAAAGAGGACTGCAGAATATTGCCCGCAACGACAGGAAGCGCCTCTACAGATTGCTCTCATCCACATCCAGCGCCTGGCCGATAGCGTAGTAATGTCCTCCGGCGATGTAATGCAGGCTGCGCAAGGTCGGGTCGGCCGTTTCAAAGTGCCAGTGACCTTCGCTGAAAACGCGAGTGTCGGCCCAGGCCCCAACCACTTCCCCGATAAACAGGTCGTAAGTTTGTTGGTTGTGCGGTTCGGGGATCAACTTGCAGGCCAGCCAGGCTGAGCAACCTTCAACAAATGGCAGGTCATGGCCAGGCATCTCGAACAGTTGCACCGCGCAATGCTCGAGTTTGTCCGGGTCATCGACCAGGCTGACGCTGCCGACCAGGCTGGTCAGCCTGATTTGGGCTACGGTAGGTACCTGGATCACAAAGACCCCGCTGTTTTCCACCAAGGCGCGGGTTTTCACGTTTTTATCCAGCACCACGGTCAACTTGGGCGGGTCGAAGTCCAGGGCGCATGCCCAGGCTGCTGCCATGACATTCTGCACCCCTGCATGGCGGGACGAGACTAGAATCGTCGGGCCGTGGTTAAGCAGTCGGTAGGCTTTGTCCAGAGGGACGGCTGCAATATGTTCGTGCATTGTGGCTCCGCAATCGGGCAGTTTTAAAGTGCGGTCAAGGCCGCCGGCTTTGACTTATCGCCAGAAGGATACGACGCTGGATTCTTTATCTGAAGCGTCTTTGAACAGGAATAACCATGGCCAACCCTTACCGCGAACTTCTGGCAATACCTGGCGTCATGGGGTTGGTGGTGGCAAGTTCGATTGCCCGTTTGCCGCAGGCAATGATCGGCATCGGCATCATCACCATGCTGGTGCAGCAAACAGGGCTTTACTGGCTGGCCGGGGCGGTGGCCGGAACCTTTACCCTGGCCAATGCCCTGGTGGGGCCGCAGATATCAAAACGCGTCGACCGGCTGGGCCAGCGCCGGGTGCTGCCGGTGTTCACCGCATTCAGCATCGCCATGCTGCTGGCGTTGATCACCGCAGCACATCTGCGTGCCGACGCACCGTTGCTGTTTGTCCTGGCGGCACTGGCAGGCACCATGCCAAGCATGCCGGCCATGACCAGGGCGCGCTGGACCCAGCTTTTTCGCGGCAAGTCGCTGCTGCATACCGCGTTTTCCCTGGATACCGTGCTGACTGAAATGGCCTTTATCCTGGGGCCGCCCCTGGCGATTGGCCTGAGCACCGGGCTGTTTGCCGAAGCCGGGCCCCTGGCGGTGGCCGTATTGCTGGCGGTGGGCGTTACGGCGTTTGTGATGCAGCGCCAGACTGAGCCACAGATCATCAAGTCGACCAGCACTCATACAGGCTCGACCTGGCGTCTTGCGGGCCTGCCTACCATTGTCCTGGCCTTGCTGGGCATGGGCGTTATCGGCGGCTCCGTCGATGTGGCCGTGGTTGCCTTTGCCAACGCCCATGACTGGCCGGCATCTGCCAGTTTTATCCTTGCCGCCTATGCTCTGGGGTCATTGATTGCCGGTCTGGCCTTTGGCGCTTTCAGAATTGCCATGCCCATGGCACAGCAATTTTTTATCGGGATTCTGGTCACGGCCATCACTGCGGTATTGCCGATTTTTTCATCCGGTGTCTATGTCCTGGCCCTGTTGCTGTTTGTTTCCGGGGTGTCTTTCGCACCAACCATGGTGATTGTCATGAACCTGGGCACGCTTATATTGCCGCCGCAGCGGGTCACTGAGGGTCTGACCTGGATGTCCACTGGCATCAGCATCGGCGTGGCATTCGGCGGGGTGGTGGCAGGCCTGGTGATCGACGCCTGGGGCGCCCGCGCCGGTTTTGCCGTTCCTATTGTCGCCGGAGCGGTGATGGTGCTGATTGTATTGCTTGGCCTGCGCACGCTGAATGTTGCAGCACAGGCTCAGTCACAGCAGGATTTTGCCAGGTGAGTGGTAATTGCTCCTGCGCCTTGCAGGTGTCAAAGGCTGTCCGGATCTCCGAAAAACATCTGAATCCGTGATCGCAACCAGCGCTCCCCGGGATCGTTGTCCTGGGCGCCGCGCCAGGCCATATGCAGCTCGAAGCTTTGGGTGTCCAGCGGCGGGTCTTCGGCGCGCACGCCACCCGCCGCGGTAAGGGCTTCGGCCGTATAGTCGGGCACGGTGGCGATGATATCGGTTCCTGCCAGCAGGGTGCTCAGGCCATTGAACTGCGGTACGGCGAGCACCACATGACGCTTGCGGCCCATTTTTTCCAGTTCGGTATCGATAAACCCGCTCAGGTCACCGGCGAACGACACCAGTGCGTGGGGGCGTTCGCAGAAGTCGTCCAGGCTCAGGGGGCCGGGCATGGTGTCGGCACGTAACAGTTTGGGACGGCTACGGCGCAGTACTTTGCGCTTGGCGTTGGCAGGCAGGTCGCTGGTGTAGCTGACGCCCACCGAAATCTCGCCCGAGGCCAGCAGTGGCGGCATCAGTATGTAGTTGACGCGGCGGACAACCAGGACGATACCCGGTGCTTCTGCACGCAAGCGCTTGAGCAGCAGCGGCAGCAGGGCGAATTCGACATCGTCCGACAAGCCGATGCGAAACACTGAGGTGCTGGTCGCCGGGTTGAACTCTGAAGCGCGGCTCACCGCCGTGGAAATCGAGTCAAGGGCAGGCGAGAGCAGGGCAAAGATCTCGATCGCCCGGGCAGTCGGCTCCATGCTGCGCCCGGTACGGACAAAAAGCGGATCGTCGAACAGATTGCGCAAGCGTGACAGCGCCGCACTGATGGCCGGCTGGCCCAGAAACAGCTTCTCGGCTGCACGGGTCACACTGCGTTCATGCATCAGGGTTTCAAAGACGATCAGCAGATTCAGATCGACGCGACGCAAGTCGTTACGGTTCATCGGGCAGGCTTCGCAGTCGGTTCAACAGGTAGTGAGGTAACGGATCTTACTGGCAAAACTGTTTTTTCGTCACTCGGTAGATTTTCTTTCTTGCTTGACTGTAGGAGGTTTAACTCCTGTTTATGGTGGTTTCCCCGGTTTTTCAGGGCTTCTGCTCGCTGTAAACCTGTCGGCGGATCAATGCCAGGCATGTCGACTATTAATGCTGTCTGTTAGTCTTGCGCACAAAGCCCGGATAAAGTCCCGTGGTATTAGCGATTAATTAGGCGAGGTTGGTAATGTCGCGCACGATCCGTTTTCACAAGTTTGGTCCGGCCGAGGTGCTCAAGTGCGAAGAGCACGAAGTCGCCGCGCCTGCTCCCGGCGAAGTGCAGGTCCGTGTTCAAGCCATTGGCATCAGCTGGTATGACGTGCTCTGGCGGCAGAACCTGGCCCCCAGCCACGCCCGTTTGCCTGCGGGTATCGGCCATGAAATGGCAGGTATCGTCACCGCCGTCGGTGCCGGGGTTGATGATCTGGCGATTGGTGACAAGGTCGCCAGCTTTCCGGGCCAGAGCGCCAATGACTACCCGACCTATGGCGAGCTGATTTTGATGCCACGCTCCACGCTGACCCGCTACCCGGACGTATTGTCTGCGGTAGAGGCCAGCGTACATTACACACCGCTGTTGATCGCCTATTTCGCATATGTCGATCTGGCCCAGGTCAAGCCCGGGCAGACCGTACTGATCACCGATGCCAGCCATTGCGCCGGTCCTTCGTTCGTGCAGTTGGGCAAGGCGATGGGCCTGAAGGTGATTGCTGCGACCAAGGACGCCAGTGAGCGCGAGTGCCTGCTGGCACTGGGTGCCGACAAGGTGATTGTCACCGAAGAGCAGGACTTGCTGATGCAGATCAACAAGATCACCGACAACAAGGGCGTGGATGTGGTGCTCGATGGTCTGGGTGGCCCGCAAATGTCAGTGCTGGGTGATGTCCTGGCGCCTCGTGGCAGCCTTGTTCTGTATGGTTTGCAAGGCGGTAACCAGACAGGGTTTCCGGGCTGTGCGTGCTTTCAGAAGAACATCAAGTTCTTCGTGCACTGCATCGGTAACTTCACTGGCAAGCCCGAGCTGGGTATCGCACAGGACGAAGAGGCGATGAAACGTGCCTTGCGTGATATCAACCAGCTAACTGCTGACCGGGTGCTCACACCGCTGGAGATCAAGGTGTTCCCTTTTGAGGACTTTGTAGAAGCCCATCGTTATATGGATGGTTGTCCGTGCCGGGGGCGAGTTGCTTTGCAAGTGTCAGCGACCTGAAGCCTGACAAGGCTGCGCAAAACTTCCCGTCTCATAAACGCGGCCCTGAACATAGTGTTCAGGGCCGCGTTTTTTTTGTGTCTGGCCCCAGCGGACTTTTGGATTGCTTTATCCAGAAAGAAAGTGCGACTGAAGAACATGTCATAAGAGTGCAGCATAATAAAGTATGTATTCTATTGAGTGGTTTTTGTAGGTTTGTTCCTGTGCGTATGTGCGTCTCGTCTCTTCCGGGTCCAAGAGTTGCAGTAAATCTGGGCGCGTCTAATTGGGCGTGCTGATAATAAGAAGCTCGATCCGGAGGATAATCCATGAACAACTTTCATGAACAGGCCATGGGCTTTGTGTATCAACAAGTTCTGCATCGGCTTCTGGGGTGTTTCAGTCGTCCCGAGCGCATTGCATTGCAGTTGTTGATTCAATGTTTATTAGTGGCGGCCGGTGGCGTGGAGCGCATAGGGAATTACCGGGTAATGGTGGTTCATGAGGGCGGCAAGGAGTGTGCCTATACATTGGCTTTTTTACGCGCCGCACAACTGAGTATTGCCGGGCGCTCGCCAGAGACGTTCAAGTTGCGCATTGCGATACTGCGCCAGCCACGCATGACCGCCAATGTGATGGAGCGAATTCAGACCCAGTGCAACGAGTTGTTTATCTATGAAGATATGCGTGTCGAGTTATTGATTGTCGATGAGCAGAGTACAACCAGGCTGCATAAACAGACGGTTTTCGAGAGCCTGCCTTCGGTGATGAATCGTACTCAGGTGCTGATGTCAGGACACCTGACCCAAGGCGACGCCAGAGCGACATTCTTTTATTCCGACCTGCTGGCCCTGGCCAAGCTGTACCGTCAGGCATGCAGATGGGGCGCCAGGGTGGACGCCCTGATTGACCGGCGCCCGCCCAGCCATCTGGGGCAATACGTGACGTGGATCCAGCAGGTTGCAGAGCAGCACGGGCATGCACCGCCGGGTGATGACCATGAAAGTTTTGAAAACGCAGTCAAGTTGTGCAGCAAGCTGGATGATGACTATAAAGAGTTCTTGAAATTGCCTCCCGCGTATCGGGGTGAGTTTTCTGCAATCAGTGGCGGCAGCAATGATATTGACGTGATCAATATTTTTGATTGTTTATGCCACGAAGCGGACGTGTTGAGTTCTCAGGTGCTGATGTTTGTGGAGGGGCCATGGAATATAAAAATGCTGGACATTGAAGAGCCGCAAGCGGCGGTCGTGTTAGTGGCTGCCCACCTCCAGGGTTTGCGTGGCACTTACCAGTACGGGGTGGAATACAGTGTCGGTGCGGATGCTTACTTGCGCCGTGCATCGCTGGAAAATCAGTGCAATGAACGGTTTAAAGGTCAATTGATAAAGAGGCTCGGCGCTTCGTTCAATACACCGAAACGAATTAGAAAGTTGCACGGTGTCGCCACTCAGTACCTGGGTGAACTGCACGGTGTCAATAATGAACAGTTGGGCTGCTTTATATGTTCGCCTTTTGTTAATAAAGCCGATGACCTGGAGTCCTTTCTACAAAACTGCTACCCCGAAAAATTGCAATACATCCACGAGTTTCGACGGGTACTGATGGACCCGGACAGCACTTCGCAGGTCGATATCGCCTGGCTGGAGTCTGTAAGCGGACTGCCCCTTGCATCGTTGCAAGCGCTTTATCACATGGAAAAAACAGACGTGAGAACAAGCAACACCCTGATTGCCACATTGTGCGCTCACGACCCAAGCAAAAAACCCTGGCACCCAGTACTTGCGGGCTAAGGCAGGTGGTTTGGGGGCGGGTGAGTACCACCCCGGCCTGCTGGCGGGGACCCGGCGAACGCACCGCTCATCCAATAGCATTTGCCAGAGCCCCGGGCAAACTGATATCTGTACGCATATCCAGTATTCATGCTCAGTGGTTAGTTCTGCCTGTGATTTCCAATCCCCTCGAAGACCCGTTTTACTACCTGAAAAACTTCCGGCATGTGCTTGACTGGATCGCTGCCCGTTATGAAGACGTGCTGACTGTCGACGAGCAACGGTTTATCGCAGGTTTTGCCCAATTACCCGGCCCCTCGCAAGCGCTGTGGGTGCGCATGATCATGCGCAAGGGCGATCACTTCCGGGCCGGCAGGCTCAATTACCCGGAAATCGGTGATACCGCGCTGGCGGCGGCCCCCTTGCTGGCCCTTGGCTGGCTGGATAATCAGGCGCCCTTGGCCTTGGCCGACGTGTTTGATGTACTGCAAAAAGCGGAAATCCTGGCCTGTTTCAGTGCCCGTATCACGCAACCCAAGGGTAAAAAAACGGACTGGTTCGAGCAACTGGCTGCCGACTTTACCCAGCGCCAACCCCTTTCCCAATGGCATCCCGGCCTTACCGAGCCGCTTTACACCCTCAACCACCGAGCGCTGTGTGACCGCCTGCGGCTGATGTTTTTTGGCAACCTGGGGCAGAGCTGGTCCGATCTGGTACTGGCCGACCTCGGCCTGTTTACCTATGAGAAGGTCGATTTCAGCCACGAGTCCCGTGCTCTGGGGTGCCGGGCCGATATAGAGGGCTATTTGCAGCTCCATGCCTGTCGCGAGCAATTTGAGCTCAGTGGCGATGCCGCTGCCGTGCTGCAACAGGTGCTCGACTACCAGGCAGGCAACCGCTGGCTGCAACGGCGCCGCGGGCGCTTGTTGTTTCAGCTGGGTCAGCATCTGGAGCGGGCAGGGGATCTGACGCGGGCACTGGAGGTCTATCAGCACAGCCTGCACCCCGAGGCACGCCAGCGCAGCATTCGCGTGCTCGAACGTCAGGCGCACTATGCACCGGCATTGCAGCTGGCCGAAGACGCGCAACAGGCCCCACTGACCGATGCCGAGCTTCAGCATCTGCGACGAATCATCCCGCGCTTGCGCCGCAAGCTGGGCTTGGCGCCATTGCCCGTGGCCCAGGCAATGCCACCCGACCGGCTCGACCTGAGCCTGCCACGGGTCGAAGCGGCCAGTGTCGAGCTAATGGCTGCCGCGCACTTGCACAGCGCTGCAGCGCCTGTGCATTACGTGGAAAACACCCTGGTTAACGGGCTCTTCGGTCTGCTGTGTTGGCCGGCGATTTTCGCACCCTTGCCGGGCGCCTTTTTTCACCCGTATCAGAGTGGTCCGGCAGACATGCTGGAAGATGATTTCTATCAGCAGCGTGCCGACAGGTTCGAGGCTTGCCTGGCGCAGCTCGATGATGGCCGTTACCTGACCACTATCCGCGACACCTATGCTGCCAAATTTGGCGTGCAGTCTAACTTCGTGGCCTGGAATCACCTGAATCAGAACCTGCTGGAAGAGGCATTACGGTGTTTGCCCCCTGCGCACTTGAAACTTTGGTTTCGGCGTCTGTTGCTGGATATCAGGGCCAATCGCAGCGGTATGCCCGACCTGATCCAGTTTTTTACGGCGCAACACACCTATCGCATGATTGAGGTCAAAGGCCCGGGTGACCGTCTGCAGGACAACCAACTGCGCTGGCTGGCCTTTTGTGAAGAGCACGGGATGCCGGTGACCGTGTGTTATGTGCAATGGCAGGAGCTGCAAGGGTGAATTATCGCGTTGCAGTGCGTGCCTTGTGTGAATTCACCGCCAAGACTGGCGATCTGGACTTGCGATTTACCCCTTCGCCCACGGCGCAGCAGGGCATAGCCGGGCATCGCACGGTTGCATCGCGGCGCAGCCCGGAGTATCAGGCGGAGCTGAGCCTGGAAGGACAGTTCGGCGCCTTGAGCGTACGCGGTCGTGCAGACGGTTATGACCCCGCGGCCAATGTCCTGGAAGAAGTGAAAACCTTTCGCGGCGAATTCACTGCAATACCGGCCAACCACCGTCAACTGCATTGGGCTCAGGCCCGGGTCTATGGCTGGTTATTGTGCCAGAGCCTGCAGTTGCCACAGGTTGACCTGGCGCTGGTGTATTTTGACATTATCAGTGAAAAGGAAACCCGCCTGCAGGAAACCTGGTCAGCATCGGACCTGCAGCAATTTTTCGATCTGCAATGCGGGTTGTTCCTGGCCTGGGCCGAGCAGGAAATGGCCCATCGTGCGGCCAGGAATGCTGCCGCCCGTGCCCTGGCCTTTCCCCATAAGCAGTTTCGAACCGGGCAGCGGACTTTGGCAGAGGCGGTATACAAGACCGTCAGCACCGGGCGCTGCCTGATGGCCCAGGCACCTACCGGGATCGGCAAAACCATCGGTACCCTGTTTCCGTTGCTCAAGGCCATGCCCGGCCAGCAGCTCGACAAGCTGCTGTTTCTGACGGCCAAGACGCCGGGGCGCAAACTCGCCCTCGATGCGATGCAGGTGCTTTTTCCCGAAGGGCAGGACGCTCCGTTGCGGGTGCTGGAGCTGGTGGCGCGAGACAAGGCCTGTGAATACCCGCAAAACGCCTGCAATGGTGACTCTTGCCCTCTGGCCAGAGGCTTCTACGATCGTTTACCCGCTGCGCGAAGGGCTGCGATTGGCCAAACCCCCCTCGATCAGAAGAGCCTGCGCAATGTCGCGTTGGAGCACGAGGTCTGTCCTTATTACCTGAGTCAGGAGATGGCGCGCTGGGCTGATCTGGTGATTGCCGATTACAACTATTACTTCGACTTCAGTGCCTTGCTTTATGGTCTGGCCCAGGCCAACCAATGGCGGGTCGGGACCCTGGTGGATGAAGCCCATAACCTGGTCGAGCGGGCGCGCGGGATGTACAGCGCAAGCCTCGATCAGCAGACCCTCAACAGCGTACGGCACACGGCTCCGGCACCGCTGGACAAACCCTTCAAACGCCTTGACCGCGAATGGAGTGCCCTGCACAAGGCGCAGGCGGGCCCCTATCAGGCATACCCGCAACTGCCAGCCAAATGGCTGAATGCCTTGTCTTCCTGCATCACCGCCATAGGCGATTACCTCAACGATCACCCCCATGGGCTGGCGGGAAACCTGCAGGCGTTCTACTTCGAAGCCTTGCAGTTCAATCGGGTGGCGGAGTTGTTCGATGACAATTTCCTGTTCGACGTCAGCCTGGTTGAAGGCGGCAAGCGGCGCCTCTCGCAACTCAATCTGCGCAACATTGTGCCTGCCGGTTTTATCGGCCCGCGTCTGGCGAGTGCTCACAGCAATGTGCTGTTTTCCGCCACCCTCAGCCCGCAGACCTATTACGCCAATCTGTTGGGCTTGCCGGAGGATGCGCTATGGATGGATGTCGAATCGCCATTTGGCGCCGAGCAACTGGACGTGCAGGTGGTGAGCCGCATATCCACCCGTTTTGTCCATCGTCAGGCTTCGCTGGAGCCGATTGTGGAGCTGATTGCCAGGCAGTTCGGCCAGCGTCCGGGCAACTATCTGGCGTTTTTCAGCAGTTTTGATTATATGCAACAGGTTGCCGAACTACTGGCCGAGCGCCATCCGTCGATATCACGGTGGCTGCAGGCACGACGAATGGACGAAGCAGCACGTCAGGACTTTCTCGACCAGTTCACCCTGACCAGTCAGGGCGTCGGTTTTGCCGTGCTGGGCGGCGCATTCGGTGAAGGCATTGATTTGCCTGGCGCGCGGCTGATCGGTGCTTTTGTCGCCACCCTCGGTCTGGCCCAGTTGAATCCGGTCAATGAACAGATCAAACAGCGCATGGCGGCACGGTTTGGCGCCGGTTATGACTACACCTACCTTTATCCGGGTGTGCAGAAAGTGGTGCAGGCAGCCGGCCGGGTAATTCGCACCCAGAGCGATCAGGGGACGCTGTTTCTGATTGATGACCGTTTTGCCGAGCCGAAGGTGCAGCAACTGCTGCCGCGCTGGTGGCGACTGCAGTGACCGAAATCTCGAGTACCCCAAACCCTGTCTTCGAGGGTGCCGTCAGAGGGCAGGGGGCTGTTCAGTCGCGGTAAAAGACTTGCACCAAGTGATAGCCGAACTTGCTCTTGACCGGGCCATGCACCACCCGCAGCGGTTTTTTGAAGATGATCTGGTCAATGATGCCAACCATCTGCCCGGGCCTCACTTCGCCCAGATCGCCGCCGCGTTTGCCTGACGGGCAGGTGGAGAATTTTTCCGCCAGCACATCGAAGGCTTCGCCTTTGGCGATGCGTTGTTTGAGCGATTCGGCCTCTTCGGCTGTTTTCACCAAAATATGGCGGGCTTGAGCTTTCATGTGATCTGTACCTTGGAACAGTGGGGCATAGTGCGCGGTCGCGGATTATGCCTGAGTTTTCGCCTCCGGGTGATGATGGCGCGGCAGGTACAAGCACACACGGGTGCCGCATCCGCTCAGGCTGTTGATGCTGACATGCCCGCCGGACTGCTGGGTAAAGCCGTAAATCATCGATAGCCCAAGCCCGGTTCCCTGGCCCACGGGCTTGGTGGTGAAAAACGGGTCAAAGGCCCTGGCGAGGACCCGCGGGCTCATACCGGTGCCGTTGTCACTAACCTCGAGCATGACGTAATCCCCGGAGCTGACTGATTCCAGAGTGCCGAGATCGCTGGCATTGAGGTAATGATTGGCGGTTTTGACTACCAGGGTGCCACCGTCGGGCATCGCATCCCGGGCATTGATCATCAGATTGAGCAGGGCACTTTCGAGCTGGCCGCTGTCAGTATTGACCGGCCAGATGTTTTGCCCCAGTTCCAGGATCAGGTCGATATTCGCGCCTTTGCTGCTGCTGAACAATTCCTGCAGTGATTTCACCAGCTGATTGGGGTCCAGCGGCTTGCGATCCAGCGACTGGCGACGGGAGAACGTCAGCAAGCGGTTGGTCAGCGCGGCGGCGCGCTGCGCAGAGTTGACGGCGGCATCGGCAAAACGCTCGACCTCATCAATACGGCCTGCCGCGATGTAGCGTTTCATCAGGTCCAGGCTGGCGATAATGCCAGTGAGCATATTATTGAAATCATGGGCGATGCCGCCCGTCAATTGCCCTACCGCCTCCATTTTTTGCCCGTGGCGCAGGGCTTCCTCAGCACGGGCCCGCTCCTGTATCTCGAGCTGCAATTGCATATTGGCCTCGGCCAATGCCCGGGTACGCTCGGCCACACGCTCCTCAAGGGTTTCGTTAAGCTCAAGCAAAGCTTGTTCGGTGGCGCTGGCCTGCAAGCGTTGGTGGCGCCTTGAACTCTTGATTGGCATGGTAGGTCCTGAATTTGAATCTGTAAGTCGGTCTGTTTAAGGCCGCATACCGGTACAAGGCTGTCAGCCTTGCTGCAAAGCCCGGTCTTGACCGTGCGACTAAGGTCGAATGAGGCTCCAGCTTAGCCTTTCGTACAATTGCGCCCCTTTTTTTGATTGAGGACGCTCACTTTGTATCCGAGCGTGTCTTCGGTCGTTTTCACCCTGCCAATGATTGGCTGCTGGAGCTTGTACATGGTTCATCCTTTTTCATTGTTGGCGCATCGCCGGGTAGCACACTTGGGCGCGCTGGCAGTGTGTGCCGGCTTTGCCGCACCGTCACAGGCCGGCGGCTTTTTTGAAGACAGCAGCGCCAGACTGGAAGCACGTACGGTGTACTTCAATCGCGATTTTCGCGATGGTAGCAGCTCAAACCCCCAGGGCGCCTCCAAGCGCGATGAAACGGCGCAAGGGTTTATCCTCAATCTGCAATCGGGCTATACCGAGGGCACCGTCGGTTTTGGCCTGGATGCACTGGGCATGCTGGGCCTGAAGCTGGATTCCAGCCCGGCCGACAGCAATAGTGGCCTGCTGCCTTCGACCGGCAGCGACCCGCGTCGTTCCAAGGATCAGTACGCCAAATTTGGCCTCACGGCGAAAATGCGCGTATCCGACACCGTGCTCAAATACGGCGCGCTGCTGCCTGATCTGCCGTTGCTCAAATACAATGATGGCCGTTTACTGCCAAACATGTTCAATGGCGCCATGCTGGTATCCCAGGAAATCAGGGATCTCAAGTTCATGGCCTCGCGCCTTGACCGTTATACCGCCCGGGACTCCACCGACTCCCAGGACCTGCGCCTGAACTGCAAAAACAAGCGTTATGGCTGCAATATCACCGCTGATCACTTCAGCATGTATGGTCTGGACTACAAGGTTAACGAGCATCTGACTGCGCAATACCACTACGGTGAATTGCAGGAGATCTATCGCCAGCAGTTTGTCGGTTTGCAGGCCAATCAACCGGTCGGTCCTGGTGTGTTGTCCGCCGATGTGCGCTTGCTGAAAAGTGATGACTCGGGTTCGGCCAAAGCTGGCACTATCGACAACCGCGCATTGGGCGCCATGCTCGGCTATGCACTGGGCGGGCACAAGATCAGTGCTGGCTGGCAGCGCATGAACGGCGATACTTCAATGCCGTACCTGGATGGCAGCAACCCGTATCTGGTCAACTACCTGCAGGTCAACGACTTTGCCAACGCTCAGGAGCGTTCCTGGCAACTGCGTTACGATTACGACTTCAAAGCCATCGGCATCGACGGTCTGTCGTTCCTGACCCGCTATGTCAATGGCGACCATATCAAGGTGGTGGGCAGCAGCGAAGAGGGCAAGGAGTGGGAGCGTGACAGCGAGCTGAAATACATCGTGCAAAGCGGTACGTTCAAGGACGTCAGCCTGCGCTTGCGTAATGCCACCTACCGCACCAACTACTCCCAGTTTGCCCGTGACGTGGATGAGACCCGTTTGATCGTCAGCTATAACCTGTCGATCTGGTAAGTGCTGTAGCCGCTGAGGAGCGCAGCGAGGCGGCGATGGGTTGCGCAGCGACCCTGAAATATTGAAGGTCCTGCGGCCCTTATCGCAGCCTCGTTGTGCTCCTCAGCGGCTACAAGGGTTACAGCAGCTGTTCGCGGTAGGGCAGGTCCGGGCCGGTTTTACTGCAGGTCAGGGCTGCGGCACGGCTGGCGAAGTCGAGCAGGGCGTCCAGTTGCACCGCACTCAGGCCCTGTATGCCTTCGATCGAGTCCAGCCCATGCCCGGTCAACCATGCAATCACTGCGGCCTGGAAGGTATCCCCCGCGCCCACGGTATCGGCTACCTCCACCAGGCTGGCGGGCACCGAACGCTGGCCATGTTCGCGACTGAACACACTGGCGCCCTGGCTGCCCCGGGTCAAAAACACCAGTTGGCAACGATGGTTGAGCCATGACCGGGCAATCTCCTGCGCGTCCTGTCCGGGGTACAGCAGCTCCAGGTCTTCATCACTGACCTTGATCACATCGGCATAGGGGATCAGTTCCTTGATCCGCTGACGCCAGCGCTCGATATCCGGCTCGGGATTAAGGCGCACATTGGGGTCAAGGCTGATCAGCCGTTGCCCGCTCTCGCGCTTGACCAGTGCCAGCAACGTATCGCCCACCGGCTGCACCACCAACGAAAAAGACCCCACATGCACACCCCGCACCTCGGGCCCCAGCAGCGGCAGGTGATGGGCGTGCAATTGCCGGTCGGCGCAGCCTTCACCGCGAAAGCTGTAGGCGGGCGAGCCGTTGGCATCCAGTGCGACCATGGCCAGCGTGGTGGGCGCGTCCAGATCATGCAGGTATCGCGTGCTCACGCCCTCATTGACCAGCACCTGTTTCAGCCGCTGGCCCAGGTAGTCGGTCGACAGCCCGGCAAACAGTGCGGTGTCGACGCCCAGGCGGCGCAGGCCCACCGCCACGTTGAAGGGTGAACCGCCAGCAATGGCCTTGAAGTCCACCTGGCCCGTCGGCGTACTCTCAGGCGACCGGGCAAAAAAATCGAATAAGGCTTCTCCGCATACCAGATACATAACATTTACTCGGTTAAGGCTGCGACCTGTAGTCGGTAGCGTTGATAGAAGTGTTCGTAGGCCCGGACGTTATCGGCCTCGGGCCGGGTTTCACCCGCAGGATCCAGGCGCACGCAACGCCGGCACAGATCAGCCAGTGTCGGTGAGTCAGCAGCCACACACCAGGCAGCCTGAATTGCAGCCCCCAGTGCGGCTGCTTCGCTCTGCTCAGGGCAGACTACCGGGGTGGCCATGATATCGGCCACCAACTGGCGCCACAGGGGGCTTTTTGAACCGCCGCCTACCAGGCGGATGACGTGGCTTTGCAGGCCGTTGCGGCGCAGCAGATCGAGGCCATAGCGCAAACCATAGGTGGTGCCTTCAATGGCTGCGCGGCACAGATTGGCCTGGGTCATGTTGGTCAGTGTAAGGCCCTGAAAATTGCCGGTGGCATCGGGCAGGGCAGGCACCCGCTCGCCGTTGAGGAAGGGCAGCAGACTGACACCGTCTGCGCCTGCGGGTGCCTGCCTGGCCATCTGGTTGAAACCCTCCACAGACAAGCCGAACAGCTCGCGCACGGCACCGGTGACATTGGTCAGGTTCAGGGTACAGATCAGCGGCAGCCAGCCGTCGGTGCTCGAGCAGAAGTTGGCCACTGAGGCCTCGGGGCGGGCCTGTGGCTGCGGGTCAAAGGCATACACCGTACCCGACGAGCCCAGGCTCATGGTGATGATTCCGGGTTCGATATTGCCGGTGCCGATGGCTGCCATCATATTGTCGCCGCCCCCGCTGGATACCACGGCATCGGGGTTCAGTCCCAGCAGCTGCGCGATAAGCGGGCGGATACGCCCGACCGGTTGGCGGGGCTCGATCAGCTCGGGCAGCGCCTGCTCCAGATGGCCGTCGGGATCGATATGATGCAACAGTTCGCGATCCCACTGGCGAGTGCGCACGTTGAAATAACCGGTGCCGGACGCATCACCGTATTCGCTGCAGCAGCGTCCGGTCAGCCAGAAATTCAGGTAGTCATGGGGTAACAGGATATGGGCAGTGCGTGCCAAAATCTGAGGATGATGGTGTTTTGTCCAGAGCAGCTTGGAGACCGTGTAGCCTGGCGCGATCACCAGGCCCAGCCGCTCCAGGGAGCCGGTTTCGCCGCCCAGCCATTCTAACAGTTGGTTGTTTTCGCCAGTTGACTCGGTGTCACACCACAATTTGGCCGGGCGCAATACATCGCCTTGGCTATCGAGCAGCACCAGTCCGTGTTGTTGTGCGGACACGCCTATGCCCTGAATCTGCTGGCCGCTGATGCCGGCTTGGGTCAGGGCCTGGCGGGTGGCGTGTTGCAATGCATCCAGCCATTGCCCGGGATCCTGCTCGCGCCGCCCCTGTGCGCCCTGGATTAACGTGTGTGGGGCGCTGCCCAGCCCGAGCACCTGGCCGGACTCGCTGTCGAGGATCAGGGCCTTGGTGCCCTGGGTGCCGCAATCGATGCCCAGGTATAAGTGGGTTGTGCTCATGGGAACCTGCTCTTAGCCAGATCAAAAGCCTCTAACAGACCCTTTCCGCAGGGATAAGGGACTGATCGGGGATAACGGTGCACTTGCGACTGCTCAATTCAGCACCCTCTGTCAGAGAGGGCTGGGGTGGGCTTCAAAGATGAAGCAGATTTTCCAGGGTTTTGCTCACCCCGACATCACGCAAGCTGTTCAGGCACCACTCGAACGCAGCCACAAACTCGGCAGACCGGGGAATGGCGCCGCCAAAGATCTCTTCAACGCTCAATAATCGCTGCACGATCAACTCATCATCCGCCACCAGGGCCTGGCAAAACTCCGCCCGCGGGTCGGGAATCGCATAGTGCAGCCCATTTTCATCAACCCCCTTGAGATACAGCGCCCAGGCTGCAACCACCAGTGCCGCACGTTTCAACTCGCCACCATCGCTGATCAGCCGGTTGATGGCAGGCACGGTGAACTTGGGAAGCTTCGACGAGCCATCCGAGCACACGCGCTCCAACTGGTCGGCAATGGCCTGATTGGAAAAGCGTTCCACCAGGGTGTTCTTGTAGGCCGTCAGGTCAATGCCGGGCACCGGCGCCAGTTGCGGCGTTACGTCCTGATCCATGTAGGCACGCATATACGTCACGAACAGGGGATCGCCCATGGTTTCGTGAACAAACCGATAGCCCTTGAGGAACCCCAGGTACGTCAATGCCAGATGACTGCCATTGAGCAGTTTGATTTTCATCTCTTCATAAGGCGTGACGTCGTCGGTGAGCTGTACGCCCACGGTTTCCCATGCCGGGCGGCCGCAGGCAAATTTGTCTTCGAGTACCCACTGGATAAACGGCTCGCAGACCACCGGCCAGGCGTCGTCTATACCCAGTTGGTCATGCAGTTGCAAACGATGGGCGTTACTGGTCATGGGCGTGATGCGATCCACCATGGCATTTGGAAAGCTGACATTGGCAGCGATCCAATCATGTAGTTCAGCACCGCGCAGCGCGGCAAAAGCCAGCAGGGCCTTGCGCGCGACAGCGCCGTTGTGGGGCAGGTTATCGCAGGACATCAGGGTAAAGCCCCGGATACCGCTGGCCTGGCGTCGGGCAAGGGCGGCGCATAGCACACCAAACACGGTTGTCGGTGCTTCGGGGTGGGTGAGGTCGTGCTGGATCTGTGGCAGTGCAGACATAAATTCGCCGCTGCTGTCATCGATGCAATAGCCGCCCTCGGTGATGGTCAGCGAAACGATGCGAATGGCCGGGCTGGCCAGCTTGTCGATCAGTGCATTGATGCCGTCTTCGGCCAGCAGCATGCCGCTGATAGAGCCGATGATGCGGCTTTGGGTGTCGTCGCTGTCGCCCAGTTCGAACAGGGTATAGAGGTAGTCCTGACCGGCCAGAGCGTCGCGCACCTTGCGGTCTTCGCCCCGCAGACCGATGCCGCAGATGCTCCAGTCCAGATCCTGGCCCCGGTTCATCAGGGCATCGGTGTAGTACGCCTGGTGGGCGCGATGAAATCCGCCCACGCCGATGTGGGCAATGCCCTGCCGGGTATCGCTGCCAAGGTAGGTGGGTTTGGCCACCAGGTTGGTAAGGGTGTCGAGGTTTCGGCGATTGAGTTTCATGGGGCAATCTCGTGGGTTCAGGCAGCTGCGCGCAATGGACGGGTCAGGGCCAGGCCCCCGGCATCGAATAAATGGCAATGTTCACTGTCCAGGTGCAACTGCAATTGCTCGCCATAGCGGCTGGCCATATCACCGCGCACGCGCATGGTCAGCGGCTCACCGCAGGCAGTATTGACGTGGCAATAGGTGTCGCTGCCCAAGCGCTCGCCGACATCGGCAGTCACACTCAGGGTGCACTCACCGGGTTTGGCCAGGTTCAGGTGCTCCGGACGAATGCCCAGGGTGACCGGGCTGCCCAGGCTCAGCGCAGGGCTGCTCAGGGGTAACTGGATACGGGTGCCGGCGTCCAGCTCGACTTCGCAACCCTGGCTGTCAACGCGGCTGATCCGGCCTTTCAAAAAGCCCATTTTCGGTGTGCCGAGAAAGCCTGCAACAAACAGGTTGGCGGGGTGGTGATACAGCTCCAGCGGTGAGCCAACCTGTTCGATCCTGCCGCCATTGAGCACCACCACCTTGTCGGCCAGGGTCATGGCTTCGACCTGATCGTGGGTCACGTAGATCATGGTTGCTTGCAGTTCCTGATGCAGGCGTGCCAGTTCCAGACGCATTTGCACCCGCAGCGCGGCATCGAGGTTGGACAACGGCTCATCAAACAGGAAGATCTTGGGGTTGCGCACAATCGCCCGGCCAATGGCCACGCGCTGACGCTGACCACCGGACAGGTGTTTGGGCTTGCGCTCAAGTAAGGGTGCCAGTTCCAGAATGCGGGCGGCTTCGTTGACCTTTTTTGCCACTTCGGCCTTGGGCACGCCTGCCAGGTCGAGGGCAAACGACATATTTTTGCGCACGCTCATATGCGGGTACAGGGCATAGGTTTGAAACACCATGGCCAGGTCGCGCTTGGCCGGGCTGACTTCGGTGATGTCGCGACCGTCCAGCTCGATGGTGCCGTGCGTCACTTCCTCAAGCCCGGCAATCAGGCGCAGCAGCGTGGATTTGCCGCAGCCCGACGGCCCGACAAATACCACGAACTCACGGTCGTTGACCTCAAGATCAATGCCTTTGATGATCGAGAAACCTTCAAAGCCCTTGTGCAGATTGTTGATTCTCAGGTTGGCCATAGTGGGCCTCCAATCAGTATTTTTATTTGACTGCGCCGAAGGACAAACCGCGCACCAGTTGCTTCTGGCTGATCCAGCCAAAAATCAGGATCGGTGCGCAGGCCAGGGTCGAAACGGCCGACAACTTGGCCCAGAACAGGCCCTCGGGGCTGGAGTAGGACGCGATCAGTGCAGTCAGAGGCGCGGCGCTGGAAGAGGTCAGGTTCAGTGACCAGAACGCTTCGTTCCAGCACAGGATCAGCGACAGCAGCAGGGTTGAAGCCAGGCCGCCCTTGCTGATCGGCAGCAATACGCGCACCACCTCCTGCCACAGCGTGGCGCCGTCCAGCCGTGCGGCTTCGAGGATGTCTTTGGGAATATCCTTGAAGTAGGTGTAAATCATCCACACCACGATCGGCAGGTTGATCAGGGTATAGATGATGATCAGTGCCGCCCGTGTATCCAGCAGGCCAAAGCTCTTGGCCAGCAGGTAGATGGGCATCAGTACACCCACTGGCGGCAGCATCTTGGTGGAGAGCATCCACAGCAGCGTGCCCTTGGTGCGCTTGGTTTCGTAGAACGCCATCGAGTAGACCGCCGGGATAGCGATCAGCATGCACAGGGCCGTGGCAGTGAACGAGATCACCACCGAGTTCCAGGCGAAGTGAAAGTAACCGCTGCGCTGTTCGATATGCAGGTAGTTCTCCAGCGTGGGCGTGAAAATGAACTGGGGCGGCGTGGCAAAGGCGTCGAGTTCGGTTTTAAAACTGGTCAGGAGCATCCAGAAGATCGGGAAAAAGATCAGGATGGCGATAGCCCAGGCCAGGGTGCCCAGCAGCAGGCTTTGCAGGCGGCGCGATTGTTGAAGTGTCATCACTGAGCCCTCACGGCTTGTCTGTCAGGTTTTTGCCGAGCATGCGCACCAGAATGATGGCGGCAATATTGGCGATGACCACGGCGATCAAACCGCCGGCCGAGGCCATGCCCACATCGAACTGCACCAGCGCCTGGTTATAGATCAGGTACGCGAGGTTGGTGGATGCATAGCCCGGGCCGCCGTTGGTGGTGGTAAAGATTTCGGCGAACACCGACAACAGAAAGATGGTCTCGATCATCACTACGACGGCAATGGGGCGCGCCAGATGGGGCAAGGTCAGGTGCCAGAAAATCGCGATGGGGCCGGCACCGTCCAGGCGCGCGGCTTCTTTTTGTTCCTGGTCCAGAGACTGCATGGCGGTCATCAGAATCAGGATCGCAAAGGGCAGCCATTGCCACGACACAATGATGATGATCGACAGCAGCGGGTAGTGCGCCAGCCAGTCCACCGGCTGGGCGCCAAACAACTTCCACACGGCGGCCAGGACGCCGGATACCGGATGGAAAATCAGATTTTTCCAAATCAGCGCGCCCACGGTCGGCATGATGAAAAACGGCGAGATCAACAGCACCCTTACGATGCCGCGGCCCATGAATTCGCTGGCTTCGAGCAGGGCGCTGATCAGTACGCCGAGCACCACGCTGATCAGCAGCACACTGCCAACCAGCAGCAAAGTGTTGGTTGCGCCGGGCAGGAAGCCCGAATCGGTGAGGAAGTAGGTGAAGTTCTCCAGCCCCACGAACTGGTTTTCGCCGGGATAAAGCAGGTTGTAGCGGATCAGTGAAAAGTACAAGGTCATGCCCAGTGGCACGATCATCCACAGCAACAGAAGCGCCACAGAGGGCGTTACCAGAAACCAGCCGGGATTGAACAGGCGCGGACGCCGCCCCGTTGGCGGGGCGTCGAGCGCGGCAATAACAGTCGAAGTCGTCATCGTCAATACACCTGAATTGCTTTGCGTGGGAGCGAGCCTCCTCGCGAAGGAGTCGACGCGCTATTCGCGAGCAGGCTCGCTCCCACAGACCAGAGTTTGGTGTTGGCAGTGCTACTTGGGATAACCCGCCCGCTTCATTTCACGCTCGGTGCTCTGCTGGGCCGCGGCCAGAGCCTGGTCCACGGTGGTCTGGCCAATCAGCGCGGCACTGAACAGCTTGCCAACCTGGGTGCCCACCGCCTGGAACTCCGGGATGGTGACCAACTGGATACCTACATAAGGCACGGGCTTGAGGGTCGGGTCCTGAGGGTTGGCAACTTTCAAGGACTCGAGGGTGACCCTGGCAAAGGGTGCAGCTTTCAGGTACGCCTCGGTATAGGTCGAGGCCCGGGTGCCCGGGGGGACATTGGCAATGCCGTCTTTTTCCGCTACCAGTGCACCGTATTCTTTGGACGTGGCCCAGGTGCTGAATGTCCTGGCGGCGTCCTTGGCTTTGGAACTGGTGGGTATGGCCAGTGCCCAGGAGTACAGCCAGGCACTGCCTTTATCGGTCACAGCATGGGGTGCGAAGGTAAAGCCGACATGCTCGGCGACCTTGCTCTGGCTACTGTCGGTGACAAACGAGCCAGCAACACTGGCATCGACCCAGATCGCACATTTGCCGCTGTTGAACAGCGCCAGGTTTTCGTTGAAACCATTGCTGGTCGCACCCGGCGGGCCTGAGGCTTTCAGTGTGCCGACATAAAAATTCAAGGCATTTTGCCACTCGGCCCCGTTGAACTCCGGTTGCCATTGCTCATTGAACCAGCGCGCGCCGTAGGCGTTGGCGATGGTGCTGATCAGCGCCATGTTTTCACCCCAGCCCGCCTTACCGCGCAGGCAGATGCCGTATTGTTCCTGGTCAGGTTTGTTGAGGGTGCGGGCAAAGCCGGCGATCTGCTCCCAGGTCGGATGCTCGGGCATGCTCAGCCCGGCATCCTTGAACAGGTCGGTACGTTAATAGGTCATCGAGCTTTCGGCATAAAACGGCAGGGCATAGAGCGTGCCCTTGACGGACAGGCCGTCGCGAACCGCCGGGAACACATCGTCGATGGCATAGGTGGCGGGCAGGTCGGTCATGGGCTCGAGCCAGCCCTTGGCACCCCAGAGTGCGGCTTCGTACATGCCGATGGTCAGCACGTCAAATTGTCCGCCCTGGGTGGCAATGTCCGTGGTCAGGCGCTGGCGCAATACGTTTTCTTCCAGCACCACCCAGTTGAGCTTGATCTCGGGGTGCTCGCTCTCGAAGGTTTTCGCCAGCTTTTGCATGCGGATCATGTCGCTGTTGTTGACCGTGGCGATGGTCAGGGTTTGCGCGCCTGAACTGATGCCGCTCAGGGTCATGCACGTGGCGACACATAACGCTTTGACAGGGATATTCATTGAGCACTCCACTTCAGCGGCCTGGCGGCTTTTGAAGGACGGTTATTGTTTTTATAGCGGCTCGCACGGGGCAAGCGCCTGGGCCGATTACAGCCCTCAATCACCGGCGTGACAAATCACTGGAAGCACATCAATCGATACTATTTTGCACTGCGCAGGCGTTCACCCGGCGCACGCTGGTTTTGCTCGGTCAAACGCTGCACCGCCAGGCGACGATAGTGTGACGGGGTCATTCCTTTGAGTTGCTGAAAGCGACGGTTGAAGTTGGAAATATTGTTGAAACCTGACTCGAAACACACATCTGTGACGGGCTTTTGACCATCGGCCAGTAACTCGCAGGACTTGCTGATGCGCAGTCGATTGACGAACTCGATGAAGCAGCGCCCTGTGGCTTGCTTGAATACGCGGGAAAAATAGGTGGGCTTCATGCCCATGTAGTCGGCGACTTCTTCTAGCGGCAGCTCGCGGGTGTAGTGGCTGAAGATATAGTCGACAGCCCGGTTGGTGCGGTCGATGGTTTGCTCGTCGGCCAGATTTCCGGCGGTGACCCCAGACAGCAGCTGGTAGTCATCACAGCCGGCCAGCAGTTCCAGCAGGATCAGGAAATGGCCAAGCCGGGTGATGCCGCTGGAGCCGGCAATTGCCTGCATCAGGTCCATAGCCTTGCGGATCGTGGCTTTACAGCGGAACTCGATCCCGTGGCGCGCCCGTTCAAGCATTGGCGTGAGGGACTTGAGTTCGGTGAGTACCGAGGCGGCGTTCTCAAGCAGTTCATCGGTGAAGTTGACCAGCATGTCGCGGGTGGGCACCACCTCGTCACCGGCCACCTGGCTGATCCAGTTATGAGGCAGGTTGGGCCCGGTGAGGAATAATGTTTCAGGGTGGAAATTACCGATATAGTCGCCCACAAACACCTTGCCGCTGCTGGCAACGATCAGATGCAACTCGTATTCCTTATGGAAGTGCCAGCGCACCAGCGGACAGGGGAAGCCATGCTGGCGATAGATGATCGACAGGCCATTGTGGTCGTCCATCAGTTCGTAGGACGGGTCTGTGGCGCGGGCGGGGCGGGTCATGGGCTGGGCCGTCGTCAGTCTTGTTATGGCGTGGATCATGCCGGTTCCTGCGGTTAAGTCCAGTCAGATTTGAGGGTATTACAGGATGAAAACACTGTTGTTGATCGGTATCGGCGCCGGAGACCCGGAGCACATCACCGTCCAGGGGATCAACGCGCTGAATCGCGCCAATGTGCTGTTTGTGCTCGACAAGGGCCAGGCCACCGAAGACCTGGTGCGCATGCGCCTGCAGATCTGCCAGCGCTATATCCCTGAGCCGGGCTACCGTGTGGTGCAGGTCAACGACCCGCAGCGTGACAGCTCAACGGCGTGCTACACCGATGGCGTCGAGGATTGGCACCAACAGCGGGCCGAAGTGTTTACCCACTTGATCGAAGACCAACTGGCCGATGGCGAATGCGGGGCTTTTCTGTTGTGGGGCGACCCGGGGCTGTATGACAGCACCTTGCGTATTCTCGACCGTGTCCGGGCCGGGGGCTGCAGCGACTTCGAGCATGAGGTGATCCCCGGTATCAGCAGTGTACAGGCCCTGGCCGCGCGCCATCGCATTGCGCTCAACACTATCGGCCAGCCGATCCGCATCACCACCGGACGCAAGCTGGTGGCCGAGGATCTGGATAATGTCGTGGTCATGCTCGACGCACATTGTGCCTTTGAAGCCTTTGTCGAAGAAAATGTCGATATCTATTGGGGCGCCTATATCGGCACTGCGGACGAGGTTCTGATCGCGGGCAAACTGAGCGAAGTGTGCGAGCAGATCAAGCAGGCCCGCAGTACTGCCCGAGCAAGCAAGGGCTGGATAATGGACACGTATCTGCTGCGCAGGCGCACCCGCCTGAGTGAATAGGCAGTTGCGTCGAAGTCTTTTTCGTACATGTTTTGTAGAATTAGATTATGGCGTCAAGTTGATACAACTGCCTACAGTTCGGCTCCTGTATTGCGTCGTTTACATGAGTCAGCTATGAAAGCCCATCTTGCCTGTTTGCGTTGTTACCGTGGGTTGTTGTGTGTCCTGCTTTTTGCAGCATGGGGGCTTGTGATGCCGGGCCCTGCCAATGCCACTGGCAGAGCCAGTTTTGCTGTCGCTCAGGGTACCTTCGATGTGAACCGGGCAACCCTTGAGGTGTTCTTGCTACGGCCCGGCAAAGCGCCCTTGTTGCTCAGTGGCGGTGCATTCAGGCAGGACAGCGAGGTCACTGAACTGGCTTCCGACAGCTGGATGATTAGCCAGGAGGGGAATCAATACCGGGTCGACATCAAGGTTGAGGACGACAGGTTGCGCGTTTCGATACAGGCGTCCCGCCCTGCAAGCTTGCGTTGGCCGCGCCTGCAAACCGACATTCGCGCCTACGCCATTCCTTTTGGCGAGGGTAGCTATATACCGGCCAATGACCCCGGCTGGCTTAACTGGCTGGTCAAGCGCTACTCCGGCGGGCAGTTGCTGGGTGAGTTGAGCATGCCGTTCTGGACTCAATTGCACGAGGACCTGTCGGTCACCTGGATAGTAGAAACGCCCTTCGACACCCTGTTTAGTATCAAGCGAGTCAAAAACACTGCGGTGCCGCAATTGCAGCATGACTTCAACCGGCTTGCACCTGATGCGCCCTTTGTGATCAGCATCGCCCCCGGCCCTGCACAACCGTTATATGGCGCAGGGCTATATCGCAAATGGCTCAAGAGCAACGGCCAGTTCGTTTCACTGACAGATAAAATTCGTGCGGTGCCGCAAACTGCCCTGCTCGGCGGTGCACCCCATATCTACGTTTGGGACGCAGGGCCGCTGAAAACCACAGACGTCCTCAACTGGGCAAGCTTTATCACGGCTTTTGACCGGGCGCGCCGTACCCCCGGGCATCTGGCTGCCAGTTTATGGGCAAGCTTTGATCCGCAAACCCGCAGCGTATTTGACATGAGTTTGTCGAGTACGCGCTCACGGCTACGAATGGTTTCACCGTTCAATCAACTGCAACTGGTTCGTGCCATCAACCAGGGAATGCGGCAGGTTGTAGCGGTACCCGCCAAGGAACCTCTGGACGGGGGGCATGATCCGGCTGGCGAGGTGCTGTGGGGGCAGGCAGCCAGAACTCAGCTGGTCGAGGCTTTCGGGCCTTACCTGTTACCGGCCGAGCGCTGGGGAGGAGGGCTGTCTGTGGATACGGTCAACGCGCTCAAACAAGCCGGGCTCACCCGTGCCTGGCTGGGTGCCAAGGACTGGCTTGATGCATTCTGGCACCCGCAGGCTGTGGCATTGGCCAAGCAAGCCGGGTTTCTGGTGGCGGTGTACGACAACTACGCAGACGCTCATGCACCCGCCGAACCGGAAACCTGGGCCGCTGCGCAAATGGGCGCGAACCTGGCCAGTGCAGGGCAGCATGATGCGAGCGGTGCTTCGAGCAAGGGGTTTAATGGCATTGGCGTCTTTGCCAATCCCCGGGAGGCCCAGGACTATGCGCGCCAGCGCATCAAGGCTGTGGCAGGTGCTGCCGGGCTCAACAGCTATTTTCTCGATGTCGATGCTGCGGTCACTGCACAGGCGGACTACACCCCCGGCCGGGAAACCAGTGAAAGTGAAAATGCCCGGGTGATTGCCCGGCGCCTGGATTACCCGGGCGAGTCGTTGGGGCTGGTCACGGGCAGCGAGGGGGCAGTTTCTACGTTTGCAGCCAATATTGCCTACAGCCACGGCATTGCCACACAACCATTCGACTGGACCGACCCTGACATGTCCGGTAATCAACAGTCACCTTTCTTTGTAGGGCAGTACTGGCCCCCGGAGACGCCAACACTGTTTTTCAAGACTGTTCGGATCAAACGGCAACTGGCAACCTATGTCCGCTCCTGGAAGTACCGCTTGCCGCTTTACCAAATGGTGCTTCACGACAGTCTGGTCAGCACGCATCACTGGGCCTACCCATCGTTGAAATTTTCCAATGAGCAGCAGAACACGGCACTGCTGCAGCTGTTGTACATGACGCCGCCCATGTACCACCTCAATGCCGCCGTGCTGGAGCGCGACTTGCCCTTTATCGCGGCCTACAACGAGGTTTTTTCGCCCTTGCATCAACGGCTTTTTACCCAGGCACTGGTTGATTTTCAGGTGCTCAGTGCAGACCGGAGCCTGCAGCGCACGGTGTTTGATGATGGAACCCGAATTACGGTCAATTTCAATCCAGACAATGCGCAAAGTGCCGACGCCATGCAATTTGCGCCAATGTCGGCAAGCGTCCAGATACCGGGCGAAAAAGACCGCATCATCATGATTGCCGAGATGTTCAAGGCGACGCGACTGGCACAGCCCTAGTCAAACCGTTCGATTCTTTGCCTCGATCCACTGCGACATGTACTGGGTACTTTTATGCTGATGATGGCGCAGCATGGCACCGGTGAAGTTGTTGCGCCGATGCTGTTGCAGGCCGGCGCGGCAGGCTTCGATGCACTCGACCAGTGCCGGGCCGTGGGTACTTTGCAAATAGCGCTGCGCCAGTAGTGCCGTTCCGTGCTGCTGGGCCTGATGCCAGGCGTCAGGGCTCTGATACAGCTGCACCGCAGCGGCAGCAATCGCACTGGCACTCTGTTCGATGGCACCTGCCCACGGCAGGTCGCCATGCATGCCTTCGGCGCCTACGGGAGTTGTGACGTTGGGCGTGCCGCAGAGCATGGCATCGGCGATTTTGCCCTTGATTCCTGCACCAAAGCGCAGGGGGGCCATGCAGATCCGCGCATTGCTCATCACCTCAAGCGCATCTTCGGCCCAGTTGAGCACGTGAAAACCCTGTGCCGGGTTGTGCAGCGCAGTGGCCTTGGGCGGGGTGTAAGCACCATAGACATGCAATTGCGCCGTGGGCAGTTGCTGACGGATCAATGGCCAGATCGCGGTTTTCATCCAGAGCACGGCATCCCAGTTGGGGGCATGACGGAAATTGCCGATGCTCAGGAAATGCTGGCGCTGGTCAAAGGGTACGAACTGCCCAGGTACGCTGTCGACCATCAACGGGCACCAGTGCAGCAGGGCTCGGGGCACCTTGAAGTGCTCTACGAGCAGATCGATTTCGTATTCGGAAATCATCAGGTTCAAGTCGCATCGATAAATCGCCGCGATCTCCCGTTGCGCCAGATCGGTAACGGCCATCTGCTCGAAGGTCTCCCGTTGTGCCGGGGCGAACAGGCTGCTGAAATCATCAGTGTCGGCGTCAAGTTTGAGGCGCGCCTTGAGCTGTTGCTGGCGGGCGTCGCGCAGGCTTTGCAGGTCGGAGGTTTCCAGTACGCGCAGGGCCTGCGGGCAATGCTTCTCCACGCGCCAGCCGAACTGCTCTTCCATCATGAAGCGGTCGAACAGCACGATATCCGGGGCCAGCTCGGTGATGAAGGTATCGAAGCTGCTGTTATTGAGCGCGATACTGACTTCATCAATGCCCAATGTCGCCAGATCAGCCTTGTGTTCGCCAATGCCTGCCGGGCTGCTGAAGGTGATGTGCCAGCCTTGCTGCAAGAAACTTTCGATGATCTGCATCATGTGTCCGCCCGCCGCCGAAGAGCGGGGCTCGGGCCACACGTAGCCAATAATCAGGACGCGGGTTGGGCGAGTGGACGGCATGGGCAGATCCTTGAAGCGCTGTGGCTGATAAAAGGCGGCAATTAGAACACAAGTTGCCTACAACACCTGTGGTCGCTGCCTCTTACCTTGTGAGCGGCTACAGGAATACTGCACCTGTGGGAGCGAGCCTGCTCGCGAAGGTCGTTCGCGAGCAGGCTCGCTCCCACAATAGGTCAGGGTATCTAAACGTATCTGTGTTGACCTGTTACAAAGCACTGCGTAGCCTTGCGCGTTCGAGGTTCTTCGCAGCGCGAAGCTAAGAAGGGAACGCGGTATGCCGCGGCTGCCCCCGCAACTGTAAACGGTCGTTGATCTTGCAATGCCACTGCCTCACAGGCGGGAAGGCGCAAGGTAGGTATCAGCCGTAAGCCAGGAGACCTGCCTCGTAACAGATTCTTACTTCAACCGGGCGGGGTGATCCGGTGGCGAAGACTGACCGCGCACTGCTTGCGGCCGTCGTCCCGTATGCCCGCCGTTTTGCCAAAGGGCATCCGATGAAAACACTGGCCAAAACCCCCGTCACTATCGTTACCGGCTTTCTCGGTTCGGGCAAGACTACCTTGCTGCGTCATATGCTGGACAACGCCAACGGCCGTCGCATTGCAGTGATCGTCAACGAATTCGGCGAACTGGGTATCGATGGCGAAATCCTCAAGCAATGCGCTATTGGCTGCACCGAAGAAGAGGCCAAGGGACGCGTCTATGAACTGGCCAATGGCTGCCTGTGCTGCACGGTGCAGGAAGAATTCTTCCCGGTGATGCGTGAGCTGGTGGCGCGCCGTGGCGATATCGACCATATCCTTATCGAAACCTCGGGCCTGGCCCTGCCAAAGCCGTTGGTTCAAGCCTTCCAGTGGCCGGAAATCCGCAGCGCCTGCACAGTTGACGCGGTGATTACCGTGGTCGACAGCCCGGCGGTGGCGGCTGGCACTTTCGCGGCCTTCCCGGATCAGGTAGATGCCCAGCGCAAGCTCGACCCTAACCTGGACCACGAGTCGCCGCTGCACGAGTTGTTTGCTGACCAACTGGCCAGTGCCGATCTGGTGATTCTCAACAAGGTTGACTTGATCAGCCCTGAAGACCTTGCCCGTGTACGTGCCGAAGTGGCTGAAGAACTGCCACCGGCGGTCAAGATCATCGAAGCCAGCAGCGGTCGCTTGCCGCTGGACGTGCTGCTGGGCCTGGAGACGGGTTCGGAAGACCATATCGATGGCCGCCACAGCCATCACGACCATCATCACGATGGCGATGATGACCACGACGACCACGATCACGATGCCTTCGACTCGATCTCTATCGAGCTGCCTCAGGCAGAGGAGCGCGCGCTGATGGATGCTCTGAGCCAACTGGTGGTCAAGCACGGCATTCTGCGGGTCAAGGGCTTTGCCGCGATTCCGGGCAAACCGATGCGCTTGCTGATCCAGGGCGTGGGCACGCGCTTTGACAAGCACTTTGATCGCGCCTGGGGCAGCGACGAAGCGCGCACCACCAAACTGGTGCTGATCGGCCAGGACCTGGACGCGGCCCTGCTCGAGTCCACCCTGCGTACAGCATTGAGCGCCTAAACCATGCATTTGCTCAGGACCCAGCCCGGCGGCTTTGTAGCGGACGACAATATTGCCGACCTCGGCCAGACCCCCGCCGAGCTGGTGATCCTGTGCAGCGGTGATTCAAGCCTGGCCCTGCTCGCCGAAGCGGCGCAGCAGTTGCCTGACGATTATCCAAGCCTGCGTCTGGCCAACCCGATGCAGGTGCAAAACCACGGCTCGGTCGACCTGTATGTCGATGAGGTCCTGCAACACGCCAAGGTGATTTTGTTGTCGCTGCACGGTGGCATCGGCTACTGGCGCTACGGCATTGAACGGCTGGTGCAACTGGCTGAACGCGGTGTGACCCTGATTCTGGTGCCGGGCGATGACCGCCCCGACCCGGAACTCAGCGCCCTGAGCACAGTGCCCGTCGAGCAGGCCGAACGGCTCTGGCACTTTTTGCGCCAGGGCGGGCGGCATAACGCCCTGCAGCTTTATCGTTGCCTGGCCAGCCAATGGCTGGGCCGCGACTATGCCTGGGACGAACCGCACACCTTGCCCCGGACTGCAATCTATCATCCGGCCCACTCCAGCCCTGCACTGCAGGACTGGCAAGCCGACTGGCAGCCGGGGCTACCGGTGGCGGCGCTATTGTTCTATCGCTCGCATTTGCAGGCGGCCAACACGGCATTTGTCGATGTGTTCTGCCAGCGTCTGCAGGCGGCAGGGCTAAATCCGCTGCCGATTGCGGTCGCCAGCCTGAAGGAGCCAGGCTGCCTGGCGGTGGTACAGGACTTGCTCGATGAAGTCGGCGCAGGGGTCATTCTCAATACCACCGGGTTTGCCCAGTCCAGCCCGGAAGCTCCGCATTTGCGCCCGTTTCGCCGCAATATCCCGGTGATCCAGGCCATTTGTGCCCAGGACAACCAGCCCGGCTGGCAAGCCAGCGAGCAGGGTCTGGGCCCGCGCGACCTGGCCATGCACATTGCCTTGCCGGAACTGGACGGGCGGATCATCAGCCGGCCGATCAGCTTCAAGGACCTGGCGTGGCGCAGTGAGCGCAGTCAGTCGGATGTGGTGTGTTACAGAGCGCATCCCGAACGGATGGATTTTGTCGCAGAACTGGCACGGCGCTGGGTGGAGCTGGCACGTGTGCCGAACCCGCAAAAGCGTATCGCCCTGATCCTGGCCAACTACCCGACCCGCGATGGCCGTATCGGCAATGGCGTAGGGCTGGATACCCCGGCTGCAGCGCTGAATATTTTGCGCGCCTTGCAGGGCGAAGGCTACCCGGTGGCTGCTGAGCTCCCGGATACCGGCACCGCGTTGATTCAAGCCCTGTTGGGCGGTGTCAGCAACGACCTCGACAGCCTCGACCTGCGCCCGTGCCATCAAAGCCTTGGGCTGGATGAATACCAGGCGATGTTTAATCGTCTTCCAGAAGCCAATCGCCAGGCGGTGATTGAGCGTTGGGGCGAGCCACAGCACGACCCGATGTTTCGCAGCGGTCGCCTGATGATTGCCGGGCTGCGTTTTGGCCTGACCTTTGTCGGCATTCAACCGGCGCGGGGATATCATGTCGATGCCAGTGCGGTCTACCATGACCCGGACCTGGTGCCGCCCCATGCTTATCTGGCGTTTTATTTCTGGCTGCGCAACACCTACGGCGCCCATGCGGTGGTGCATGTGGGCAAGCATGGCAATCTGGAATGGTTGCCGGGCAAGGGCGTCGGGCTGTCTGAACACTGCTGGCCGGATGCTATTTTGGGCCCCATGCCCAACGTCTATCCGTTTATCGTCAATGATCCGGGTGAGGGCGCACAGGCCAAGCGCCGGACCCAGGCGGTCATTATTGACCACTTGATGCCGCCGCTGACCCGGGCCGAAACCTATGGCCCTCTGCGTGACCTGGAGCTGCTGGCCGACGAGTATTACGAAGCGCAACTGCTTGATCCGCGCCGGGCGCGGGAGTTGCAACGGGATATTCTCAAGCTGGTGCGCGATACCCATATCGACCGCGAGCTGCAACTGGACGCACACCTCGACAGCGACAGCGATGCCGCAATCTGGCTGCCACGGCTGGATACCTACCTGTGCGACCTCAAGGAATCGCAAATCCGCGACGGCCTGCATATTTTTGGTGAGTCGCCTGCCGGGCGTCTGCGCATCGACACCTTGCTGGCATTGCTGCGCATCCCCCGCGGTGATGGCCGCGGGGCGCAATCAAGCGTGCTGCGGGCGTTGGCCAAAGCCTTCGGGCTGAGTTTTGATCCGCTGGACTGTGCGCTGGCCGAGCCCTGGACGGCACGTCGCCCCGCGCCTTTGCAAGCAGTCAGCGAGGCGCTGTGGCGCACCGCAGGCGATACCCGCGAACGTCTGGAACTGTATGCTGCGCAGCTGATCGAGCAGGCGTTGGCGGGCACGCTGCAATTGCCCGACACCGAGCAATGGAGCGAAGTGCGGGGGATTTATGAGGCGCTGCTTGGGGTTGTTGCACCGCGTCTGGATGCCTGCGGCCCGGCCGAGATGCAGGGTCTGCTCGATGCTCTGGCGGGGCGTTTTGTCCCTGCCGGCCCCAGTGGTGCACCGAGCCGCGGGCGCCTGGACGTACTGCCTACCGGGCGTAATTTCTTTTCCGTGGATGTACGCAACTTGCCCACCACCACGGCCTGGCGTATCGGTTTTCAGTCGGCCAACCTGATTCTTGAGCGTCATTTGCAGGACCACGGCGATCACCTGCGTCAGCTCGGCCTGTCGGTATGGGGCACTGCGACCATGCGCACCGGCGGTGATGATATCGCCCAGGCCATGGCGCTGATGGGCGTGCGCCCGGTGTGGGCCACGGGTAGCCAGCGGGTGGATGACTTTGAAATCCTCCCGGTGAGCCTGCTGGACCGGCCGCGGGTGGACGTAACCTTGCGTGTATCCGGGTTCTTCCGTGATGCCTTTGCCAATCTTATTCGCCTGTTCGATGCCGCTGTTCAGGCGGTGGCGGCGCTGGACGAACCTGATGACCTGAATCCGCTCGCGGCAAAAGTGCGCAGCGAGCGTGAACAGCTGGAGCGCGAAGGGCTGGCCCCGGAACTGGCGGCCCGTCAGGCGGGCTGGCGGGTGTTTGGTGCCAAACCCGGGGCTTACGGTGCCGGGGTACAGAACGCAATCGATGGGCGTTTGTGGCAAAGCCGCGACGACCTGGCCGAGGTGTATCTGAACTGGGGCGGTTATGCCTATGGCGGCGCCGATGAAGGCACGGCGGCCCGCGGTCAGTTTGCCCAGCGATTGGGGCAGATGCAGGCGGTGGTACAAAATCAGGACAACCGTGAACATGACCTGCTCGATTCCAATGACTACTACCAGTTTCAGGGTGGCATGCTGGCGGCGGTAGAGAGCTTGCGTGGGGAGGCAGCAGCCAGCTACCACGGCGACCACAGCCAGCCGGATCTGCCGAAGATCCGTACGCTCAAGGAAGAGTTGAACCGGGTCATCCGTTCCCGTGCGGCCAACCCGAAATGGATAGAAGGGGTCAAACGCCATGGTTACAAAGGCGCATTTGAAATGGCCGCTACCCTGGACAACCTGTTTGCCTTTGATGCAACCACGCACCTGATCGATGATCATCAATATGCATTGCTGGCGGATGCCTATTTGCTGGACCCGGATACCCGTGAGTTTGTGCGTGAGCACAACCCGCATGCCCTGCGCGACATGACCGAACGCATGCTCGAAGCGCAGCAGCGCGGGCTGTGGAGTGAACCGGGGGAGTATCAAGCGGCGCTGGAGAATCTGTTGCTGGATATAGAGGAAGAGTAACCAGGCAACCCTCACCCTGGCCCTCTCCCGGAGGGAGAGGAGACTGCTCGGGGGATGTTCAGGATTTATACCTCACCAAAAATCGGCCCCCTCTCCCTTTGGGAGAGGGCTGGGGTGAGGGGCTATTAAGGCCGATCAATATTCTAAAATCTGGAGCCCGAAAACATGACTGACACCCCACATTTCCCGTTATCGGCGGTGGTCGGCGCGGACTCATTGAAACTGGCGCTGTGCCTGACCGCCATTGACCCGAAAATTGGCGGCGTACTCATCGAAGGCCCGCGCGGCATGGCCAAGTCGACGCTGGCACGCGGTCTGGCCGACCTGCTTGCCAGCGGCCAGTTTGTCACCTTGCCGTTGGGCGCAACCGAAGAGCGTCTGGTTGGTACCCTCGATCTGGATGCCGCACTGGGCCAGGGCAAGGCGCAGTTCTCCCCGGGGGTGCTGGCCAAGGCCGACGGCGGCGTGCTCTACGTCGATGAAGTCAACCTGCTTGCCGACCATCTGGTGGACGTGCTGCTGGACGTGGCAGCGAGCGGCACCAATGTGGTCGAGCGTGATGGTATCTCCCATCGGCATGCTGCGCGTTTCGTGCTGATTGGTACCATGAATCCGGAAGAAGGCGAGTTGCGCCCGCAGTTGCTCGACCGCTTCGGCCTGAATGTGATGCTCAGCGGCCAGCCGCAACCGGAAGAACGCAGCGAAATCATCCGCCGGCGCCTGGCCTTTGACGCTGATCCGCAGAAGTTTTGCGCGCAATGGGATGAGGCGCAAACGACCTTGCGCGAGCGCTGCCAGCAGGCCCGTGAACGGCTGGGCAGCATCGCTCTGGATGATCAGTCTCTGGCTGTTGTAACTGAGCGCTGTTTTGCCGCCGCGGTGGATGGCATGCGTGCCGACCTGGTCTGGCTGCGCGCAGCGCGGGCCCATGCCGCCTGGCGCGGGGCCACGGCCATCAGCCTGGACGATATTGATGCCGTGGCCGAGTTTGCCTTGCGTCATCGCCGCCGAGAACCTAAAGGCCAGGCGTCAACACCACCACCGCAGTCACCCCCTCAGGCCAGCAATGCTTCGCCTCAATCGGGGCAGGGCCAGTGGGGCGAACTGCCTGCACAGGTGCAACCCATGGGCGCGCGCCGTGAAGTGCCGAGCTGGCCAAAAAAGCCCTAGGCATCCGCCCCCGTTCTGCAGTGGGGGCGGATGCCAGGCCCCGGTCAGGTCAGCTCTCTGCGGGCAGGCAAGGCGCAAGCCGCAGCGCCGGCAGCGGGATGATCGACTGGATGCAAACCCTGCTCGGCGGTCGTCCCCGGCTGCACGCTGATCTGGCCTGGAAAACCCGGCAAAGTGCAGCGCCGGAACTCTGGCTGGTGGTGGTGGATGCGTCTGCTTCAACCCGTCGCCATCAGGCGCTGAGTGACGCCAAGGGGCTGCTGGCCCAACTGTTTGAAGATGCGTATCGCCAGCGTGTGCGGGTGGCGGTGATGACGGTCAGCGCAAAGGCGCCGCAGTGGCAGGTCATCGGCTCCAAGGCGTCTGCTGCCTTGAATGACTGGTTGCAGGGCTTGGGTGCTGGAGGCGGGACGCCTTTGCTGGAGGCCTTGCAGGAAGTCGCTGACTGGCTTGAAAGGCGCCGCAAACAGTGTCCAGAGGAACAACAGCGCTTTTTACTGTTGACCGATGGCCGACTGAAAGAGTGGTCAACGCTGCCGGCCATTGACTGCCCGGGACTGTTGATCGATATCGAGCGTGGCCCGCTTCGTTTGGGCCGCTCGCGTCAAATGGCCGCCGAGTTGAATGCAGAGTATGTACACATTGATGGCTGATTATTTATGGGAGCTGGTCAACCAGCTCCCAAATCAGTCAGCCGCTTCTCAAGCAGGCATGACCCAAGGCTGCAGGGTGTAGCCTTCGCTGCTGATCTCGGCGCGGGCTTGTGCCAGCAGGCTTTCCAGCTGAGCGGCGTCAGCGCAGGCGCTGCGCGGGATCTGTTTGCGGCCGATACGGGTATTGGTGCGATCGATAACAGTCAGGCTCAACTCGCCATGACCATCCTGTGCAGCCCAGGCAACGCATTGAAAAGGTTCAAAAGCGTGGCCGGCAATCAAAAGAGCTTCGTTGAAACGGAGCGGGGCGTTCATAGGGTGTTCTCTCAAGTATGCCCATCAAGTGATTAACCGTCGGCTGGGCTTACCGTTCGGTTGGTTACTTGTACTGATGACTTTAGAGGGGCATCAGGTCACACACTTTCGTCATATTTTTAAAAGTTTTTTTATATGACTGATCCAGATCAATTATCAGTGAGTGTATCTATCGCCCCTGCTCTTGGAACGAGGCTGTACAGTTTGATTGGCTATTAGGGTTATAAACAAACGATCCAGAAAGCGCCCAATGGCTTGCTAAGGTTACGCGTAAGTTGAACAAGGGACTGTTTTTAATGCTGTTTTATGTTTTTCTGGCGCCAAGGAACAGTCATGCTTGCAATGTCCTCTCCCCGACGTCTGCTGGTGGTCGATCCCTGTGCGGATTGTCATGAATTGCTCCCCGGTCTGCGAACCATAGGCTGGGCGGTCGACAGCTGCACTCTGGCAACCGTTGTTGACCGCTCTTGCGATGTTGGCCTGTTCAGGCTGCAACCTTTTCATCTGGAACGTCCCGAAGCGGTAAAAGACATGATCAGTCGCAGTGGTACCGAGTGGATTGCGGCGCTGACCCCTGACGTACTGAAAATGAACAATGTGGGGGATTTTGTCTGCGAATGGTTTTTTGACTTTCACACCTTGCCCTTTGACGTCTCCCGGGTCCAAGTCACACTCGGCCGGGCCTTTGGCATGGCGTGCCTGCGAGGGCAAACTTCAACCCCGTCCGATGTACAGGAAGATGAACTGCTGGGTGACAGCCGATTGATGCGGGACCTGCGCATGACGGTTAGCAAATTTGCACCCACCCAGTCGCCCATCCTGATTCGCGGCGAGAGCGGTACGGGCAAGGAGCTGGTCGCCCGCACACTGCACCGTCAATCCCAGCGCAACGGCAAGCCCTTTATTGCAATCAATTGCGGCTCCATTCCCGACCACTTGATCCAGTCTGAGCTGTTCGGCCACGAAAAGGGCTCCTTCACCGGCGCCCATCAGCGCAGGGTTGGACGCATTGAGGCCGCGAATGGCGGTACGCTTTTTCTGGATGAAATTGGCGATCTGCCGTTGGAATTGCAAGCCAGCCTGTTGCGTTTTTTGCAGGAAAAACACATCGAGAGAGTCGGCGGCAACCAGCCGATCCCCATCGATGTTCGTATTCTGGCAGCGACCCATGTTGATCTCGAGGCGGCAGTCGCCAACGGTCAATTTCGTGAAGACCTGTATTACCGCCTCAACGTGTTGCAATTAACCACCGCCCCCTTGCGAGAGCGACATGGTGACCTGGCCATGCTGGCCAGTCACTTTGCCCGTTTCTACAGTCTGGAAACAGGCCGTCGCCCGCGTACGTTCAGTGACGAGGCGTTGATTGCCATGGGCAATCATGGCTGGCCGGGAAATGTCCGCGAGCTGGCCAACCGCGTGCGTCGTGGGCTGGTATTGGCCGAAGGGCGGCAGATCGAAGCGCATGATCTGGGCCTGGAGTTGCGCCCGTTGTTGGTCGGCACGATGAACACCCTTGAACAATACAAGGACCGCGCCGAACGCCAGGCACTGTGCGAGGTGCTGGACCGGCACAGCGACAATTTGAGCATGGCCGCCAAGGTGCTTGGGGTTTCGCGGCCGACGTTTTATCGGTTACTGCACAAACATCACATTCGTTGAAAGCAGCAAAAGGCCCCCAGCGCTCAAGCGCGGAGGGCCTTTTGCTGTTTAGAAGTAGTAAGGGAATTTCAGGCTGAAGGTGAAGTCTGGCGCATCGTCGGTCAAGCCTATGGACAGGTTGGGCACGATGGTCAGGTTATCGGTCGCTGCTACGGTCATGCCGATATTGAAGTAACCGGCGTTGGCATCACTGGTGGTAACAGTTTGCCAGTCACCGCCATCCTGCTTGAGTTTGCTCTTTTTCTGAATCAGGTCGGACACGGAAAACGACATACTCATTTTTTCGTTGAGGGCAAAAGCAACCCCTGCGCCAATCTGGAAGCTGTCACCCAGTTTGACCTTGCCAGGCTGCTTCAGGTTTTGCGTGGAACTGATGTCGTCAAATGACTCTTCAAGGTTATGGGTATACGAGAGAGAGCCGAACAGCACAGCTGGGTCGAAGGTCTTGACCAGGGAAATGGCAGGGCTGATCGACCACACACCATTGCCGGTGGGCAGGTCTTCAGGGACAAACAAGTTGGTGTTTTCAGAGGCTTTGACCAGTTTGATGCCAAACGGGTCCTTGCCGGTGGGGGCCTTGACCCGCACGCTGAAGACCGCATCCGGGGTATTGACCGACTCGTCGAGGAACTTGTACGCGACTCCGAAGTTGACGTCGCCAATGGTCGGGTCGCGGGTAACTGTTTGCTCTGAAGTGGCTTGCGCATCACCGCCGTTGGCCCCACCGGACTGGTAAGTACTCTCGCGGTAAATCACCGGAACGTTAACGTCAAACTGCCAGCGGTTATCCAGGTTATAGCGTCCGGTGAGGTCAAGGGTCCAGTTGTCGGCCTTGATCCGGTCGAGGTTGAGGTTGCCCAGGAAAATTGAATCCAGGGCCAGAAAACCATTGAGAATCAGCTGGCGTGTGTCATAACGCGAATAGGTAATACCCGTTTCGAGGCTGAACTTGCCGCCGCCGAAAAAGCCGCTGGCTTCATCGTAGAGGTTGACCACACTCTGGGCGGGGGCGGAATCATCCTTGAGCGCGGCGCCATAAGAGCTGCCTTGTGCAGCGGTACTGGTGCCACTGGCAGCCGTAACGTTCTGGTTGCCTTTCATGTCGGCCGGTGATTTGGCCAGGCGCCTGGGTTGTGGCGTCGCAGGCTGATCCTCAACTTCACGCACCCGTTGCTCAAGCACTGCCAAGGCTTTTTGCTGTTGATCGTAACGTTGGCGAAGCTCCATAAGTTCTTGTTTTAGTAGCGCTAGATCGGCATCAGCCGCTGCATATAACAGGGGTGATGGGAATATAGTGCTCATACATACAACTGCGCGAAAGGTTAACGATCGATGCATGAAATAAGCCGTCCAGATAAGCCAAGTTGTAGAGCCTGAGCCTAGTTCAATAACCCATATTGCGAAGGCCTTTTAACTGATTGAGGTTGCAATCGAGCGCGCCGGGGCTGGGCAGGTTGTTACCCAGTACCACGTTAAGTTGTGCCATGTTATTGACCCTATTACCGCCGCCCAGCAAAGTAGTGCTTTGCAATACGCCACCCTGGGCGATTTGCTGCAGTGAGTTGCCTTGATTGTTGTTGGCCTGAATGGCCAGCTGAACGCCCCCACCCGTGGCCGAGACGGTCACATTGCCCGCACCAGCAGCCTGGGTGATGGACGTATTGGTCGTGAGTAAAACCCCTTGCTGGTTGACCACGGGGGCCTGGTCGGCCTCGCTGACATTGATGTCGACGTTGTTATAGGCGCTGTTGTTGTCACCCGCAGCCCGAACGCTCTGGGTGACGCCCTGGGCTGTGGTCAGGCCCGCACCACCGGTAACCGAACCAGTGCCGTTTGAGCCAGGGGCACCGTTACCGGCAGAACTGTAAGTGGACACGTAAAACTTGGGTTCAATGGTGTTTTGCACATACATGGAAGTACTGGCGCCGACTACGCCACCATTGCTGCTGGTCCAGGTACTGTTCATCACGATGCCGAAACTGATGATCCGCCCGGGCATCACATAGCGGCCGCGCAACTCGGCCATTTCAGTGTCTTTCAATTCAACCGGTTTAAAGGACGCCGCCTGGGCGTGCAGGCTGGTCGCAAGGCATGCGGCAATCAGCCAAATGGAAGTATTCATGTACGGCTCCTGGAGCGTCGGGCCCCGTAGTCATGATTGACGCACCTTAAAAAAAGTCGCTTTGGATAAAACCGAAGTCCATGAGTTCTGCGTCTTTGACCGGGTTAAACCCGTTGAGCTGGTTTTTTGCGGTCAGCGGGGCAGGCGGGGTCAATAACGCATTGGTCTTGTCGTAACCGGGGCCGATGATGGCAAACACAATGCCATTCCAGCCTTTGAGGAAATCTGCGTGGGAGTAGCGCTTGTGCCCCAGTACAGGGTCGCCGATATACACCCAGTCCTTCTGCGCGCGTTGCAGCACGACAAAGTGCTTGTAGCCACGGATATCCAGTAGCACCACAACGGGTATGTTCACGCTTTCAAGGCTCTGCGCCGGAATTCGGTAACCCCTGGCGCGCATGCCGATGCTCTCAACGTAGCGCTTCATGTCGAGCATTGAGAAGCCCTGGGTGCGAACCAGATCCTGATCAGCGTTTTGCAGCATCCCCTTGATGATCTGGTCTTCGTTGACGTCCAGCCAATAGGCCTGACGCAGTACGGTGGCGAGCGCCGCAGCGCCGCAACTGAAATCGGTTTTTTGTTCAACGATATCCGCAAAGCGCCTTTCACGAATGCTCTGCACCTGCTTGAACACCAGATTGCCGCCAGGCAGGGCAGCGATTGGCATCTGTGCGGCATGGGCCATTGCGCTCAGGCCGAAGAAGAGGGTGAGGGCGACAATACGCATGATTGATACGCCTGAATAAGGAAAAAGGGTCTCATAAACGAGACCCTTCTTTAGCGTCGCGACTACATGCAGACCTTGCAGCCGGCAGCGATGGACAGCGAGTTGCTTTGTTGGTTGCCGGTACCTGCCGCAATATTGGCACCGCCATTACCCGAGTAGCCATTGAACGAATGGTCCATGGTGGCGTTGTTGACGACAGGGGTTTTGTTGTTCCAGCCCGACCCTTGATTCCAGGTATTCACATTGCTGAGGTAAGACGCACCGGCTTCGTTGATCACCGACAGGTTGTTCGAGGTTTGCGAGGCGGTTGCCCCGGCGCTGGCGATACGACCATTGGATACGGCGATGGCCAGGTTGTTTTTCTGTTGGTTGAACTCGCCCGAAGCAACGTTTATGCCGACGTTACCCGAACTGCCATTGGCCGAGCTTTTGATCGAGGCGTTGTTTTGTGCGCCATAGTTGTGCGAGTTGTTGTGGCTGTTGGTCTGGGTGGCGCTGGTCAGGGACGCAGCGGTACCAAACACAAAGCTCTCGTCTGAAGTGGCGATCGCTACGGCGTTGTCTTGCTGGTTGCCGGAGCCGGAAGCGGCGTTCGCGCCCATGTTGCCTTCAGACCCTTTAATCGAGTCCTTGATGGTTGCATTGTTTTCGACCGCCTTGTTGGTCACTTTGTTGTTGTGACTGTTTTGCACGTCAATCACGACTGCAGCAGCGGCGGCATTAGGGTCAAGGGTGTATGCAGGCGGTGTCGATGGAGGCGGCGGATTGTTGTTGCCGTTACCGTTGGCTTGAGCAGATACGGCCACCAGTGTTGCCAGAGCGAAAGCCAGTGGCTTCAGAGCGATTGACGGTTTCATGGTGTTTCTCCGTGCATCATTAGTTGGGTTAAGTGTTGGCACTTTCCAATTGCACTGCGTTGTTGCCGGGTCAGTCAGCAACCCGGATATTCAGGGTGTTAGCCATGCGGTTCCCCACCCCTGCACTCTGGTTCAACTGCACCACCCCTCGGCTGCCGGTGAAGGCCTGATCGCTGGTAACGATCTGGCGACTGCCGCTGGCGGGGGATGCGGTACCCGAGTCTGGAAGCAGCGCCACGTTCTGCTGGGACAAGGCGCTGTCGTCGATACCTTGCGGCTGGGCACTGATGCTGACCCGCACGGCATTGACCATCTGGTTATTGGCTCCGGCTGACTGGTTGATACCGATCACACCGCTGCCATTACTGAAGGAATTGCCACCGATAGTTGCCCGGGCATTGAGCGAGGTGTCGGCGGGGGTATTGAGTTTCTGGGTCACTGCAGTCGTAGCGCGTGCCTCGGTGCCGATGGCAATTGCACGGATATTGACTTGCTGTTGCTGATCGCCAGACGCCTGGTTAAGCGAGACATTGCCATGGTAGTTGGCCCCCGAATCCTTGATCGTGGCGTCGTTATCGGAAGCTGCCAAAGCGAAGGAGGTGACCAGCAGCGCGGCAATCAGTGCAGGCAGGCGGCAGGCAATCATGTTATTTCCCCTGGCCCAGGGCAGAGAGCGGGCGCATCCCTTGGCTAATGCTGTTGCCAATCGTGCCGGAAATGCTGTTTGCACTGCCGCCAGCATGACCATTGCTTATGCCTGGCAGGCCGTTGCTGGTGGTGAGGCCGGGCAGTGTGTTACCACTGGGCAAAATGGACCGGGTGATCGCAGTTCCGCTGCTGACGCTGGCAAAATCACCATCGCTCAGTTCACGGGTTGCACCCATGACTTGAGCCAAGGGGCTGGCATTGACGGTTAGCGGGTCAGGATCGGGATGCATGGGCGGATTGCCCACCGCATGGGGTTGCACGGTACGGGTAAGCACTATCTCGCCATTACTGGCGCCATGAACAACGGCGCACCAGCCCAGCAAGGCGCTCAGGCTGCAAGCCATCAGCAGGTGACCATTACCACAACATGCGTGCCCCATGACTGTGCTCCCTTATCGACGCTAGCCCTGGCAAGCGTGATAGGAAGAGAGCATGAGCTGTGCCATTTCCAATTTAATGTTTGAAAACAACAGCACACAGCACGATGACTGTTCCGGGCGAGATCAGGTGTAACGAACATGAGATGTCAGTGTGCAGCCCCGGCCCTTGTACAATAAGGGCCGGGCTGGACATTACGTGGGGCAGGGGGGTGTCTCGTTAACCTTACAATTGCGCAAAGTCGTGCCTCAAACCAATGTTTTAGAGGCTTCACGAAATTTTCATGTAACAGCAACGGACATTGGCAAGAAGCTGAAAGCATTAAGTAACTCGCTTGCCAGTTGTTTGTTGTAAACAACCTAACTTATGGACTAATACTGTCTGAGCAAGTTTCCCGACTACCCATTAATTGTTCGACTGCGGCGCAGGCATGCTGTTGCCGGGCCTGCCAGTCGCCGGTTATCACTTGTACGGTTTGTTGATGATCGGTGAGCCAGTCAAGACTGGCCGCAAAAAACGCCTGGCGTTCCGCCAGTGAGGGTTGGCAGCGTTGACCGTCAGCGGTCCACTCCACATCGTCGGGGGACAGCAGCAAATGCAGGTCGTAGTGGCGCTTGAGCAGTTCAGTTTCAAGCCACTGTGGGTAGTCACCAAACAGGGTCTGGCTCCAGAGGATATTGCTGAGTAAATGGGTATCCAGAATCAGCAGCGCGGGGTGTTGGGCGCGCGCTTCGTCTTCCCAGCGAAGCTGCCCGAGAGCGATGTCCGGAATATCGGCCAGGCAGGTCTCGCGAGGGTTTTGCTCGATAAAGTAGCGCACATACTCGCCCACCATCGTGCCGCCAAAGCGCTGCTGCAATAACGCAGCGAGCCAGCTCTTGCCACTCGACTCCGGCCCCGCTAGAACGACCACCTTCATGTGCGCAGCGCCGGGTCGCGGCGCCAGTCACGCCAGCCTTGAATGGCTATCAGGGTAAACAACGCGTACAGGCCGGCGGTGAAGTACAGGTCCTGCCAGGCAAAAAAGCCGATATAAAGCACATCGATGACACACCACAATGCCCAGCACTGCAGGCGTTTTTGCGCCATCCATAATTGGGCAACCAGACTGAAGGCTGTCAGCGTGGCATCTGACCAGGGGAAAGTGGAATCGGTCCAATGGGCCATTGAGGCGCCGAGAACCACGCTGCCGATGGCGCCTGCAATCACCCCGCCCAGCACTTGCAATGGGCTTAACCGGCTGACGACACGGCCTTCATGCTGTGCCCCTGCGCGTGTCCACTGCCACCAGCCATAGACTTGCAACAGGGCAAAAAATACCTGCAAGAGCATGCCTGAATACAGTTTGATCTCGAAGAAGATCCAGCTGTAGAGCAGCACCATCACCAGACCGATGGGCCAGCACCAGGGGTTCTGTTTGACTGTCAACCAGACAGCAATGACGCCGAGTGCGGCGGCAAACAGTTCAAGCCCTGACATTGGGATTCCTTGGGGAGAGAGAAGGGCGGGGATTGTACCTGCAGGCGCACTGTTTGTGCTCTGGCGTTTTGCCGTAGTTGTGGGAGCGGGGTTGCCCGCTCCCACAGGATCAAGGCCGATGCAGCAACACATAGTCGTTCTTGTCGAAACGACCGCTCAGCGTCGGGGCAATATTACCCAGGTCACTGCCTTGCAAGGCCTCATAGTCCTTGCGATCCATGATGATCCAGGCCGGAGCCGGCAATGCTGCCAGTTCAGCGGATGACTGGGTGAACAGCGGTAGCAGATCACGATCCACGTTAACCATGAACTTGATCGCCTTGGCGTCCTTGCCCATGCCATGCAGTACTACTGGGGCCGGAGCCTGGTCGATCAGTTGCATGGCCTTGAGGGTAAAGGTACGCGTATCGTAAAGGCTGCGCTCTGCAGGTTCGAAGACCATGATATAGCTGCTCCACATCGCCAGCACCGCACAGGTTGCCAGCCCCGCAACACGCCATTGGGCTTTGAACAGTACGCCAACGGCCAGAACCTGAAGCACTGCCAGGGCCACGAATATGACGGTCAAGGGTGGCAACTCTTCACCAAAACGCTTGCGTACAATCACCAGACCGATAATCAGTAAACCCGGCAGCAGCAGGAACAACCCCTGAATCAAGCCGCGCAGGCCAGCAAATACCCGCCCGTGCATGACCTGGAACGGGTAGGCCGCAATAATCGCGGCCATCGGTAACATGGGCAGCAGGTAACGGGCCTTTTTGGCCTGGGGAATCGACAGGCCGATCATCACGATCAGGGCTGCACCAACGCAGTACTTGACCAGTTGCAAGGCTGGCCCCGACGGCTTGCGCCCGGTAATCAGGATCGCCAGCAGCACCAAAACGGCCAGCGGATAAGCCAGCGCGTAATTGCCCATGGAACTGGTGAAGTAATACAGCACGCCGCTGGCGCCTTCGGTTCCATCCATGCGTCCTGTCACTTGCATGCGGATGACTTCATGTACAAAAGCCTCACCGCCACTGATCCAGGCCAGCATCAATAACGTGCCAATACACAGGATCAGCAAGACCAGCGCTTGCAGGCCAAAGCTGATCAGGCGCCGCCACTGGCCATTAAGCAGGTAATAGCTGCACAGGATACCGCTGGGAATGACCAGGCCGATCGGCCCGCGCACGGCAAAACCCAGTACCAGCAGGGCCAACAGCCAGAAATGACGGCGTGGTGCCGCAAAGTGATCGTGGGCGTAAGCCAGGTAGAAGGCACTGAAACTGAGCGCTGCCAGCATCTGGTCAAGCGATACCGCACGTGTTTCGGTGATAAAAGTCATGCTCAGCAACAGCAGTGCCACGCTGACCAGCGCCCAGGTGCGCGATTGCGCCGCTACCAGGCGATACATCAAGGTCACAATGCTTGCACTGGCAATGGCCGTAGGTAGCCAAGCTGTCAGGCTGGTGACTTTGCCAAAGGGCAGGGACAGCAGCCAGGTAAGCAGGGTCGAGGTTGCGCTGTAGTCCGCGTAAGGCTGGCCGTAGGTGGTCGGGAAAAAACCGGGGCCGTGACGCAGCATTTCATTGGCGAACATGACAAAGCGCGAATCAAAGCCAATCGCGGCCTCTTGATGGTTGCCCAGGATAAACAGCAGCAAGGCGAGCGCGCCCAGAATCAGCGATTGCCTGCGCAAGGTGAGCAGGGCGGGGGAGGTGAAATCGGCACGCATGTCGAGTTTCCTTGTCTCATCGGGACGCACAAAAAAAAACGCCGCCATTGTTGCCAATGGCGGCGCTGCTGAATCATCAAAGGGTTGTTGACCCGACCGGCAAGTTGCACGACTCGCCACGCCCCATCGGGAAGTACTGCAAGCCGGCCTTGGCCAGGCGCTCACCGTCATACAGGTTGCGCCCGTCAAAAATCACCGGCGTGCTCAGGCGTTGCTTGATCAGGTCGAAGTCCGGCGCCTTGAATTGCTGCCACTCGGTGCAGACGATCAATGCGTCGGCGCCATTAAGGGTAGATTCCGGTGTGCCCATCAGGCTCAGGCGCGGTTCATCGCCGTAAAGGCGCTGGGTTTCCTGCATGGCTTCGGGGTCGAAAGCGCGCACATTGGCACCGGCAGCCCACAGGGCCTCCATCAATACGCGGCTGGGTGCGTCGCGCATGTCATCGGTGTTGGGTTTGAATGCCAGGCCCCACAACGCAAAGGTCTTGCCTTCAAGGTTGCCCTTGAAAAACGCGTTGATGCGTTCGAACAGCTTGTGCTTCTGCCGCTCGTTGATCGCTTCGACCGCTTGCAGCAGATCGCTGGAGCAATTGACCTGCTGGGCACTGTGGATCAGCGCGCGCATGTCTTTGGGGAAGCACGAACCGCCATAGCCGCAGCCAGGGTAGATAAAGTGATAGCCAATCCGCTGGTCGGCGCCAATGCCCAGGCGCACGGCTTCGATGTCGGCCCCAAGGTGCTCGGCCAGTTCGGCGATCTGGTTGATAAAGCTGATCTTGGTCGCCAGCATGCAGTTGGCGGCGTACTTGGTCAGCTCGGCGCTGCGCAGGTCCATGAAAATGATCCGGTCATGGTTGCGGTTGAACGGCGCGTACAGGTCGCGCATGACTTCACGCACTTCTTCACGGGCACAGCCAATGATGATGCGGTCCGGGCGGCGGCAATCAGTGACGGCCGAGCCTTCCTTGAGGAATTCCGGGTTGGACACCACGTCAAATTGCAGCGAGCGTCCGGCCTGCTCCAGGGCCTTGTTGATATGGGCGGTCAGCGCGTCGCCAGTGCCTACGGGCACGGTGGATTTCTCGACCAGGATCAGCGGCTCCTTGCGGTGGCGGGCAACGGCGTCACCCACGGAGAACACCTGGCCAAGATCAGCCGAGCCGTCCTCGCTCGGAGGCGTGCCCACGGCGATAAACAGTACCTCGCCGTGCTCGACAGCGGTTTTTTCATCGCTGGTAAAACGCAGGCGCTTGCTCTCGAGGTTTTCACGCACCAAGGCTGAAAGCCCGGGCTCGAAAATGCTGACGTGACCTTGTTGCAGCGACTCGACCTTTTTCTGGTCAATGTCCATGCAGATGACGTCATGGCCGACTTCCGCCAGAACCGTCGCCTGCACCAGGCCTACATAACCACTACCAAATACACTGATTTTCATGCGCTGTTTCCGGAAGTACGTCGAGAATTGATCACAAGCACCCCAAGAATGACCAGCGTCACACCGAGGGTTTTTGAAAGGGTGAAGCTTTCATGGAAAATCGGCAGGCTGGCAGCCAGCAGGTAGACCAATGCATAGCTGACACTTAGCAGCGAATAGGCGCGGCCCAAGGGCAAATCGCGCAGGGCCAGCAGCCAGCAGAGCATCGACAGTGCATACGCGACAATGGCGGCAACTACCATGGCCAACGCCGGGAGCGAGACACTGCCCTGGCTGAACGCTTCAAGCCATTGGGCGGGCTGCGGCAACCGCGTCATGCTCCAGCGCATGCCCAGTTGGGCGCCGCTGACCAGTAGTACACTGCCTGAGGCAAAGGCAAATCCACGGTACAGGCTCATGCGTGTTGCCCCAGTAAAACCACCCCGGCTATTACCAGCCCAACGCCCAGCCAATGGCGCAGGTCGATGGTTTCTTTAAACAGATAACGGGCCACCAGGGTGATCAGTACAAAATTTAGGCTGAGCATCGGGTAAGCAACCCCGACCTCGAGCCGTTGCAGTACCAGCAACCACACCAGCAAACCCAGGCCGAGGCATAGCAGTGCCAGCCATAACCAGGGGGAGCGCAGTTTTTGCGCCACCCCGGTGTCAACCCCGCGCCAACCTTCGACCGCGTATTTCTGGGCGATCTGGCCAGCACAGGTCAACAGACAGGCCAACAGCAATAGCGTCAGGGTCATGGAGCAATCTGCGGGTAAATCAGAATCACCATATTGCCTTCGTCATAGCGCTTGGCGTCTTTGGGCAACTCGTCCATTTCATGGCTCTCATCGCTGTCCTTGACCCGCATTACCACACCGACCGGGCCTTTGCGGCGAGCTTCAGCCATCCACGGGCCAACTTCGGTCAGGCTAATGCTTTTACCTTTGGCATCGTCGTAGGTCAGGCCGTACTTGACCTCACCCTGGGTGTTGTAAAGTGTCACGTCAGGTCGGCGCAGACGCCAGGCCAAAGCAGACGCTGCGCCCAGGTCGTTACTCAGAAATGTCTTGGCCCGGGACAGCTCATCCATATGTTCCAGGACAAACTGGTCAGGCATTTTGTTGTGAACCACGCTGCTCGGCATGGCGGCTGGCAGTACCAGTACCAGAACACCCATGGCCAGTGCCGGCGCAGCCCACATTTTCAGAGGTTTGGTCAGTGTCAGCAGGCCGGTAATGATCCACGTCAGCAGCACCACGACCAGCAGGGCCATATGCAGCGGTTCGTTGTCATAGAAGGGCTGTTTGACCTGGAAATACACCAGGGCCAGCAATGCCGCACTGCCGCCGATCAGGTTGACCGCGCCATTGAAGCGCAGGGCGCAGGTTTTGGCCTGTTCAACCCGTTGCATCATTGCGTGGCCCAGCAGCAGTGCCAACGGCAACATGCACGGCATGATGTAGGTTGGCAGTTTGCCCTTGCTCAGGCTGAACAGCCCCAGTGGCAGCAGCAGCCATAGCAGCACGAACACAATGCTTGCATGGCGTTTGTTGCTCCAGGCGTCCTTGAAGGCCACCGGCAACAACGCTGCCCAAGGCAGGCTGGAAACCACTAGCAGCGGCAGGTAGAACCACCATGGGCGACCGTGCTGGGCATCGTCACCGGCAAAACGGCGGATATGCTCGTGCCAGAAGAAGAAGCGCCAGTAGTCAGGCTCCTGGGCGTGTACTGCCAACACCCACGGCAGCGAGACAATGGCCGCCACCAGCATGGCCACCAGGCCGTACTTGACCAGTTCCAGAAAGCGCTTTTGCCAGAGCATGTAGGGCAGAGCGATCAGTACCGGCAGCAGCAGAGCCAGAAAACCCTTGGTCATAAAGCCCATGCCGCAGGCAAAACCCAGTACCGCCCAACTGATCAGGCGATCACGATTGGAGCTGCTGTCGACGGCAAACCACAGCGCCACCAGGCTCAGGTTGACCCACAGGGTAAACTGCGGATCAAGGTTGGAATAACCGGCCTGGCCTGCAATCAGGCCAAAGGTCATGTACACCAGGGCGCAGGCAAAGCTCTTGCGCGGATCGTTCCACAGGCGACGGGCCACGGCATAGGCCAGGAACACGCTCAAACCGGTGGCGATGGCCGAGGCAATGCGCACGCCAAACAGGTTTTCGCCAAAAATGGCCTGGCCGATGGCAATCATCCAGTAGCCGGCAATCGGCTTCTCGAAGTAACGCAAATCCATAAAGTGCGGGGTGACCCAGTTACCGTCGATCAGGATTTGCTGGCCGATCTGTGCGTAGCGCGTTTCGTCCGGGATCCACAAGCCGTGGGTGCCCAATGGCAACAGGTAAAAGGCGATAAAGGCCAGAACCAGCAGCGGTATTGTCCAGCGTGAAGTCATGGCTTCTGCACTCCCAACCAGCCTTCACGGCCTTCCAGCACGCCACGGCTCAATTGCCCGGCGGGCAGGCTCTCGAGGTCGGCGGGCAGCAACTCCCGCAGGGGTTGGAAATGAATGTCACGGGCACGGGCCTGCGCCAATAATTGACGGAAGTCATTGGCCATAAGAATCCCTTCTACTTCAGCATGGATGGTGTACGCATTCAGCTTTTGCGGGCTGAAGCGGTCAAGAATGAATGAGTTGAAATCGGCGGCACTGAGCTCGGGCCCGACCACTTCATCGAATGTGGGTAAGTCCACAGGGATTTGCGGCGCCCCCAGCCTGCCTTCGGCCAACCTTGGCCGAAACAGGCTGTGCCCGCGGCAATCACTGTTGTAGCGAAAACCAAAGGTTTCCTTGGCCCGGACCACGCGCTCGTCGGCACGCCAGCCGGCAGCCGCCGAGCATTCGACGGCCTGCCCGGTGATATCGCTCAGGGTGTCGACACCCCGGCGGATCTGCTCGATCAGCTGCGCCTCGCTCCAGCGCGCAGTATTGGCCTGCCAACCGTGGTGATCCCAGGCGTGCAGGCCGACCTCATGCCCGGCGGCAAGGGTCTGGCGCATCAGGTGCCCCAGATCCTTGCCGATCGGTTTGCCAGGCCAGGCGGTGCCAGCCAGCAAAATATCCCAGCCATAAAGGCTGGCCGCCTTGGAGCGCATCATTTTCCAGAAGAACCGGGGCTTGATCAGCCGCCATAAATGGCGGCCCATGTTGTCCGGCCCCACGCTGAAAAAAAACGTCGCTTTGATCTGAGCTTCGTCGAGCAGTTCGAGTAACCGCGGCACCCCCTCTCGGGTGCCGCGGTACGTGTCGACATCGATACGCAGTCCAGCTTGCATCAGCGTTTTTCCGCGATTTCTACCATGGCTTCACGCAGGAAGAAGTCCAGGGTCTTGCCTATGGTTTCGCTCAGCTCGGTGGTCGGGGTCCAGTCAATCAGGCGGCGGGCGTTTTCCACGCTTGGCTTGCGATGGCTGACGTCCTGGTAACCGGTACCGTAGAACGACTGGCTTTCAACATCACGGAAACCGGCAAACGGCGGGAAGTTGTCACGCAGCGGATGCGCCTCGAACTGGCGCAGTAACTCTTCGCCCAGTTGACGAATACTGGCTTCGTTGTCCGGGTTGCCGATGTTGATGATCTGGCCGTCGCACTTGCCATCCTTGTTGTCGATGATGCGCGCCAGGGCTTCGATACCATCGGCCACGTCAGTGAAGCAGCGCTTTTGTTCGCCGCCGTCAACCAGACGGATCGGGGTACCTTCCACCAGGTGCAGGATCAGTTGGGTGATGGCGCGTGAGCTGCCAACCCGTGCCGAGTCCAGGCGGTCAAGGCGTGGGCCCATCCAGTTGAACGGACGGAACAGGGTGAATTTCAGGCCCTTGGTACCGTAAGCCCAGATAACACGATCCAGCAGTTGCTTGGAGACCGAGTAGATCCAGCGCTGTTTGTTGATCGGGCCAACAATCAGGTTGGAGGTGTCTTCGTCGAAGTTCTTGTCCTGGCACATGCCATACACTTCGGACGTGGACGGGAAAATCACGCGCTTGTTGTACTTGACGCAGTAGCGCACCAGCTTGAGGTTCTCTTCGAAGTCCAGTTCGAACACGCGCAACGGGTTGCGGGTGTATTCGATTGGCGTCGCGATGGCCACCAGCGGCAGGACCACGTCGCACTTCTTGATGTGGTATTCGATCCATTCAGTGTGGATGCTGATATCGCCTTCCACAAAGTGGAAGTTGGGGTGGCTGCGCAGGCGATCGATAGCATCGGAGCCGATATCGAGGCCGTAGACTTCGTAGCGGTCGTCCTGCAGCAGGCGCTCGGACAAATGGTTGCCGATAAAGCCGTTAACCCCAAGGATAAGCACGCGGGTGCGGCGTGCCGGGCGACCGGACTCACTGCCTCGCAGGCGCGAACCTTCTACCAGGCCCAGCTCGCGGGCCAGTTGCGGGCCGCTCAGGTACAGGCCGTTGTCGTTGCGCTGGCCTGCGGTGATGACCAGCGAGTCTGTGCCGCAGGCAATACGCAGCGGCTCGCAGCTGATGACTTGGCCAGGTGCATGGCCCTGGTTGTCGGCAACCACTTCGGCGCCCCACACAATCAGCTTGTGCTCACCCACGGCACAGAAGGCGCCCGGATAAGGTTGGGTCACGGCACGTACCAGGTTGAACAGTTCTTCAGCCGGGCGGTTCCATTGCAGCAAGCCGTCAGCCGGGGTGCGGCGACCAAAATAAGTGGCTTTGGATTCGTCTTGCGGGGTTTCGGTGAGCTTGCCTTGTGGCAGCAGTGGCAGGGCTTCGGCCAGCAGTTGGGCGGCGGTTTCGCGAAGCTTGGCGTGCAGGGTCAGGGCCGTGTCCGAACGCTCGATGCTGATACGATGCTGGGCCAGGATATCGCCTGCGTCAGCGCGTTTGACCATGCGGTGCAAGGTTACGCCGGTTTCGGTTTCGCCGTTTACCAGTACCCAGTTGGCCGGTGCGCGTCCACGGTAGCGTGGCAGCAGGGAACCATGCAGGTTGAAGGCGCCCTTGCTGACGCTTGCCAGCAACTCTTCGCCCAGCAGGTGGCGATAATAGAACGAGAAGATGTAGTCGGCGTTCAGTTTGCGAATGCGCTCGATCCACAATGGGTGGTTGGCGTCTTCAGGAGCGTGAACCGGAATGCCTTTGCGTGCACACAGCTGGGCAACCGAACCGTAGAAGTTGTTTTCTTTGGGGTCGTCAGCATGGGTGAATACAGCAGCAATTTCGTAGCCTGCATTGAGCAAGGCTTCGATGCCTGTGCAGCCAATATCGTGATAGGCGAAAACAACGGCTTTCAAACTCATGATTGAACCTGTGTCGAAGTAGAGGAAGTCGGGGTGCTGGTTGTAACGGAAGGCGTTGCAGAGTCGGCGCGTACGATTTTTTCAATGAAGAATCGTGGCCGTGCCCTTACATCGCTGTACATGCGGCCCAGGTATTCACCCAGAAGGCCCATGCCGATAAATTGGCCGCCGGTAAACACGAAGAGCACCGCAAACAATACGAAAGTACCGTCGCCGGCCCAGCTTGCACCGAAGATCAGGCGCAACATGATCAGGGCAATGGCGAAGACCGCGCCCAGTGCTGCCATGCTGAAACCGATGATGCTCAGCAGGCGCAGGGGCGTGGTCGTCATGCAGGTGATCAGGTCGAACATCAGGTTGATCAGGCGCATGGCGCTGTACTTGGAGTCACCGTGCTCGCGCTCGGCGTGCTCGACCAGTACCTCGGTGGTGTGGCGGGCAAAGCTGTTGGCCAGGATCGGGATAAAGGTGCTGCGTTCGCGGCAGGCGAGCATGGCGTCGACGATGCTGCGACGGTAGGCGCGCAGCATGCAACCGTAGTCGCTCATGGCAACCCCGGTGGAGCGTTGTACGGCCAGGTTGATCAGCCGTGAAGGCCAGCGGCGCCAGGCGGAGTCCTGACGGTTGTTGCGTACCGTACCGACTACGTCGTACCCAAGAGCAGCCTGTGCCACCAGGCGCGGAATTTCTTCCGGCGGGTTTTGCAGGTCGGCATCCAGCGTGATCACCACATCGCCCTTGGAGTGCTCAAAGCCGGCCATGATTGCAGCATGCTGGCCGTAGTTGCGGTTGAGAATAACCGCAACGACGGGGCTGCCTTCACGTGCGGCAGCGTCTTCGAGAATTTGCGCCGATTTGTCCCGGCTGCCGTCGTCGACCAGTACGATTTCATAGGCCTGGCTCAGTTGTGCGCAGGCGGCTTCTGTGCGACGCAAGAGCTCGGGCAGACTTTCTTCTTCGTTGTAGACCGGAATGACGATCGACACACACTGGATTGGGTAGGGTTTCAAAGTATTCGTTCCAGTCAGTTTCAGTGGCACAAGACGACATGTCTTTGTCGACCAAACTCAGGGCGCGTTAAAGATCCGGGCCCTTTACGAGTAAAGCCTGTTTCTAACAAAGGTAAAGTCGTTCTAAAGCGTTATCTACATGATTTTGTTGCAAAGTCTTGGGGCATTGCTTTCGTTGCTGTTGCATACGTTAAACGCGTCCTTGTGAAAAACCTATAAAAGTTGGGTCAACAGTGCATCCTATCTAAACGCTAGACAGGTGCTATTCAGGAAAGTATTTACAGCGCCCAAGCATTGTCTGACTTGACAGTAGTACTTTTCTTAAACAGGAAGATTCTTACATTGACTGAACGATTTTGAACAGTGATTCAGCACAGCTTTTATGACTAATGAGTAACAAGTGCGCAGGCAAAGCCCAGCGCCAACCTGCGGATATGTGACGTGAGTCACATCGGTTGGCGCTGCGAGAAACCTTGAATCAGTTCAAACCCAGCTTGCCGCGCAGGGTCGACAGGTCTTCGGCCAGGGTGTTGACCGGCCCGATGAGGGCCTTGCGGTCGTTTTCCCTGACCTTGTCATAGGTCTCAAAGCCGCCGTCGGCAGCTTTGTACTTGGCCAGGATGCTGTTCACCGTGGCGAAGTTCTTGTCGACCTTGGCAGCAAAGACCTTGTCGCTCTGTTCTATTTGCGCACGGAACAGATCGAAGATCTTTTTCGCGCCGTCCACGTTGCCCTGGAAGTCATACAGGTCGGTGTGGCTATAGCGGTCTTCTTCGCCGGAAATTTTGGTGGCGGCCACTTCTTCCATCAATGCTGCAGCACCGCCGACGACTTTTTCCGGCGGGAAGGTCAGCCCGGCAACGCGGGTCTGCAGGTCCTTGACGTCGTTATTCAGGCCGTCTGCGAGCGTGTCGAGCCCCTGGGTACTGTTCTCGGCAAACAGGCTGTACTCGATGCGGTGAAAACCGGTGAAGTCAGGCGCAGTGACGCCTTTTTCGTGATCATCTACGCGTGAATCGATCGAGGCGTCCAGGTCGCTGAACAGTTCGGCAATCGGCTCAATCGACTCGTAGTAAACGCGGGTCGGGGCGTAGAGTTTTTTGGCCGTGACCAGGTCACCCTTTTTCACGGCATCGGTGAATTTTTGCGTGTTGCTGGCCAGCTCATCCAGCTGCTCGGTGACGTAGATCTTGTAGTCGGACACGGGTTGCACCAAATCCAGTGGCGCGGTTGCAGCGAGCGCCGACAGAGGGGTGTGGAGCAAGCCCAGGGCCAGGAACAGTGCGAGCGGGGTCTTCTTCATGGGACTTTTTCCGGTGGGTTGAGGTTCAGGTGCGTGTAGCAGCATCGAGCAGCGAGCGGCCGATAAAATCCTGTTCGTCGCGCACGCCCGGCAGGGTGAAGAAGTATCCGCCGCCCACAGGCTTGAGGTACTCCTCCAGGGGTTCACCGTTGAGCCGGGTTTGCACGGCGATAAAGCCCTGTTCCAGGTCGCGCTGGTAGCAGATGAACAGCAAGCCCATGTCCAGCTGGCCGTTCTTGTTGACGCCATTGGAGTAGTTGAACGGCCGGCGTAAAATCAGGCTGTTGCGTGTCTGCGCGGTACGCGGATTGGCCAGACGGATGTGGGCGTCAAGTTTGGTGACCTTGCCGTGGGGGTCCTTGCTGTAATCCGGCACATCGGTCTCCCGGGCACCGTCCATGGGCGCGCCGCTGGCCTTGTTGCGGCCGAAAATGCTTTCCTGCTCCTGCAGGGGGGTACGGTCCCAGCGTTCGACGAAATTGCGGATGATGCGCACTGCCTGATAGCTGCCGTTGACCGCCCACTGCGGCTCGCCACTGTCGGGCTGGACCCAGACAATCTGGTTCATCGCTGTGTTGTCGTTGGAGTCGGGGTTGGCCGAGCCATCACGAAAGCCCAGGAAGTTGCGCGCACTTTGCGTCGGCTCGCCGGGCTTGGCCGGTGCTTGCGGCGGCACGGTGCCTTCCTGCTTCCAGCGCACCAGCAGCAAGTCGGGCAGGTTTTTCACAATGTCACGCAGGGCGTGGATATTGGTGTCGGCGGTATTGGCGCAAAACTGCAGGCTCAAGTCGCCGTGGCACTGGGCCGGGTCCAGGGCATCGTTGGGGAAGCCCTGCATGCGGCTCAGGTGTTTGGGTTTGATCTTGGCCAGGGCAAAACGCTCATCGAACAGGGAGTCGCCCACGGACACGGTAATGGTCAGGTTATCGGGGCTGACCACCGGGCCGAGAATGCCCGAGTCCACTGGCGGCAGCTTGGGATCGACCTGGGCGACCGGGCCGCCTTTCATCAGGAAGGCGATGCGCTCATTCAGGGTGCGCAGCAGGCGTTCGAGACCTTCGCGGTCCGTGGCCAGTACATCAAAGGCCACCAGCATACCGGCGGCCGGGCGCGGGGTGACAATGCCATTTTGGTGCTGGCCGTGAAAGTCGTGATGATCCTGGGTCTTGTCGCTGCTCGGCGCCTGGGTGACTTGAGCATTGGCCGGGTTGGCGGCGGCCATGGCCGGGCAGCTCAGGGCGCCGCCAGCCAGTGCCGCCCCGGCGACCCCCATGCCCATCAGGATGCGCCGGCGTTGCAGGTTGAACTCGTTCGGGGTGTGTGGTGAATCGCTCATGTACGTCTCGTCTGCAATTACAGGCCGCTAAGGCCGAGGGCGGGATCGATTCCATCGAGTGCATCGGCCATAACCTTGGCCTTGTTGCTGATTTGTTGGCGCTGCGGGGCGCTGACGGTGTCGTAGGTGCGGTAGCCCTGCGGGGTTTTCAGGCCATTGAGTTCGGCATCCAGCGCGCTGCTGGCACCGTCTATGGTGTGCAGCAGGTCGGCATTTTTCTTGAGCAGCAAAGGGCGCAGCAGGTCAACCACTTTGTGCGCAGCCTCAAGGTTGGCGGCAAAGCCATTGAGGTCAATATGGCTGTAGCGCTCCTCTTCGCCGCTGTTGGCGCGGTTATCCGCCAGGTTGTGCAGGGTGCGGGCGACGATGCTGACCAGTTGTTCGGGGGGCAACGATTGGGCAAGCAACTGTTGCTTGAGCAGCAGGCTATTGGCTTGCAGCTGCTGGACAATCGGCGCCAGGCCTTGAGTGCTGCGCTGGTCAAACAGGCCGTATTCCAGGCGGTGGAAACCGGTAAACCCCGGATCCTGCTCGCGCTTTTCGAAATAGTCGGCGCGAGCATTGATGGCGTTGTCCAGCTCGGCAAGGCGTTGCGCTGCCGGCGCCAGGCGTTGATAGGCCTCGCGTGCGGGGGTATACAGAGCCTGCGCCTGTTCCAGATCACCGGCGCTAATGGCTTGCGACAGGGCATCGACAGCCCTGGTCAGGGCGCTGCCCTGTTGGCTCAGGTAAACCCGAAACTCTGACAACGGCCCAACAAAGGCCACCATCGTAGGCCTGGCATTGGCGCTGGCTTCGGACGCTGCAGTGGGCGTCACATGCAGGGTGCCGCGGGGGTTGCTGAGCAGACCGCAGGTGATGGCGTAATCGCCGGGAGCGAGTGTCGCGTTGATCACCTGGCTCAGGCCCGGGGCAATGTTTTCCCGCTCTTCGACCACCAGCACGCCGTCGAGAATTTCCCACTCCACCGCGCGCTCGGAGGCATTGATAATGCGAAAGCTGTTGAAGCCGGCCGGTACAGTCAGGGCGTCGGGTTCGCAGCTATGCGGGTGGATGGTCACGGTTATTTCAGTGCCGTGAGCCTTGCGCTTGGCCGCGGCCAGTTGCGAGGCGTAGTAGAACAACCCGCCGGCTGCGATCATCACGATCACCGAGCCGGCCACCGCCCAGCGCAGGGCGCGTGGGGGTGTACCGCTTGCAGGGGTTGGCATGCTTGACCTTATGGGTTTGTTACTGAAGAAGGGTGTGCGGTTTTGGCGGGCGCCGGCGGGCGAAAGAACATCACCAGCGTGACGACCAGATAAATCACATACGCACCGAGCACGCTGACGGTGGGGGCGTCCTGATAGCCGAACATGCCAGCCAGTACGGAGCCTAGCGGGCCATCCATCGGCAAGTGGGCGCTGATATCAAACACTACGTCTTGCCAGTGGTTCCACAGGCCTGCCTCGTGCAGGGCCTGTACCGAGTTGGCCAGGATGCCCGCAGCGACCACCAGAATAAACAGGCCGGTCCAGCGGAAAAACAGCCCCAGGTTCAGGCGCATGCTGCCGCTGTAAATGGCAAAGCCGACGCCGATGGCCAGCAGCAGGCCGAGCAGGGCGCCCAGGGGTGCGGCGGGGCCTTCGCTTTGCTGGAAGACGGCTAACAGGAAAAATACGGTTTCAAGCCCTTCCCGGGCGACGGCAAAAAAGACCATGGCAATCAGTGCCGTGACTTGATGCCGGGAGCCGGCGAGGGCGTGATCGAGGGAGGTGTGCAGCGAATGCTTGATCGAGCGCGCGACCTTGCGCATCCAGAATACCATTGAGCTGAGAATGCCCACGGCAATGAGGCCGACGATGCCTTCGAACAGTTCTTGCTGTTTTTGCGGGAACTCGGCGCTCATCAACTCCAGCCCGCCGCCCACCAGCAAAGACAGGGCGGCGGCCAGAAACACCCCGACCCATACGGCGGGCATCCACTGCCCGCGGCCTGTTTGCTTGAGATAACTGGCAATGATGCCGACGATAAGTGCGGCCTCAATCCCTTCGCGCAGCATGATCAGAAATGGAACCAGCATGGTGGGCTACCGCGTCACAAATTAGTTAGGGTGCTAATTTGTAACATACTGATACGTATTGCCAAACAAGAATCGATTGCATTTGCTGAGCGGTTGCTGAACGAAGACGGGGGTGTCTATTCAGCTTTTGCGGGAGCGGGCCTGGATCGAGTCAGGTAGTTCTACTGGTCTTTGGTGAGCACGCTTTGTTCAGCATCCTTCTTTAGCTCCTGCAGTCTTTCCAGCGCGGTTTCAGCCTTTATGGCGCGCAAGGAAAGGGCTGACTGGCTTTCCTGGATCTGTGCGTGGGCCTGTTTCAAGCCTTCACTTTCCTGCGTGGCTACGCGCAGGCGCTCTTGAAGCAGGGTGCGTTCACTTTGCAGTTGACTGAGTTGGGTGTTGAGCTGCGTATTCTGGTTGCCCAGCTTGTGCTGCAGGTCATTGGCCTGGTTCAGTTCCTTGCCCAGTGCGCGGCTCTCGCTCAGTACGCGCTCATTGTCGCGATGCAGCTGGGTGATTTCATCCTGGCGTACCAATGCACTTTGCTGGGCCTGACGCAGTTCCATTTGCACCTGCTGCAACTGGCCTTCATGACGGCGCTGATCCTGCTCGCGCTGTTCCTTGGTCGCGCTGCGATAGTGCTCCAGCGCATCGCGGGCATGCAGGTGCTTCTCTTCCAGCGAGCGGATCTGCTCGTCACGGTCCTTGAGGCGCAGGTCAAAGTCGCTGCACGCCTGGTTCAGGGCGGCATTGCGGGTCTGCTCGGTTTGCAGCATGGAGCGGGTGGCGTCGAGACTGGCGCTTTCCTGCTGCAGTGCTGTGCCCTGAATCTCCAGCTGCTGCTCAAGCTGTGCCCGAGCGTCCTGTGCTTCGTTCAACTGCGCCTGCAGTTGCGCTTTGAGCTGTTCGTAATGCGCCTGAGCCCGGTCAATAGGCTCTTGTGCCTGCTCCTGCAGGCGCTGGGCGAGGCGGGCAACCAGCTCAGTCAGCTCATCATCGATTTGCTCACGAGGCACGCCACGGCGCGAGTCAACTTCGTCCAGTTCCTTTAGATAGCGATGGATCGTGGTTTTCGACCCGGTATTGCCCATCTCGATACGTACCGCATCAATGCTCGGGTGTTCGCCTCGAGCCAGGATCGCGGTGCGTGCAATTTGCACCACTGCCTTGTTTACGCCGCCACGGGCCATGGCCATCTCCTACGATTATGTACTGTGGTATGTATCATGTAATTACATACTAGATTAGCACATTTTATTGATGTTATTTAATGAAAAATAAGGCGGGATATACTGGTATTATCCCGTGCCAGAGCCTTGAAACTGCTTTTAAGGCCTGTTTTCGGTACGCCACACAAGAGAACTGCCCATGAGCGAGCTGGATCGCTACCTGAACGCCGCGACCCGCGACAACACCCGCCGTAGTTATCGGGCGGCCATTGAGCACTTCGAAGTGACCTGGGGCGGGTTTCTGCCAGCCACCAGCGATAGCGTGGCGCGTTATCTGGTGGCTCATGCCGGGCAATTGTCGATCAACACCCTCAAGCTGCGCCTGTCAGCGATTGCCCAGTGGCACAACAGTCAGGGGTTTGCCGACCCGACCAAGGCGCCGATGGTGCGCAAGGTATTCAAGGGCATTCGGGCACTGCATCCCGTGCAGGAGAAGCAGGCGGCACCGCTGCAATTGCAGCATCTTGAACAGGTGGTCGAGTGGTTGGAGGCTGAGGCCCTGGCGGCGCAAGCCAGTGGTGATCAGCCGGGGCTGCTGCGCGCAAGGCGTGACGCCGCCCTGATCCTGCTCGGCTTCTGGCGCGGATTCCGCAGTGATGAGTTATGCCGCCTGCAAGTCGAGCATGTGCAGGCTGTAGAAGGGGCAGGCATTACCTTGTATCTGCCACGCAGCAAAAGTGACCGCGACAACCTCGGCAAAACCTTTCAGACCCCGGCCCTGCTGCGACTGTGCCCGGTGCGCGCCTATATCGAATGGCTCAATACCGCGGCGTTGGTCCGCGGCCCGGTGTTCCGCGGAATCGATCGCTGGGGCAACCTGGGGGAGGAGGGCTTGCACGCCAACAGTGTGATCCCGTTGCTGCGCCAGGCGCTGGAGCGTGCGGGCATTGCGGCCGAGCAATACACCAGTCACTCCCTGCGTCGCGGTTTTGCGACATGGGCCCATCAAAGTGGCTGGGACTTGAAGTCACTGATGAATTACGTCGGCTGGAAAGACATAAAGTCAGCCATGCGCTATGTTGAAGCCACCCCGTTTACCGGGATGAGCATCACCGCGCAAAAAAACATCGGCAACTGATCGACATCAAGTTGAAACCTGTTCAGGTGGATCATATTTAGTTTTCGGCTATTTATAGGTACGCCTGATAGCTAAAACCAATCGTCAGCATCAGCTTTGCCAATGAGCCAGATACGAAATGTGTTGTTAGGATTCACCCCATCAACTTTTCAACCCTGACGGAGAGTCAACGATGCCTATCATCAACAGCCAAGTTAAACCATTCAAAGCAACTGCCTACAAAAACGGCAGCTTCGTGGAAGTGTCGGACGCTGACCTGAAAGGCAAGTGGTCGGTGGTGTTCTTCTACCCGGCCGACTTCACCTTCGTTTGCCCAACCGAACTGGAAGACCTGGCTGACAACTACGAAGAGTTCAAAAAACTCGGCGTGGAAATCTACAGCGTGTCGACTGACACCCACTTTGCCCACGCTGCCTGGCACAACACTTCGCCAGCCATCGGCAAAATCCAGTACACCATGATCGGCGACCCTACGCTGACCATCTCCCGCAACTTCGACGTACTGATCGAAGAAGCAGGCCTGGCTGACCGCGGCACTTTCGTGATCAACCCTGAAGGTCAGATCAAGATCGTCGAGCTGAACGATGGCGGTGTTGGCCGTGACGCTTCCGAGCTGCTGCGCAAAATCAAGGCCGCTCAGTACGTTGCTGCTCACCCGGGCGAAGTGTGCCCTGCCAAATGGAAAGAAGGTGAGTCCACCTTGGCTCCATCGCTGGACCTGGTCGGCAAGATCTAAGGCCGTGAACCAGCCAAGGGCGGTGATCCGCACCTGAGTTGTAAGCCGCATCGCCCTCAAAACGCCCGGGCGAGATTCGCTCGGGCGTTTTTTTGTAAAAAATTCATGTTCAAAGGAGATCGCCCGTATGTTGGACGCCAATCTAAAAGCTCAGTTGAAGTCATACCTGGAGCGGGTCACGCAGCCGATCGAGATTGTTGCCTCTCTCGACGACGGTGCGAAATCCCGTGAAATGCATGACCTGTTAAAAGAAATCGCCAGCCTTTCCAGCATGATCACCCTGCTGGACAACGGTAACGATGTGCGCAAGCCTTCGTTCTCGTTGAACCGCCCGGGCGGCGATATCAGCCTGCGTTTTGCAGGCATTCCGATGGGCCACGAATTTACTTCGCTGGTGTTGGCCTTGCTGCAAGTAGGCGGCCACCCATCGAAAGCCAGTGCCGAAGTAATTGAACAGATTCGCTCCCTTAAAGGCGAGTTCAACTTCGAGACCTATTTCTCGCTGTCCTGCCAGAACTGCCCTGACGTTGTGCAGGCGCTGAACCTGATGGCAGTGCTTAACCCGAACATTCACCATGTGGCGATTGACGGTGCCCTGTTCCAGGACGAAGTGACCGAGCGTCAAGTGATGGCGGTACCCAGCGTTTACCTTAACGGTGTCAACTTTGGTCAGGGCCGCATGGGCCTGGAAGAGATTCTGGGCAAGCTGGACACCAGTGCAATTGAGCGTCAGGCCGAAAAAATCAGCGCCAAGGATGCTTTTGACGTGCTGGTGATCGGCGGCGGCCCGGCCGGTGCTGCCGCGGCGATCTATGCTGCCCGCAAAGGCATCCGTACTGGTGTGGCTGCCGAGCGCTTCGGCGGTCAGGTGCTGGACACCATGGCCATCGAGAACTTTATCTCGGTTCAGGAAACTGAAGGGCCCAAGCTCGCCACTGCACTTGAGGAGCACGTCAAGCAATACGACGTCGATATCATGAACCTGCAGCGTGCCGACAAGCTGATTGCCGGCAAGGCAGGTGAGTTGCACGAGGTGAAGTTTGCCAGCGGCGCTTCGCTCAAGGCCAAGACCGTAATTCTGGCCACCGGTGCGCGCTGGCGTGAAATGAACGTGCCCGGCGAGCAGGAATACCGTAGCCGTGGCGTGGCTTACTGCCCGCACTGCGACGGTCCGCTGTTCAAGGGCAAGCGCGTCGCGGTAATCGGCGGCGGCAACTCTGGTGTCGAAGCAGCCATTGACCTGGCGGGTATTGTGGCGCATGTCACCCTGCTGGAGTTCGATACCAAGCTGCGTGCCGATGCCGTGTTGCAACGCAAGCTGCACAGTTTGCCTAACGTGAAGGTCATCACCAATGCACAGACCACCGAGGTCACCGGTGACGGCCAGAAAGTGAACGGCCTGCGCTACAAGGATCGTCAGTCCGGTGAAGTTCATACGGTCGAACTGGAAGGGATCTTTGTACAGATCGGCCTGTTGCCAAACACTGACTGGCTCAAGGGTACTGTCGAGCTTTCGCCCCGCGGCGAGATCGTTGTCGATGCCCGCGGTGAAACCTCGATCCCCGGCATTTTTGCCGCCGGTGACGTGACCACCGTGCCATACAAGCAGATCGTGATTGCAGTGGGCGAGGGCGCCAAAGCCTCACTGAGTGCCTTTGATCACTTGATCCGTTCTTCAGCGCCGGAATAACCGGGCGCAAACAAAAAACCCCATGAGCAGTCATGGGGTTTTTTTTCGTTCGATTTTTACATCGGTTGTGGCTGGATGATTTCGACCCAGTAACCGTCCGGGTCCTTGACGAATGCCAGGGATTTCATGCGCCCATCGTTCAGGCGCTTCTGGAAGTCCACATTCAGAGCTTCAAAGCGCTCGCAGGCAGCACGAATATCCGGTACCGAAATGCAGATATGGCCAAAGCCGCGCGGGTCGGTGTTGCCGTTGTGGTAGACCACGCTGTCATCGGTTTCTGAGCCGTGGTTATGGGTCAGCTCCAGGATGCCGGGGATGGACTTCATCCACAGTGTACGGGCTGCGTCGTCTGCCGGGATCTGCGCCTTGTCCACCAGGGCCAGAAAGTACAGGCTGAACTCGGCTTCAGGGAAGTCGCGCTTCTCAACCAGCGAGAAGCCCAGGACGCGGGTATAGAAATCCAGGGATTTCTCGATGTTCTTGACGCGCAGCATGGTGTGGTTGAAAACGAAGTTGTGCGTAGCGCTATCCGGGGAAGCAGTGACGCCGGGAATGTTGTTCAGGTCTTGCAGGCTCATGAACCCTCCGAAAATAAGGCATAGGTGATCGGTCGCTACGGTGAGCGTGATGGGCGAATGATACGGAATGTGACGTCTGGCGCCAAACCCGTTTTCAGGGCGCAAGCGGTCTGCGGCAGGGAGGCAGTTGGGTTGCGGGGCAAATCACGGGCAAAAAGAAGCCCGCCGAAGCGGGCATGGGGCGCTAGTCCTTTAGCAGCCTCTATCCTGTGACCCGCGATGTGAAAAAATTGTGAAGCGCCGGCGTGTTCACGGTCTTTTGGACGCATGGATGTCACAACAGGATAATTCCTACTCGGTATTACTGTTTTAGCCGTAGTCAGTTGAGTGTTGGCGCACGGGCGGGGCAGTTATTGATGCAGGCATATTCAACGACGGAAGTGGGCAGTGCCTTTTCTGCCTGGCACCTTCATGTGGTGCATTAAACATCCGCCCAAGATTAAGCAAAGTTGAATCAAGTTGAACCTTTTAGTTAAACAGCTTTAAAAGTTGTGCGGATAAAAAAGCCCTGCACAGGCAGGGCTTAGAGTGTGCACGGGCTTTATGCACGAAGCCAGGTATCCACGGTGGCTGCGCCGTATTCTTCTTTCCAGGCTTTCAAACCGCGGTGGTTGCCGCCTTTGGTTTCTATCAGCTCGCCGGTGTGCGGATTCTGATAGACCTTAAGCACCCGCGCCTTGCGCTGCTTGGGCGCAGATGCCCCTTTTGACGCCGCAGGGTTGGGGTCAAGGATGGCGATGATGTCCCGAAGATTTTTACCGTAGGTTTTCATCAAGGCTTGAAGTTTTTCTTCGAACTCGATTTCTTTTTTAAGTCCGGCATCATTTTTCAAGGCTTCCAATTGAGCCAGCTGTTCTTGTAGCGCTTTTTCAGCAGCGCGAAACTCAGCAAGTCTAGACAAAGTCATTACTCCATTCACAGCTTCGGTGGTACGTGACCGAGGCGAATTAATGATGTTTGGTTTGGAATGCACAAGATTTACAGTGCGTGCGTCCAAAGGGGTTGCTCCTGGTCGGCACGCCTGTTGATGCAATCATTTAAAGTTCGTGTCGCGACAAAAAAATTGTAGTTGTTAATTCTTGTGCTGCCAAGTCCCGCGCGGGGCAGTTTGAAAAAAGTTTTTAAACTGCACGGCTGTTTATTATTAAGTGGTCGTTAACTGCGCCTGCAAAGCCCGGATAAAGTCGACCGGTTGCATTGGCCGGGCAAATAAATAGCCCTGCAAAAAATCAACCCCATGGTCGGCCAGGTACTGGCTTTGCTCTTGTGTTTCTACGCCTTCGGCGACAATGCCCAGGTCCAGCTTGGCGCTTAGTTCAATAATGCTCTCCAGAATATGCCCGGACAATGCATCGGCGCCGATCATGGCGACAAAGCTCTGATCGATTTTCAAGTAATCAACGTTGAACTCGCGCAAGTAACTCAAGCTGGAATGGCCGGTGCCAAAATCATCAATGGCAATCATGACCCCCAGTGCGTGCAACTGGCTAAACAATTGATGGGTTGTGGTGCTCGGTACGATCAACTCGCGCTCGGTAAGTTCCAGTACAAGATTGATATGCCCTGGCGGGAACGCTTCGAGAAAGCGCCGGCAGTCCTCTACCAACTCGAGATTCTGGCAATGATGAGCGGTAATATTGAATGCCAGGTGAAACCCGCGCTCCATGCTATTGGCATGAGGGGCCAGCAAGAGTGCGGTTTGTTCCATCAGCGAGCGCGTCATCGGCACAATCAATCCCGAATGTTCTGCGAACGGGATAAACAGATCGGGACGAACCAGCCCTTCTTTGGGGTGTTGCCAGCGCATCAATACTTCGGCGCCGGCCCATTGTTTGGTGTCGCCCCTTACAACCGGCTGCAAGTAAGGAATAAATTCGGCAGCGTCCAGGGCTCGCTGCAGTTCATGGGTGGGGGAGGTGGCGCGTTTTTTGAGTTGATGAACTGTCGCCGCAGAAATAACCCCGAGGAACATAAATAAAGCCATCAAGCCCGGGTATTGCGAGGCGACATAGCGCCAGACTTCACCCTCATTAAACCCGGCGACTACGCGGTAGGGGTAATCAGTTGAAGGTACAGTTGCTTGAGCTACGGGCAGATGAGGTGACGGTGTGTTGCGCACCAGGCCATAGCGATCAATCCATACATTGCCAACTTCTATCAATAATTGGGTTTTTTGATTGATCAGCCCTAAAACGTTAACCAGATGAAAACCGTACAGGCTGATCAGCACGCCGCGCTTTTCCTGGTTTTGCCGATAAACCAGGACGGGGTCATTGGGTGTCACCAGCGTGCCTGGCATCAGCCACAACACACCACCCGCATAGTTTTCGGGGGTTACGGCTTCTTTGAAATTGCCAAATAAAGAAGTGCAGTAAATCTGGTTGTCCCACACCAGGTTAACCGAGCGCACGAAGGGTCGGCGCGTGACCTGATCGCGCAAGGCCAGTTCAACGTGCTCGCAGTCCTGGCCTGCCAGCGGCAAGACGACATCGGCAGCAAGCTTTGCATTGTCCAGCATCAAGTCAAACTGACGCACTGCCTCTTGGGCGGTTTGTGTGGTCTCCTGTTTGAGTGACCGGTTGGCCTGCCAGACAATGATCAGAACCCCCAGTACTACTGGCAACAAGCCGCTAAGTACAATCAGGGCGTAGCGATCAGTCCATTTTCGGCTCAGCTTCAGAGTGAGTGGCATGCAGGATCCTGGTAACGCGTGGGGATGGCTTGGGTGCAAACTGACAGAACAATAGTAAAGGCATGCGCCGCACACAGGGCAATTTCATATGGCGTAGGACAAATATGATTACGCCATGTAGAATCGGCTTACGCATACAAGAATAACGACTTCTGCGAGCAGAAGCCCTACCGCGTAAGAGATGGATCGAAATGAAGCGATTCGGGTTGCAATTGATCTACGGTGATTTTCTCGCGCGCAGTGTACGCGGGATCTCCTGTGCGCCTCCTGCCAGCATCCGCATTCTTAGCAAATAACCTCTGTTAATTCTAAAAATGACCATGATGAGGCGCCAAAAATGGCTGATCTATACGAAAACCCGATGGGCCTGATGGGCTTTGAATTCATCGAATTCGCGTCCCCTGTACCCAATACCCTTGAGCCTGTATTTGAAATCATGGGCTTCACCAAGGTAGCAACCCATCGCTCCAAGGACGTGCACTTGTATCGCCAGGGCGATATCAATCTGATCCTCAACAATGAGCCCCACAGTGTTGCGTCCTACTTCGCGGCGGAACACGGTCCTTCGGTTTGTGGCATGGCTTTTCGCGTGCGCAATGCGCAACAAGCCTACAACCGCGCGCTGGAACTTGGCGCACAACCAGTGCATATCCCTACAGGGCCAATGGAGCTGAACCTGCCAGCCATTAAAGGCATTGGCGGCGCGCCGCTGTATCTGATTGATCGTTACGGTGAAGGCAGCTCGATTTACGATATCGACTTTGTCTTTATCGAAGGTGTAGACCGCCACCCGGTAGGTGCCGGGCTCAAGATCATCGATCACCTGACCCATAACGTGTATCGCGGGCGTATGGCTTACTGGGCCAACTTCTACGAGAAGCTGTTCAACTTCCGTGAAATTCGTTATTTCGACATCAAGGGCGAATACACCGGCCTCACTTCCAAGGCCATGACCGCTCCGGACGGCATGATCCGCATTCCCTTGAACGAAGAGTCGTCCAAGGGCGCAGGCCAGATCGAAGAATTCCTGATGCAGTTCAATGGCGAAGGCATTCAGCACGTGGCTTTCCTCAGCGATGACTTGATCAAAACCTGGGACGCCCTGAAAAAAATCGGCATGCGCTTTATGACGGCACCGCCTGAGACCTACTACGAAATGCTGGAAGGGCGTCTGCCGAATCACGGCGAGCCGGTTGAAGCCCTGCAATCGCGTGGCATATTGCTGGACGGTTCCTCTGACTCGGATGACAAGCGTCTGCTGCTGCAGATCTTCTCGGAAACCCTGATGGGGCCGGTGTTCTTTGAGTTTATTCAGCGTAAGGGTGATGACGGTTTTGGTGAGGGCAACTTTAAAGCGTTGTTCGAATCCATCGAGCGCGACCAGGTACGTCGTGGCGTATTGAGCGCTGACTAACAGAGTTGCTGACTAAAAGCCCCTCTCCCAAAGGGAGAGGGGCTTTGAACTGCCCGGTTAAAACAATCCCGCCGCAATATTGATCGAAAACCCCAGCACGGCCGTGTTGAACAAAAACCCCAGCAGTGAATGCCCCAGCACCGCCTTGCGCATTTCTCGGGTAGCGATACTCACATCAGCTGTTTGTACCGCAACACTGAGGGTGAAAGAGAAGTACATAAAGTCCCAGTAGTCCGGGTTCAGTTCCCCTTCAGGGAAGCGCAACGCCGGCTCGGTTCCTTCGTTGTTATAGAACAGTCTCGCGTAATGCAGGCTGAAAATCACCCCGATCATCAACCACGAACCCACCACCGTCAGCCCGGTAAAACCGTAATGCATCAGGCGATCGTCATCGCTGAGCTTGCTGCCTGACAGTTCAAGGGTAACGGCAGCCAGACTTGCAATCGAAGCAATGCACACGGTGATCAACACCATACTGGCGTTTTCATCTTCCACTTCGGCTGTACTTTTCACGTCACTGGCTTTGGAACGGATCACCAGCCAGAGCGTCATTGCCAGATACAGCCAGACACCGGCATTCCAGCCCAGCAGGAATTTGCTGGTCAGAGTGGAGGCTGGAGCAAAGATGCCTACTGCCACCCCGATCAGGGTGGCGACAGTAAGGCGAGGATGGGTGCGGGCAAGGTGCGGCATAAACAATCCCTGTTACCAGTTAATACAGCACCTTAGCACGCAGCGCGCTGGCTTAACGCTGACGAGGTTTACTTCTTGTCAGTTTCATTACAACAACGAAGAACACTGGCACAAATACCACTGCCAGGGTGGCGACGATCATGCCGCCAATCACCCCCGTACCGATGGCCTGCTGGCTGGCCGAGCTGGCCCCCGTGGCAATGGCCAGTGGCACTACACCGAGGATAAACGCCAGCGATGTCATGACAATCGGCCGTAGACGAAGGCGGGCGGCTTGCACGGTAGCGTCCACCAGATCATGGCCTTCGTCGTACAGCGTCTTGGCAAACTCGATGATCAAGATGGCGTTCTTCGCGGACAAACCAATAATCGTAATCAGGCCTACTTTGAAGAATACGTCATTGGGCATCCCGCGCAGCGTGACTGCCAGCACGGCGCCCAGGACGCCCAATGGCACTACGAGCAACACCGCAGTCGGTATCGACCAGCTCTCGTACAACGCTGCCAGGCACAGGAACACGATCAGCAGCGACAAGGCCAGCAGAACCGGTGCCTGCGCCCCGGAAACCTGCTCCTGCAAGGACAGGCCGGTCCATTCCAGCCCCAGACCTGCAGGCAACTGGTCGACCAGACGCTGCACTTCTACCATCGCCTCGCCGGTGCTGTGGCCGGCAGCCGACTCGCCGGAGATGCTGATCGCCGGGTAACCGTTGTAGCGGGTCAACTGCGATGGCCCCTGGATCCAGCGGGCCTCGACAAAGGCCGAGAGCGGTACCATCTTGCCCTGGTCGTTGCGCACATTGATTTTCAGCAAGTCTTCGACCTGGCTGCGCTGGTCGCCTTCAGCCTGCACCACGACCCGCTGCATGCGCCCCTGGTTCGGAAAGTCGTTGATATAGGCCGACCCTACGGCGGTAGACAGCACTGCGCCGATGTCTGCAAAGGAGATGCCCAGCGCATTGGCGCGCTTGCGATCGACCTCCAGCTGCACTTGCGGGCTCTCTGCCAGTGCTTCTTCGCGGACATTGGCCAGCACCGGGCTTTTTTCCGCCAGTGCCAGCAGTTCGCTGCGGGCTTGCATCAAGGCGTCATAACCGACCCCGCCGCGGTCTTGCAGGCGGAACTCAAAACCACTGGACGTACCCAGGCCGCTGACCGGGGGTGGCAAGATGGCAAAGGCAATCGCGTCCTTGATTTCACTGAAGGCAGCGTTGGCCCGATCGGCGATGGCAGACGCCGAGTCTTTGGCGCCGCGTTGCGACCAGTCCTTCAGGGTGGTGAAGGCCAGTGCCGCGTTTTGCCCGCTGCCCGAGAAGCTGAAACCCAGAATCATCGTGGTGTTGCCCACGCCGGTCTCGCTGGCGTTGTGGGCCTCGATCTGCTCGACCACGTTGATTGTGCGGTTCTGGCTGGCACCGGGTGGCAACTGGATATCGGTGATGATGTAACCCTGATCCTCGACCGGTAAAAAAGACGAGGGCAGGCGAGCAAAGCACAACACCAGAACCACCAGCAAAGCACCATATAGCAGCAGATAGCGGCCGCTGCGCTTGATCAGATGCACCACCCAGTTTTCATAACCTGCGCTCAGGTGCTCGAACTTGCGGTTGAACCAGCCAAAAAACCCGCCCTTGGCGTGATGCTCGCCCTTGGCGATCGGCTTGAGCAGGGTTGCGCACAGCGCCGGGGTCAATGACAGGGCCAGAAATGCCGAGAACAGAATCGAGGTCGCCATCGACAGCGAGAACTGCTGGTAAATAACCCCCACCGAGCCCGGCATGAATGCCATCGGAATAAACACGGCCACCAGCACCAGGGTGATGCCGACAATCGCGCCGCTGATCTGGGTCATCGCCTTGCGTGTGGCCTCGCGGGGCGACAACCCCTCGCTGACCATGATCCGCTCGACGTTCTCCACCACCACAATGGCATCGTCCACCAGAATGCCGATGGCCAGCACCATGCCGAACATGGTCAGGACGTTGATCGAGAATCCCAGTACCAGCATCGTGGCGAACGTGCCCATCAGCGCCACCGGCACCACCAGGGTCGGGATCAGGGTGTAGCGAATGTTCTGCAAGAACAGGTACATCACCAGAAACACCAGCACCATGGCTTCGACCAGGGTGTAGATGACCTTGGTAATCGAGACTTTGACAAAGGGCGTGGTGTCATAGGGGATGGTGTACTCGACACCGGCCGGGAAGTAGCGGCTGAGCTCGTCCATCTTGGCGCGAATCAGGTTGCCGGTATTCAGCGCGTTGGCTTCCGGGGCCAGCTTGACGCTGAAGGCGCTGGCCGACTTGCCGTTCAAGCGGGTGCCGTACTGGTATTCCTGGCTACCGATCTCAACCCGGGCCACATCGCTGACGCGCACGGTTGAACCGTCCGGGTTGGCGCGCAGGACAATATCGGCAAACTCTTGCGGGGTTGAGAGCTGACCCTTGACCAGTACCGTGGCGGTTATTTCCTGGGTAGAACGACCCGGCAAGTCGCCGATGCTGCCTGCCGATACCTGGGCGTTCTGGCTGGCAATGGCCTGGTTGACATCCGCTGGGGTCAGGTTGAAACCGATCAGCTTATGCGGGTCGATCCAGATGCGCATGGCCCGCTCGGCACCATACAGCTGGGCCTTGCCGACGCCGTCGATACGCTTGACCTCGTTCATCACGTTGCGCGCCAGGTAGTCGCTTAGCGCGACCTCGTCCAGCGTGCTGGTGCTGTCGGCGGTCAGGGTCACCAGCATCAGAAAGCCCGAGGAGATCTTCTCCACCTGCAAGCCTTGCTGGATAACCGCCTGGGGCAGGCGTGATTCCACCGCTTTAAGGCGGTTCTGGACATCCACCTGGGCCATTTCCGGGTCAGTGCCGGGTTTGAACGTCGCGGTAATGCTGGCACTGCCCAGGCTGCTTTGGGATTCGAAATAGAGCAGGCCGTCGGTACCGTTGAGCTCCTGCTCGATCAGACTGACTACGCTTTCGTCCAGGGTTTGTGCCGAGGCGCCGGGGTAAATCGCGTACACCTCGACCTGCGGCGGTGCCACATCGGGGTATTTGGCGACGGGCAGCTGCGGGATGGCCAAAGCCCCCGCCAGCATAATGAACAACGCAACGACCCAGGCAAAGACCGGGCGGTCGATAAAGAACTGCGGCATGCTCACCGATCCGTGGAGTGTGCGAGAGGAAGTGTCGGGTCATCTATTTGTACTTGTTCGCCCGGGCGGGCGTGTTGCAGGCCTTCAGTGACAATCCGGTCACCGGCCTTAAGCCCGGACGTGACCGCCCAGCGATCATTCTGCGCGCCGCCCAGTTGTACCGGTTGCAGCTGCACGCGGTTGTCGGCATCGATCAGCAGCACCTGGGCGATGCCGGCGCTGTCGCGCAGGATTGCCCGTTGCGGCACGCTGATGCCTTCCTTGTTGACGGCCTGTTCCAGGCGTACCCGCACAAAGCTGCCGGGCAACAGGTCGTAGTCCGGGTTGGGGAACTCGCTGCGCAGAATGATCTGCCCGGTGCTCGGGTCCACGGTGACGTCGGTGAACAGCAGCTTGCCCGGCAACGGGTAGAGACTGCCATTGTCACGAATCAGGGTGGCCCTGGCCTGTTGCTTGCCAACTTGTTGCAATTCGCCAGCGCGGAAAGCTTCACGCAGGTTGTCCAGGTCGCGGGTGGACTGGGTGAGGTCGACATGGATCGGGTTCAGTTGCTGGATGCGCGCCATTGGCGTGACCTCGCCCTGGCCAACCAGTGCACCTTCCGTAACCAGCGCCCGGCCAATGCGCCCGGAAATCGGCGCGGTCACGGTGGCATAGCCCAGGTTCAGTTTTGCCCGCTGGACGGCGGCCTTGTTGGCAGCCACATCGGCGTTGGCCTGCTGGGCCGCTGCCCGTGCGTTGTCATGATCCTGGCGGCTGATGGCATTGATGCCGATCAGCTCGGCATAACGCTGGTCCTGCAGTTTTGCCTGCAGGGCCACTGCCTCGGATTTGCGCAATGCTGCCTGAGCGCTGTCCAGATCGGCCTGAAACGGTGCAGGATCGATCAAAAACAGCACGTCGCCCTGTTTGACTTCACTGCCTTCGATGTACACGCGCTTGAGCACCACGCCTGCAACACGGGCACTGACTTGCGCCACGCGCGGGGCGACCACGCGCCCGCTCAATTCGTTATTGACCGACAGCGGCGCCGTAGCGATGACTTCGCTGCGCACTTTGGCCAAAGGAGGTCGGGTTTCAGCGACCGGACTTTTGTCACAGGCACTGATGGCCAGGGCCAGGGCCGTGAGAAATAGAGGGGCGAAGAGCTTTTTCAACGATCGTGCCTTCTGAAATATGCGGGATGTTTCTGTTTGGCATGCTAAGCGCAGCACGCAAGGGGCGTTGTGAAGCTATGTAGAGGGAGTGTGAAAAAGTGTGAAGGTTATGCGGCTATCCCTGCCAGGTTGTATATCCTTCGGGTTTCCCCCGGTTGTAAGCAGTTATTATGCCCACTATTTTGCTGGTCGAAGACGATGCCGCACTTTCGGAGCTGATTGCCAGCTATCTGGAGCGCAATGGCTATCAAGTCAGCGTGATTGCCCGAGGTGATCAAGTCTGTGACAGGGCGAGAAGCAACCCGCCTGACCTGGTCATTCTTGACCTGATGTTGCCAGGCCTTGATGGCCTGCAAGTCTGCCGTTTGCTCCGTACCGAGTCAGCAAGCCTGCCGATCCTGATGTTGACAGCCCGCGACGATAGCCATGATCAGGTGCTGGGGCTAGAGATGGGGGCCGACGATTATGTGACAAAACCTTGCGAGCCACGGGTGTTGTTGGCCCGGGTACGCACTCTTTTGCGTCGCAGCAGCCTGGCCGAGCCGCAAGTAGCCAGTGACCGTATCGTTATCGGCAACCTGTGCATCGACCTGTCGGAACGCACCGTCAGTTGGCGCGGGCAGATGATCGAGTTGTCCAGCGGCGAGTACAACCTGCTGGTGGTGCTGGCCCGGCATGCCGGCGAAGTGCTGAGCCGTGACCAGATTCTGCAGCGTCTGCGTGGCATTGAGTTCAACGGTACTGATCGCTCGGTCGATGTGGCCATTTCAAAGCTGCGGCGCAAGTTCGATGACTGCGCCGGCGAAGCGCGCAAGATCAAGACCGTATGGGGCAAGGGCTACCTGTTCAGTCGCTCGGAATGGGAATGCTGAATCCATGCTCAAGATTCTGATACGCCTGTATCTGGTGACCATCGTGACGTTTGCCACGGCCAGTTACCTGATCCCCGGGGTGATCGTGTCGCTGTTTCATGAGCGCTTCATGAACTACAACATCGACATGTCGCGGGGCATGCAGGCCTTGCTGGTCAAACAGTTCCATCATCTGCCCCCTGAGCAATGGCCTGAACTCGCCCGAGAAATCGACACGCAGTTCCAGCCGATACGGGTCAATCTGCTGCCCATTAGCGATGCCAAGTTCACTGCCGGGGAACAACAGCAGTTGAAGCAGGGGCAGGGCGTCTTGCGCATTGGCGAGTGGGGCTGGCGTACGCTGGTGGTTTCACCGCTGGACGATCACGTTGCAATCGAGTGGGTCATGCCGCCAGACCCCTTTGACATGAATGTGCTGTATTGGAGCATCAACGTACTGATCGGTGCCGCCATGCTCGGTGGCTTGCTGCTTTGGCTGCGACCGCACTGGCGCGACCTGGAGCGACTCAAACTGACCGCGGCACGTATCGGTCAGGGGCAACTGAGCGAGCGTACGCAGATCTCCCAACGTTCCAATATTCACGGCCTGGCCACGGTGTTCGACGCCATGGCGCAGGATGTCGAGCACCTGCTCAACCAGCAGCGGGACCTGCTCAATGCGGTATCCCACGAGTTGCGTACGCCATTGACGCGCCTGGACTTCGGCCTGGCCCTGGTTTTGTGCGACGACTTGCCCCGGGCCAGCCGTGAGCGCCTGCAAGTGCTGGTGGGGCATATTCGCGAACTGGATGGGCTGGTGCTTGAGCTGCTGTCATTCAGCCGCCTGCAAAACCCGGCTTTGATGCCGGAAAGGGTAGAGGTCTCGCTGGACGAGTTTATCGACAGCATCCTCGGCAGTTTCGATGAGGAGCTCGAAGCGCCCGAAATCGTGCTGGATGTGTTGTTACACGGTGCTCAAGAGCGTTTTGCCCTTGATCCGCACCTGACTGCCCGGGCGCTGCAAAACCTGTTGCGCAATGCCATGCGTTATTGCGACCGACGAATTCAGGTGGGTGTAAGCGTCACTGCGCAAGGCTGTGAGATGTGGGTAGATGACGATGGCATCGGCATTCCCGAACAGGAACGCGAGCGAATTTTTGAGCCGTTCTACCGCCTGGATCGCAGTCGCGACCGGGCAACCGGGGGCTTCGGCCTGGGCCTGGCGATCAGTCGTCGCGCCCTGCAAGCGCAGGGCGGGACGCTGAATGTCGAACAATCGCCTCTGGGCGGCGCCCGCTTCAAGCTCTGGTTGCCGGCCTGAAGAAGGAGACTGCGACCTAGATGGAACGTCGCTGGCGACTCACATGCTTCAAGCCTTCAATAATCAGCACGACCACCGCGAGCCAGATAGGGCCATAGGTCAGCCATTGACCCTCTTCCAGGCTATCGCCCAGCAAGAGGGCGACAGCGACCAGCAGCACCGGCTCGACATAGCTGAGCAAGCCAAACAAGCTGAAGGGCAGCAGGCGGCTGGCCAGGATGTACGAGAAGCCGGCCGCAGCACTGATAATGCCCATCAGCGGCACCAGCGCATACAGTGCCTGGCGTTGCTCGCCAAGGTCGATATGCGGCCCTGCCAGCACAAACCACAGGGACGCCGGAACCATCAGCAACATGTCCAGCCAGAGGCCACCCAGGTTGTCGATGCCGATCTTCTTGCGCAGCACGAAGTACATCGGGTAGCCGATGGCCACCACCAGGGTCGTCCAGGAGAAGCCGCCGGTGCGATACAGCTCATTGGCCACACCGACCACGGCCAGGGCCGTGGCGATTTTCTGCAGGTGCGACAGGTGCTCGCCGTACACAATGCGGCCGGTGAGGATCATCGTGAGGGGCAACAGGAAGTAACCCAGCGACACATCCAGACCGTGTCCATTGAGCGGCCCCCACATAAACATCCACAGCTGCAGACCAACCAGGAAACTGGTGAGCAATACACAAGGAATCAGTAGAGGTTTATCGCGTAAGCGATTGAAAATTATAGGAACCCATTTCCAGTCGCCAGAGAGGCAGATAAACAGGGTCATGAAGGGCAGCGAGATCAGTATTCGCCAGCCGAAGATTTCCTGGCCATCGAGGGGCCAGAGAAGGGAAGTGAACCAGTACAGAACGCCAAACAGACAGGAAGCCAAAATCGATAGAACAATGCCTTTAGACACAACAACCTCAATGGATCTACAACGTTACTCGTGTGAGTGGGCGCATAGCTTGAGGCTGTTGGCGGTCATTGGCAAACGCCTTTTAAACCAGTTACTTGGGAGTGATTCTTGTTGAGAATGTTGAACTTGCAAAAGCCTAAGCAATTACTGGGCCAAAGTCGTTTTAAACGAGCGTTCGTGTTATGAAAAAAACTGATTAACGGTGGGCTGTTACGGTGCAAAAGGGCAGATTGTGGGAGCGAGCCTGCTCGCGAAGCAGGCAACGCGAGCATTGCAGGAAATCGCAGTGATGCCTTCGCGAGCAGGCTCGCTCCCACTGTTTACACAGACCGGCGCTGGCGTACCAGATGCTTGAAGCCTTCAAAAATCAACACCAGCACGGCCAGCCAGATCGGCAGGTAGGTCAGCCATTGCCCGGCGCTGATGCTTTCACCCAGCAGTAACGCCACCAGCACCAGCAATACCGGTTCGACATAACTGAGCAGGCCAAACAGGCTGAATGCGAGCATGCGGCTGGCGAGGATATAGCTGATCAGGGCCAGGGCACTGATGCCTCCCAGAACCGGAATCAGCGCGTACAGTGCCGGGCGATGGCTGGCCACATCAAAGCCTTGTTCGCCGCTTTGCACAAACCACCAGGCCACCGGCATCAACAGCAACATGTCGACCCACAGGCCGCCGAGGTTGTCGGTGCCTGAGCGCTTGCGCAGCACGAAGTACAAGGGGTACCCGATGGCCACCACCAATGTGGTCCAGGAGAACCCGCCCACGCGATACACCTCGTTGGCAACCCCCAGGGTTGCCAGCGCAGCCGCGATTTTTTGCAGATGGGACAACTGCTCGCCATACACCAGGCGCCCGGTGAGCAGCATGGTCAGCGGCAACAGGAAGTAACCCAGCGAAACGTCCAGGCTGTGGCCGTTGAGCGGTGCCCACAGAAACAGCCAGAGTTGCACGCCCACCAGGGCACTGGACGCCAACAGCACGGCAAGGAATTTCGGTTGTTGGCGCAGCCGCGAGAAAATCACCGGCACTAACCGCCAATCGCCGGAAAAACACATGAACAGGGTCATGCAGGGCAGGGTCAGGAGCATCCGCCAGCCGAAGATCTCGGCGCCGCTCAAGGGCCAGAGCAGGGATGTGAAGTAATACATGACACCGAACAGGCTCGATGCCAGAACAGACAGAACAATACCTTTGGACACAACAGCCTCGTTGAAACACGCATTTTGATTATTAGAAGTGCGTAGCTTGAGGCTCTGCGAGCTGCAGGGCAAATGCTTGATTGATTGTGGGCGCCAGATAATCAGTGGGAGCTGGTTTGCCTGCGATGCAGACGCCGCGGTCTGTCTGTCAGACCGCGGTGCTGCCATCGCGGGCAAGCCGGGCTCCCAAAGGTTGTGCTTGATTATGCGTTTTTGATTCCACGGGTCATGCGCAGGGCCAGCAGGCTGCCGCCCACGATCACCGCTGCCAGCAAGTACAGCGCCACGTCAGTGGAACCGGTGGCGTCTTTGACAAAACCCACCAGATACGGGCTGAGGAAACCAGCCATTTGCCCCATTGAGTTGATCAGTGCCAGGCCGCCTGCGGCCGCCCCTGCACTGAGCATCGCCGTCGGTACCGGCCAGAACATCGGCAAACCGGTCAGTGCGCCCATGGTGGCAATGGTCAGGCCCAGAATCGCTATGGCCGGCTGGGTGGCGAAATTCACCGCAATCACCAGCCCCAGCGCGCCCATCAGCATCGGCACCACGAGGTGCCAGCGCCGCTCTTTGTGCAGGTCTGCCGAGCGCCCGACCAGCAGCATAAATACCGCTGCCAGCAGGTAGGGAATGGCGCTGATCCAGCCAATCACCAGGGTGTCGCTGAAACCCAGGTTCTTGATGATCGACGGCAGCCAGAAGTTGATCGCGTACACGCCACTCTGGATGCAGAAGTAAATCAGGCCAAAGGCCCAGATGGCCGGGTTTTTGAACACTGCCAGCAGCGAATCGGTGGAAGAGGCCGGCTTGCTGTCCGCGTCCAGGCGATGGTCGGCTTCCAGTACCGCCCGCTCGTGGGCACCCAGCCATTTGGCGTTGGCAAAACTGTCACTGAGCAGGTAGATCGCCAGGCCGCCCAGCAACACTGTAGGCACGCCTTGCAGCAGGAACATCCACTGCCAGCCGGCAAGGCCGCCCTGGCCTGCAGCGAAGTGGCTGAGGATCCAGCCGGAGAACGGCCCACCGATCAAGCCCGAAACAGGAATGGCACACATGAACAGCGCCATGATCCGGCCACGACGAAACGTCGGGAACCACTGCGACAGATACAGCACCACGCCCGGGAAAAAGCCCGCTTCAGCCGCGCCGGTCAGCAGGCGTAGGGTATAGAAGCCAGTAGGCGTGGTGACAAACATCAGGCAGGTCGACAGTGTGCCCCAACTGATCATCATCACTGCAATCCAGCGCCTTGGACCGAATCGGGTCAGGGCCAGATTGCTCGGTACGCCACACAAGACGTAGCCGATAAAGAAGATCCCGGCACCCAGGCCGTAGACCGTTTCGCTGAACTTGAGGGCGTCAAGCATCTGTAATTTGGCAAAGCCAACGTTTACCCGGTCGAGGTAATTGAACAGATAGCAGATAAAAATAAACGGAATCAAGCGCAGGGTGATGCGTTTGTAGATGGCGTTTTTATCGTCATCGCTGATCAGCGATGCGGTGGCGCTCTGTGACATCTTATGTCTCTCTTTATTATGTTTTTTCACGATCCAGGGGTAACGTTGACCGCAGCTTGAGTCTCGGTCACCACAACGCTGCTGTCTTTGTGCTGTCGCACAGCATTTCGCCAAGCGCTCTGTGCCCGTGAACAAATGTACCCAAGGATAGTCACCCCATGTTTGAACTGGACCACGATTTGGCGCAGGACATCGTTGACCGTGCGATGGCCATTTTGCCTTACAACGTAAACGTTATGGACAGCCAGGGCCTGATCCTGGGCAGTGGCGAGCCCGAGCGTATCAATACCCGGCACGAAGGGGCGCAATTGGTGCTGGCCAATGGACGGGTGGTGGAAATCGACGCACAAACGGCCAAATGCCTTAAGGGCGTGCAGCCGGGTATCAACTTGCCACTGCTGCTCGACCAGCGACTGATCGGGGTGCTGGGCCTGACTGGCGAGCCCGAACTGCTGCGTACCTATGCCGAACTGGTGCGCATGACCGCTGAAATGCTGGTGGGCCAGCGCTTTCAGCAGGCCGAGCAACAATGGCGACGCCAGCGTTGTGATGACTTGGTGGCTTTGCTGCTCAGCGAGGGCGGTGACTCCCCGCGCCTGATTGATGAGGCCCAGCAGCTGGGGCTCAAGCCGCAGCTGTCTCGCATCCCCTATCTGTTCGAGCTGGGTAAGGGACAAAGTGCCGAGGCTTTGAGTGCCTGGTTGCAATCACGCTACCCGGACAGCTGGTGTGTGTGCCCGGCAACCGGGTCCCTGCTGTGGTGCCGCCCTGCAACCGCTGCACTGGATGATCTGCGTTTGCTGGAGAGGCTCGACGGCCAGGGCTGGCAGGTATTGCGCATTGCTGCGGGCGGGCAGGCCGATGCGCTCAAGGGGTTGCGCCGCTGTTACCGCCGGGTGGGGGACTTGCTGGCCTATGGCCGTGATGTGCTGCCGCACACCCGGTTGTTAACCCTTGATCGCTATCGCTTGCCGGTAATGCTGTGGCGCCATCGCAATGATGATGCATTGGAAGAACTGCTCGGCCCGCTGCACAAAGTAGTGGCCAAGGACGCCAATGGCCAATTGATTACCACACTGCGCAGTTGGTGCGAGCACGACGGCCAGAGCCAGGCCTGCGCCGATGCGCTGGGGATTCATCGCAACAGCCTGCGTTATCGGATGGAGCGCATCGCGGAATTGAGCGGCGTCGACCCCTTGAGCCTCAATGGCATGCTGGCCCTTTATCTGGGGGTGCAGTTACTGCCCCAGAGCTGAGCATTGTCCAAATGAACAACAAAGCCCGTGATTTCTTGTGCGCCCGACTGGCGTGTTTTCGCCCCGTTGCTGGCAGCATGGAAGGCATAAGAACTGGAGATGCGCCCCATGAAAATCGTGATTGCCCCCGACTCGTTCAAAGACAGTCTGAGTGCCGAAAAAGTCGCCGATGCGATCGCTGCCGGTCTGGCTGATGTCATGCCCCACGCGCAGTTGATCAAATGCCCGATGGCCGATGGTGGTGAAGGCACAGTCGAGGCGATCGTCGCCGCCGGTAATGGCCAGTTGCGCCGCAATCATGTGCAAGGCCCTCTGGGCGCGCCGATCGAGGCCCATTGGGGCTGGCTGCCGGACAGCCACACAGCCATCATCGAAATGGCCGAAGCCAGCGGCCTGCAACTGCTCAAGCCGGAGCAGCGCAATGCCTGCATCACCAGCACCTTCGGTACTGGCGAACTGATCAAGGCTGCCCTGGACGCCGGTGCCCGCAGGGTGATCCTGGCTATCGGCGGCAGTGCAACCAACGACGCCGGGGCAGGCGCGTTGCAGGCCCTGGGTCTGGGCTTGTTCGATGCCCAGGGCAATCACCTGCCGCGTGGCGGCCTGGCGCTGGCCCATGTGGCGCGTATCGAACTGTCAGACCTGGACCCGCGCCTGGCCGAAGTACGCTTTGAAATTGCCGCCGACGTCAACAACCCGCTGTGTGGCGAACACGGTGCTTCGGCAATCTTCGGCCCGCAAAAAGGCGCATCCGCCGAACAGGTGCGCTTGCTGGATCAGGCGCTGGGGCACTTTGCCGATCACTGTGCAAACGTGCTGCCCAAGGATGTGCGACACGAGCCGGGCTCGGGCGCTGCCGGCGGGCTGGGGTTTGCTGCCAAGGCGTTCTTCGGCGCGCAGTTTCGCGCCGGGGTTGAAGTAGTGGCCGAGCTTGTAGGGTTGGCAGAAGCGGTGAAGGGCGCAGACCTGGTGATCACCGGTGAAGGCCGTTTCGATGCCCAGACCCTGCGCGGCAAAACCCCCTTTGGCGTGGCGAGCATCGCCCGCGCTGAAGGGGTCCCGGTGGTGGTATTGGCCGGCACGTTGGGCGAGGGGTATCAGGCGCTGTATGAGCACGGCATCAACGCGGCATTTGCAATTGCCAGCGGCCCGATGACCCTGCAGGACGCCTGCGCCCGGGCAGCACCATTGCTCACCGACCGGGCGCGGGATATTGCGCGGTTGCTGATCCTGGCCCGGGGTTAAATCCCCCCCTGTGGCAGCGAGCTTGCTCGCGAAAGCATCGCTGTCGTTTGCCAGATCGACCGCGTCGTTTGCATCGCAGGCAAGCCAGCTCCCGCATTGAGGCTACACATCACAGAATCGTGTAAGCTTTGCGGCTCTTCGCATTCGACCCTTAGCGAGCCCTATGCCGTCGCTCTTCAAACGCTCCTTGCTGCCTAAACTGCGCAGCTTTCCGTTGTCCGCCGATGCGCTGAGCATCTTGCCCAGCCCTGCGGATTTTCGCCGCTGCCTGCTGGAGCAGATTGCAGGTGCACGCCATCGCATCACGCTGGTGGCCTTGTACCTGCAACAGGACGAAGCCGGGCAGGAGATCCTCGATGCCCTGCACGCCGCCAAGGCCGCGCGCCCCGAGCTGGAAATTGCCGTGGTGGTTGACTGGCTGCGCGCCCAGCGCGGGTTGATCGGTGCAGGCAAACAGCCCGGCAACGCGGCCTGGTATCAGGCACAAACCGCAGCCCACGACACCCATGTGCCGATTTATGGCGTGCCGGTGCAGACCCGCGAACTGTTCGGGGTGCTGCATCTCAAGGGCTTTATCGTGGATGACTGCGTGATCTACAGCGGTGCAAGCCTGAACAACGTGTACCTGCACAAGCTCGACAAGTATCGATTCGACCGTTACCACCTGCTGCACAACAAACCGCTGGCTGACAGCATGCAGCACTTTGTCCAGCATGATCTGATCGAGAGCAAGGCCGTGCATCGCCTCGACCTGCCCACATTGCCTACCACTCGCAGCCTGCGCAGCGCTATCGGGGACTTTCGCAGCCACCTGAAAAAAGCCAGCTACGATACCAGCGCCGGGACTGTCGGCCACTTTGGCCTGTCGGTCAGCCCGCTACTGGGGGTGGGTAAAAACAATCAGCTGAGCCGGGTTATTTGTGAACTGATCGCCAGCAGCCAGCAACAGCTGACCATCTGCACCCCGTACTTCAACCTGCCATTGCCGGTGACTCGTGAAATCAACCGGGCTCTGGAACGTGAAGTGCGGATTGATATCGTGGTGGGCGACAAGACCGCCAACGACTTCTATATCCCGCCGAGCGAACCGTTTCGGGTTATCGCAGCGCTGCCGTATCTGTATGAGCTGAGCCTGCGCCGCTTCGCCAAGAGCCATCAGCGCATGATCGACAACGGTCTGTTGAACCTGCATCTGTGGCGCGAAGGTGACAACACCTACCACCTTAAAGGCATGTGGGTGGATGACCGCTACACCTTGCTGACCGGCAATAACCTCAATCCACGGGCATTCCGCCTGGATCTGGAAAACGGCCTGTTGATCGACGACCCACGCCGTGAATTGCTGGAACCGCGCTGCAAGGAGCTGGAAGCGATCTTCGCCCACACCCAGCGTATCGACAACTTCAAGAACCTGGAAACCCTGGCTGATTATCCGCCAGCGGTGGCCAAGTTCCTGCGTCGCGTAAGCCGGGTACGGATCGAACGCCTGCTCTACCGAATTCTCTGAGTACCGGTGGGAGCGAGCTTGCTCGCGATTGCATTGACGCGCCGTGACAGGTACACCGCGTCGCTTCTATCGCGAGCAAGCCCGCTACCAAAGGGTATGGTCAGGGTAATTGCGGGATATACACCACGCTGCCACCTTCGCGTTTGTGCAACAACCGGTCGCCATTGTCCGGCTGGCTGGTGAGGGTCTGGTGATCCACGCTCAAGTAGCCAAGGGGCAGGGGATCGCCACTGCGGTACTGGGCAAAAATCAGCGTACGTTGCGGGTTGAAATGCTGGCCGCTGGTTTTGTCCAGCCAGGCCATTAACCCGGCACTGTCGCCATCGCGAGGGTAATCCTGGCTCTGGTCGATATAGAAGAACGGCTCGCCTTCATTCTGCACATACATGGGCAGTTTGTTGTCGACATCAATCATCACCATGCGCCACTGATCCCAGGGCGCCTGCTGGCTGGCCCGCGCTTTCACATCCTGGCCAAACTGGATAACCCCGCCGCCGCCGTTGGACCACGGATAGAACACCCCCAGCACCAACAGCAGTAACGTCGCACTCATGCCGAAACCGATGTTCCAGCGGCGCGGGTTGGTTTTGCCTTGCGCCATGCGCCGGGTCACCCACCAGGCCGCCAGCAGCTGGGCCAACGGCACCAGCGGCAACACGTAATAACTGCGCCGGCTGCCGCTGGCGGTGAAAAATACAAACAGCAAACCCAGCCCCCACACCAGCCACCGCGTATTGGGCTCGATATGCCGCCATTGACGTACGGCCACCCACAGCCCGATCATCCAGAATGGTGCCCAGGGCAGGGTGTAGGCCGGCAAGTAGATCAGGTAGGTGTAGATCGGCCCCATATGGTCAAAGGGGTTGAAGAACCGCACCACGTTTTCACGTAGCACCAGTTCCAGCCCGCTTTCGCCATAGGTGGGCGCGCCATACAGGTGGGACAGCACGAAGGGCAGCATATATACGGCCCCGGCAACCACCAGGGCGAGGAGCAAACGCAGGTTCAGATGACGCTTCCAGCGTTGTTCACTTAGCAGATGAGGCAACAGCACCAGCCCTGGCAGGATAAAACCGATCAGCCCCTTGAGCAGCGAGGTCAGGGACAGCAACAGGAAAAACACACAGTACCGGCTCAGACGGGTGTCATCGGGGCCGCGCCAGTACCACCAGACTGCCGCCAGCAAGCCAAACACCGTAAGGATGTCCGCCGTGGCCACCCGCGCCCAGAATACAAAGTAGAAGGTCGTGGCCAGCATCCAGCCAGCGATCAGCCCGGTGCCCTTGCGAAACAACTGCTCGCCGAGCAGGTACACCAGCCACACGCTTAGCCAGGCGGCAATAACGGATGACAGGCGCAAGGACCAGTTGCCCAGGCCACCCATCAAGCTTGCGGTTGCCGTGATCAGCCAGTACGAGGGCAGGGGCTTGTCGTAGTAGGGCGAGCCTTTCAGATAAGGATCCAGGTAATCACCGCTCTGCAGCATCTGCAGGGCGATATTGGCCCAGCGGGTTTCCGGGCCCCAGAGCTCCCGTGAACCCAGGCCCAGCAACAAGAGCAGGGCAGATACGGCCAACAACACCAGCAAGCCTTTTTGCTCGCTGTTCCAGCGTTTGATCAGAGTCATACAGGCTGAACCTTGGGAAAGATGAAAATCGCGAGATCACCGCGTTCGTAGCGCTTGCCACCCAGCGGCAGCAGCTCGACTTCGTGGGTTTCCAGTGCCGAATGAGCGCGCATGACCACGCCGACCGAGCCGCGTAAACGTGCCTCCTTCATCCAGCGATCGATGCTATCCATATCAACCTGACGCCCGGCTGAATCGGCATAACCCAAACCATATTTAAGCTCTCCGGTGCTGTTATAGAGCGTGATATCAGGCCGACCCAGGCGCCAGGACAGGGCCGATGCCGCGCCCAGGTCATTGCTGAGCAGCGTGCGGGCCTGACTCAGTTCCTGTACATGCTCGGCAATAAACTGATCGGGCATTTTGCTGTTGATGATCACTCCCGGCATCGCAGCGGGCAACAGCGCCACCAGCACACCCATGCCCATCGCAGGTGCTGCCCACAGCAGCAGCGGGCGTAGGGCTTGCAGGGCGTTGCTAAGCAGCCAGCCCAGCAACACGATATAGGCCAGAGACAGGCTGAACACCTCGGTGTTCTCATACACCGGGCGACTGAATTGCAGGTAAGCCAGTCCAACCAGGCCGGCAACCGCCAATAGCACATTCAACAGGCCGTTGATACGCAGGGTGCGGCCCTTTGCCTGTTCAATCCATGAAACCACGGCTCGGCCCATCAGCAGCGCCAAAGGCAGCAGGCACGGCATGATGTAGGTGGGCAGCTTGCCCTTGCTCATGCTGAAGATGGCCAGTGGCAGCAGCATCCACAACAGCAGAAAGCCGATCGCAGGTTGGCGCTTGTGTTTCCAGGCATCCATCAGGGTTTTCGGCAGCAAGGCCGCCCAGGGCAGGCTGGCGGCCAACAGGATCGGCAGGTAGAACCACCAGGGTTGGGTATGTTGTGCATCGGCCGCGCTGAAACGGCGTACGTGTTCGTTCCAGAAAAAAAACTGCCAGAAGTCCGGTTCCTGATGGTGGATCGCCAGCGCCCACGGCAGGCAGACAGCCACTGCGACAAGGATCGCCAACGGGCCATGGCTCAGCACTTCCTTGACGCGCCGCTGCCACAAGGCATAGGGAGCGGCGATCAACACGGGCAGTAACCAGGCCAGAAACCCCTTGGTCATAAAGCCCATGCCGCAGGCCACGCCCAGCACGGCCCAGGCACCGATGCGCGCGCGGCGGGTGGTGCTGTCAAAGGCATACCAGAGTGCTACCAGACTGAGGTTGACCCAGAAGGTGAACTGCGGGTCGAGGTTGGCATAGCCGGCTTGCCCGGCCACCAGTCCAAAACTCATATACAGCAGTGCGCTGGCAAAACGCTTGCGCGGGTCATGCCACAGGCGCCCGGCAATCAGCCATGCCAGCCAGACACTCAGCCCGGTACTCAGTGCCGAGGCGATCCGCACACCAAACAGGTTGTCACCGAATACAGCTTGCCCGATGGCGATCATCCAGTAACCGGCAACCGGCTTCTCGAAATAGCGCAAGCCCATAAAGTGTGGGGCTACCCAGTTGCCGCTATGGAGCATTTCCTGGCTGATCTGGGCATAGCGGGTTTCGTCAGGTATCCATAAGCCGTGGCTCATCAGCGGCAAAAGATAAAATACGACAAAAGCCAGGATCAAACCGGGTATTGCCCAGCGCTCAACACCTCGAGTGCGGGTATTGCAAGGTACAACGCCAGCCATGCTTTCCATCTGCGCGCCTGTTATCGACGTAAGTTATGGCCAGCACGTTAATCGGGAGGAAGTGGCGGAGAGGTGAAGCCTATGTGAAAAAAATGCGCGTCAAGCAGGGGTTACCCGATACACGCAACGGCGACTGCCTGTGATCATGTGTTCTGTTCGCTCAACCTGCCCCGAGTCCCCGATGGCCGCCTGGAACACTTGCAACTCTGCCCGGCAAAAGCCCTGGCATTGCTGCGCTGCAACACAGATCGGGCAGTGATTTTCGATGATCAGCCAGTTCTCGCCTTCAGCTTCCATGCTCGCCATATACCCGGCGCTGTCGCGTATGGCCACCAGCACCTGAACTTTCTCTTGCAGGTTTCGCCCTTGCTCACAGGCTGCAACGTATTCGCGGGTATTGGCCAGTTCCATGCTCTCGACCACTTTGTCGATCCCTTCATTGCCGTAGATCAGCTTGATTGAATCAATCAACTGCGCCGTGAGCTGCGCATGGGTATTGGGGAATCTGGCTTGAGCGGCATCGGTCAACACCCATTTTTGCGAAGGGCGCCCGGCCCCAACCGGCGGCATCAGGCAGCCAACGATCATGGCGCCGTCTACCAGCTTCTGGACCTGCTGGCGCGCAGCTTCCGGGGTGATATCGAGCATTGCCCCAAGATCCGCGGTTTTCAGCGGCCCGCGGGTTTTCAGCAGAAACAGGATCCGCTCGGCAGTGGCACCGTTGTTGCGTGCAGCATCAGGGGAGTCAGTCGCGAGCATAGAACAAAGCCATCAGGGTAATGAGGTTTATGGGGGGATCATACCGCCTGGAGGATAAATAATTACCAAAGCATTTGCTTTTATAATAGGCTGATTGCATCGAAATGGAACTCAAGGAAGGGAAATGACAACGGCATCGGGATGGTCGGCATTGCTATGGGGCCGCAACGGGCTGCGATCGGTGGCACTGGCAGGCGGAGTGGCGTTGCATGCCATCAACGTGTATCTGGTGACAACCATCTTGCCCTCGGTGGTCAAGGATATCGGCGGGCTGGATTACTACGCCTGGAACACCACACTGTTTGTGGTGGCCTCGATCATTGGCTCGGTAGTGTCGGCCAAATGCCTGTCGGCCCTTGGCCCCAGGCTCGCGTATAGCCTCGCCGGGCTGGTCTTTGCGCTGGGTTGCGGGGTGTGCAGCAGCGCCCCTGACATGGCCGTGCTGGTGTTGGGGCGCACCATTCAAGGCCTTGGCGGCGGACTGTTGTTTGCCCTGCCATATTCAATGATCCGACTGGTGTTCAACCAAACCCTGTGGCCAAGGGCAATGGCCCTGATTTCAGGAATGTGGGGCGCCGCGACCTTGATTGGCCCGGCCGTTGGCGGGGTGTTTGCGCAGTACGATGCCTGGCGTGCAGCATTCTGGGCGCTGATCCCGGTAACCCTGCTGTTTATGCTGCTGGCCTGGGCCATGCTGCCCGGGAAAAGAGTCGAGGCATCACCTCGTCTGGTCTTGCCCTGGCTGCAACTGTTGCTGTTGACTGGCGTGGTGATGGCGATTGCCCTGGGCAGCATCAAGCCATCGCCGCTGTATAACGCGCTTGGGCTGGTGATCGGGCTGGTACTGCTGTATGCCGTGTACCGTGTTGAAAGCAGCGACAGACACCGCATGTTGCCCAAGCACAGCCTGAGCCCTGGCAGTGCGCTGTTGCCGATCTATCTGTCGATGAGCCTGATGGTCATTGGCATGACCAGCGAAGTGTTTGTACCGTACTTCTTGCAGGTTTTGCATCTGCAAACCCCGCTGGTGGCGGGCTATATTGCAGCACTGATGGCGGCCGGCTGGACCCTTGGTGCGCTTTACAGCAGCGGCCTGGCGCTGGCATCTGCCAACCGGGCAATCTGCTGCGGCCCCGTATTTGTGGTGTCGGGGCTGGCACTGGCGGCTGTCTGTGTGCCGCAAAGCGGCAGTTCATTGATCAGCCTGACCGGCGTTTCCCTGGCAATGATCGGCGTCGGTACAGGGATCGGGCTGGCGTGGCCGCATCTGCTTACCCGAGTACTGGCTAATGTGCCTGACAGCGAAAAGGACATTGCCGGTGCGTCCATTACCACCGTGCAACTGATTGCCACGGCGATTGGCGCGGCACTGGCGGGGATGATTGCGAATATGGCCGGTTTATCCGCTCCGGGTGGCGTGGAGGGTGCCGCCAATGCTGCGGCCTGGCTCTTTGGCCTGTATGCCGTGTTGTCTGCGTTGCTGTTTATAACGGTGCGACAGGTGATTGCCCATAGTGCAAAGCGCTGAATCCGCCAGAAATCATGCCTGTGTCGATTTGTCGCAGGCGTTGCTGCATCCCCCGGTTTTACAGGCTGCTGGCGCTGTAGTGCACCATTGAGGGGCGTGACTGCCGTGCGACAGTCTAGCGACAGTGGTAAATTCTGCGCCCATGCAACACGTCTACCCCACAGCAATCGTGCGCGCCAAGCCGGTCACTCCTGGCATCGGGCAGCGTACACACCTGCCTGATAATACGCAGGTTAAAGGCCTTTTCCGTTGGAAAAGGCCGCTTAAAGGAACCTGACATGAATGATTTACTGACTCGCCGCCGCGTAGTCACCGGTCTTGGCTTGCTCAGCCTGGGCTTGATCGCAGGTTGCGACCCTGGCAGCGGCTTGTCATACAAGTACGGCAAAGACCTCAGCAATGAAATCCTCGGGCGCAAATTCAAGCTCAGGGATGCTCAAGGCATCGAGATGATGCTGGGCAGTTTTCGCGGGATGATGCCGATGATTTTCTTCGGCTTTACCCAGTGCCCGGCCGTGTGCCCGACCGCCCTGGCCCGTGCCGCCCAGGCGAAGAAAATGATGGGCCCCGACGGCGACCGCTTGCAGGTGGTGTTTATCACCCTGGACCCGGAGCGCGACAAGCCGGAGATGCTTGATGCCTATGTAAAAGCCTTTGACCCGAGCTTTATTGCCTTGTCCGGCACCCTGGAAGAAACCGCGGCTACGGCCAAGGAATTCAAGGTGTTTTACGAGAAGATCCCTACCGGTGACTCTTACACCCTGTCTCACACCGCAACCAGTTTCGTTTTCGATTCCCGTGGTGTGTTGCGTCTTGGCCTGTCGCCTTCACTGTCAGCCAAGCAGTGTGCCGAAGACCTGCTCACCGTGATGTCAGTCTGCTAATCCTGTGCACTTTGGAATGAGCCAACCCTATGAAGCCTGTTAAGTATCTACTGTTGTCACTGCTGGGCATGAGCCTGCACGTTTCTGCGCAAACCGTTGTTGATGATGCCTGGGTGCGCGCCACCGTGGCCGGTCAGCCTTCGACCGGTGCCTTTATGCACATTACTTCGAGCACCGACAGCAAGCTGGTTGAAGTCCGTTCTCCGGTAGCCAAGACCGTACAGATCCACGAATCGAAGATGCAAAACGACGTGATGAGCATGCAGCCAGTGACATCGGTAGCGCTACCGGCGGGCAAGAGCGTGGCTATCGAACCTGAGGGCTACCATGTGATGCTGATTGACCTGGTCAATCAGGTCAAAGCCGGTGACCAGGTACCTTTGACCCTTATTGTTGAAGACAGCAAAGGGGTCAAGGAACAGATTGAGGTGAAGGCCGAGGCGCGTGCACTTAATAGCATGCCGATGCACCACGATCATGGTTCGATGCACTGATTCGCAGTTAAACGCCGTAGCAGCAGCCTCGTTCCTTCGGCAACTGCTACGGTTGGTTTACCTAAAACCGGCCCGTCAGCGGGTATTCGACCGCCAGGCGTATCTGGTCCGCATCCAGTTCGGCCTGTGCGGTATTGCCGCGATGGACATTATGTCGCAATGACATGATGGTGCCCTTGGCTGCACCGCTCTGCACCACATAGCGCGCTTCGAGATCCCGTTCCCAGTGCTTCCCGCCTTTGCCATAGCCCAGGTACGCATAGCCGCCCCGCGGATCCACATGGCTGCCGTCAATCTGGCTACCTCGCACATACGCTGCGCTGAACACCAGCCCCGGCATACCCCAGGGTGTCATCGCCAGGTCGTAACGCGCTTGCCATGATTGTTCGTTGGGTGCGTTGAAGTCAGATAGCTGGACCGCATTGGTCAGGAAAATCGCGCCCCGTGTCACATAATCAAATGGCGTGTTGCCATGCACTTTCTGATAGCCCACGCTGAAACTGTGCGGGCCCTGGGCATAGGTGCTCAGCAAACTCCAGGTGGTGTTATCGATATTGCCCGACAGCGCCTTGCCTTCATCGGTTGTGCGGTACAGGTTGAGGTTCAGCGACAGCGAGCGGTTTTCATCCAGCGCGTGGCTGAAGACGGCGCCCAGGTAATGCTGGTTCCAGGTGTCTTCGTAGCGCGAGGTGTAAAGGCTGGCGCTGAGGTTTTTGCTCGGGGTATACACCAGCCCGGCCAGGTCGAATGCATTGCCTTTGGGGCCATTGGAATAATTGACCACAAAGCCTTGATTGTGGCTGCTGGCATTGCGGTCGGTGCTTTCGGTGAAATGCCCACCGACCATTTTAAGGGCATTGAACTCGTTGCTGGTGAGGAACACCCCCGTGGCCGTTTCCGGCAGCAAGCGGCTGTCGGATGAGCTGAACACCGGGGTCTTGACCCGCTGCTCGCCCCAGGACAGCACCGTGTTTGACATACGCAGATTGAGCGCCGCGCCACCCCGGCCGTAGTTGTCCTTGGGGTAGCCGTCGTTGTCCAGCCCAAGCAGGCGGGCCTTGCCGGCGCGACCGCCGCCACTGTCCAGCTTGAGGCCCATATAGGCGTGGGCATCCACCCCGACACCGATCAGGCCCTGGGTAAAGCCTGATTGCAGGGTGCCCATCAAGCCGTAGGCCCACTCTTCGGCATAGCCATTGCGATCGGAGCGCGATTTATAGGCATTGCGTGCGCCGCTGTTGCTGGCTCCGTGGCGATACTCACGGCTGTCGTAGACCGTACGGTTGACCACACTCCAGGTGCTGTCTTCAATAAAGCCCTTGGCTTGCTCCTGGGCCGACTCCGCCACGGCCAGGGGGCTGGCGAGGGCGATCAGGATCGCGGAGCGCGTACCCACGGCACTCATTTCGCCACCTGCTGCTGTTGCAGTGCAGCAGTCAAACGGTCCAGTGCGCGTTTGGGTAACGTGGCGGGCAGCACCGGGGGCTCGGCAGAAGGTTCGCCTACCTGAATCAGCATGACCATGCCCATGGCCAGGTGCGGGGTGCATTGAATGCCGTAGAGGCCGGGCACGCTGAAGGTTTGCTCTACCTCCTGGTTGATCTTGCCCTTGAACGGTTGCGCACCTTCAGGCAGCAGTCCGGGCAGTGTGGCCGCATTGTGGCCGCTTTGTGTGGGGATGAACCTGACCGTGTCGCCGGGGGCGATCTGCAGGTAATCCGGTTCATAGACCATACCGGCCGTGGCACTGCGGGTGAGCATTTTCACTTCGTGGGTTTGTGCCAGTGCCGAAGTACAGAGCAGGGCAGTGGTCAGCAGCAGGGTCAGGGATGAAATACGCATGGGTGGCTCTCTTAAATAGCATTCAAACGCACATACGCAGGATCTGCGCGCCGTCAAAAGGGTCAGTCAGGTAATGCGCCTGTACCCCGAATGTGCTCTGCAGCCGTTGCGGGGTCAGGACTTCAAGGGGTTTACCAAGCGCCATCAAACGGCCACGTTCAAGAATCGCCAGGCGATCACAGCTCAGGGCCTGATTGAGGTCGTGCATGGCGATCAGGGTGGTCACGGGCAGGGCATGTATGGTTTTTAATATGGCCAGCTGATGCTGGATATCCAGATGATTGGCGGGCTCATCCAGCAACAGGATTTGCGGGCGCTGGGCCAGGGCCCGGGCGATATGCACGCGTTGTCGCTCACCACCCGAGAGCCCGCGCCAGGTACGGTTGCGCAGATGCGTAGCATCCACATCGGCCAGTGCCTGCTCGACAATGGCCGTGTCCCTGGCTGACCACGGGCTTAGTGCCGACAGCCAGGGTGTACGGCCCAGCGCGACGGCATCAAAAACGCCAATGCTGTCGTGGGTGTCGGCATGCTGCTCGACCACCGCCAGGGTTTGCGCAATGTTGCGCTGGCTCATTTTGCGCAGCGCTTGCCCGTGCAGTAAAACCTGGCCCTGGCCGGGCACCCGCAGGTTGGCCAGCAGCTTGAGCAATGTGGACTTGCCGGAGCCGTTGGGCCCGACTATCCCCAGGGTTTCGCCGCGCTGCACACTGAGGGTGATGCCCTGCAACAGCTGGGCATCACCCACGCGGTAACTCAGGTTGCTACAACTCAGTACCGTCATCGTGCATGTCTCCGGCCGATCAGGATCAGCGCAAATACGGGCGCGCCCACCAGGGCAGTGACCACGCCGACGGGAATCACCTGGCCTTTTATCAAGGTGCGTGACAGCACATCGGCGGCAATCAGGAACAAGGCCCCGCCCAGGGCGCTGACGGGCAGCAGGCGGCCATGCCCGGTACCGGCCAGCAAGCGCACGGCGTGGGGAATGACCAGCCCGACAAAACCGATGGAGCCTACAATCGACACCATCACCGCCGTCACCAGCGCCGCACAACTGATCAGCAATAGCTGCACCCGGCGCACCGGGATACCCAATGAGGCCGCTGAGTCCGCACCAAAGGTGAATGCATCCAGCGCCCGTCGATGCCACAGGCACACCGCCAGCCCCAGCACCGCTACAGGCACTGCCAGCCATACCGAAGGCCAGCGCACGCCACTGAGATTGCCCAGCAACCAGAACATGATCCCGCGAGCCTGCTCGGAACTGGCCGATTTGGTGATCAGGAAGGCAGTGATTGCGTTGAACAACTGAGAACCGGCAATGCCTGCCAGGATAATCTGGGCACTTACACCGGAGGGCCCGCTGGCCCGTGCCAGCAGAATAACCAGGGCAAAGGCGCAAATTGCCCCGGCAAAGGCCCCGGCCGACAGTGAAATGGCCCCGGCGCCCAGGCCAAGCACCGCGACCACAACGGCACCTGTGGACGCCCCGGCAGAAATGCCCAGCAGGTAGGGGTCGGCCAGCGGGTTGCGCAGCAAGGACTGCAATACCACGCCGCAGATGGCCAGCCCCGCACCGCAGGCCGCGGCCACCAGAGCTCGGGTCAGGCGATAGTTCCAGACAATGCCTTCGTCGATCGGGTCCAGTGCATGCCCGGCGCCCCACAGTTTGTTGGCCAGTACCTGCAGCACCACATCGGGTGCGATCGGAGTTTCACCGATAGCGACCCCGGCGAGTACAGCCAGCAGCAGTGCTGTACAGGCGGCGAAGGCAGTGATCAACCGTGCAGTCATTTAGGCAGGTCGTGGCGGCTGATCGCAGTTGCGAGTGTTTCGATGCCGTCGAACAGGCGCAGGCTGGCCTGCATCCCGTGGGCATCGAGGACAATGATGCGGTTGTTTTTCACGGCATCCATATTGCGGGTTACCGGGTCGGTACGCAGGAATTCAAGTTTTTTCTCGACGTCATCCGCCGGGAAGCGTCGGCGATCCATGCGCGCGATGACCAAAAATGTCGGGTTGGCCTTGGCCAGGGTTTCCCAGCCGACAGTTGGCCATTCTTCATCGGACTCCACCACATTGCGCACGCCCAGGGTGTTGAGCATAAAGTCGGGGATACCCTTGCGCCCGGCAACATATGGGTCGATATCCATGTCCGCACTGGAGAACCAGAACAGCGCACTGGTGGCGCTCAGGTCCTTGCCCTTGAGCGAGGCAATGGATTTTTCCAGGCTCGCCTTGAGCTGGTTGTTCAGTTGTTCACCGCGCGCCTGCACATCGAAGATCTCTGCCAGCTGGCTGATGCTCTTGTAGACAGTGTCGATACTGAATGGCTGCATGCGCGTGCCGTCGGCGCCAACCAGGTTGTCTTTGCCCTCGCAGTCAGAAGGCATCAGGTAAGTCGGTATCTTCAGTTCGTGAAACTGCTCGCGGGTGCCCACCACACCCTGCGGCCCCACCATCCACTCCAGCTGCACGACCACCAGCTCCGGGCGTTTCCCAATGACGGCTTCAAAGCTCGGGTCATTGTCGGCCAGGCGCTCAACCTTGTCGTTCTGTGCCTGGTATTGCACGGGGACATCGTTGAACCACAAAGAAGTACCCACCAGCCTGTCACCAAGGCCCAGGGCATAGAGCATTTCGGTGCCGGCCTGGCCAATGGTTACCGCGCTTTTGGGGGCATGCTCAAACGTCAGCGGGGTGGCGCAGTTCTGCAGGGTCAGGGGGTATTGCGTGGGGGTCGCATGAGCCAGGGCCGGCAAGGCCAGCGTGACCATGAGCGTAACAACGCGGTGCAACAGCATGATGCAATCTCCATTTGATCGTACACGGGGCATAGGTGCACGGACGGGAATGCATCATCGGGTACTGCTGCAGCAACAGTACAAAGCAGGATGCCTCCCCGGACACCCCGCCGGTTAGTGTGTGGACTTTGCCGGCAGGTCTCCTGACTGATGGGTCATCGCTTGCTCCAGCCTTCCCGGGGGGTATCCCAGTGGCAATCTTGGAGCAGGCTCGTCATCTACAGTTGCGGGGGCAGTTCCGTTGGGTGCTGTAAAAGCACTGCGGATTCCCTTTTAACCCCCCGCTAGGGGGGACCGGCGGCGAGATGATAATCGATCCTGTTGGGCAAAGGGGGGCGCCGTCAGAATCAGAAATACTTGAGCCAGGTGATATCCCGCCGGCGGGCTTTCAAGTTGGCGAACCAGCGCACCGGCAAATACAACGAAATGGCCAGCAGCACGGCCGTTAACCAGACCGCCCCGATACTGTCGAAACCGAAATAGTTGCCCTGATTCAAGCCAAACAGGGCAACACTGGCCAGGTACAGTACTTTGAGTGCATACAGATGCAACAGATAGAAAAACATCGGGGCTGCGCCAAACACGGCCAGGGTGCTGATCCACTTGCGTTGTTGTGCCCGCTCAAACGTCAGCAACAGCAACAGGCCCACACCCAGGGTCAAGGCGAGAAACAACAGCGAAGGCGGGTATTTAGTGATATTGAAAAAACTCATCACGCTGTGCATGGCGGAGTCATGGCTTGCCCAGGGGGCTTCGCCATAGCCATTGAACAAACGCAGCAGCATAAAGCCGAGCAGGGCGCCACTGCCCGCCAGCAACAGATAGCGCTGGCGCAAGGCTGGTGGGGTGGAGCGGGTGAACCAGGGGCCCAGGCAATAACCCAGAGCAATCACGCCGATCCACGGCAACACCGGATAGGACGTGCGCATGCGTAAGCTGTCGCCCACTTCAATCCAGCCGCGATCATGCAAAATCGCCCAGGGCACATGCATCATCGACCCCGCCGCAAAATGCAGGTTATCCAGCAGATTGTGTCCGGCGATGATTCCCAGGCCAAGTATCAGCAAAACCGGGCGTGGCAGCCACACCAGGGCGGCAAGGGCGATCATGCTGACGCCAATGGCCCAGATGACCTGCATGTAGATCACCGACGGCGGCAACTGGAAAGTCCAGGCGAAGTTGACCAGAGTGAACTCCAGCAGCACCAGAAACAGCCCGCGCTTGAACAGGAACGCCGAAACATCGCGTTTGCCCTGATACTTTTCGCCATACAGATACGCCGACAGGCCGGTCAGCAAGACAAATACCGGCGCACACAGATGGGCCAGGGTACGGCTGAAGAACAGTGCAGGGTCGGTGATCTCGATATTCATCGGGTCGGCTACTTGCCGGTGCAGGAAGAATGTCTCGCGCACGTGGTCCAGCAGCATAAAGAGGATAACCAGGCCCCGCAGGGCATCGATGGACAGCAGGCGCTGATTCAAGGGGGGAGTAGGGAGGGTCATTGAAGGGTCGCTGGCAAGGGAATGTTATAAAGTACTGATACTGTATAACATTCCCTGTTTCGCTGTCACCCCTTTGAGAAACACTCTCAAAGCTGGATATGTCTAGCGCAGCACTTTCACCCAGGCCATCAGCAATGCCGAAGACAGCACCCCGGCCGTCATAAAGATATACGCCGCCCCCGGATTGCCGGTAAGGCCGATCAGGTAGCCCACGATCCAGGAGCCGACAAAGGCCCCCAGGGCGCCACAGGCATTGATCAGGCCAATGGCTCCGCCGAACACGTTCGAAGGAATAATCTCCGGTATCAGTGCGAAAAAAGGCCCATAAGGTGCGTAAAGTGCAGCACCGGCAATAGTCAGCAAAGCAAACGACAACCAGAAATGTGAAGACCCGAGCAGGAACGAGCAGAAGAAGGCCAGCGCCCCCAGGGCCAGCAGCGGCCAGATGAAGGGTTTGCGCTGCTGGGTTTTGTCCGAAGCCCAGGACACAGCCAGCATCGTCGCTACCGCTGCGACATAAGGAACTGCGCTTAGCCAGCCAACTGTCACGATGTCCGCCGCCGCTGCCTGTTTGATAATGCTCGGCAGCCACATGATAAAACCGTACACGCCAATGCTCCACAGCGCATGCACACAGCACAACTGGATCACCACAGGGCTGGTAAACGCCTGACGGTAATTGCGCACTTGTTGCATGCCTTTCTGTTCATCAGCCAGGGTCGCCGCCAGTCGGGCTTTTTCCTGTGGCGTCAACCAGTTCACCTGTTCAGGCCTGTCTCGCGCCATGCGCCACCAGACGAAGGCCCAGAGCACCGCTGGCGCGCCTTCAATGATGAACATTTCGCGCCAGCCCCAGGCCTGGATCAGGTAGCCGGACAGTACCGACATCCACAATACGGTCACCGGGTTGCCCAGCACCAGGAAGGTATTGGCCCGCGAGCGCTCTTTGCGGGTGAACCAGTTGCTGATGAAAATCAGCATGGCCGGCATCACGGCCGCTTCGACAATGCCCAGGGAAACCCGAATAAACATCAGCATCGGGATATTGGTCACCAACCCCGTGGCCATGGCGCAAAAGCCCCACAGGATCAGGCTCCAGAACACCAGTTTGCGCACGCTGTACTTCTGCGCGTAGATCGCCCCCGGTACCTGGAAGAAAAAGTAACCGAGAAAAAACAGCGCACCGATCAGCGAGGACATGCCCTTGGTGATGCCCAGGTCCTGCTCGATGCCCGCCGCACTGGCAAAGCCGTAGTTGGCCCGGTCCAGGTAGGCCAGGCTGTAAGTAATGAATATCAGCGGGATCAGATACAGCCAGCGTTTGGTCGCGAAGCCCTGGGTCTTGACCTGCGCACTGCCGATCTCGCTCAAGGGCAGTGCTGGTTCTTTAAGCGTGCTCATGGGGTGTTCCTTGTTATTGTTTTTCAGGTGCGGGTCAAACAACGCTGGTCAGGCCCCCGTCCACAAACAGGGTTTGCCCGTTGATAAAGTCCGAAGCCGGCGAAGCCAGGAACACCGCGGCTCCGCACAGCTCATCAACCCGGCCCCAGCGGCCAGCCGGGGTGCGCTTGCACAGCCACTCGGAAAACTCCTGGTTATCGACCAGGGCGCGATTCATTTCGGTGGCAAAATAGCCCGGGGCCAGGCCATTGGCCTGGATGCCATGCCGTGCCCACTCGGCGCACATGCCTTTGGTGAGCATCTTCACTGCGCCTTTGGAGGCGGCATAAGGGGCGATGGTCGGGCGTGCCAGCTGGCTTTGCACCGAGCAGATATTGATGATCTTGCCGCGACCGCGGGCGATCATGTGCCGCGCAACAGCTTGGGAAACATGGAACACACCGTCCAGGTTGGTGCGCATCACGTCGTGCCAGTCGCTGGCGCTGAAGTCCTCCAGTGGCGCACGACGCTGGATGCCGGCGTTGTTGACCAGAATATCGATGGCCCCGACATCGCTCTCAAAGGTGTTGATCGCGGCTAGCAATTGCTCGCGGTCGGTCACATCGAAGGCCACGGATTCAGCCTTCAGCCCTTCGTCGCGCAGTTGAGCGGCCACGGCACGAGATTTATCGATATTGCGAGTGTTGATCACCACCGTTGCGCCAGCTGCGCCCAGGCCGCGGGCCAGTTCAAGCCCGATACCCTGGCCTGATCCGGTGATCAGGGCCCGACGTCCCTCAAGCTTGAAGCTGTTGATATTGAATGACATGCTGTTCTCCACAAATGGCCGTTTATTATTTTCAGCGGCCTTGTGGTTACTTCACCTCAAGCTATAAGTGCAGTCCAATCGTCATTGCTGATCTCGTGATCAATATTCTTGATTAAGATATTGGAACGTACTGCAGTGAGGGCTTGTCCATAAAGCCTGTACTCCCATACGTTGAGGTGAACATGCGCAGCTTGATTTCTGCATCAATAATGGCCGGTCTTTTGTGCGCCATGCCTTACGCAGCACAGGCTGATGACGACAAACCCGGGGACTGCAAGCCGGGGCAGATACTGGCTGAGTCCATGGACCTGAGCAGTTGCTATGGCAACGGCGACAAGGCGCCTGATCAATTCATCCGGGACGCGGAGGCGATCAAGGACTGGCACGCCCGGGGCCTGCCAAAACCTGATGAACATGAACAGTGGGTGCAAATCAGCGGCCACTATGTGCTGGTCAATCGCGTCAATGCGGTGATCAAGGAGATCCGCACCAAAGACGCCAGAGTCCTGAGTAAATAACGGCTGGATCCCGGACCAGTCAGCTCCCACCGATTGCGCTGCTGGCAATCAGGGTGGGAGCGAGCTTGCTCGCGATGATGTCACGCCGATCAGCTTTAACCCGCAGCGCGGCCATGGGCTGCCGTGGCCAGTTGCCCGGTGTCGACCCGTACGAAAATCGAATCGCCCACCGCCGTCAGCACATCCCCGGCATAGACCTCGCATATAATCCGCGTTTTACGCCCCACGTCGCCTTCCACCCGGGCCCGCAAGGTCAGCGGCACGCCCATGGGCGTCGGTTTGATAAATTTGATTCCCAGGTTGCCCGTGACGCAATTGATCCGCGGCAGGCTGGCCGCATCGCGCTGCTCCATGCGGTAGTGATAAGCCATGGCCGTCCAGTTCGAATGGCAGTCCACCAGCATGGCGATCATGCCGCCGTATACCAGTTCGGGCCAACCGCAATATTTGGGGTCCGGCAGGTGTTCGGCAATCACATGCACACCGTCTGCGTGCCAGTAACTCTTGATATGCAAGCCGTGAGGGTTGTGGCTGCCGCAGCCATAACAGACTCCATCGGGGGCGGCGCTGTCTTGCAGAGAGGTCGTTAGCCGGGACATATCATATTCATCCTCAAGGACCCGCCGACTTGTCGTGGCGGGCAATGTTCACAGCCAGCCGGGCTGTTGGAAAAGGTCTAAACCGGCGTCCGATTGCTGAGCAAAATCTTGCCGCTGGCCTCGGCAATCTGCTCGCCGCGCTGGTTGCTGCAATAGCCGTTGAGTACGGCAATACCGCCATTGCTGCGGGGTTTGTCGAGGGTTTCGGTAATGGTCCATTCGACACTCAGGGTGTCGCCTGCAAACACCGGAGCGATAAACCGGCAGTTATGCTCAAGGTAGGCCACGGCGGTGCCGTAGAAGTACATGCCGATGGAAGCAGACATGAAGGCGCTGGTCATTGGCCCATGCAGGATCGGTCGACCGAAACGGCTGCTGGCACAAAATTGGGCATCGCTGTGCAACGGTTTGAAGTCACCAAACATGCCGCAGGCACGGCTGATGTGTGACGCATCGATGGTCAGCGACTGGCCAAACGTTTCGCCCCGGGTAATTTCGTCGAAAGCCTTTCCTAGAAAATTCATGCTTGCAGCTCCATCGCAGTACGTTGTTCTTCCAGTTCGCGCAGGGCCTTGCGAATGATTTTGCCCGTCGTGGTCATGGGCAGTTCGTCGAGGAATTCAATTTCACGGGGGTACTCATGGGCCGCCAGTTGTGCGCGAACATGCGCCTGCAGCTCGCGTATGGTGTTGTTGCTGGCGGCGTAGCCGTGGTTGAGGACGACAAACGCCTTGACCACCTCGGTACGAATCGGATCTTTCTTGCCGATAGCCGCCGCCATTTTCACCGCCGGATGCTTGATCAGGCAGTCTTCGATGGGGGTCGGTCCGATGCGATAGCCTGCGCTGGTGATGACGTCATCGTTGCGTCCAAGGAAGAAGATATAGCCATCCTCATCCATCGAGCCCTTGTCGCCCGTCACCAGCCAGCCGTTGAGGTATTTCTCGGCAGTGGCCTGGCTGTTTTCCCAATAGCGCAGCATCTGGCTGCCGTTGGGCGTGGCCACGGCAATATGCCCTGAACCACCTGTGGGCACGGGCACGCCATAGTCGTCGACGATGGCCACGTCAAACCCCTCGACCGCGCGGCCAATGGCATGGGGGCGGTAGATCCCCTGGCTGGCGCAGGAGGACACCACCAGATTGCATTCGGTCTGGCCATAAAATTCATTGATGCGCACGCCCAGCGCCTGGTCGCCCCAGGCCAACAGTTCATCACCCAGTGACTCGCCACCACTGGCAACCGACCGCAGCGCGAGATGCCAGCGCTGTTGCGGGTTTTCGACAGGGCGTAACAGCTTGAGGGCGGTGGGCGGGAAGAAGACATTTTTAATCTGCAATGCTTCAATCAGGGCAAATACGTCTTCAGGTACAAACTTGTCAGCGCGGTGGGCCACCACCGGCACGCCGTGATACCAGGCAGGTAGCAGCACATCGAGCAACCCGCCAATCCATGCCCAGTCTGCCGGGGTCCACATCCGGTCACCGGGCTGGGGGAAGTCGTCGTGTGAACTGCGCACGCCGGGCAAATGCCCGAGCAACACGCGATGGGCATGCAAAGCGCCTTTAGGATGGCCGGTGGTGCCGGAGGTGTAGATGATCAGTGCCGGATCCTCGGCCGCCGTATCGAGGGTCTCGAACTGGTCACTGTGGCACTGCAGTTGCTCATGGTAATCAAGCACGTCATTACGATGCGCGGGTGCATCGATAACGTAGCACAGATGCAAGTGGGCAAGGCCGGCACGAATTCCGTCGATCTTCTGCAGGCCGCTGGCGTCGGTGATCAGCGCACGCATTGAACAGTTCGAAGCGCGATGTTCGATGGCGTCCGCACCGAACAGCTTGAACAGCGGAACCGCAATGGCGCCCAGCTTGTACAGCGCGATATGAGCGGTGCCGGCCTCCAGGCCTTGAGGGAGCATGATCCCGACCCTGTCACCTGCGTTGATACCTTGTGTGCGCAAACTGTTGGCCAGGCGGTTGGCCTGTTGTTGCAAGGCCAAAAAGCTGTGGTATTGAACCGTGCCATCGGCATTTTTCTGGATGATCGCAATGCGTTCGGGGTCGTCAGCCCAGCGGTCACAGCAAGCCCGGGCAATATTGAAACGCTGCGAAGCATCCCGTTGCGGGTCGCTGGGAGAGAGAGGTGCCGTGTTCATGGTCGAGTCCTTGTTGTTATGCGCCATGGTCAGAAGCTGCCGAACGTTGAACCCAGCACCATGACCACCAGCAAGGCGGTCATGGGCACAACGGTCGTCATCATGAAAATTTGCGGGTAGGACTGGCGGTGCGTAAGGTTACAAATTGCCAGTAAGGTGATCACCGCGCCCGAGTGGGGCAGGGTGTCCAGGCCGCCGGCAGCAATGGTAGCGACCCGGTGAAACAGGTCGGGGCTGATGCCCGCGGCTTCGATCATGCGCAGATAGTCCGCGCCCAGGGTGCGGAAGGCGATGCTCAGGCCTCCGGACGAGGAGCCGGTAATGCCTGCCAGCACGTTCATGCTGAGCACGGCCGAAATCAGCGGATGCTCCGGCGAGACATTGAGGATGGTGTCCTTGATCAGCGCAAATCCGGCCATACCGGCGATCACCGCGCCATAGGCCACTTCCGAAGCTGTGTTGAAGATCGGCAGCAGGGCGCCGATGGTGCCCTTGTTGAGGGTGACCGTCAGGTTGTCCCAGCGGCGCCAGTTGAGCAGGATCACAAATACGATTGCGCACATCAGGGCCAACAGCACGGACCACAGCCCTATGACGCTCACCGGGTCGATATTGCCAAAGCGCTCTTCACGCAAAACGCTGAGGTCCAGGGCAGGCAGGATCCAGTAGCTGAACGCCGCGTTCAGGCCGATCACCACGATTATCGGCAGCAGGGCTACGAGCAGTCCGGGTTTTTTTATGCTGGCATTCGACGCTATTTCGTCGTCATGGGGGCCGTAGCCTTCACCCTTGGCCATTGCCTTGCGGGCTCGCGATTGCAGCATCCAGCTGCCCATCCACAGCATGACGATCGACGCGATGATGCCCAGGCCCGGGGCGGCGAAGGTGGTGGTGCCCAGGTAAGCCGTGGGAATCGAGTTCTGTATCGACGGTGCGCCAGGCAGCGCGGTCATGGTGAAGGTAAAGGCCCCCAGCGCAATGGCCGCTGGCATATAGCGTTTTGGCGTGCCGGACTCACGAAAAATTGCCGCCCCGATCGGGTATACGGCAAAGGCCACCACAAACAGCGATACGCCACCGTAGGTCAACAGCGCACAGGCCAGCACTACGGTGAGAATTGCATGGCGATGGCCGAGTTTGCGCATAAACCAGTCAGCGATGGTATGCGCTGCTCCGGAGTCGGCGACCAGCTTGCCGAACAGGGCACCGAGTATGAACAGGGGGAAAAACTTGATCACATAGAGCCCCAGCTCCTTCATGAACAGCTGGGTAAAGGTGGGCATGATATCTGCGGCTGCCCCGCTGAGAAGAACGGCCAGCGCGGCCATCAACGGCGCCAGGATCAAAACCGTCACGCCCCGGTAGGCGAAAAACATCAACAACAGAAGGGATATCAGTATCGCCATCGTGCTCATGGGTGGCTCTCTTATAATTATTGTTTTGGCTTGTTTTTGTGCTTACGTTTACGTTTGCGTCAACCTAGAGCACGTATGCGACCCTGTCAACCTTGCCCCCTGTATTCATCCGCCGCGCGGATCTGTCGAGGGTCGTGCAGCCTGGAGGTGATGGCTGGAACCGATAAACATATACATCGCCGGCACCATGAACAGCGTCAGCAGGGTGCCGATAGACAGCCCGGCGAAGATCACCAGCCCCATGTCATGGCGCCCTGCAGCCCCGGCACCGGAAGCCCAGACCAGCGGCACCACGCCCAGTACCATCGCGGCCGTGGTCATCAGGATCGGCCGCAGACGCACGCCGGCGGCTTCCTCAATGGCCTCACGCTTGCTGCGGCCTGCGCGTTGCAGTTCATTGGCAAATTGCACGATCAGGATCCCGTGCTTGGTGATCAGCCCCAGCAGCGTCACCAGGCCCACCTGGGTGTACACATTGATCGAAGCAAAGCCCATGGTAATAAAGGCCAGCGCACCAAACAGTGCCGGCGGCACCGAGAACAGAATGACCACCGGATCGCGGAAGCTTTCGAACTGGAAGGCCAGGGCCAGGTAGACGATTAATATCGAGAACAGCAGCAAGCCGACAAAGCCGCCGGACTCTTGCATGAACTGACGCGACTCGCCGGAAAAGTCCGAGGTGTAACCCGAGGGCGCAATGTCGCTCAGGATAGTGTTGAGCCTGGCCAGCAACTCGCCCTGGGCCACACCGCTGACGCCCGAGAGGGTCGCCGAGTTCAACTGCTGGAAGTGATTGATCGACTCGGGTTGTGTCGAGGTCTCGATATGCGCCACCGTGCGCGCCGGGATCATCACACCGGCGGGCGTACGGATGTAGTAATCGAGAATCTGCTCGGGGTTGAGCCGGTCAACCTGCAGTACTTGCGGGATGACTTTGTATGAGCGCCCGGCGGTCGAGAAGTAATTGACGTAGTTGCCACCCAATGCAGCTGACAGGGCTGCGCCGACATCTGCCTGGGTCATGCCCAGTGCGGCAATTTTTTCCCGGTCGACCACCAGTCTGGCCTGCGGTTTGTCCAGTTTCAGGTCCATGTCGGCAAACCAGAACAGCTGTTGCTTCTGGGCTTCGGCCATCACGGCCTGAGCCACTTCATTGAGGTTTTCTACCGAGTCGGTGGTGGTGATCACAAACTGCACCGGCAATCCCTGGGCGCCCGGTAACGAAGGCAATGGGAAGGCAGCGACGGTGGCCCCCGGCACCTGATTCCATTTTTGCTGAAGATCGAAGATCAGCTCGGCCTGGGAGCGTGTGCGCTCGCTCCAGGGCTTGAGCAAGACCCCGCCCAGGCCCTGATTGAGGGCGGGCAGCCCGGTCAGCTGGAACATCTGCGCGTATTCAGGCTCCTTGCTGGCGATCTGAAACGCCTGGTCGGCAATGCGCTCCATCTGTTGCGGTGCAGCTGTCGGCGGGCCTTTGATCATCATGAACACCAGCCCTTGGTCTTCGGTCGGTGACAGTTCGCTTTTGGCGGTCATGCCACTGGCGGCGACCAGTACAAACAGGACAAAGCCAAAGGTCACCAGCACCGGCCAGATATCCAGACCGGCTGACAAAACGCGATGGTAACGCCCGCGCAGCCAGTCAAAACACTGATCGAGCCGGCGCGCGAAGCGACCTTCATCCTGCCCGGGTTGCAATAGCCGGGAGGTCATCATCGGTGACAGCGTCAAGGCCACCACTGCCGATACGGTTACCGCACCGGCCAGGGAAAAACAGAACTCCTTGAACAGTGCCCCCGTCAAGCCGCTGCGCAGCCCGATCGGCACATAGGCGGCAATCAGCACCACCGTCATCGCGATGATCGGGCCGCCCAGTTCACGCGCCGCCATCAACGCGGCTTCAAATACACCTTTGCCTTGCTCCTTGATATGCCGGTCGACGTTTTCCACCACGATAATCGCGTCGTCCACCACCAGACCAATGGCCAGAACCAATGCAAGCAAGGTCAGCAGGTTTATCGAGTAACCCAGCAGGTACATGACAAAGAAGGTGCCGACCAGCGACAGCGGTATCGCCACCAGTGGCACTATCACCGCGCGGAATGAGCCGAGGAACAGGTAGATGACCACCGACACTATGACCATTGCTTCCACCAGGGTCTTGACCACCTCGACAATCGAAGTATTGATGAACGCTGTGGAGTCATAAACGATTTCGCCGCGCACGCCTGCAGGCAATTGCGCTTGCAGTTCGGGGAAGGCGTCGCGCACGCTGCTGGCAACGCTGAGGATATTGGCATTGGGCGCGGCTTTGATACCGACAAACACCGAACGTTTGCCGGAAAACGCCACGCTGCTGTCGTAGCTTTCTGCACCCAGGGTCACAGTGGCGACATCTTCCAGGTACACCAGGGCATCGTCGTTGTTCTTGATCACCAGCCGCTTGAATTCATCCACCGTGTGCAAGTCGGTTCCGGCCGTCAGGTCTACCGTGACCATTTGCCCGCGGGTTGAACCCACGGCAGACAGGTAGTTGTTGTTGGCCAGCGCCGCGACTACGTCCTGGGCGGTGACGTTATGGGCCGCCAGTTTGCCCGGGTCCAGCCAGGCACGCAGGGCGAACTGGCGCCCACCGAGGATTTCTGCGGTTTGCACGCCCTGGATCGAGTCGAGCTTGGGTTTGACCACCCGCACCAGATAATCGGTGATGTTATTGGTGGGCAGGGTGTCGCTGTAGAACCCCAGGTACATGGCATCCGTGGTTTGCCCCACCGCAACCGACAGCACCGGCTCCTGGGCCTGGGCCGGTAGCTGGTTCTTGACCGAGTTGACCTGGGTGTTGATCTCGGTCAGGGCCTTGCTGGCGTCGAAGTTCAGCCGCAGCGTGGCGGTAATGGTCGAGACCCCGGTAATACTCGACGAAGACAGATAATCGATGCCCTGGGCCTGGGCGATCGCCGACTCCAGTGGCTGGGTGATAAACCCGGCAACTGTGGCTGCATCGGCGCCGTAGTAGGCGGTGGTAATAGTGACCACCGCATTTTCGGTTCGCGGCCATTGGTTGACCGGCAATTCGAAGATCGAACGTAGCCCCAGGATCAGGATAAACAGCGAAACCACTACGGCCCAGACCGGGCGCTGGATAAAGGTATCGGTGAGCTTCATGGGTCACCTTTAATGTTCTTGAGGCGTTGGCGCCGCATCGTTGAGCGGCGCAGCACTGTTGTCGATCTGCACCGGCGAGCCATTTTTGAGTTTCATCTGACCACTGGTGATCAACAGGTCGCCTTCCTTCACACCGGACAGGATGGCGACCTGATCGCCACGGGTCGGTCCGGTCTTGATAAAGGTCTGTTGCGCCGTGAGAACGTCTTCACCCTTGTCGTTCTTGCTCGACAGCGCGATAAAAACGGTGGTGCCGTAGGGGTTATAGGTGACGGCTGTCTGTGGCACGGTCAGGTAGCGCAGCACCGCCCCCGAGTCGACAACTGCGCGGGCAAACATGCCGGGCACCAGGTTTTTCCCGGGGTTGGCAACGCTGGCTTCGACCGTGACGTTACGCGTGGTCGGGTCGAAGCGGGTGTCTATGGTGCTGACGCGCCCCGTGAATGTCTGGTTGGAGAGGCCGTCGGCGGTCACCGATACTTTTTGGCCGACAGCAATGGCTTCCAGTTGGGTCTGGGGCACGTTGAAGTCGATATAGATGGGGTCGAAGGTTTGCAACGTGGCGATTTTGTCACCGGGGTTGAGGTATTGCCCGGGGTTGACAGCAGTAATGCCTATACGCCCGGCAAAGGGCGCACGAATGGTTTTTTGCGCCACCAGCGCCCGCTGCTGTTCTGCGGCGGCCAGTTTGGCTTTGAGGTCTGCGTTGTCGGTGTCCACTTGCGCCTGGGACACGGCGTTGACCGCCAGTTGTGCGCGGTCACGCTTGAGGACGATGGCGGCCAGGTCCGCCGTGGCTTCCAGCGAATGGAGCAGGGCGATGTCCGAATCAGCATTCAATTGAACCAGCAGCGCCTGTGCTGCCACTTCCTGGCCCGGTGTAAAACCGATGCTGCGCACAATGCCACCCGCTTCGGTGGTCACATCGACCCCGCGCACGGCTTTTATCGAGCCCACGGCGGTCACCGTCGGCTGCCAGTCGTCGAACGGTACTTGCATGGCGGTGACGACGGCGGCGGGCAAGGGCTGCTTTGCCTGGGCAATCATGGCTGAGATCTGCGCGAACTTGACCCCGGCAATGATCGCGACAATCACCAGCACTACCCCGATCATGATAAGCATCGGCCGCCACAGCCTGCGCCTTGCAGTGGGTTGCGCGAGTGAGTCGTTGTTGACGTCAGCCATGGTTGTTCTCGCTGTTTCAATGGTATTCAGTCGAGCCGCGTGGGTTTGGCGGGCGCGGTCTTGTTGTGACTCGGCATGAGTTCTTGCCAGGTCGGCAAGCCGAATCGGTCAGGGCGGCCCTGGGGGTCAGGGTCGCTGCGGTTCCACCAGCCGCCGCCCAGAGCCTGAAACAGCGCTGCGGTATCGCTGTAGCGCACGGCCTGGGCCTGGACCCGGGTGAGCACGGTATTCTGGTAGGTTTGCTGCGCCGTGAGCAGGTTGATATAAGCCACCGCGCCCAGGCGGTACTGCGCCTGCACCAGGGCAAGGCTGGCCTGGGCGGACTGCTCCGCAGCCACTTGCTGCTTGAGCGCCTCGGCATCGGCCTCCAGCGCCCTGAGCGCGTTGGCCACATCCTGGAATGCGGCAAGCACCGTACCGCGGTACTGCGCCGCCGACTGGTCATACGCCGCAACCGCCGCCCGTTTTCGGTGTTCAAGCGCACCGGCATCGAACAGCGGTTGGGCAATTGCCCCGGCCAGGCTCCATACACCCGAGCCTGCGGAAAACAGCGTGCTGCCGCTGGCTACCGTGGAACCCAATGAACCGGTAATGCTGAACTGTGGCAACTGATTGGCCACCGCCACGCCAATATTGGCACTGGCCTCATGCAGTTGCGCCTGAGCGGAGCGCACATCCGGACGCTTTTCGACGATTGCCGAGGGCAGACTCACTGGCAATTCTTGCGGCAGATGCAGGGACGCCAGGTTGAAACGCTCGCCCTTGTCCTGATTGGGGAACCTGCCCAGGTAGGCCATCAACTGGTTCCGGGTTTGCGCCAACTGCTTTTGCAAGGGCGCCAGAGTAGCGCGGGTTTGCGCCAGGGCAGTTTGCTGGGTCAATACATCGGTATCGGCAATGGCACCGAGGCGCCGCTGCGCCTGCAGCAGGTCGAGCTGGTCGCTCTGTAGCTGGATGATTTGCCCGGTCGCCGCAATCTGATCGCGCAGGGACGCCAGGCTGACGGCGGTATTGACCACATTGGTGGATAGCGTGAGGTAGGTGGCCTCAAGCTGAAAACGCTGGTACTCGGCTTGCGCCGTGGACGACTCGATCTGCCGGCGCGTACCGCCGAAGACATCCGGCGCATAGGACACGCTCAGTGACGCGGAGCTGAGTGTGAGAATCGGCGACGACGCCGTACCGGATGTGGTCCCGGAGACTTTCTGGCGGGTTTTCGACAAATTGCCGTTCAGGACGGGAAACAAGGAAGCCTGATCGACATACACCTGCTCATTGGCCTGGCGCAATGCTGCTTGCGCGGCGCTGATATCCGGGTTGGCGCGCAAGGCCTCTTCCACCAGGGCGTTCAATTCCGGCGAGCGGAACAGTGTCCACCATTGCCCGGGTATATCCATGCCGGCAATCAGGCGTTGCGCAGCGCCGCCAGCGTCGATATCGGCCCGGGCGGTGGTCGTGAGGTTGTGCGTGGAGTAACCGGCATCCGCAGCAACTTCGGGACGAACAAAATCAGGCCCCAGGGTACAACCTGCGAGGGCAATGAACAGCAGACTCAGCGGCAAGCACCGTTGCATCCGACAGCCCTCCTGAAAGGGCAGGTAGTGACGGGATTCAAGTCACGTTGGCAGTTGGACTGAACGTTAATCCAAGCGCGGGACAACCGCAACCAGAGGAAACCTTCGCCCTTGGCGGGGTGTACAGGTTACGGGGCCACTCTGACTTACTCGTCCACTTGGACGAGGCGCTTGCACGCAGGATCGGGCTAGCTTTCGATCAGGGTGTTGTGCGGGCCCTTGTTCAGTTGAGGAGGCATCAATGAGTTGTGCAATTTCTTGCGCTGATGGTCTGGCAGCCCTGTTGCTTGAGCAGAAAGCCGCGTTCAACGCTCAGGGCGCAGTCAGCGCTGCGCAGCGCCGGGCGCGAATCCAGCGGGTAATCGACATACTGGTGGACCACCACCTGGCGCTGGCCGAGGCGATGGATGCCGACTTTGGCGGTCGCCCCCGGGGGTTCTCATTGATGAACGATGTGCTGGGGGCACTGGGCTCGCTCAAGCACGCCCGGGACCACCTCGAAAGCTGGATGCAGGATGAACCGCGACAGGTCTTCAGCCCCTATGATCAGCTCGGTGCCCAGGCATGGGTGATGTACCAGCCCAAGGGCACCGTGGGCATTCTGGGGACCTGGAACGCGCCGCTGTACACACTGCTCAGCCCGCTGGCTTCGGCGCTGGCGGCAGGTAACCGGGCGATCCTCAAGCCCTCGGAGGTGGTACCGCGCACTGCCGCGCTGGTTGCCAGGCTGTTTGCCGAACTGTTCGACCCGCTGGAAGTGGGGGTGGTCACCGGCGGCGCCGACCTGGCCCAGGCTTTTACTGCGCAACCCTTTGATCACCTGGTGTTTACCGGCAGTACCGCCGTGGCCCGCTCGGTGATGGGTAATGCAGCGCAAAATCTGGTGCCGGTGACACTGGAACTGGGCGGTAAATCGCCAGTGATCGTTGCCCGCAGCGCGGATCTCGCCACGGCGGCCTTTCGCATTGCTCTGTCCAAGACCACCAACAGCGGTCAGGTCTGCATCAACCCGGACCTGGTCTACGTTGCCCGTGAGCAGCTTGAGGCGTTTATCAATGCCTTTGCTGGCGCTTACCGCGGGTTCATCCCCGAGGTAAGCGACAACCCGGATGTAGTTGCCGTGGTCAACCCACAACATCTGGCCCGGGTGGAAAATCTGGTTGACCAGGCCCGTCAGGCCGGTGCCCGGGTGATAAGCCTGCCCTATGCGCAAGCGGTCGATATGCAAAACCGTCGGCGTCCGTTGCAACTGGTTATCGACCCGCCTCAAGACAGCCTGATCAAGCACGAAGAGATCTTCGGCCCGGCCATGGTCGTGCTGCCCTACGACGAGGTCGACCAGGTGATTGCGCATATCAATGACCGGCCACGGCCACTGGCCCTCTACTACTTTGGCAACGATGCCCTTGAACAGCGTCATGTGCTGGAGCACACCCTGTCCGGTGGCGTCACCCTCAATGACGTGATGATGCATGCCGCCCTGCATGATGCTCCGTTCGGCGGTATCGGCGGCTCGGGCATGGGCCATTACCACGGCCGTGAAGGGTTCCTTGAATTCAGCCACCTGCGCACCGTACTCAAGGCACCCGACCACGATCCGCGCGGCGAATGGGGCTTGCTGCCGCCTTATAGCGAGCATTTCGAGGCGGCAATGCTGGCGCAGATCACTCGGGATTGATCCTGGCAGACGGTTGTTTTGTTCGTCCATACAGACGAAGCGGCGGGGCGCAGACAGCCTTAGAGTGAGCCGCACACAAGCACGTTTTCTAACAGTCTGGAGGCGCGTCCCCATGTTTGTCGATCTCACCCCTGAACAGCATGCATTGCGACTCAAGGTCCGGGACTATTTCCAGAACCTGATGACTCCCGAGCTGCGCCAGCAGATGCGCGGTACCGAAGGTGGCGAGCTGTTTCGCCGCACCATCGCGCAAATCGGTCGCGATGGCTGGCTGGCGGTAGGCTGGCCCAAGGCCTATGGCGGGCAGGGTTATGGCCCTACCGAGCAATTGATTTTCTTTGAAGAAGCCAATATCGCCGGTGCGCCACTGCCATTCGTGACCATCAGTACCGTTGGCCCGGCGCTGATGGCCCACGGCTCGGCGTTGCAAAAGGATAAATTCCTGCCAGGGATCGCCGCCGGGGACATCAACTTCGCCATCGGTTACTCCGAAGCCAGTGCTGGCAGCGATCTGGCGGTACTGAAAACCACCGCCCGTGAAGATGCCGACGGTTTTGTGGTCAATGGCAGCAAGCTCTGGACCTCGGGCGCCGATGCGGCCGACTTCATCTGGCTGGCGGCCCGTACCGACCCCGAGCAGGCGCGTCACAAGGGCATTTCGATCCTGATTCTCGACACCCTTGCCCAAGGGTTTTCCAGCACCCTGATCCCGACCTCCGGCAATCCTACGGCGGCCACCTATTACGACAATGTGCGGGTGCCACGCAACATGCTGGTGGGTGAGCTGCATGGCGGCTGGAAACTGATTACGGCGCAGCTCAACCACGAACGCCTGGGCCTGGGGGCCTGGTCCGACAAAGTGGTCAGCCTGTTCAACCGCGTCTATCTGTGGGCACGTTGCGCCGATGAGCAGGGCCACCGCGCCACCGATGTGGCCTGGGTCAAGCGCGATCTGGCCGAGTGTTATGCCCGGCTTGAAGCGATGCGCCTGATCAATTTCCGGATTGCCGCCGACCTTGAACGCGACCGTGTGGACGTCGCACTGGCCTCGACCACCAAGGTCTACGGCTCGGAGTCGGCGATCGAGATCCTGCGCAAGCTGTCAGCCATCCTGGGTGCCAGTGGCCTGACCCGGGCCGGTTCGGCAGCGGCTTATCTGCTTGGCGAGCTGGAATATGAGGTGCGGGCATCGGTCAACCTGACCTTTGGCGGTGGCACCAATGAGATCCAGCGCGAGCTGATTGCCCAGTTCGGCCTGGGCATGCCGCGCACACAACGCTGAGTTACGCAGTGGCCCCAATATCGGAGATAAGGATGAACGATTTCAACAACGCAACCCTGCTGTCCAGTGCCGAACGCGCAGTTGTGCCACGGGAGCAGACGCAGGCAATTCTCGATTTGCGGGCCGCCGCCAGTGCCCGGATCAAACCGGCCGATCGCTACACCCTTGCCGATCGCCTCGAAGAGCAGGCGCAGCGTCACGGCGAACGGCCCTTTATCATTTATGGCGAACAGCGTCTCAGTTTCGCCCTGATCAATGCCCGCGCCGACCGTTTGGCCCATGTCCTGTATGCCCGCGGCCTGCGTCCGGGTGATGTCTGCGCCCTGGCGATGGAGAACCGCCCGGAGTTTTTCTGTTGCTGGTTCGCCCTGGCCAAGCTCGGCGTGGTGGCGGGTTTCGTCAATACCCAGGTCAGCGGCCGGCCACTGGTGCACGCGCTGCAGGCGATCGATGCCAAGGCCATGCTGGTCGGCGAAGAGGTGCTGGGCAATGTGCTTGCCACTGAAGGCTTGCCACCGCTGCCCTTATGGCTGGTAGCGGATGCCGAGCAGCCATGGACCGGGGCCATGCCGTCACAGGTCGATACCGGACTGGCTCAAGCACTGGCCACAGCCCCCGCCATGCCATTCCCTCGTGATGTGCGCGCCGACCTGAGAGCCGAGAGCCCGTGCCTGCTGATCTTCACCTCGGGCACCACCGGCCTGCCGAAAGCGGCGCGCTATAGCCATATGCGCTGGATGTCGACCGGTGACATCATGGAAATCACCCTGCAAACCACCGCCCATGACGTGTTCTATTGCTGCTTGCCGCTGTATCACGGTGCAGCCGCCACGTCAGTGACGTCCACCGCGCTGAAAACCGGTGCAGCCATTGTGGTACGGCGCAAATTCAGTGTCCGTGAGTTCTGGAACGATGTGCGCAAGCATCATGTGAGCGTGTTCCAGTACATCGGTGAAATCTGCCGCTATCTGCTCAACCAGCCCGAGGTGGCCGGTGAACGTGACCACGGTCTGCGCTGCATGCTCGGCGCCGGGTTGACCCGCGAAAGCTGGCAGAACTGGCTGCGCCGTTTCGGGCCGATCCACGTGTTTGAAGGCTGGGGCTCCACCGAGTCCAACACCAATGTGGTCAATGTCGACAATTATCTGGGGGCTTGCGGCCGTGTGCCGTACTGGGAAAAGAGCAACTTGCGCCTGGTGCGCTATGACGTTGAAACCGACAGCCACCCACGGGACGAAAATGGCTTCTACCAGCTGTGCGAGGAGGGCGAGGTGGGTGAGGCCCTGGGTTTTATCATCAACCATCCCGACATCGGCGGCGGGCGTTTCGAGGGTTATACCTCAGCCGAGGCGACTGCCAGCAAGATTCGTCGCAATGTGTTCAGCCAGGGCGATGCCTACTGGAGTTCAGGTGACCTGCTGCGTTTTGACAAGGACGGCTACCTGTATTTTATCGACCGCATTGGCGACACTTTCCGCTGGAAAAGTGAAAACGTTTCCACCCTTGAGGTGGCGGCTGCGCTGGGCGACTTCGAAGGCCTTGAGCTGATCAACATTTATGGCGTGCAAGTACCCGGGCAGGAGGGGCGCGCCGGTATGGCGGCGGTGTTGATGCAGCCGGGCCGCCGCTTCGACCCGCAGGCGTTCTATGCATTGACCGAAACGCGCTTGCCGCGTTACGCCGCCCCGGTGTTCGTACGGGTATCGGCAGCGGCTGACCTGACCAGTACCTTCAAGTTGCGCAAGGTCGACCTGCAACGTCAGGGCTATGCCCCTGCAGCATTCAGCGACCCGCTGTTTATCCGTGATGACAGCAGCCGCAGCTATGTGCCGTACAGCGCACAGGTGCTGGAGCGCATTGGCCTGGCCGCTTTTGTCGGGGACACCAGCCAGTGACCGGTCGGCCTGCGGGGCAGGTCTTCTGCACGATGCCCCGCATACCGTTTACAGCGACTGTCGGTAAACCTCAGTCAGGCACGACATAACAATAACAACGGGCAGGGCCCAGGCGGTGTCCCGTGAGGAGAGGGCGATGGATAATAGCGGCTTGAGTGTTCAGACCCTGGCAGACATGGGCTTGAACCTGACCGAGTATGACAGCCTTATCGGCGAGTTTTACGACGGCTCGCTGGAGCCCAGGCTGATGGCCAAGACCCTGCGCCATGTGCGCAATCTGTACCAGGCCAACTATGTCATCCTGATCTTGCGCGTCCCCGAGCAGCCTGACCTGGGCCTGATGATCGTAGTGGGTGACATTGAGCGCGAAGGCGAGGTGAGTTACTGGGCATACCCACAAGCGCTCACGCCATTCAACAACCCGCCAATGGACCGTGTATTCACTGTCGACGACCTGATGAGTGAGGAGCAGTGGACCCGCTCGGCTTACTTCAAGACCTATGGCACCGTGCACGACACCTACCACATCATGGCTGCCGATATTTCCACGCCTGATGGCGGCAAGCTGCGCTTTCGCATTACCCGGCCAAAATCCGCGCCCAACTTCAGTGCCAGCGAACGCAGCCTGTGTGGCATGTTCATACCGCATTTGCGCCGTGCCATGCATGTGCACAACCTGATCGACCGCAGCGAGTCGATGACCGAGCTGTACTCGCAGGCGATCAGTCGCCTGTCGGTGGCCACCATTGTGCTGGATCAACAGGGCAAGGTCCTGAGCCTGAACCCGATGGCCAGCGAACTGCTGGAGCAGGCAGACGGCCTCAAACTGGTTGGCGGACACCTTGAGGCGACTTACCCCAGCGACAATCGCGAACTGCAGCGCCTGGTCCGCAACGCCTTTACCCGTGACACCGGCAATGTGCAGGAAGGCACGCAGGCTGAAGCCATGTCAGTCTCCAGGCCCTCGGGGCAGATCAACCTGGGGGTGGTGGTCGAGGCCATTGCGACCCAGGACTGGGCCGAGGGCAAAGGCACCCCAGGGGTGGTGGTATACATCCGCGACGCTGCAGGACGGTCCATGGCCAGCGAAACCCTGACCAAGCAGCTGTTCAACCTGACCCGGGCTGAAACCGCCCTGGCGATGGAACTGGCCAATGGCCTGTCCCTGGAAGAAGCCGCCGAGGCGTTGAATGTGCGTCGTAATACTGCAAGGGCACACCTGCGCTCGATTTTCTCGAAGACCGGTGTGCGCCGCCAGACCGAACTGGTGCGCATCATCCTCAACAGTGTGGTTGCCCTGGGCAAGCCAGGGCTGGCGTTATTGCCCGGCGCCAAGGCCAGCAGAAAAAAAACCGGATTGACGCAAAACAGTGCCTGAAAGCAGGCATTGTTAGTCCATGCGGAGGATGAGGACGGCAGCGGGTTCGGTGAAAATCCAGCGGGCATAGGACCGGGGATTTTCACACGAGGACAATAACAATGACCAAACTCGCAGCAATCAACGTTGACAGTATTCTGGCACCTCGCTTTGGCCGGGGCTGGCATTGCCTGGGTGATGCGGCCGACTACCGTGATGGCCAGCTCCATACACTGAATATTTTCGGCACACGCTTGCTGGCGTTTGCCACGGCCAGTGGCGAGATCAGCGTGATCGATGCCCATTGCCCGCACATGGGCGCCGACCTGTCACAAGGCACCCTGGAAAACGACCGGGTTGTGTGCCCCTTTCACCATTGGCAATACGACGCCAGTGGCAAGTGCGTCGAGATTCCATATTGCAAGCGCATCCCGCCCAAGGCCAAAACCCGCCGCTGGTTGACCTGTGAAGAAAACAACCTGCTGTTCGTGTGGAACAACCCTGAGGGCAAGGCCCCGGCAGACAATGTGGTGATCCCGCATTTGCCGGAGCAGGACAGCGATGAATGGCTGCATGACTGGCACATGGACAAACTGGTCATTGAGACCAACCCCCGGGAACTGGTCGACAACCTCGCGGACGCCCAGCACTTCGGCCCGGTGCATGGCACGCCGACCAAGTACTTCGCGAATATTTTCGAAGGCCATATTGCCCAGCAGATTTTCCACGGCGACTCGGACCGGCTGGGCGGGGATCTGGTTGCCGAGTCTGCCTATTACGGCCCGGCGACGCATTTTACCCGCATGCGCGCAGTGTTCGAGGGCATGGAAATTCACTCGATCCTGCTCAACTGCCACGTCCCGATCGACGCCAACAGTTTCGAGCTGCGTTTTGGTTGCATGGTGAAAAAGATCCCGGGCTGGAGCGAAGAGCAGAGCAGGGCGCTGGCCCAGGATTATGTGCTGCGTAATCGCGATGCTTTCTATCAGGACGTGGTGATCTGGCAACACAAGATCCGGGTCGACAAACCGGTGCTGGCTGAAGGTGATGGTCCGGTCTATCAACTGCGCGACTGGTACGCCCAGTTCTTTATGGACGAAGACAGCGTGCCGGCATCGACTGCCGGGCGCAGTGAAATCATCACCGTCGACCATCGCTGATCAACTCCGGGCAGGAACGCGCAATGAACATGAGTGGCCGCAAGACAATGGCGATCATGCTGGCCGCCAGCTTCGCCTCGACCATTGGCGGCTTGCCGTTCAATACCTTGCCGATCCTGCTTGGCTCGATGGTTGACAGCCTGGGCTTCAGTGTCGAACGGGTCGGCCTGCTGGGTGCTGTTTGTTTTGCCGGCTACCTGCTGGGCACCCTGATGGCCGTCGTGCTGATCGACCGTTTGAACTGGCGCTGGCTGACGCTGGGCTGCGCCACTGGCGCGGCTGCAGCGTACTGGATGACGTCATGGCTGCCCGCCACGGCGCAGTTGCCGTTGTGGGCGCTGATTGGCTTTTTTGCCGCACTCATGACCTGCCTGGGCATGCGTATCATGGGCGAAATGGCCAACAAAGAGCGCGCCCTGGGCTTGCGCCTGGGCATTGAATTGGGGTTGGTGGCAGCCGTGTTATTCGCGCTGCCTTCGCTGGTCATCGCGTATTTCCACTACACCGGTGCCGTAGTAATGCTCGCAGCGATCATCCTGCTGCTGAGCCTCAGTGCCCTGGCATTGCCCAGGCGCGAGGACTTTATCGGAAGAGACACACCACCGCGGGATGGTTCGGTGTTGTCACGTTTTCAATTACCGCCAGCGGCTTATGCCGCGCTGGGGTTTTTCTTCCTGTTCGGCGCCGGGCAAATCGGCCTGTGGGCTTTCCTGGAGCGACTGGGCCATGGCCTGGCACTGCAACCGGGCGAACTGGGTATCGTTTTTGCCGTATTGAAACTGCTGGGGGGGGCCGCCGCACTAACTCTGGCCGCGGTCGGTGACCGCCTGGGCGTACGCGTGCCGCATCTCATCGTCATGCTGGTGCTGGGCACCGGGCTGTTGTTGCTGGGCAATGCCGAAGGCTTTGTGATGTATGCCGCGGGCGCATGGATCTGGGAAGTAGGTTTCACCTGGGGCTGCGTTTATCAGACAGCAGCAATTGCACGGCTGGACCGCAGTGGCCGCTCGATCATGCTGATCCCCGGCGCGTTTGCCTTGAGCTCCATGGCCGGGCCGGCACTGGCCGGGCAACTGGTGGGTCAGGGTTACACGATGCTGTTGTGGATAGCCGCTGCCTGTGCCGTGATTCCGGTACTGGCGTTCACCTGTTTGCTGGCCCGACGCTTGGATGGGGAGGGTGTTGCGGTCGAGCGGGTGGTGGTGGCGGTGTGAAACGCGATGATTGCTGGTTGGCGGCTTTGGCTGCAGCGGCTGTAAGCCTGTAATTTTCAGGCCCGTTGGTACCTATTCAGGTTAGAGTGCTCATCAATGAATCAATTGTTAAGTGAAGAATGAACCGTGCGCTGTTTGTTTCTCTGGATGGGCCCAAGGGCGCTGGAAAAACCACACTGCTGGAGGCCGTCACCAAAGCTCTGAGGGCAGACAACAAAAAGGTGATCCGGCTTTGCGAGAAAAAAAGCGATCCCTATCGAGGTGAAACAATGGCCCTCGTCAACAAACTCGTCAGAAATCCCGGCCGGGAATTAGAGTTGCGGGTTTGTGAACGCCTTGCTGACAGCCGTACCTGGATATCCCGGCACGTATTGGCAAAGCAGCCACCCGACAGCATCATCCTGATTGATCGCTGGTACCCCTCTGATGCCGCATTTCGCCGGATAATCCCGTTTGCAGAGATTCTGCAGTTGAACATTGATCGAAACGTGCAAGTCCCGGACCTGCATGTCGGGGTTGTCACCGACCCTGATATTTCATGGGCGAGGGCAGCGGCCCGCTCGCGAGGGCTGAACAGTACGGTGATCCATAAGCTGGAAGAACATGTTGCCTGTACCCAGGCGTTCGAGCGGGCGATTGCAGATCACGGCTGGATTTTATGCCGTAATGAGGGAACCATCGAAGACGCAACGATGCAGGTGATTTCGCAGATCCATAGAGTGCTTCGATAGCCCGGTATTCACCGAAAGCAACTATTTGCAGTTGCCTGCCTTTCGATATCCTGCTGCCTGAGCCTCAGATTCGGAGTCAAAGGTTACTTGGTTTTTCGCTGACACCTGGCCATAACCAGGGCACCCCATCGAGAGGTGGTAAAGCTGGCTTTTGCGGTTACCGATGATCGAACTCACGCCACTCGCGCTCGCCAGGATCGGCTGTGCGGGTACACGAGTGGGTTGAACAGGAATGGCACCGACTACCCCCTCACCGACGGTCTTGTACCCTTGCGTCCAGCGACGATCACCGGTTACGAAAGGATTGGAGTGCCCCATGATTGCTGCAATGCGGCGATCTCGCTCTTTCTCCCAGGGCGAAACCGGATATTGCTTGTCCCAGGCCATCAGTAGCTGTTGCTGCTGACGAGACATGTTCAGTTTATATCTGTCGAACATGTAAAAAGTTGTCCTCGCGACCAGGCCTTTGACCTCGTCACGCGGCTCCGCAGCACGTTGATTGAAATCAACCCGCGTCTTGCATTGCCCATATTGCGGCGCTACCCCGGTGGCCATGCCGTAGTTGAAATTACTACGGTCGCCGTTCACCTCGCCAACAGAGGGGTAGAGGTTGAACAGATCGGCTTCCATCGCCCGGAATACGGGATCGTCATCCACACAATGTTCTCGACCACCGTTCTTCCAGCATTGACGTTGGTTACCGAATGTCCAGGCAGGAACGATGTGCTCCCATTCAGTGCGTTGCGCGCGACTCTGTTGTTTCCTGGTTTGAAGGCCGCAAGACTCCGCATCAATACGGCCCCCCGACTTGCCTACCCATGTCCATTTGCAGCCGCAATACAGCTCGCCCATGGCACTGTTCGCCTGGTCGAGGTAGATCTTCTGCTTTGCGATGACCTTTGCTTCGGAAAATGTCGATGGAGGGCTTGAAAAGGCGGGGGTAATTACCGAGATGGTCAGCGCTACTACAGAAAACAGTTTTTTCATTGGACAGCTTAAGCGATTGATAGGAAACACATTGTACTCGAACGCCTGCAGCTTTTAGCCCGGAATGTATCCGGAATATTGTGCAAAGGCGCCCAACCACAGCTGGGCGCCATTTGAATCAGCCAGTGTGGTGACTCTTTGCAAGGCCGTAGACGGAGGTATTGATCCCTTCGAAGCGCGCTTTTAGCTGCAGCGCCAGATACAGCGAATAATGCCGCGACTGATGCAGGTTGCCACCGTGGAACCAGAGGTTTTCCTGCTGTGTCGGCTTCCACATGTTGCGCAGTTCGCCCTCGTAAGGGCCAGGATCATTCGTGGTGCCAGAACCCAGGCCCCAGCAGCGCCCGACTTTGTCAGCTACTTCCTGGGAAATCAGCTTTGCCGCCCAACCATTCATTGAGCCATAGCCTGTGGCGTAGACGATCAGATCTGCCGGTAGGCGGCTGCCATCGTTGAGTACGACGGCATCGGCTTCGATACATTCGACACCAAGGCCAGGTGCGCTCTTGAGCTTGATCGTGCCGTTAGCGATCAGTTCGCTGGCGCCGACATCGATGTAGTAACCCGAACCACGGCGTACATACTTCATGAAAAGGCCAGACTCATCGTCACCGAAATCGAGCATGAAACCAGCCTTGGCCAGGCGCTCGTAGAAGTCCTTGTCACGCTCCTTGATCGCCGCAAAGATGGGTTGATGAAAGCCTGGCATCACCTTGTACGGGATCGAGGCGAACAGCATGTCGGCCTTGTCCGTGGTCAAACCCGTCTCCAGGGCGTCTTCCGAGTAGAGCCCGCCGAAGACCAGCTCCATCAGACTGTCGGAACGCACGATGTGGGTGCTGGAGCGCTGCACCATGGTCACCTCGGCGCCGTTCTCCACCAGGTCGGCGCAGATGTCGTGAGCCGAATTGTTCGCACCGATGACCACCGCGCGCTTGCCGCTCCAGGCGTCGCCACCGAGATGGCGGCTGGAATGATACTGCTGGCCATTGAAAACCTCGGCACCCGGATAACGTGGCACATTGGGTACGCCAGACATGCCGGTGGCGAGAATCAACTGGGCCGGTTGTAGCGTCACAGGTTCGCCATCACGCTGTACTTCAACCTTCCAGGTGCCACTTTGCTCGTCAAAGCTGGCGCTCACGCATTCCGTACGCGGCCAGTAATTGAGCTCCATGACTTTGCTGTACATTTCCAGCCAGTCGCCAATCTGGTCTTTTGGGGTGAAAACCGGCCAATGATCGGGGAAGGGCAGGTAAGGCATATGGTCGTACCAGACAGGGTCGTGCAGACACAGCGATTTGTAGCGACCACGCCACTGATCGCCGGGTCGGTCAGCCATGTCGATGATCAGGGTAGGCACGCCCATTCGCTTGAGCCGCGCAGCGAGCCCCAGCCCCCCCTGACCGCCGCCAACGATCAGGCAATAGGGTTGAGTGGTGATCCCCAGCGATGCTTCTTCATCGCGGCGGCGCTCCAGCCAGTTGCGCTTGTCAGCGTGGGCGTGACCATGACTGGCACCCATCGGACGACGGCGACCACTGGGTTCTTCAAAACCTTTGAGCTCACGCATGGCCGTCAGCAGCGTCCAGCACAAACCATCCTTCAGCCGCACATACCCTTTACCCCGCGCCGCTTGTGTTTCCAGGCTGATCCAGCCTTCGAGCACACCGTTATTCAGCGCCGCTTCACCTTCCACTTTCCACCGCTCGGGGCGAGTCTGGTCGAGGCGTGTTTCAAGCAGGTCGCGAATGGCAGGTTTGCCTTCCAGGGTCACCAGGTTCCAACTGAAAAGCAGCAGGTCGCGCCAGTGACACTCGCTGGCAAACAATGCCAGCGTGCCGTCCAGATCACGCTGGGCGAGACGTTCGTTGAGGCTCTCGATCCAAGCGGCAAGCTGAGCCGTAGGCGTGTGCAGGGGGGTTTCGACAGCGATGTTCATGGGGGCTTCTCCCGATCTTGTTGTTTTAGTAACAACTTACCCAGAGCAAGGCCCGGGCCATCTCTATCAAAACCCCGTTGCAGAGCCGTTGCGGCAATACGGCTCAGATCTTGATCCGGATCTCTGTCACGTTTCTGGAAATGCTGATGACAGAGTGTCACCCGGTGCAAAAAGCGCTCGTTGCAATCTTTTCATATAAGCTGCCAACAGACCCGTGTCCTGACCGTAACGGAGAACAAGAATAATGAAGCCGGCCTTGATCAACGCCCATGCACAACAAGTGCTACAAGCCGTGCAGGGCACTGTCGCCAGCCACAGCCCTGGTGCTGACCTGGCCATTACACGCTCCTGGCGCCGCTGCCTGGACCAGTATCAGCTCGACCCTGCCAGTCGCCGCGCACCTAACGTGGTTGAGCATCCACGCTTGCAGGATCACCGCGCGCCACTGGAGCACATCATCGCCGTGGCGCATTGGCAGATGAGCAACTTGCACCAACAACTCGGGCGTGACGGCCATGTGGTACTACTCACCGATGCACGGGGGGTGGCCATCGACAGCGTGTTCAACGAATCCGAGCGAGCAGAGGTTCAGCGTTCCGGTTTGTGGCTCGGCTCGGTATGGAGTGAAGATTGTGAGGGCACCAACGGTGTCGGTACCTGCCTGGTCGAGCGACAGCACGTCACCATCCGCCGTGATGAGCATTTCCGTGGCAAGCACGTCGGACTTACCTGTTCGGCGAGCCCGATATTCGATGCGAGTGGAGAGCTGCTAGCCGTACTCAACCTTTCATCCGTGAGGGATGACCACAGCCTTCAGCAACACTTCCAGGCCATGGCATTGACCAGCTTGTCAGCCAGGCTGATCGAGAGCTCGTTTTTCCTGGGGCATGACCCGCATCGCTACTTGCTGCGCTTGCACCCTGAGGCTGGTTTCGTCGGGCTGCTGGGTGAAGGTCTGCTCAGTTTCGACGAGAGTGCCCGTATCTGTTCAATCAATCATGCTGCGCTGGATCTGCTGGGCCTCAGCCGTGACCAGGTGGTTGGGCAGCCTCTGGCAATGCTGCTGGAAACACCTGTGGATCAGATAATGAGTCAGGCCAGCGCTCAGACGAGTGTCTGTTGGCCAATGCGGCTGGTGGACGGGCGCCTGATCTACGGACAGTTGCGTGAACCCGTGCACCGATCGCCTTTGCTAACGCCGCCAGCGCCCATCATCAACGACGTGCATGTATGCCTGGAAGACCCGCGTCTGCAACGCGGCTTTGCCCGCGCATTACGGGTTTTGGAGCGAGACGTTCCCGTATTTTTACAGGGCGAAACCGGTACCGGCAAAGAAGCTTTTGCGGCAGCGCTGCATCGTGCCAGCTCCAGAGCGGGCCAGCCGTTTGTGGCGATCAATTGCGCGGCCATTCCGGAAACGCTGATCGAAAGCGAGCTGTTCGGCTATCGTGGTGGCAGCTTCACCGGCGCACGCAAGGACGGGATGATCGGTAAACTTGAGCAGGCCCATGGCGGCATTCTATTTCTCGATGAAATCGCCGATATGCCCCTGGCGCTTCAGACCCGCCTGCTGCGAGTGCTGGAGGAGCGTCAGGTGATGCCGCTAGGTGGCGCGACAGCACGTCCGCTCGACGTACGCCTTATCAGTGCGAGTCACCAGGATCTGAATGCCGGTGTGGTCGGGGGGCGCTTTCGCGAAGATCTGTTTTATCGCATTGCCGGGTTCACCGTGCAGCTTCCACCGTTGCGTGAACGATCAGACAAGGGCAGTGTGCTCGACCTTCTGCTGCTCGAAGAGACAAAAGGTACAAGAATCCGGCTGGAGGCCGGCGTCAGAGAGCGCTTGCTGAGGCAACCCTGGCCGGGCAATGTCCGGCAGCTGCGTACGTGCCTGCGCACGCTGGTAGCGTTGTCATTGGAGGGGCGTGTCACTCTGGACGATTTGGCGGAGTTGCTGCCGGCAGTAGCAGTGCCAGTCGCGTTGGCCGAAGATCCGCTTGGCGTATCCGAACGGCAGACGCTACTGGCATTGATCGAGGCAGAACATTGGCATATCGCCCATGTTGCAGCCCGCCTGGGGATTAGCCGAAATACGCTCTATCGCAAATTGCGACACCACGGTATTGCACGGCCTGGATGAAAGGAAAGCGAAGTGCCGCGCTTCCTGTCTCTGTGTACCTGCACCGGGGATAGAAACGATAAATGTTCTCGAGCTTTCCCCTCGATCAGCGTTTTTAATTCGATCTATAGTCTCTGTTCCTGAAAATGCTTACGGAACGTTCGATATGAGGCTTAAATCTGCCAGGTCCAATACGCGTTTTACACCCAGTCATCATGTTGAACGTGAAGTACATGACCTGTGCACCTGTAGCTCGCCGGATATACAGGACTTTCACGCGAGAATGATGCTTGATCTGTCTCGACGTGACGTCTATAGCGGTATCAAACCCAAAGGTGCACAACTTTCTGCAGTGCGCGCATCGAGTGCCTCAGGACAAGGTACAAACGCTGAATCCAGCGCGAGCACGCTGTTGCTCAAGAATCTTCGCTTATTCAACGGTAGCGCTGTGCTTGACGATAACGTCTGCATCCTGATCAAGGATGGCGTGATCGACTCACTGCTACCCGCCAATACAGAGGTTGAAGGCGCCGTGGTTATCGATTGCGGGCGAAGAGTGGTGATGCCGGGATTGATTGATGCCCATTGGCACACTACGTTAGCGGGCATTACGCAACTTGACGCGATGAGCGCAGACCCGGGCTATATCCATTTAGTCGCCGCCCGCGAAGCAGAAAGCACTTTGATGCGCGGCTTTACGACGGTTCGCGATCCTGGAGGACCTTCGTTCGCATTGAAGCGTGCCATTGATGAGGGTGTTATTGCAGGGCCTCGTATTTATCCTTCCGGCGCAATGATTTCACAGACCTCTGGCCACGGTGATTTCAGGATGCGATCAGAGATTCCCCGCAGCTCACTCAGACCACTGAGCGTGACTGAGCAACTGGGTGCTGCAGCCATAGCTGATGGCGATGCCGAAGTGCTTCGACGGGCCAGAGAACAGCTTATGCTTGGGGCATCACAGCTAAAATTGATGGCAGGTGGCGGCGTTGCGTCTACGTATGACCATCTCGATAGCACCCAGTTTATGGAGTCAGAATTAAGAATGGCGGTTGAAGCCGCTGCCGATTGGGGCACCTATGTGATGGTGCATGCGTACACGCCCAGAAGTATCCAGCGTGCCATTCGCGCCGGTGTGAAATCGATCGAGCATGGCCAACTGGCGGATGAAGAAACCGCGCGCATGATGGCAGACAACGATATCTGGTGGAGTCTTCAGCCTTTTCTGCAAGATGAAGATGCCAATGTTTATCCTGATCCTGTACGGCGTGAGCGCCAGCGCGTGGTGGCTGAGGGTACCGCGAGAGCCTATGAGTTTGCTCAGCGCTTCAATATAAAAACGGCCTGGGGGACTGATGTTTTATTTAATCCGCAAAAGACATCCACTCAGGGAAGACAGCTTGCAAAGTTGACCCGGTTTTACGCTGCACACGACGTCGTGAACATGGCGACAAAGATGAATGGGGAACTGTTGGGGCTGTCGGGAGCCCGCAATCCATATCCCGGTAAAATTGGCCGGATAGAAGCAGGTGCATTGGCTGATCTGTTGGTTGTCGAGGGAGATCCCACGGTGAGCCTGGGGTTTCTGGAGGCCCCGGATGCAACTCTCAGCATGATTATGAAAGGCGGGAAAATATATAAGAAGAACTTCTAATCATCCATCATAAACAGAGAGAGTCTTCATGATCACACTTCACCACCTCAACGCGTCCCGATCACTGCGTATTCTTTGGCTGCTTGAAGAAATGGGAGAGCCTTACACCCTGATTCGCTATCAGCGTGATCCTGCCACTCATCTCGCCCCGGCCTCACTGAAAGACATTCACCCGCTGGGCAAGTCACCGGTGATTGAGCTCGACGGACAGGTGCTGGTTGAATCCGGCGCCATCGTCGAATACTTGATTCGCCGCTTTGCGCCCCGGCTGGAGCCCGCGTTCAGCTCACCAGATTATCTTCAGTACCTGCAATGGATTCATTTTGCAGAAAGCTCGGCGATGGTGCCGGTGCTACTCAAGCTGTTCACCCAGTTTGAAATTAATGCAGGGACTCAACTCAAGTTCCTGGACGGCTATACCCGGACTGAGTTCGATAAAGTACTGGGGTTTCTGGACAGTGCGCTTGCGAACAGAACCTTCATTGTGGGGGACACATTGTCAGGGGCTGACTTCATGCTGGCTTTTGTTGCCATCACGGTGGTCGAGCAGATGAAGTGCGGGGCGCAGTACCCACATCTGCAGGCTTACCTGCAACGTCTGGCAGCACTGGACAGCTGGAAGCGAGCATTGAAGCTTGAGCATGAACTCGACGAATAGTTGAGAGGCGGCTGGTCATAGGGGGGCCTTGCTCGTGATGATCTTCAGGGCCGCGCATTTACCCAGTAACTACGCATCATCGTTAACGACCATCGCGAGCAAGCCCGCTCCCACAGAGGCTGGAGCAGATTGTATCCGAGCCCCACTGGAAGTATCCGAACGGCAGACGCTGCTGAGGGGGACCGAGTCGATAGAGGTCGAGCAGGGCGCTGCCTGGGCGCCGATAGTGTCTTTTCATCAGGCCAGATTACAGTTTCCAGGGCAGGGCTGGATCGTCCTGGTTCAAACCCTGGACTTCACAAAGCTTCACATTTGCACGGCGGGAAAGCTGGGGGATATGGGTTAGCATCGCGGCGCAGCCTTGGGGCGCAAGCGTGGTAACAACAACGGCTTAAAACGGCTCACAACCGTTTGAAGACCGGGATCCCGGTAAAAAGGTCTCTTTATTGTGTCTAATGGCAACTCAAACCGTTGGTTAGTCCTCATGTCGGTCATTCTGGCTTTTATGCCGATTGTCCTGGATTACACCATTCTTCATGTCGCGGTTCCGTCACTGACCCTTGCGTTGCAAGCAACGGGCACCGAGATTCTGTGGATCATCGACATCTACCCGTTGTTGATGGCCAGCCTGCTGATTCCCATGGGCACGCTTGCGGACAGGGTCGGCCATCGCCGAATGCTGCTGGCCGGGCTGGGTATCTTCTGCGCAGGTTCGGTATTGGCCGCCTTTTCTCCCAATGTCGGATCGTTGATCGGCGCACGGGCGTTCATGGCCTTCGGCGGCGCCATGGTCATGCCCAGCGTCCTCGCGATTATTCGACAAACCTTTGAAGATCAGAGCGATCAAGCAGTAGCGCTGGGTATCTGGGGCGCTGTTGCCTCCACCGGAGCCGCCATCGGGCCCTTGGTCGGTGGTGCATTGCTTGAGCATTTCTGGTGGGGTTCGGTGTTCCTGATCAATGTGCCCGTGATGCTGCTGGTCATACCCTTGGTGATCGCCTACATCCCGCGACGAAGTGTGGTCGGCGATGGAAACTGGACCATCGGACAGTCCTTGATTCTGATCCTGGGTGTCATGGCAAGTGTTTACGCCCTCAAATCGGGCTTCAAAACCAACAGCTCTGTTTTCGTAACCGGTGCCTGTTTTGTCTTCGGAGCACTGATGCTTGTCTGGTTTGTACGCAAGCAGCTTCACACCACGACCCCGATGCTGGATCTGAGCCTATTTTCCATTCCGGCGGTCAGCACGGGTATTGTCATGGCCCTGGTAACCATGGGTGCGCTTGCCGGGTTCGAATTGCTGCTGGCTCAAGAACTGCAGTTCGTCATGGGGCGTACCCCCCTGGAGGCCGGTATTTTCATGATGCCGCTGATGATTGCGGCTGCAATCGGTGGGCCTCTTGCCGGGGTCATCCTGAAGGCGATTGGCCTGCGGTGGGTTGCGAGTTGCTCGTTGCTGGTGTCAGCGGCAAGTCTGGTCGGGTTGGCCCAGATACACCTGGGCAGCGGCGGGGTAGCCGTTATTGTGATGCTGGTGGCACTGGGGCTTTCCCTGAGCATTGGTTTGACCGCCTCGTCAGTGGCGATCATGAACAGTATTCCAATGGAGAAAGCGGGCTCTGCCGGAGCCCTTGAGGCCACGAGTTACGACCTTGGCACCGGATTGGGCATAACCGTTTTCGGTATTCTTCTCGTATCCACCTATGAAAAATCCATACAGCTGCCTGACGGCATTCCATCTGCCATGGCCGAGACAGCCGTACGGTCTATTGGTGAAACGATGATTGCGGCCAAAACACTTGGAGGCATTCAAGGCCAGCAGCTTGCTGCAGCCGGGCAAAAAGCTTTTAGTGCCTCCCACAGCATGGTTTTACTGACGGCGGCTGCACTGGTCGGCGCATTGAGTCTGTTGGTCTGGTTTGTGTTGAAGCACCACAAAAGCAAATAGGGTCATGCCCGTGCAGGCAGTTGAAAAACTTGCCTGCACGGGAACAAAAGCTCTTCTGTTTACCCAGGTCGGCAATTGGGTGATCTCCCGAGTGTGCCAGCAAATCGCCGATTGGCAGCGGGCAGGTGAGGAGGGCATTCAAGTGACGGTCAACGTCTCCTGCCAGCAGACAGCTGATGAGACCTTCTCTAGATTCTCAGGTGACGAATGAGATTAATTTGACGACTCCCAGTTCGAATCTGAAAAGCCAATCAATAACGGGTTGTGCCAAATTACAATAGCTGTAGCTGCAGTTAAATTGCTGTATTGCTGGCGTCAAGTGATAGTGAGTTTGTACGAATAAGGGAGTGACCAGCAAAGCAATAGCAACACCCGCCACTGCATAAACCCTTGTCTTTAGCCAGCTACCACCAGCCAATCCAAATACTTCACCTATGAAAACCAAGATGCTTAAGATCAGACTAAAAATGGTCGTGGCCAACACAACAGGTACAACGACAGTATTATTTACTCTTCGCAAATCGTAGTGGGCAGTATCAAATTTCCTTACAAAGCCTTCATACATCCAGTTATCTTTGGGCAGCCCCCATGGTTGCTGCTTGACTTGCGCGTCAACTGCATCATTGAAGTACAGTGCCATAAGGTCTTTGCCTCTGGTCTTGTCCCCTGTCACGAAAAGGGGATCCTCAACCAAATAAAACATATTGACACTGAATAGCTTCGACTCAATTGTTCGAATGTTATCGCCGGAATATTCAGGGATGAGTACGTTTTTATAGCCGTTATCGCGCCACGCAAGACGCTGCACATAATAGGTGGAAATAGCACGCTTGGTGGCGGCGGGGTACTTCTCAACCAAAGAAGTGCCAATATGAAATACCACAGCATTCTGGACGTTCCCCAAAACAAATCCAGATATTATGGCGGTAGCGATGATTGAACACAGGGTCTTTTCCAAATTAAACTCTAATTTAGACGCTACATATGCGGCAATCACAGCGCCAAGAATCGAAAAGGTAACAAAGCCACCCAAGTCTGATTTCTTGGACACTGACTGGCTCCAGTCATACATCCTTAGACTGAGCAACTCCTCGACGCCAGAGACAGCAGAGTGATCGCTAAGTGTGTGGATCAAGTGCAAATTAATAAGCATACCGAAAAGTGCAGCAACTGAAATTATAATTTTAGGCAGGGTTTTGATCATGCAATCTCAATCCTTAGTGATCGACTTGACTAGCGTGCTTATGGGTTTAGTGATTCTAGCAAGAATTGGCAGGTTTAATGGCGCTGTCGCGCTATCTCGATGACGGCGGCGTACCTATTTTGAAGGACGTCCTCATGCGCCTGTCGACTCAGCGGGCAAGTGAGATTGCGGAGCTGCTGCCGCATCAAAGGGTGCCCCGATAACCAGGCAAGGTGTTTGAGCAAATAGTAGTGGGCTAGAATGCCGAATGCATAGACCTCAAGGACGCGCGATGATATTGCAACACAGGCCAGTGAAGGCAGATGACATCAAAACTATCTGTAGCTTTCCCCTTAACGCTCAGGAACTGTTTTATATGTTCCCGAAAGCTCAATACCCCCTGACTGAAGCTCAGCTGTCTAACGCTATTACTCAACGATTCGACTCGACGGTTGTCGAAGCGGGGAATAGCGTCGTCGGTTTTGCTAACTTTTATCGGGCTGAAACGAGTGGAGTTTGCTGTATCGGCAATGTCATCGTTGCCCAAGAGGCACGAGGTAAAGGTGTGGCGACCTTCATCGTGGAGACGATGACTGCTCTGGCGTTCGACCGCTATGACGCCACAGAGGTGCAGATCTCGTGCTTCAATGAAAATACAGCAGGCTTGCTGCTATATCCAAAACTAGGCTTCTTGCCCTTTGCTGTCGAAGAGAGAAGTTCTCTGGATAGTCGTAGATCAGCACTCATCCATATGACCCGCAGCAGAGCGGCCCGAGCATAGCCTCACCTTGAATACCCGGTTAATGCAGCTGCTTTAGGTATCCAGCTCCCAACAGTCTCAATTGTGAGGTTCGGGGGGCTCTAGAGAATCTGCGGCTATTCAACGCCAGAATCGACTCGAAGTGGCAGACCAAGATGACGCCATCCAAATGAGCGTCTCGACTTTGGGCATAGGTATAGAAAGCCTGGACCGCAGGCAGATGTGCCGCCGCCGATAGTAAGCGCGGTGCCTGAGTTTGAGTCGGACGTAGATGAACAGAACGCGTATGGGCAACGGCTCCGGGTTAGCAGCGTGCACGAGCAGCGGAACACGCTGACCTGAAGAAAAGCGGCACTGAATCAGCTTCATCGGCAGCCACCTCATCGAAGTCTATGGTCCGTTGGGAGAGTGGACGTCAAAAGCGGATTCGTCGATTCAGTACCTTATGAACTTCATGAACATGACTTAACATAATATACATTATGCGAAACAGCGTATTGGAATGTCAGGGCCAGTGGAGGCTGCTTTTCAACAGGCAGACTGGCATTATCGACCTCTGACCATCTTGGGATCAAAACCATGAACCGTGTACCAGGTACTGAAAACCAACGCTGAACTGTGATCTGCCAAGACGCTGCCGATGGCACTGGCACTGGCACTGGCACTGGCGACAAGATCGTGCCGTTGCCCGATGGTTTGCTCAGCGAACTCGACATTGTTATGGGTGACACGCTGACCGTTAAAAAACAGCCTGACGGAACAATAACGCTAACGCCAATTTGAACCAGGTCAAAGCTATTGCTATGACCTGGAAAGCCAGCACTCAGCGAATACTAGACAATCATCAAGGATAATCATTGCCACCGTTTGGGAAACGGCATCGGTGAATACGGTTCAGTGCCATCTTCCATCCGCGCAATGCACCGTGCTTTTCGATTGCTAACAATGCGTAATTTGAACAGCTTGGCTCAAACCTGCAGGCGTCTCTAAGTCGGCTAGGCCCGATATGCTGATAGAGCTTAATGGAGCGAACGGAAAGCCAGGAAATCACCGTGGTTTTCGGAAAGAAATGACGTAATAGCTGGCCATAGAATCTTTTTTGCCTTTAAGTGCATCAAAGCAACCGGCCTTAACTGACACACCAATCGAGTCAATTCGGTAAAATTCCCAACCCTCGGAAGCGTACTCATTGACGACCGTTTCCAAGTAGACAGCGGCCTCATTACCACGGTGTTTGTTCGCCTGAACCTCAATGTTCGGCGGAACTTGGACCATTTTATACACGTACATCGCACTATCCTTGCGTCAGGGCTTGATTTGCACCTTGCTGGCCATACAGATCCGGCAAAATGAACTCAATAGTAGCGATTTGACAGCAGGAATCTAGCTCATAATTTCTACTGAATAGGCATAGACTTGTACAGCGTTGACTCTCTGGGTGCTCATATATACCCAATAATTATAACTATACTAAATGGTTGTTTAGTTTAGTTATAATAGGAGTTTTTGAATCTCAGAATAAAACGCCCGTCCCGCCCGGAAAGTATCCCTCTGAAACCTGGCTGGCAAATCGACCTGATGCCCAGACCGAACAACGGCGAATCAAGCCGGTTCGAGCATTTATCCTCCCCCTGCTTACCCCTCCGGACTGCTACTGCCGCATGGTGAAATGCCCGCTCCGACAGGCTCAGCGGATCAGGACTACCCTCCACTCGCCCGGATTTACGACTGGCTCCACTCTTAAGCCTGCCTAGACCTCATGCCCGAAAGGCTTCAACTGCTGCTCAAACACCGCTACACCGTCCAGGTCGCGAAGGGTTACCGTGAGACTCTTGTCACGAGCATCAATGTTGACCTCGCCGAAGAACTGCAGCCCTGCCAGGGGCGAGATGTTCGGTTCAGTCGGTGCCTTCTCGAAGACCACCTGCGGGCCAAAGGTCATGTCCAGAGCACAAGACGGAAAACTGCCCGCATTTAAAGGTCCGGCGACAAATTCCCAGAACGGCTCAAATTGCTGGAACGCTGCTCGATCAGGATGATAGTGGTGAGCTGCACAGTAGTGCACATCGGCAGTTAGCCACACAACATCACGGACCTGTCGTTGGCGCAGGAAATCCAGTAACTCGCCAATCTCCATTTCTCGTCCCAACGGTTTGCCATTGTCGCCGTTGGCTATTGCCTCCCAGCGCGGTACTCCGGGCGACATTTCGCCATCCGCCACGGCCAGGCTAAGCGGCATATCGGCAGCGATCACTTTCCACTGGGCCGTTGAATGTGCCAGCGCCTGCTTGAGCCAGTCGAGTTGCGTACGCCCGAGAAACGCCGTCTGTGGGCCCGGGACAGCGGACAAGTTGGCGTCATTGCTCCCTCGGTAACTGCGCATGTCCAGCACAAAGAGCTCCAGTAAAGGTCCATAAGGGAGGCTCCGGTAGATGCGACCGCCCTTATCGCCAGGCTGAGGACGCATCGGGGAGTACTCGAGCCAGGCTTGCCGTGCCGGACCGAGCAGATCCCTGATGGCGGCACTGCCATAGCGTGAATCCAGCTGTTTACCAGACGACCAGTTGTTGGTCGTTTCATGGTCGTCCCACTGCCAGATCTGCGGCACTTCGGCATTAAAGCGTCGTACGTTCTCGTCCATCAGGTTGTATCGGTAGTTGCCACGAAAGTCGTCGACAGTCACCGCGACATGGCTTTTGGCTTCAGTGGTCAGGTTGCGCCAGACGCGACCATTTTCCACGACCTGTTGGGCCAGAACCGGGCCATCTGCGTAGATAGTGTCGCCACTGTGCAAGAAAAAATCCGGCAAGCGTCGACGCATGGCGTCGTAGATGCGCATGCCGCCTATGTCAGGGTTGATGCCGAACCCTTGACCGACCGTATCACCACTCCATACAAAACGAATGTCCCGCGGCTGCCCTGGCACACTGCGCAGGTGCCCGAACCACGGTTCGCCCGCTGTTCCGGTGCGGGCGTCCTCGAACCAGGCGCGATAAAAGATGGATTGATCGGCGGGCAGCCCTCTGAGTTCCACCCGGGCGGTGTAGTCAGTGCCTGCATGTGCCTGCGCCGAAGCGGCGCGCCGGGGCTGAGCAAAAGTGCTGGTGGTGTCCCACTCAACCACCAGTTTGGCTGGCCGGTCACTACGGCTCCAGACCATCGCGCGGTCACCCAGTAGATCCCCGGATTGCACACCATCTGTCATCTGGGGCCTGTCCTGGACATTCGCCAGAATAGCCGGCGCGAGGCTGGGCAACACAAGTCCCGCAGAAAGCGTTTGGATCAGGCTGCGACGGCGGACTGGAAACTGTGACATGGATGATCTTCTCGAGTGGAAGGAGTCACTATTTAAGCCCCTGCCAATGACAGCCATGTTTCAGAGCAGCACAGCCACGTGCCGGCTATGCTGGATGTCTGATGGCACTTTCAGGCAGTGCAGATTGCCAAGGCGGTTGCACTGCCCCTCTGTGTTTGGCTGTTGATCTTGAGGGACGCACCATGATCCGCCCCACTGAGCAAGGCCCGATCAATGCTTGCGATGCAGCGCAGAGAACCCGCCCCAGCAACTACCCCGAGCCCTTCGCGTCCCTGATGCAGGGCCGCACCAAACGGCCTCTGGGTGATCTGTTCAACTTGAAGAATTTTGGCGTCAACCTTGTACACCTGCCGCCAGGCAGTCTCTCCGCCCTTCATCACTCGCACTCATTACAGGACGAATTTATCTATGTCCTGGAGGGTCATCCGACCTTGTTCAGAGGTGATGAAAGCGTGCAACTGGCTCCGGGGATGATTGCGGGCTTCCCCGCCAAAGGGCTTGCCCACCATCTGGAGAATAAAACTGACACCCTCTGCGTGGTTCTTGAAGTAGGCGACCGTAGTGTCGGAGATAGCGTGACTTACCCGTCAGACGATATACAGGCGGTGACGGCAGTCGACGGCACATGGCACTTCGTCCATAAAGATGGCAGCCCCTATGGCTGAAGGGCATCTGCGCGCCCTTTGCCCTCCCCCTGACATCCCCTCTTATCGGACTCTCGACACTGACAATTTGTCGCAGGCCCGGGTTTTTGTTAAAGTTATAAAACTAACCGTTTAGTACATAACTGTTTCGGACGTTTCCCGGTCTGTCGACCTGGCCTGTTCAAGGCCTCGACGACGTGCAGAAACGCCGACACGTCTGCGCCTGCCTTGCAAGCCGCTACAGTTAAACGCTATGCCCTCCTCCCAACCGTTCATGCATCAATAGGGTCATGCACAATGAATAACGCTCAACCTTCGGCAGCCGCAAGCCGTTGGCCCATCTGGGTCGCCGCTTTAGGCGTGCTGGTTTTTGGTTTGCTCTATGTCGCCGGTGGCGGCTACCTGGCCACGCTCGGTGGTAGCCTGTACTTCCTGCTTGCAGGCCTGGGCATGGTCGCTTCGTCCGTGTTGCTGTTCAAGCGACGCCTGGCTGGTGCCTGGCTGTTTGCTGGCGTCATGCTCGCCAGTGTGATCTGGGCCCTGGCGGATGCCGGGCTGGTGTTCTGGCCGCTGGTATCACGTCTGTTTGCCCTGGCTGTGCTCAGCCTTGTCGTGGCGCTGGCTTACCCTTCGCTGCGCAAGGCCAATGGCCTGAGCGGCAACGCCGGTTATGCGCTGGGGGCAGTGCTGGCCGTGGCCATCGCCGCCGGCTTCTGGGGGATGTTCCAGCCTCACGCCTCGATCGCACCGACCGGTGACGGCCCGGGCCTGACCAAGGTTGACCCGGCCAAAGCCCAGAAAGACTGGGCACACTACGGCAATGACGAAGGTGGCAGCCGCTTTGCTGCTCTGGATCAGATCAACCGTAGCAACGTGTCCAAGCTGGTACCGGCCTGGACCTACCAGACCGGCGATGTGGCCATCAGTGATGGCAATGGCGCAGAAGACCAGATGACCCCGCTGCAAGTGGGCGACAAAGTGTTTATCTGTACGCCACACAACAACCTGATCGCGCTGGACGCCGATACTGGTAAAGAGTTGTGGAAGAACAACATCAATGCCAAGGCCGCCGTCTGGCAGCGTTGCCGTGGCCTGGCCTACTTTGATGCCAGCGCCCCAGTCGCAGCACCCACCGATGGCAGCACCCCGGCCGCAGCCGTCACCGTTGCCCCGGGCGCGGCGTGCCAGCGTCGCCTGCTGACCAATACCATCGATGCACGCCTGATCGCGGTAGATGCCGACACCGGCCAGTTCTGCCCGGATTTCGGCAGCAATGGCCAGGTTGATCTCAAGGCCGGCCTGGGCAATGTGCCCGACTCCTACTACCAGTTGTCGTCGGCACCGTTGATGGCAGGTACCACGGTGGTGGTTGGCGGTCGCGTGGCTGACAACGTCCAGACCGATATGCCAGGTGGCGTGATCCGTGGTTTCGACGTAGTGACCGGCGCCATGCGCTGGGCCTTCGACCCGGGCAACCCGCAGGACAAGCAAGCACCGGCAGAAGGCAAGACCTACGTTCGCAGCACGCCGAACAGCTGGGCACCGATGTCCTATGACCCGCTGATGAACACCGTATTCTTGCCGATGGGCAGCTCGTCCACCGACATCTATGGTGTCGAACGTACCGAGCTGAACCACAAGTACGGTGCATCGGTACTGGCACTGAACGCCACCACTGGTGAAGAAAAATGGGTGTACCAGACCGTCCACAATGACTTGTGGGACTTCGATCTGCCGATGCAGCCAAGCCTGATCGACTTCGCCAAAGCGGACGGCAGCAAGGTCCCGGCGGTAGTGATCGGCACCAAGGCCGGGCAGATTTTTGTCCTCGATCGCCACACCGGCCAGCCTCTGACCAAGGTTGAAGAAGTACCGGTCAAGGCCTCGAACATTCCGGACGAGCCCTACTCGCTGACCCAGCCAAAATCCGTGGGCATGCCACAGATTGGTGCGCAGACCCTGACTGAATCGGACATGTGGGGTGCAACCCCGTTTGATCAGATGCTGTGCCGTATTTCCTTCAAGAAGATGCGTTACGAAGGTCTGTACACCGCGCCGGGCACTGATGTGTCGTTGAGCTTCCCGGGTTCGCTGGGTGGCATGAACTGGGGCAGCCTGTCGACTGACCCGGTTCACGGCTTTATTTTCGTCAACGACATGCGCCTGGGCTTGTGGGTGCAGATGGTTCCGCAGCAAAAAGACGCCAAGGCCTCTTCTGGCGGTGAAGCGCTGAACACCGGCATGGGTGCCGTACCGCTCAAGGGCACGCCTTATGCGGTGAACAAAAACCGCTTCCTGTCGGTAGCCGGTATTCCGTGCCAGGCCCCGCCTTTCGGTACGCTGACCGCCATTGACATGAAGACTCAGAAGGTCGCCTGGCAAGTACCGGTCGGTACCGTGCAGGACACCGGCCCGATGGGGATCAAGATGGGTCTGCAACTGCCGATCGGCATGCCGACATTGGGCGGTACCCTGTCGACACAAGGTGGCCTGGTGTTCATCGCTGGCACTCAAGACTTCTACCTGCGCGCTTTTAACTCGGCCAACGGTGAAGAAGCCTGGAAAGCCCGTTTGCCTGTTGGCAGCCAGGGCGGTCCGATGACCTTTGTTTCGCCTAAAACCGGCAAGCAATACATCGTGATCACCGCTGGTGGTGCCCGTCAGTCGCCGGATCGCGGTGACTACGTGATCGCTTACGCACTGCCTGACAGCAACTAAGCACTGCCCTCCCCTGTGGGATCGGGCTTGCTCGCGATAGCAGCGCCACGATCCTTCAGACAGACCGGGCTGCCTGCATCGCGGGCAAGCCCGGCTCCCACACTGACCGCGCTAACCTTTTACTGTGGGAGCGGATTTGCTCAGCAACACCCGCGTCACCCTCCGCTCTTCTACCTCGACTACGGTCAAGGTCCAGCCTTCCCACGTCAGCTTGTCGCCAATCATCGGCAGACGATCCAGTAAACTCATGACCATACCTGCAAGTGTCTGATAGTCATCCGTGGCCTTGGCTGCAAAGCCGATGTGCTGGCGAATCTGGCTCAGGTTCAAGGCGCCGCTGACCAGATAACCCTCCTCCTGGGCAACGATATTGGGCCCCTCTATCTCGCTGGCATCCGGCAGTTCACCAGCGATCGACTCGAGAATGTCAGTCATGGTCAGCAGGCCGATGAAGTCACCGAACTCGTTGATGACAAACGCAATGTGCGTCGACTCTTTACGCATCTGTTCCAGAGCGTTGAGAATCGTGAAGCTGTCCAGCAGATTGATGGCCTTGCGCGCCATCGCCTCCAGATCCGGTTCATGCCCCGCCAGCAGCTCCTTGAGCAGCTCCTTTTTATGCACAAAGCCCAAGGGTTCATCTACCCGGCCATCCCGGATCAGGGGCAGCCGGGAGTACGATGAATGCATCAGCTTTGTACGGATGGTCTCTGCCGAATCAGCCAGATCGATATGATCGATCTCGGCACGGGGCGTCATCACCGTGCGAATCGACCGTTCCGCCAGTTGCAATACGCCACTGATCATCACGCGCTCGCGTCGATGGAAGACGTTCTGCTGACTGCCACCGTCAAGCATGTCGGCAATCTCTTCGCCCACTTCATCAGCACTCAGGGTGCGTCCGCCAAGCAAGCGCATCACCGCATGGGCGGTGCGCTCGCGCATGGGCCGCAGGCCCTGCACGCTTTTCTTGCGGCGCGCACGGGCAATCTGGTTGAGTACTTCGATCAGGATCGAGAAGCCGATGGCGGCGTACAGATAACCTTTCGGGATATGAAAGCCCAGGCCCTCGGCAGTCAGGCTGAAGCCGATCATCATCAAGAAGCCCAGGCACAGCATGATCACCGTAGGGTGACTGTTGACGAAGTGGGTCAACGGTTTGCTGGCGATGATCATCAGGCCGATCGAGAACACCACGGCGATCATCATCACCGACAGATGTTCAACCATGCCTACCGCGGTAATCACTGCGTCCAGGGAAAACACCGCGTCGAGCACGACAATCTGCGCCACAATCGGCCAGAACATGGCATAGCCCAGCGCCGATGAGCGCTCGGCCACATGCCCTTCCAGGCGCTCATGCAACTCCATCGTGGCCTTGAACAACAGGAACAAGCCGCCGAACAGCATGATCAGGTCGCGCCCCGAGAACGCTTTGTCGAAGACTTCGAACAAAGGCTGCGTCAGCGTGACCATCCACGAGATGCTGGCCAGCAGGCCCAGGCGCATGACCAGGGCCAGCGTCAGGCCGATGACCCGGGCACGGTCGCGCTGCTCCGGCGGCAGTTTGTCGGCGAGGATGGCGATAAACACCAGGTTATCAATACCCAGTACCAGTTCCAGCACAATCAGGGTCAACAGGCCGAGCCAGGCCGTGGGATCTGCAATCCATTCCATAGGTATCAGTCAATCTCACGAAGGTGCTGGGTTAACGGCGAGCGCACACAGACAAGCGCAGCAGCAGAGGTGCTGGCGCTAAACAGAGGGCGGGGAATGGGTAACGCGTGCTCGATTGCGAGGATCAAGCCTGGGGCAAGCGCAGATTCAAAGCTGCGACTGGGTGGTTCCTGAAGGGTGTTCATACAAGCCTTTAGTGAATTGGGGATGCAATCCTACAGCGATTAAACTCATTTCCTGCTAGCGGACTTATTACAAAATTTAACAAGTTTTCCCTCCTCCGCCTTGCTCGACCTGACTGGCGAACCATTGCAGCACCGCCGGACACGCCGGATGCAAGTCTGCAGCAGGTTGCAGGCACAACGAATAGTTACCACCGGTTTTCAACGGCTCACCAAACGGAATCACCAGTGCCCCGCGTTGAATGGACTCCGCCGCAAGGGTCATGTCCGTGACCGCCACCCCCAAGCCACGCGCGGCAGCATCGAGGGCCAGCTCATCGAGATTGAACGGGATATGCCGATAGCTGTGCAGCGGCTTGCCGTCATTGGCAGCTAGCCAGTCGTGCCAGGCTTGCTGGTCGGCCGAGCGATGCAACAGCGCAAAGCGCAGCAGATCTTCCATCGACGCCAGCGGCCCCAGGCTGGGTGCACACACTGGCACCAGAGCCTCATCGAATAAAGCCATGCAAGCCGGGTCAGTGGAGGGTCGGGGCAAGTACAGGATGTAGGCATCGCTGTCGCTGGCCGGTTCGACAACCTCGGTGGCGACCGTTTCAATCGACAAGGCTATGTCCGGGTGCTGCAAGTAAAAGTCACTGAGTTTGGGCAGTAACCAGCGCACGGCCAGCGATACATGCATGCGGATACGGAACGGTCGCTTTTGCGGCGACAAACGATCTTCCAGCAGCTTTAACTGTTCAAGAATGCCGTGGGCACTGGCCAGCACCTGCTCACCTTCGACCGTCATACGCACGCTGCGACTGGTTCTGACAAACAGTGACACGCCAAAGTGAGCTTCCAGTTGCTGGATTTTCCGGCTGATAGCGCTTTGGGTCAGACACAGCGTTTGCGCCGCCTGTGTGAAGCTGCCCGATTCAGCCACCTCTACCAGTGCCTGCAAACCCTGCAATGAGGGTACGTGACGAACCTTATCCATGTGTTTTTTGCATCAATCAATGAATTAATAGCGTTGGTTATATCACTTGGTACCGCCTAAATTCCATCCATAACCAGCGCCAGCAACGGCCAGCCATGCAATTAGCGCATGTATTCAAAGGCCGGGCAGCCCCCTGACCGGCAAATGAGGTGAAACGTGAAGAATGAATGTGGCTGGATTGCCCTGGCAGGAAGCTCCCCCCTCCGTGATCACCTCAAAGGCGTCGAGAAAGCCGACTGGTTGATTATCGGTGCGGGCATTACCGGCCTCAGTGCGGCCCATTCCCTGGCGCAATTGCACCCGCAAGCTCGCATCCTGATTGTCGACAGGCAACGTGCAGCCCAAGGGGCATCGGCACGCAACTCCGGTTACGCGGTGGCCCATGAAAACCCGGCTGATGACGAGCTGATCGGCAAGAGCGGATTTGCCGGCTATGCCGTGGACTCGACAATCGGCCAGGCGGCCGGTGATGAAGTGCGCATGCGCATTGCGCGCCACGGCATCGACTGCGAGTACCGGGATTCGGGTTACTACTTCGCCGTCAACGACCCGGGCAAATTGACCCAGGTTGAGGCCAAGCTCAAGACCCTGCATGCAGTCGGCGCATCTGCACACTTTCTGGAAGGCGCGCAACTGGCGCAGACACTCGGCACCCGCCATTACCAGGCGGCCATCTGGTGCGGCAATGGCAATGCGTTGTTGCAGCCGGCGAAATACGTCAAGGGTCTGCTGGATGCCTTGCCGGCCAATGTCAGCCTGTTTGAAAACACCGACATCATCGGGCTTGAACGCCTGAGTGGCGGACGCATTCGGGCCAAGGGTATCCAGGGCAGCATTGAAGCCGCACAGGTACTGGTATGCCTGAATGCCTTTATCCCCCGCGCCGGGATCGACAACAGCGCAACCTTCCCGATGGAGCTCAGCGCCAGCCTCACCCGCCCCCTGACCGACAAGGAGTATCAGGCCATCGGCAGTGTCGAGCCCTGGGGCGTGCTGTCGACGAGGCCGCTGGGCGCCACGGTGCGACTGACTCCGGATCGGCGGGTAATGATCCGCAATACCGCGGAATACCGTACGCGCGATTTGTCCGGCAGTGACTTGTCACTGCGTCGAAAACACCATGCACTGGGCCTGCAACGTCGCTTCCCCGGGCTCGGTGAGCAAGACATCCGCTACACCTGGACCGGCCATCTGAGCGCTACCCGCAGTGGCCAGCCGTACTTTGCCAAGGTCGAGGAAGGCATCTATGCCGTGGCGGGCTGCAATGGCTCCGGGGTTGCCCGCGGCACGCTGTGGGGCCGTCTGCTCGCAGAGCTGGCCTGTGGCGCCAGCTCGCCCCTGCTGCAGTCGGTCATGGACAGAGCGCAGCCGGGCTGGTTGCCGCCACGGCCATTTTTTGACGTCGGTGCAGCGCTGCGCATGCGCATGGAAGCCCTCAGAGCCAAAACAGAAATCTGAACACTCTCACACCACAAAAGAATAAAAGCTCCTTGAAAAGGTGATTGAACATGAACATCAGCCCGGTCTCCCTTGCGGTCATGCTCGCCGCGTTTTCGGCCGTCAGCCACGCCGACGAGAGCGTGAATATTTCCAACTGGAACGGCTATATTGCCGACGACACCCTGACCACCTTCACCAAGGAAACAGGGATCAAGACGACCTACGATATTCACGACAGCAACGAAGTGCTGGAATCCAAGTTGATGACCGGTAATACCGGCTATGACGTGGTCAGCCCTTCGAACCACTTTATGTCCCGCCTGATCAAGGCCGGTGCCATCCAGAAACTGGACAGGAGCCAGTTGCCAAACTGGAAGAACCTGGATCCGGTGTTAATGAACAAACTGGAAGCCAACGATCCCGGCAATCAGTACGGCTACCCCTACATGTGGGGCACGGCGGGGATCGGCTACAACGTCGAGAAGATCAAGGCGATTTTTGGTACCACGGATGTCACCCGCTCTTGGAGCCTGTTTTTCGATGAAAACAACATCAAAAAACTGAGCCAGTGCGGTGTGGCGATTATCGACAATCCGACGCAAGTGTTGCCGATCACTCTCAACTACCTGGGCTTGCCGCACCATAGTCATGAGCCTGAGGACTACAAGAAAGCCGAAGCGGCGCTGCTGAAAATACGACCTTATGTTCAGTATTTTCATGCATCCAAATACATCAGTGATCTGGCCAACGGCAATATCTGTGCGGTGATCGGCTTCAACGGTGATGTGGTACAGGCTGCGGCAAGTGCGCGGGAAGCCGGGAACGGGATCGACATTGCGTATTCGATCCCAAAGGAAGGTTCGACGTTATGGCTGGACATGGTGGTCATGCCCAAGAGCGCGCCCCATGAAAAAAATGCCTACACCTACATGAACTACCTGCTGACCCCGCAAGTGATTGCCACTATCAGCAACCATATCCACTACGCCAACCCCAACCAGGCGGCAGACCCGTACCTGGCGCCGGACGTGAAACAGGACCCGGCGATCTACCCGTCCAGTGAAGTGATCGACACCCTGTTCACCGTGGAAGACCTGCCGGCCAAAATCGCCCGTCTGAGCACCCGTTTGTGGACCAAGCTCAAGACCAATACATGATATTCAATGGTGTGTGCTCGGCTGCCTTGGCCCGGCAACCAGCCACGCCAGCATGCCCAGCAACGGCGCGAAGATGATAATGGCAATCCACATCAGCCGGCTGCTTGACCGTGCCCCACTTTTCATCACCCCGCGGATTGCCCAGAGCTCCAGCAGCACCAGAATAATTGCCAGTACCACCCATATGGTTTCGATTTGCATGCGCGACCTCCTGTGGTTGTTAAACGTTAGGCGGGGAGATGGCGCGAGGGTTCATTAATCCTTAAAACCGCCAACCGTTGCGCTTACAACAGGAAGCGGTCGGTCACATTGCGCCGCTCGTTGTCATCGCGCACGTCATAGCTGACGGTGGTGGCAATGTTGGCGTGGTGCGCCAGCTTCTGTGCGATCGACACGTCGTACTCTTCAATCACCCGGGTAATGAACGAGCGACGAAAATCATGGGGCATGATGTCGACCCCTACCTGCCTGCCCCGCTGCTTGGCGATATAATAGATCGCATGTTTGGTCAGGCGATCACGAGTGATATGGTTGCCGCGGCGGATGCGATTGAACAAAAAGGTGTCATCACTGACCCCGTCCGGCAGGTTCGCCCGGCGGAACGCCAGCCACTCTTCCAGTTTTTCGAAAGCCCAGGCCGGTGCAAACTTGATCAGTTCCTTGTTGCCCTTGCCCAGCACCTGCAAGCTGCGCTGTTCTACATCGACCTGCCACAGGTCCATATTCACCGACTCGGACTTGCGCATCCCCGAGCCATACAGAATTGCGATGATCGCCGCGTCCCTGAGCCCTTGCGGACGGGGGTCTGCGGCACAGACGTCCATCAGCTCGCGAATCAGATTGCGCCGCAGGTTACGCCCCTTGACCAGCCGCGAACCGCCTCCCGCCTTGACTGCGCGTATCTTGAGCAAATGATCCTGAGTGATCAGGTTTTGTTGCCAGGCCTGATTCATCACGCCGCGAATGGCGTTGACATAGAGCGATGAGGTATTTGGCGCGTAACCGTCTTCACGCAACGCCGCCACCAGTGCGGTGATATGCCCCGGTTGCAGTTGATGCCAGGGGAATTCATCAATCGCCACGTCTTCAGCGCCCAGGCGATCTGCCGCTTCCTGCAAGACATAACGCATGGTCTGGCGGCTGGACGGCGCCAGCCGCTGAAGATAAAGCGCCACAGGCGTTTGCACCGGGTTTAACACCAAGGAAGAAAGCGGCGGTAGCGGGGAGTCAATCGTAGACAAAACCAATCTCATTACAGACAGAAACAGTTCGCAATATACCCCATGCGGCGGGGATTTCCGCGTTTAGCGCATTAACGCCAACCTACTCGCGAATTGCATGACCTGGTCGCGGCATGCATGCATTCTGCACGAATAGAAACGTCAGCTTTAAAACTTAACTAATTGATTTTTATTAATTTTATATCGTCCGTTCAAGTTGGTACAGCTAATGCAATATTCACCACTGAGGGTCGTATGCATAAAGGCCCATCCCTATCCGTGAAAGAGACAGGTGAGTGAATATGAATGCCATCGATTTGCTGCTGGAAGACCACAAACGAGTCAAGGCCATCTTGAACCAGCTCAGCGACTCCACCGAGCGCGCCGTGAAAAAACGCACTGAACTGCTCAACAAACTGGAAATGGAAATTACTATCCACACCCGCCTTGAAGAGGAAATCCTCTACCCGGTCTTCAAGAAAGCGGGTGGTAAAGAGCAAGCCGTCATGTACCACGAAGCGAAGGAAGAACACCGTACTGTGGACTCCCTAGTATTGCCTGACCTTAAGAAAACTGCCCCCGATTCTCTGGAATTCTCCGGTCGTGCAAAGGTGGTCAAGGAACTCCTCGAGCACCATATCGAAGAGGAAGAAACCGAGATGTTTCCCCAGGCCCGCAAGTTGCTCGGTAAAGCGGTGCTCGATGAGCTGGGAAAACAGATGGAAGCGATGAAAGCCGAATACAAAAAGTCCCTGAACAGCAAGCCCCTGGCGGCGTGATGGCACCAGCGCCCGGCAGGTTCAGCCCTGGGTAAAGCCTCGCGCCAGCATCACTGCAACCCCCAGCAACATGCAGGCTGTAGCCCGTTGCAACAACACTTGTCGCGACGGGCTTTGCAGCACGCGGCGAATACGTTGACCGAAGTAACAATACAGGCAACCACTGGCAAACTGCAGCAGCAAAAAAGCCAGCCCCAGTACCGCCAGATCCAGCATTCGGGAATCACTGCCCTGCCCGGCGAACTGCGGGAATACGGCGCTGAACATGACGATGGTTTTCGGGTTGGAGAAACCGGTGAGCAGGCCCTTGCCAAAGCGCCCTGTAAAATCGTTGTGCAGTGTGTCGGGACTGTCCAGTTTCAACCCGGTGCTGGTCCACTGCCGGTACGCCAGGTACAGCAAGTACGTAACCCCCACATACTGGATCCCGCGACTGATTAACGGGTTGCCCTTGATCAGTTCGGCGAAGCCTACGGCAAATACAAGAATCGACACCAGATACGCTGCGCTGGCTCCCAGTTGTACCGGCATGGAACGCTTGAGCCCCTGCTGCATGCCGAACCCCATCAAGAGCAGGGTCATGGGCCCGGGGCTGAAGGTCATGGTGGCGCAAAACATCAGAAAATACAGAAATGAAGCGAGTGTCAGTTGCGTGGCCATGACGGTGGTTGAATCCAGAAATTACGGTCGCGCAGTCTAGGCAGGCCCTGCTGGCTATTGGCAGAGCAAGCACTGACAAACTTTACCGACCTTTACTGGTAGCATGACCGGTAAAGTACGAGGCCCTGCATGCACTTATCTACCGTTGCGTTTCAACCCGGCCTGTCCAAGGTCCAGCAGATTGTTGATGCCTTGAGCCAGGCCATTGATCAGGGTCTGCTCAACCCCGGCAGCAAACTGCCTTCGGCACGCGAGATGACTGCTCACTGGGGCGTCAGCAAATTCACCCTGATCGAAGCCCTGGATCGCTTGCGCGGGCAGGACAGAATCACATCCAGTCAGGGCCTGGGCTACTTTGTTGCGACGAAAACGCTGCAGAGCGGACGCGCCACTGCCCTTGACCTGCTGCCGCAAGACTTGCACAGCGTCTTGCGCCGCTCCCTGACCGGTGCCAGCGGTGCCCTGCGCCCCGGCAGCGGGCATTTACCGGAAAGCTGGCTGGAAGCCAGCGCCCTGCGTGGCAACATGCGCCAGCTCAGTCGCTCGCCAGCCCTGCGACTGACCGGTTATGGTGACCCGGCGGGCTATTTGCCGCTGCGTCAGGCCTTGCAGCAGAAACTGTTGAGCCAGGGCCTGAATGTGGGGGTCGAGCAGATCATCACCACGGCCAATACCGTGCTGGGGCTCGACATGCTGCTGCGCTTGCGCGTGCGCCCCGGCGATACCGTGCTGTTGGACATGCCCTGTTATTTCAATTTTCACGCCAACCTGGCCTTGCATGGCGTGCGCGTGATCACTGTGGAGCGCACTGCCCAAGGGCTGGACCTGCAAGCGCTGCAAACCCTGTTCAGCCAGCACCGGCCAACGCTTTACCTCACCACCGGGCTGCTGCATAACCCCACCGGGCACTCCTTCACACCCGGGCAGGCCTACGGACTGCTCGAGCTGGCCAAGCGTTATGAGTGCGCCATTATCGAAGATGATCTTTATGGCGACCTGCACCCAGAACCGCCCCCCCGACTGGTGGCGCTGGCAGGCGTGGAGCAAGTGACCTACCTGAGCGGTTTTTCGAAAACCCTCAGTGCCAACCTGCGGGTGAGCTTTGTCGTGGCCTCTGCGCAGATGGCCGCCGAGCTGACCCAGATGAAACTGATGTGCGGCGGGATTACTTCGGAAATGCTTGAGCAACTGGTGTGCTCGATGCTCAATGACGGCACTTATCACAAACACCGCAAGCGCGTGGTGCAAGGCCTGCAGGCCAGTGGTGCAAGGGTTTCGGGCTGGTTGCAGGGCCTGGGCTTCAGGTTGAGCGCGCCCTACGCCGGCGGCATGTTTATCTGGGCCACATTGCCTGCCGGGCTGGATGGCGAAACCCTCGCCCAGCAGGCGCTTGCCCGTGGCCTGGTGCTCGCGCCCGGGATCCTGTTCGGTTTTGATCCGCAACTGCGCCGCTGCATGCGCTTCAACGTCGCCCACACCGACACGCCTGCCGTCATGGCTGGCGTCGAGGCATTACTGGCTAACCCAACCTGAGCGGATCAACCAGCCCGGCAGCAATGGCCATGCCCACCAGATCGGGCAAATGCCGGGCCTGCATGCGCTTCATCACCCGGGAGCGATACAGGTCGATAGTCTTGGCACTCACCCCCAGCAGCGCGGCAATTTCACGGGTGGTGCAGCCCTTGACCAAAGGCATGAATACATCTTGCTCACGCGGTGTCAGGCTTTGCAGACGGGCCTCAAGTTCGGTCTGTTCCTGGCTGGCGCTTTGCTGCGCGGTATCGCCACTCAGGGCCTGCTGTACGCTGTCGAGCAACAACTGCTGGTTATAGGGCTTCTCGATAAAATCATGGGCACCGGCCTTGAAAGCCCGTACCACAATGGGCACATCGGCATGCCCGCTGACAAAGATCACCGGCATCCTGATCCCTCGTTCACGCAATGCCTGCTGAACATTCAGGCCGCCCATGGCCGGCATGCGGATATCCAGTACCACACAGGCACACAGGGTCGGGTCGCAAGCGTCAAGAAAGGCCTGCCCGCTTGTAAACGCCAGCGCATTGAGGCCCACGGACTCGAGCAACCAGACCGTCGAGTCGAGCATGCCCTGATCGTCATCCACCACATACACCACAGGCCGGGTTTGGGTTGTCATCGTTACTCTCTTGTCGTGTTGAGTGAAGCCATCAATGGCAGGCAGCAGCACATCAGCAAGCCGCTGGTTTGTGGTCGGGCATTGAGTTCACCGCCAAAGCCTTCGACGATGCTGCGGCTCATCGACAAACCCAGCCCGAGACCTTCTGCCTTGCTGGTGTAAAACGGTGTGAACAACTGCTCAAGCTCCCCGGCGCTTACCCCCGGCCCCTGATCCTGCACGCTGATTTGCAGGGTGGCGCCATCAAGGGTTTGAGCCTGCAGGATGATCCGCGAAAGCTGACCCGGTAATTGCTCGTTGTTGGCATCTATGGCATTGCGCAACAGGTTGAGCAGCACCTGCTCCAGCAACACCCGGTCGGCGTATACCCATGGCAGGGACTCCGGCAACTGCAGCTCGATAGTGACATTTCGTTCCCCGGCCTCCCAGGCACACAGGCTGACGGCCTGGCGCGCCACCTCACTGATATCCAGCGCTTGCAGGTTACGCCGCCCCTTGCGCAAAAAACCGCGCAGGCGCTTGATCACTTGCGCGGCGTGATTGGCATGCAGGTTGATCCGCTCCAGTCCCTGGGCCACACGCTCGACTGCGGCAGGATTACTGTCCAGGCTTTGCAGGTAACGTTGGCTGGCATTGGCGTAATTGACCACTGCCGCCAGCGGTTGATTGATTTCGTGGGCAATCCCCGATGCCAGTTCGCCCAGTGTGACCAGGCGCGCGGTATGGGCCATTTCATCCTGATGATGGCGCTGCTGGGCTTCGCGCAGTTCACGCTCGCGCATATCCCGTGCCACCAGCGAGAAAAACCGCTCTCCGGCAGTCGAGCGATGAGCCAGCAGCAGTAACGACACCGGCACCGAAGGCTCGCCATTCAAGGGCAACAAACGGGTCTCGTGACTCCACAAACCCTGCGCCTCTGCACTGTGCCAGCCGTTGCTCTCCAGGGTAGCCAAGACTTGTGCGGTCAAAAAATCAGCCAATGCGGGCATGCCTTCTGCAGGCAGCAGACCCAGCAGACGCCGTGCCGCCGGGTTGAGGTACGACACCCCGCCAGCCGGGTCGATAAACAGCACCGGATCAGGGTTGGCTTCCACCACTTCAGCCAGACGCCGCTTGTTCTCTTCAGCCTGGACGCGGGCCGTGATATCCCGCGACACACTGACCACTTCGACGACCGCCCCGGTGTAGGTTTCACGAATTGCCCGGCTGGCTGTTTCAAACCACAGGTAATGCCCTGCCTGATGGCGAATGCGGTAGGTCATGGTGTGATAGCCGTCGAGTTGCAGGGCATCACGGGCCTGACGCAGCGCCAGCTTCAGGTCGTGAGCATGAAACAGGCGCTGGGCCAGGGTCCCGCGCAGCGTTTCGGGCCAGTAGCCAAGCAGGGTCCAGGACGCCGGCGAGGCATCCAGAAAACGCCCGTCAGGCGTATGGCGCGAGATAAGGTCCGTGGTGTTTTCGGTAATCAGCCGGTACAGGCGTCGGGCTTTGGCCGCCTCTCGCCCGGCCAGCAGTTCTGTACTCGCTTCACGCCCGCGGGCCAGCACACACTGGCTGTCGGGGTCGGGAATAAGCGTCCAGAGCCAGACCTGCTGAGCACTTTGCGCCTCTACCTGCTCGATGGCTCTGCCCTGCTTGAGGCAGGCGCGTACCAGCTCCGGCAGATTGCCCGGCAACAGAGCGCGCGCCTGGCTCAACGCCTTGCCCGCCAGCAGGCGGATCAGTGCGTCGTTGGCTGCCAGCGCCAAGCCGTCTCTATCAAGCACTACAGAGGGTTGAGGGTCATGGGGAAGCAGCGCGATCGGCATTGGGCATCCAGGACTTGAGCGAATTTTTCTTTATATAGTACAACTACTATATTGCTTAGGTATTACTTCCATATCAAACCCGGAGTGAGCTATAAGTCAGACCGGACATAAAACTGACCCGCTCGCCATCGGCAGAGCAGGCAGCCATAGAGCTAACAATCAGCCACCGGAATGACCTTCATGTCGATTTTTGAGCACGGCCTTGAGCCGACTGCCGTAAACCATATTGCCCTGTCTCCGCTGAGTTTTATCGAACGTACAGCCAGCGTCTACCCCGATTACCCTGCCGTGATTCACGGCGCCATCCGCCGCACCTGGGCGCAGACCTACAGTCGTTGCCGCCGCCTGGCTTGTGCCCTGACCGGGCGCGGGATTGGCCAGGGCGATACGGTAGCGGTGATGCTGCCCAATATCCCGGCGATGCTTGAAGCGCACTTTGCCGTGCCCATGATCGGCGCGGTGCTCAATGCCCTCAATGTTCGCCTCGATGCTGAAGCCATCGCCTTTATGCTCGCCCACGGCGAAGCCAAGGTGCTGATTGCCGATCGCGAGTTCCATGACGTAGTGCATGCGGCCGTGGCCATGCTCGATCACCCCCCGCTGATCATTGATGTGGATGACCCCGAATACGGTGAAGGCCAGCCGGTCAGCCAGTTGGACTATGAAGCGCTGCTGGCCGAAGGCGATCCCGAGTTTGATTGGCAATGGCCCGCAGATGAATGGCAGGCCATTGCCCTCAATTACACCTCCGGCACCACCGGCAACCCCAAGGGCGTGGTGTATCACCATCGCGGTGCTTACCTCAATTCCCTGGGCAACCAGATGGTCTGGGCCATCGGCAATCACCCGGTGTATTTGTGGACCTTGCCGATGTTCCACTGTAACGGCTGGTGCTACCCATGGATCATCACCGCGCTGGCTGGCGTGCATGTGTTCCTGCGCCGGGTTGACCCGCAAAAGATCCTCACGTTGATTCGCGAGCATCAGGTCACCCATCTGTGTGGTGCACCGATTGTGCTCAATGCCCTGGTCAATATGCCCGAGTCCGCCAAGGCTGCCATCGACCACCCGGTGCATGCGATGGTCGCAGGCGCTGCGCCACCGGCCAAGGTGATTGGTGCCGTGGAAGAAATGGGCATCAAGGTCACCCACGTCTATGGCCTGACCGAGGTGTATGGTCCGGTGACGATTTGTGCCTGGCATGAAAAGTGGGATGCGCAGCCTCTGGCCGAACGCGCACAGATCAAGTCCCGCCAGGGCGTGCGCTACCCGACGCTGGAAGGCGTGATGGTGGCCGACCCGAAAACCCTGGTACCGACGCCCCGTGACGGCGAGACCATGGGCGAGATTTTCATGCGCGGCAATACGGTAATGAAGGGCTATCTGAAGAATCCCAGCGCCACGGCCGAAGCCTTCGAAGGCGGCTGGTTCCACACCGGTGACCTTGCCGTGTGCCACCCGGACGGCTACGTCGAAATTCGCGACCGGCTCAAGGACATTATCATTTCCGGTGGCGAGAACATTTCCACCATCGAGGTCGAGGGTGTGCTCTACCGACACCCGGGCGTCATGGAGGCGGCCGTGGTGGCGCGGCCCTGTGAAAAGTGGGGTGAAACGCCTTGCGCCTTTATCACTCTCAAGGCCGATCATCAGCAGGTGCGCGAGGCCGAGATCATTGCCTTTTGCCGCGATCACCTGGCCGGGTTCAAAGTGCCCCGTACGGTGGTGTTCACCCTGCTGCCCAAGACCTCCACGGGCAAGATCCAGAAGTTCGTGCTGCGTGATATGGCCAAAGCACTGTAACTGCCCCCTATAGACCCACTGTGGGAGCGAGCTTGCTCGCGAAGGTGTCGCTTCGGTTACCCAGACAGGCCGCGGCGCCCAAATCGCGAGCAAACCCGCTCCCACAGAATGCCTTCAGCTGCAAAAAACGAGGTTTTTCATGCCTGAATTCAACGCCCCCCTGCGCGATATGCGCTTTGTCCTGCACGAAGTCTTCGAAGCCCCCGCACTCTGGGCCAGGCTGCCAGCCCTGGCCGACCACGTCGACGCCGATACCGCCGACGCCATACTTGAGGAAGCCGCCAAGGTCACCGGCCAACTGATCGCCCCGCTCAACCGCAGTGGCGACGAAGAAGGCGCACACTGGCTGGCGGGCCAGGTCACCACACCTGAAGGCTTCAAGTCAGCCTACAACACCTACATCGAAGGCGGCTGGGTAGGCCTGTCGGGCAATCCTGAATTTGGCGGCCTGGGCATGCCGAAAATGCTCGCCGTGCAATTTGAAGAAATGCTCTACGGCGCAAACTCCAGTTTTGCCCTTTATTCGGCGCTCACCAGCGGTGCTTGCCTTGCCATCGATGCCCACGCCAGCGAACCCCTCAAAAGCCGTTACCTGCCACCGATGTACGAAGGCCGCTGGGCCGGTTCCATGTGCCTGACCGAGGCCCATTCCGGCACCGATCTGGGGATTATCCGCACCCGCGCCGAACCGCAGTCTGACGGCAGTTTCAGCCTCAGCGGCAGCAAGATATTCATCACCGGCGGCGATCAGGACCTGACCGCAAACATCATCCATCTGGTGCTGGCCAAGCTGCCGGATGCGCCAGCAGGGCCCAGGGGCATTTCGTTGTTTCTGGTTCCCAAGGTGCTGGTAAATGACGATGGTTCACTCGGACAAGGCAATGCGGTGAGCTGCGGCTCCATCGAGCACAAGATGGGGATCAAGGCTTCGGCAACCTGCGTGATCAACTTTGACGGCGCACAGGGATGGTTGATCGGTGAAGCCAACAAGGGCCTGGCCGCGATGTTTACCATGATGAACTACGAGCGTCTGTCGATCGGCATCCAGGGCATTGGCTGCGCCGAGGCCTCCTACCAGAATGCCCGCACCTATGCCCGCGAGCGCCTGCAAAGTCGTGCCCCGACCGGAGCCGTGGCACCGGAGAAGATTGCCGACCCGATTATCGTCCACCCCGATGTGCGACGCATGTTGCTGAGCATGAAGGCCATGACCGAAGGTGGACGGGCATTTGCCAGCTATGTGGGCCAACAACTGGATCTGGCCAAGTTCTCTACCGAGCCGCAGGAGCAGCAGCAAGCCACTGCGCTGGTAGCCTTGCTGACCCCAGTGGCCAAGGCCTTCTTTACCGATACCGGTTTCGACAGTTGCGTGCTGGGCCAGCAAGTCTTTGGTGGCCATGGCTATATCCGCGAATGGGGCCAGGAACAGCTGGTTCGCGATGTGCGCATTGCGCAGATTTATGAAGGCACCAACGGCATCCAGGCGCTGGATTTGCTGGGCCGAAAAGTGATCGCCAATGGCGGTGCAAGCCTGCGCCTGTTTACCGCACACATCCGTGACTTCGCGACCCGGCCCGGCAAGCCTTATGCCAGCGAACTGCTGGACGCAGTGCAGCGTCTTGAGGACGTCAGTGACTGGCTGCAGGTACGGGCCAGGGCCAACCCCAATGAAACAGGCGCCGCCTGTGTCGAATATCTGCACCTGTTCGGTTATGTGGCGTATGCCTGGCTATGGGCACGCATGGCCGATGTGGCGCAGCGCTCACGCAGTACCGACCCCGGGTTTTATGACACCAAGCTGGCGACCGCACAGTTCTATTTCTCCCGCTTGTTGCCTCGCACACTGAGCCTGGAGCAAGGAATACGGGCTGGCAGCGAATCACTGTTCCAGATCGATGCCGCACATTTTTAAACGCCCGCCAATAAAAACGGCGGCCTGTTCAGGGCCGCCGCAGGCTGTTGCGCACTTGAACCGGGCCTAAACGCTCAGTTCGTCCAGCAACAACACTTCGCGATGCGCCAATAGATCGCCCACGGCCTGGGCCATCGCCTGGTAGTGCGGGGTGGTTTTATGATGCTCGATCGCCTCCATGTCCGCCCAACCTTCAATAAAGACAAAACGCTCGGGGTCGGTACGATCCACGTGCAAGTCATAGAAACGGCAGCCCGGTTCGGCCCGTGAGCCTTCGACACAGGCGCGCAGTGCCTGCTCGACAGTTTTGCCATGACCAGGCTTGGCACGCAATGTGGCAACAATTTTGATGATTCGGGACATATCTACTTCCTGCAGCTTGCGGTGACTTAAGCGCTGAGGATCTGCGCGATTTTATCCTTGATCTGCAAGCGCTGCTCCTTGAGCGTGCGCAGTACATCATCAGGGACGCCTATGGCGTCGTTGGCTTCAGCTTCAACGACCTCGGCATCTTTTTCGCCGTACTGTACAAACAGCTGATTCAGATGCGGGTTTTCGCTGCGAAACTTGCTGACGGCCTCTTTAGTGAGCCCCAAGTCCTGTAACAAGTCGTGCTTGACTGGCATATCTGCACCTCATGGCTATTTCAGTGGCAGGTTCAGGTTCTGAGGGCGAACCTGATCACAATGGCTCTGTTCACAATGAACCCGCGTAAGCAATAGCACGCAATGGGACTCTCAGAAAGCCGGGCGCGTACTTTCCTCTCCCTTTAGCCGGTTTTCTCGCGAGCGTTACCTACAAATACCTTGGCCTGAGGTGCGGAGCCCTCGAATATCAGCCTTTCCAGGCGAGTAGCCAATTTAATGACTACAATCATATTGCCGTTATTTTTTTGACGATCCTCAGGCTCAAGCCACTCAACCAGATGTTTCAGATGATAAAGTACGCGCTTTCTTACACTCATTCGAGTGTAGTACTACGCTTGTCATAAATGATGCACAGCACACAGTACAAGAAGAAACAACTGAGACGTAACGGGTTAAATGTTGACAGTCATTCTATTGACACCTAAAGAAATAGACAGGTGATGGCTGGCAGTACCCGAACGCCTTAACACCTGTTCATCCTTGGGGGACGTTACGCTTGGTTCATATCAGTTTGGCCATAGGCGGATTGCCGGATCAACACATTGTGTTGCGCGCAGGCGGCTTGTATTGGGTCACGGTCGATCACTCCGCTGACGCAAAACTGCTTGCTCGGCAATTTCTTGAAAACATACCCGAAAGCGTGCCGGCAACCTTGATTGCCAGCACCGGCTACGCACAAGGCCTGGTCAACGACATGGCGCCCGATCGCGGGCCGGAAAAACTCAAGCTGTTCGAGATCGCACCAAGAGTCATCGTGCCTGGGCTGGCCACGTTGAACCGCGACCTTGCGCGTGCCGGTACCGCCCCTTCAAGCCAGATCCTGCTGGTGCTGCCTGCCAACAGTTGGGCTGAGACCACCACAGCGGTCCAATTGCAACGCTGGTTCGAGCGCATGCGTTCCTGGCTGCTGGAGCGCAACGCCACATTGCTGGTGATTACCCATGGCGAGGCAGCGCTGCTGCATGCGCAGTTGCTGCAACTCAATCAAACCCTCTCCGGTTTAAGTCGCTTGTACCGCTACAACGGCGACCTGCGCTATCAGTTGCACTTTTGGCACAGCGATCTGGGCGTTAGCGCCGGGCAGGAGTTCAAGTTGTCGGACCAGGACGCGACCTTGCGCCTGATCCCGCAAACCGAGGTCGATACCCAGCCCCGGGTAGCGGACGATCAGCACGTTTATCTTGCCGAGCGCTCCGTGCTGGAGGGTGCGCCGTCAATGTCCAAGCACTGGTACCTGTTCGAAAACCGTGATGCATTGCTCGAAGCAGCCCAGTCAGCCAGCGCCGCGACCGTAATTGTCGGCATCGACAACAGCTACCAGTTACTTGAGCTTGCACAGCAGTTGCACGACTTGCGCGAACATTGCGGGCCGCAGTTGAAGATCGTTGTGCGCGAAATGGAACCGTCGGTGCGCTACCGCGATGAACGTCTGTTGCTGGCCTGCGGGGCCAACCTGATCGTTCCCGACGGCACCCTGCTCTCACGTTTTCTGAGCATGATTGAGAGCATTCAGGGGCAGCGCTGGCAGTACACGCAGAGCATTGATTTCAAGACCCTTCTGGAACGTCAGCGCCCGCCGCAAATTCGCGGCTGGTGAGCCCCCGTGATTTTTTCGAAGCCGTTGCGCAGATCTACCAGGACAGTTCGGGTGAGGTAACCCACCAGTTGATGAAGTTCGAACCGGTGCCCGGCATTGGTGAGGAACTGTTCCTCAATCAGATGTGCCTGCGTCGATTCGGCGACTTTGCCTGCCTGCTGGATGGCGAGCTTTACCTCTTTCTGTTTGCCTGCCGCGCTGACGGACTGGAACCGGCACTGGGCAATGTTTGCCGCCTGCCCTGGCGCGACATGTTCAGCCAGCGCCGCATGCTCAGCGGGTTGTCCGATCTGCCGGCTGACGCCTTTATGAAAGCTGGCGCCGTGCCTGCACACTTGCATATCCCCGTCGAGACCCATGCGACGCAAGCGGTATCTGCTACGGGTGAACGTGCGCCGTTAAATCCGCAAAGATTCACCCTGCCTATCAGTGAGCCACAGTCATGACGTTCCTTGAGCTAATCGATGTCATTGCATTGACCTGTGTGGTGACCGTACTGCTGACGCTGTTCTGGCAGCGCATGCGGATGTACTTGAAAAGTCATTTCGAGCAGTACCTCTCTCCCCGCTATTTGAAATCGTGCGGCGTTCGCCGTCGCATGCCAGCCAGCCCTGCTCAGAGAACGCCTGATGAGTCTGTTTAAGTCTGACGCACCGGCGCACAAAATTGCCGGATCCTGGAGCGGCCTGGGCGCCTGGAACCTGTATTTCCTGGCCAAGTTCCTGCTGGCCTGGACGGGAAATCTGAACATCCAGATTTTGCCCAACCTGATCTTTGCTGCCGTTTTGCTGATTCCGATCGCCAACCCGGTGCTACGCCGTTTGCGCACCCTGATTGCCATTCCGGTGGCCGTGGCCCTTCTGTACCAGGACACCTGGTTCCCGCCCTTCAGCCGCCTGCTGGCACAACCCGGGGTGTTGAACTTTTCGTTCGACTATATCGTCGAGCTGCTGGGGCGCTTTATCGACTGGCAAGTGTGCGCCCTGTTGCTGTTGCTGTTTGTCGGCTACCTGTTCCTGAACCAGTGGCTGCGCCTGACCACCCTCACCCTGCTGGGCTTTGCCTGGTTGGGCATGGGCAATCTGCAATGGCTGTTGCCACCTTCCGTGCAACCGCAAATGGCCGGCGCACAGACTGCCACGGGCGCGCCGACCGTCAGCGCAGGCGAGCCCGACGACGCGACGCTCAATGGCTACCTGGAGAAGTTCTATCTCAACGAATCCACGCGCAAGGTCGAGTTCAAGGAACCGGCAGTCAAGCCGCCCCCGTTCGATCTGCTGGTGATCAATATTTGTTCCATGGCCTGGGACGACTTGGATGCCGTGGGCTTGCGTGACAACCCGTTGTTCAGCCAGATGGACGTGATATTCGACAACTTCAACTCGGCCACCGCCTACAGCGGCCCCGCAGCCATTCGCTTGCTGCGCGCCAGTTGCGGTCAGACCTCCCATGCGCAGCTGTACAAACAACCGGCGGATCAGTGCCTGTTGTTCGATGACTTGCGCAAGCTGGGCTTTTCCAATGAGCTGATGCTTAACCACACCGGTGAATTCGACGGTTTCCTGCAGGAAGTGCGTGAACAGGGCCAGTTGCCTCCTCCGGCTCTGGGTGTTGTACCCGCAGGCCTGCCGCGTACCTATGTCGGTTTTGATGGCTCGCCGATCTGGCGCGACCGTGATGTGCTGAGCAAGTGGTGGCAGCACCGCATGACTGAAGACTCACCCAATATGGCGCTGTTCTACAACACCACCAGCCTGCACGACGGTAACCGCCAGGTGCAGTCCGATGGCGGCACCCAGGCCGCTGACTACCGCAGCCGGGCGCAGATCCTTCTCGACGATCTTAATGCCTTCCTTAAAGAGCTGGAAAAAAGTGGCCGTCGCGTCGTGGTAGCCATCGTCCCTGAGCATGGCGCAGCGCTGCACGGTGACCGCATGCAGATAGCCGGCATGCGCGAAATCCCCAGTGACTCCATCACCCATGTACCGGTGGGTATCAAGCTGATCAATATGGGCGACAACGCGCAAACCCAGCCTATCCACGTCAGTGAACCCAGCAGCTACCTGGCCGTGGCAGAAATCATAGCTCGCCTGTACGCCGATCCGGCGCTGAGCAATGGCCAGACCGTGGACTGGTCCAGGCTGCTCACCGATCTGCCGAAAACCGCGAAAGTATCGGAAAACTCAGGGACCGTAGTACTCGACTACAACGGCAAACCTTATGTGCGAATCAAGGAGAACGGCGGATGGCTGCCTTACCCACAGCGGTTCAAATAAGCGCCGATATCCTTTCGCGCAAAGAACGGGCCGATGATATTGCCCGGCTTAAATCCATGATGGAGCTGCATGCCCTGGAATATGTCGATGTGTCGGCACATATGGAGCTGCTGCAGGCCTTTGAGCGCTGGCCGTTGCTGGCCTATCTAGAGGCGCAGTACAAGCAGCCCCCGTTGCTGGCCAAGGACACGGAGCAAACCCCATGATCAGCATGAGTTTGCGTGGCGTGCGGGGTGGCGTGGGCACCAGCTCAACCCTGGCGGCCCTTGGCCATGCGCTGCATGAGCTGGGGCAGAAAGTGCTGCTGGTGGACATGTGCCCGGAGAACTCCCTGGGCCTGCACTTCAATATGGACCTTGCCCCGCGTGAAGGCTGGGCGCGGGCGACCCTTGACCGGCAACCCTGGCACGAACACGCCTGGGTGGTAGAGCCAGGCCTGTGCGTGCTGCCCTATGGCCAATTGAAGCCGAGCGAGCTTTTTGCCCTCGATGCCTTGCTGATTGAACAGCCAAAGCTCTGGAGCCAGCGCCAGGCTGCGCTGGCGAACGCGTTTGACTGGATACTCTTCGACCTGCCGCAACGCTTGCCTGGGCATATGACCAACCCGCACTGCGCACTCTCGATGATGGTTACCAACGCCGATGCTGCCTGCCATGTGCTGTTGCAACCGCAGCTGACGCAGACCCCGCTGTTTCTGGTCAATCGCTTCGATGCCGCCAGCCAGTTGCAGCGCGATCTGCTGCTGATCTGGCAACAGCGTTATGCCCATGCACTGGTGCCAGTCAACCTGCATGCCGATGAAGCCATGGCCGAGGCCCTGGCCAGAAGCGAGCCTGCCGGGCGCTATGCGCCCTCCAGCCTGATTGCCCTGGACATTATCAGCCTGGCCAGTTGGTGCCTGCTGCGCGGCAGGAGGCTTGAATGATCAGGCGTTGGTTCCCCTATACACGATTGCGGCGGGAGCAGAACTGCACCCGTTTTACCGCCTTCACCCTGGCGCTGATTCAAGCGCTGGGCTGGATCTTCCTGCGCCTTGAATCACCCCGCTGGCAAGCCTTGCGCGAACAGCACCGGCGCCTGTATCCGCACCTGGCGGACAAGCCCTCGACCATCGGTGACCCGCTACGCTACACGGTGCAAACCCTGTGGCTACTGCTGGTGCGAACGCCCAACCAGGACCAGATCGGCCGGCAACGCTTCCGCCAGCGCACGGCCAGCTTTTTCTCGGCCTTGCTGATGATCGTGCAACGGCCATGGAACCTGCTGTCCAATGCCTTTGCCCGCTTGCCCACCACCCTCAGCCCGCAAGTCACCAAAGGCTCGCACTGGTGGGACAACATTCAATGGCCGCTGCGCAAGGGCCTGTATATCGCCATGGGCGTACTGGCCCTGGCGTTGATTGTGCTGTGCATTACCGAACCGTTCGGTTTCCTTGCGCAACTGGTGTTTGTCGTCTTGCTGTGGATGCTGGCCATGCTGGTCCGGCGCATGCCGGGGCGCTTCCCTACATTATTGCTGATCGTGCTCTCGGTCATCGTGTCGTGCCGTTATCTGTGGTGGCGCTATACCTCGACCCTGAACTGGAACGACACCTTCGATCTGGTCTGCGGCCTGACCTTGCTGGTGGCCGAAACCTATACCTGGCTGATCCTGTTGCTGGGTTATGTGCAAACCTCATGGCCGCTCAATCGCAAACCGGCACAGCTGCCGGCAGACACCGATCAGTGGCCGGTAGTGGATCTGCTGATTCCCACCTACAACGAAGAATTGTCGGTTACCCGTGGCACGGTGTATGCGGCGCTGGGTATCGACTGGCCGAAAGACAAGCTGCGCATCCATTTGCTCGATGACGGTAACCGCCCAAGTTTCAAGACCTTCGCCGAGGAAGTGGGTATCAACTACATCGCCCGCACCGACAACCGTCACGCCAAGGCGGGTAACCTCAACCATGCCCTGAAATTGCTCGACGGCGATCTGGTGGCGATTTTCGACTGCGACCACATGCCTGCCCGATCCTTCCTGCAATTGACGGTTGGCTGGTTTCTGCGCGATCCGAAACTGGCGCTGGTGCAAACCCCGCACCACTTCCTCTCGCCGGATCCGTTCGAGCGCAACCTGGGTACTTTCCGTAACCGCCCCAACGAAGGCGAGCTGTTCTACGGACTGATCCAGGACGGCAACGACATGTGGAACGCCGCGTTCTTCTGCGGCTCCTGCGCCATACTGCGGCGTACCGCAATTGACTCCATCGGCGGTTTTGCTGTCGAAACCGTGACCGAAGATGCCCATACCGCCTTGCGTCTGCACCGCAATGGCTGGACCTCGGCCTATCTGCGTATTCCGCAGGCGGCGGGGCTGGCGACCGAAAGCCTGTCGGCGCATATCGGCCAGCGCATCCGTTGGGCGCGGGGCATGGTGCAGATTTTCCGCACTGACAACCCGCTGTTGGGCAAGGGCCTGACGATCTTCCAGCGCATCTGCTACACCAACGCCATGATGCACTTTCTGGTGGGACTGCCGCGGCTGGTGTTCCTCACTGCGCCCCTGGCATTCCTGTTCTTCCACGCTTACATCATCTACGCCCCGGCGGCGATGATCCTGTTGTATGTGCTGCCGCACATGATCCACGCCAGCCTGACCAACTCGCGGATGCAAGGCGCCTACCGCCAGACATTCTGGGGCGAGGTGTATGAAACCGTACTGGCCTGGTACATCGCACGGCCCACCACGGTGGCCTTGTTCAGCCCGTCACGGGGCAAATTCAACGTCACGGCCAAGGGCGGCATGATGGAGGAAAACCAGTTCGACTGGCAGACCGCCAAGCCCTACCTGATTTTGTCGGTGTTGAACATCCTCGGCCTGGGCTTTGCCGTCTGGCGCCTGTTCTATGGCCCCAGGGATGAAATCTTCACCGTGATCGTCAGCGTCCTGTGGGTGATCTACAACCTGCTGATCATCGGGGCTGCGGTTGCAGTTGCCGCGGAAGTACGCCAGGTGCGCAACACCCACCGGGTACTCGCGCGCTTGCCGGGGGCGGTGAAACTGGCTGACGGGCACAGCTACCCTTGTGAGCTGGTGGACTACTCCGACGGTGGCGTCGGCCTGCAACTGAGCCAGGCTCTGCAATTGCCCGTCGGCACGCCGGTGTCACTGATTCTGCAACGCGGCAACCGCGAGTTTGTATTCACCGGCACCCTGACCCGTTCCAGCGAACGTTTTATTGGTCTCAGCTTTGCCCGGTTACCGGCCGAAGAAAAAATTGCCTTCGTGCAATGCACCTTTGGCCGCGCCGATGCCTGGCTTGATCACAACAGCGGTTTTGAAGCCGACAAGCCGATCCAGAGTCTCAAGGAGATCCTGGCCCTGGGCATCAAGGGTTATTACCGCCTGTATGAATACCTGCCGGCGTGGGTCCGCGTGTTGGCAAAACCTTTCCTGCACATCTTTCAGTGGCTGGGCAGCTTTTTGCCGCGCATGCCCACCTCCACCCCTCTTATTTCCCGGCCAGTGAGCAGATCATGAGTCGTATAACCAAAAAAACCATTTTCGCCAGCCTAGCGCTGATGACCTTCGCCTCACAGCTGATGTCGGCCCCCCTGCCTTTGCCGGGGAGCTCACCAGTGGCCGAAACGCTGCCAAAACCTGCATTTGCACAAACCGATCAGGTACTGCCAAGCTGGCCGGTGACCTATACCTTTGAGCAACTGGGGCGCCCCGGTGACTCCCTGCTGCTGGGTATCAACAGCGCCGACCAGGTGGAATTCGGCATGCGCCGGGACCGCATTGCCAGCGACGCCAGCCTGCAGCTGGAATACACGCCCTCGCCTTCGCTGATCCCGACGGTTTCCCATATCCGGGTTTGCCTCAACGATGTGCTGATGGGCGTGCTGCCGATCGAGAAAGACCAGTTGGGGCGTAAAACCACGCAAAAGATGGCCCTTGATCCGCGACTGATTTCGGACTTCAACCGCGTACGCCTGGAGTTTGTCGGCCATTACACCGAATTCTGCGAAGACCCGGCCAACAGCACCCTGTGGGTCAATATCAGCCGTGGCAGCAGTATTACCCTGCAGGAACAGGCGCTGAGCCTGCAAAACGATCTGGCGTTTTTCCCGCTGCCGTTTTTCGACCCGCGCAACAGCGGCAAGCTGGAACTGCCGTTTGTCTTCGCGGCCAACCCGACCCTGGGCGAGCAGAAAGCCGCCGCGATCCTGGCCTCCTACTTCGGTAGCCAGTCCAACTGGCGCGGGGCCAATTTCCCGGTCGTGTTCGATACCCTGCCAGGCGTACAAGACAAGGATGCCGTCCAGCCCACCGTGGTGTTTGCCACCAACGATCACCGCCCTGCATTTATGAGCGATCTGGAGAAATTCCCGGCCGTGACCGCGCCTGTGGTCGAAATGATCAATCACCCGGATGCGCCCTACAGCAAAATCCTGCTGGTCATGGGTCGCAACGAAGAAGACCTGGCTACAGCCGCCAAGGCCCTGGCCCTGGGCGGCAACCTGATGCGCGGTTCGCGCGTGACCATCGACAAGGTCCAGGAACTGCAACCGCGCAAACCCTACGATGCTCCGGCGTGGATGCGTACCGACCGCCCTGTGCGTTTTGCCGAACTGGTCAGTTACCCGCAACAACTGCAAGTCAGCGGGCTGGTGCCACGCGCCATTACCCTGGACGTCAACCTGCCGCCTGACCTGTTTGTCTGGCGCAACCAGGGTATCCCGCTACGCACCCAGTACCGCTACACCGCGCCGTCGGCCAATGATGATTCGCGCTTGAATATCAGCCTCAATGACCAGTTCCTCACCAGCCTGCCATTGCTGCGCAAAGACACCAGCAACCTCGAAGAACTGCGCCTGTCGGTGCTGTCCAACGACTCAGCCAACGTCAATGACAAACTGATCGTGCCTTCGCTGAAAATTGGCGACCGTAACCGTCTGCGTTTCGACTTCAACTTTGCCAGCACCATGGGCAGTTCACAGAAAGATCGCTGCCAGACCATCCTGCCGGCCAACACCCAGGCAATTATCGATGAGGACTCCACCATCGATATGTCCGGCTACTACCACTACATCAGCATGCCGGACCTCAAGGCCTTTGCCCGCAGTGGTTTCCCGTTCAGCCGCATGGCCGACATGTCCGAATCCATCGTTGTCGTACCCAAAGACACCACACCGACACAAATCAGCACCCTGCTTGAAACCGTGGCCAGCATTTCTGCGCGTTCCGGCTACCCGGCGTTCGGCTTGCGCCTGACCGATGACTGGCAATCCGCCTCCAAGGAAGATGCCGACCTGCTGGTACTGGGACAAATGGCACCAGACCTGCGCGATAACCCGGACTTGAGCGTATTGCTGCAACGCCAGCGTGATATGCTGGTACAGCCACATGGCACCACCGGTATTGATGCCAACATTCGTCGCACGCCGTCGACCGACGCACGCAACGTGCCAGCCAACAAGGTGGAAGTCACAGCGCAGGCCCCGATTGCAGCTATCCTGGGCATGCAGTCCCCGACCCATAACCAGCGCAGTGTCGTGGCAATGTTGGCCAATGACGATGCAGACTACAACTTGTTGCGCGAAGTCCTCGGTGACAGCGGCAAGCTGGACGCAGTAGCGGGCTCCGCGGCACTGATCCGCAGCAGCGGTGTTTACAGCCAACTGGTGGGTGACCAGTACTTTGTTGGCAACCTGCCATGGTACCTGTTGCTGTGGTACCAGCTCTCCGAGCACCCGGTGCTGCTCACCGTGCTGGCCGTGATCAGCGTTCTGCTCAGCGCCTTCCTGCTGTGGCGTGCCTTGAGCTGGGCGGCCAACCGTCGCCTGAACAAGCATGACTAACGCCATGAAGCGACTGGCGGCACTTACCCTGAGCTCGACCCTGGGGCTATTGCCTCAGGTGGCGAGTGCGCAATCCTGTGACTGGCCCGCCTGGGACAGTTACAAGAAGGCCATGATGAGCAGCGACGGGCGCATTATCGATGGCTCGTCGGCGCAAATGATCACCACCTCGGAAGGTCAAAGCTACGGGTTGTTTTTTGCCTTGCTGGGCAACGACAAAAAGAGTTTTGCGAGGATTCTCGAGTGGACCCGCAATAACCTCGCCGGTGGCAGCCTTGAGGCTCATTTGCCAGCCTGGCAATGGGGTCTGGCAAAAAACGGCAAGTGGCAGATCCTGGACAGCAACAATGCCAGCGATGCCGACCTGTGGATCGCCTACAGCCTGCTCGAAGCCGGCCGGCTGTGGCAGTGGCCCGAGTATGTCGCGCTTGGGCAGAACATGCTCTGGCGCAGCGCTGCGCAAAGCCTGCGCAAGCTGCCCGGGCTGGGCCTGATGCTGTTGCCCGGGGATGTGGGTTTTGACAGCCCCAAGGGTTGGCGCCTGAACCCCAGCTATTTGCCACCGCAACTGTTGGCCCGTTTTGCGCGTATATCACCGATCTGGGCCGAACTGGCGAGCAACCAGCAACGCATGCTGATAGAGACTTCGCCCAAAGGCTTTGCCCCGGACTGGCTGCAGTGGAAAGCCGGTGGCGGTTGGGCACCGGACAGCAAGGAGGGTTCGCTGGGGGACTACGATGCCATTCGCGTCTACCTGTGGGTTGGCATGCTGGCCCAGGACGCGGCCGGTCGCCAGCCACTGCAACAACATTTTGCGCCCATGGCCAACCTCACCCAAACCCTGAGCTATGTGCCAGAAAGCGTCAATGCCGTTACCGGCAAATACACCGGCACGGGGCCGGTAGGGTTTTCCGCCGCCATGCTGCCGTTACTGTCCAGCCTGGACTCCCCCGCGCTGGCGGTTCAACAGGAACGGATCAAGCAACAGCCGCCTGCGGCCGATGCCTATTACAACCAGTCACTGCTGCTGTTCGGCCAGGGCTGGGATGAACAACGCTATCGCTTTGACAAGGATGGGCAGCTTTTACCTTCGTGGATCAAAACATGCCAAAAATAACAACGTGGGCGTTCCTGCTCGGTGGGTTGTCCACTGCAGCCATTGCACAGCCGAGCACGGTGCAGGAGCAGCAACAATGGCTGCTGGAGCAGGTTCGGATCGGCGAAGCCATGTACCGCGAAGACCTGGTGCGTGACTCTCTGGCACGGCTGCAATTGATCTCACCCAACAACCCGCAAGCGTTGGTAGCGTCGATACGCCAGGCATTGCTGGAGAAAAACCCGGAGCTGGCCAGGCAGCGTCTGGCCCAGTTGCAAAATGTTGCCCCTGATTCGGCGGCACTGCGTCAGGCCCAGAGCCTGATGAAGCTGCAAGACCCACAAAGCCAGAAAGACCTGCAACAGGCGCGCCTGTTTGCTGCGGCCGGTCGTCCTGAAGAAGCCGTGGCGATTTTCGAGCGACTGTTTGGCAATGCCCCGCCGGATTTTGCCACGGCACTGGAATACCTGCGCATCCGCAGCAATATCCAGGGCCAGCGTGCACAGGTCATCGAGCAACTGCGCAGCCTGGACAAACAGTACCCGGGCAACCCCGGCCTGCGTCAGACCCTGGCCGACCTGTTGTTCCGCGAAGACCGTGCGCCAGAAGCCCTGATCGTCCTGCAGCAACTGGCCAAAGACCCGGTCGCCAGTAATGCTGCGGCTGAGCGTGAATACACCTACCTCAGCACATTGCCGGTGGATCGCACATCGGCACAGGCCTGGCAGGGCTTTATTGCGCGCTATCCAAATTCGCCGCTGATTGGCGAGGCCAATAAAAACCTGCAAAAGCAGCAAAGCCTGCTGAATGACCCGGCATGGACCGCCGGCGCCCAGGGCAAGCAAATGATCGACCAGTCGCGCAGCCCGGCAGCCGCCGAAGGCCTGCTGCGCCGCGCTCTAAAACAATACCCCGACGACCCGACCCTTTACGGTGCCCTGGGCATGGCGCAGTTTCGCCAGGGCCGCTATGCCGAAGCCAACAGCAACTTTGCCACCGCTCGCAGCAAAGAACAGGACACATCCAATATCAGCAAGTGGCAAGACCTGATGGACGCCAGCCGCTACCGCATGCTGCTCAGTCAGGGCGACAAGGCCCTTGAACAAAATAACCCGGCAGCGGCGCGCACGGCCTTTACCCAGGCACGCAAGGCCAAGCCCGGCGATGCCGACCCACTCATAGGCCTGGCCAGCGTGGCCCAGGCCGAGCACGACGATATCCAGGCCGAAGCCTTGCTGTTGCAGGCCCGACGCCTTGAGCCCGGCAATGGCAGTGCGGTGCGTGGGCTGATGCGTCTGTACAGCGCGCAAGACCCGCAAAAGGCCAAGGCTTTCCTTGATCGCCTGCCGCCTGCCAGCCAGAAGGAATTTGCCAGCCTGCGCCAGAGCATCGAACTTGACGAACTGAACCGTCAGGCCGATGCCGCTACCGAGCGCAAGGACTGGCCGCAAGTGGTCGCCTTGCTCAGCAAAATCCGTAACCTCAGCCCCGATGAGCCTTGGGTCACTTATCGTCTGGCCAACGCCCAGCGCGAAATCAACCAGCCGGGCGCCGCTGATGACAGCTTCAAACAGCTGATGACTCGTCAGGGTCGCAACCCTGAAGCGCTTTATGCCTACGCGTTGTACCTATCAAGTACCGAGCGCGATGCCAGTGCCTTGAGCGTTCTGGAACAACTGCCCAAGGCGCAATGGAGCGACTCCATGCGTGAGCTTGATACGCGGCTGCAACGCAATGTACTGGTGGCCCGGGCTGAAAGTCTGCGCGCCGCCGGGCAAGAGCCGCAAGCGATTGCCCTGTTGATGCAGAACTCGGACAACGACGATCTGATGACCATCGCTGGCTGGGCCCAGGAGCGTGGTGACTATGAACAGGCGCAAAACCTCTACAGCCAGGTGCTGAAAAAAGAACCGGGCAACATTGATGCGCGCCTGGGCCAGATCGAAACCCTGATTGCCAGCAAACAGCTGCCTTCGGCTCGTCAGCAACTGACACAGTTTACCCCTGCCCCCGGCACGCCATTGACCCCTTCACAGCAACGTCGGGTAGCCAATGCCTGGGCCGCCGTGGGTGAGCCTGAAAAGGCCCAGGCCATCTATGCCCAATTGTTGCAATCACCGCAGGCTGACCCGCTGATGTATCGCGACGCGGCGCGGCTGATGTCGGCCAGGGAGCCGCAAAAGGCACTGGACTACTATGCCAAAAGCATGGCCGCCGCAGGGCTGATTACCCCTGAGCAAGGCAACCCCCGGGACAATCGCGCCATGACCATGGCCAGTCGTGAAAAGGACGATGACGAGTGGCTGGCCCGTAGCTTGCGCAGTGATGTGGACGAACTCTACCAGCGGCAAAATCCGACAGTTCATCTGTATACCGACTATGGCTGGCGTTCGGACGATGCTTCCGCCGGCACTTCGGACACCGACACCCGAACCACCATCCTGCAACTGGACCTGCCGGTGGCCGATGGCAGCGGTTTTCTGCGCGCAGAACAGTTGAATATGGATGCAGGAAAATTCGATGCCGACCCGGACGGACTCGTGCGCGAGAACTACGGCACCTGTGCTGTGGAGGTCAATCGCAAGGGTACCAATGGCCCTGACTTCTCTGGCTGCGATGACCGCTCGCAATCGGTCAACGGCACGATGATGGCGGCGGGCTGGAAAAACGAGGTGTGGAACATCGATATCGGTCGTACACCGGATAACTTCAAGGTACCCAACTGGCTGGGCGGCGTGGCCTACAGCAGCAAGATCGGCTCACTGGGCTGGACCCTGACCGGTTCACGTCGCCCGCTGAGCAACTCGATCCTGTCCTATGCCGGGGCTACCGATCCCAACACCGGTGTGACCTGGGGCGGCGTCACGTCCAACGGTGTGACCTTGAGCCTGAGCCACGACGAAGGGGGCGTAGACGGTGTATGGGCCAGTTTCGGCCAGCACTGGTTGCGCGGCAAAAACGTCGAAGACAACCACAAGAGCACGGCCATGGCCGGTTATTACTACCGTCTGGTGGAGCGCGCCGACGAACGTTTACGCACCGGTCTGACACTGATGTATTGGGGGTATGACAAGGACTCGAGTGAATACACTCTCGGCCAGGGCGGTTACTACAGCCCGCAGAAGTACTATTCGATTGGTGTGCCGCTGAACTACGCCTTCCGTACCGCCAACTGGTCGGTGGCATTGGAAAGCTCGGTGAGCTGGTCGTATGCGAAAACCGATGCCAATGACCTTTACCCGCTGGACGGACTGAACAGCAAACTGCTGCAGCGGCTCGATGATGCTGGCTACCAGCTTGCCGACGGTCTGGGGCAGACCTCGGGCGGCAGCAGCACTGGCATCGGTTACCGCGTACAGGGGCTGGTAGAGCGCAGGCTGTCGGATCATCTGGTACTGGGCGGCGGAGTGCTCTATCAACACAGCGATGACTATGCCCCGAGCCGGGCGATGCTCTACCTGCGTTATACCTTCGACGTGTGGCAGGGCAACTTGCCGATGCCGGTGCAACCGTTGATTCCGTATGCCGATTTCAGGTAATTGGCAAATCAGTGTGGGAGCGGGCTTGCTCGCGATCGGAGCGACGCGGTTTAACAGATAGACCGCGCCGTCTGCATCGCGAGCAAGACCGCTCCCACAGTGAAAATCAGCGTTTTACCGGCGTGCGCATGGTCACAAACTCTTCAGCAGCCGTCGGGTGTACGCCGATGGTTTCGTCAAAGTGCTGTTTGGTCGCCCCGGCCTTCAAGGCAATCGCCAGTCCCTGCACGATCTCCCCCGCCTCCGGCCCGACCATATGGCAACCGAGCACCTTGTCGGTGTCAGCATCCACCACCAGCTTCATCAACGTACGCTCCTGGCACTCGGTGAGTGTCAGTTTCATCGGGCGAAAGCTGCTTTCGAAAATCTGCACCTTGTGTCCCGCCTCAATGGCCTGTTCTTCGCTCAAACCCACCGTGCCGATGTTAGGCAGGCTGAACACAGCCGTCGGGATCATTTGGTAATCCACCGGCCGATATTGCTCGGGCTTGAACAGGCGGCGCGCCACGGCCATGCCTTCGGCCAGCGCCACGGGCGTCAACTGCACGCGACCGATCACATCGCCAATGGCCAGGATCGATGGCTCGGCACTCTGGTACAGATCATCCACTTCGACAAAACCGCGCTTGTCGAGTTTGACCCCGGTGTTCTCCAGGCCCAGGTTATCGAGCATCGGCCGACGGCCCGTGGCGTAGAACACACAATCGGCGATCAGCTCGCGACCGTCCTTGAGTGTGGCTTTGAGGCTGCCATCGGCCTGCTTGTCGATCCGCTCGATATCGGCATTGAACTGTACGTCCATGCCGCGCTTGATCAGTTCTTCGTGCAAGTGCTTGCGCACTGCACCATCAAAACCGCGCAGGAACATCTCGCCACGATAGAGTAAGGACGTTTTCGCACCCAAACCGTGGAAAATCCCCGCAAACTCGACGGCGATATAGCCACCGCCCACCACCAGCACACGCTTGGGCAGCTCTTTGAGGAAGAATGCCTCGTTGGAACTGATTGCATGTTCATGGCCCGGGATGTCGGGAATCTGCGGCCAGCCGCCGGTGGCGATCAGGATATGTTTGGCGGTATGACGCTGACCGTTGATTTCAACTTCATTGGGGCCGGTTATTTTCGCGTGACCTTCGATCAGGGTCACACCGCTGTTGACCAGCAAGTTGCGATAAATACCGTTGAGACGATTGATCTCGCGGTCTTTGTTGGCGATCAGGGTCGCCCAGTCAAAGTCGGCCTCACCCAGGCTCCAGCCAAACCCCGAGGCTTGCTCGAAATCTTCAGCAAAGTGCGCGCCGTATACCAGCAGCTTTTTCGGCACGCAGCCAACGTTCACGCAGGTACCGCCCAGATAGCGGCTTTCTGCTACAGCCACTTTTGCGCCAAAACCTGCGGCAAAACGTGCAGCACGCACGCCACCAGAACCCGCACCAATGACAAATAGATCAAATTCGTAAGCCATTTCTCTCTCCTAGGCAGGCCATCAGCATAATCGCTCCTGCGCGATTGACCAGCGCTGGAAGTTGCCGACAGCAAAAAAACGAAAAAGCCACCCGAGGGTGGCTTTCTCTTGAAGCGATCTACAACGGGCCGCTATCAGTAAGCTTTGCCGGTTTTGTAGAAGTTTTCAAAGCAGAAGTTGGTTGCTTCGATGTAGCCTTCGGCGCCACCGCAGTCAAAGCGCTTGCCCTTGAACTTGTAAGCAATCACGCAACCGTTTTGCGCCTGCTTCATCAGCGCGTCGGTGATCTGGATTTCACCGCCTTTGCCCGGTTCGGTCTGTTTGATCAGATCGAAGATATCCGGAGTCAGGATGTAACGGCCGATGATGGCCAGGTTGGAAGGTGCATCTTCCGGAGCAGGTTTTTCAACCATGTTGCGCACGCGGTAGAGGTCGTCACCAATCAGGTCGCCAGCGATCACGCCGTACTTGTTGGTTTCTGCCGGATCAACTTCCTGGATCGCGATGATGGTGCAGCGGTACTGATTGTACAGCTTGACCATTTGTGTCAGGACGCCGTCGCCTTCCAGGTTGACGCACAGGTCGTCTGCCAGAACCACGGCAAAGGGTTCGTCGCCGATCAGCGGGCGGCCAGTCAGAATTGCGTGGCCCAGGCCCTTCATTTCGGTTTGACGGGTGTACGAGAACGAGCACTCGCTCAGCAGGCGGCGGATACCGACCAGGTACTTCTCTTTATCAGTACCCTTGATCTGGTTTTCCAGCTCGTAGCTGATGTCAAAGTGGTCTTCCAAAGCGCGCTTGCCGCGGCCCGTCACGATGGAAATTTCAGTCAAGCCAGCGTCCAGTGCTTCTTCAACCCCGTACTGGATCAGTGGCTTGTTCACCACCGGCAGCATTTCTTTTGGCATGGCCTTGGTCGCTGGCAAAAAGCGAGTGCCGTAACCGGCTGCTGGGAACAAGCATTTCTTGATCATATGAGTCCTTTAAAGGGCTGTACGTTCCAAATTTGGCGCAGTCTAATCAGGCAGCATCGACGTTACAATGCTTCTCGATAGCAAACTGATGCCAACCTAGATAAATATTTAGCCCGTTAGTTCCTTTGCGATTGAATTTGATTGGCGCCCATCGTGTTTACCACTACCCGTGATGCCCTTGCGCTATTATCACGCCATTAATCCAGCCAATCAGGCAGCTTTTCGATGTCGGCAACAATCAGCGTTAACGGTTATGAGATCAAACCCGATGAATCGGGCCAATGGTGCGTGTTTGCTGCCTCGGGTGAAAACGTTGCCGGACCATTCAGCTCGCAACAGGCCGCAGCAGAAGTCGCCTCGGTATTTCAGGACCAACCTGAGCCAGCAGCCCGCCGCAGCAAAAAATAACAGCAACTCCACTTATGTGATGGTTACCCGGATGAAGAAAGTTCTGACACTGCTCGCATTGGTGACTCTGGGTGGGTGCGCGACGGCATCCAGCACTTACCTGGCCGATGGCAAACAAGGGTTGAGCATAGACTGTTCTGGCGAGGCCATGTCCTGGGCCAAGTGCTATGAGAAAGCCGAGGCCTCATGTGCCGGTACTGGCTATACCATCATTGCCACGGATGGTTCGCCTGCGCTTGCGCAAAGCGAGAAAACCCTGGGCGCAGATGTAGGTAATTTTAAAAGTCGCACTGTCGTAGTGGCCTGCAAGTAAGGGATACCGCTAAAGCGCATGACTTTAGCGGTAACTGCAATTACCGGGTGCCCTGGCCGACCAAAACGCCATTCACGGTTTGCCCATAAACGTTGACGCCGTCATTGGCATGGAACTTCAACCGGGTTTTTTCCACTGAACCTTCGACCAGTCGAGGGTCCTGTGGCCGTTCGTGGGTGTTGATGTACGCCGCCACATCCCAGGCCTGCTCGTCACTCAAGCTGTTGGCCTTGCCCAGTGGCATGTTGTGCTTGATAAACGATGCCGCGGTATTGATCCGGTGCATGCCGGCTCCCCAGTTGTAGGAATCTTTGCCCCACAATGGCGGCATCACATAGTCCTCCCCCACCTTTTGCCCCTGCCCGTTGTCACCATGACAGACGGCACATTGGTCCTTGTACAGCGCAGCACCACGGCTCAAGTTGTACCCAGCCTTGGGCTCGGGCACATCGGGATACCCTCGTCCCGGCAACTCAACCCCCGTAGGAGCCTTGGTCGACAACCAATAGGCATAGGTTGAGAGCGCCGTGATCTCGCGGCTATCGGCAGCCGGTGGCGTACCGCCATTCATGCTGAACTGAAAGCAGCCCTGCAGGCGTTCGGCAAAGGTATTGACCTTGTCGTTTTTCTTGCGGTACGCCGGGTACATGGGATACGCCCCCCACAGCGGGGCTGAGTTGGCCAGACGACCCTGATCAAGATGGCAGTTCGTACAGTTAAGGCCATTGCCGACAAACTTCGGGGCCTGGAGTTTGGTGTCAACAAACAGGGCATAGCCGTCCATCACCATTTTGCCGTAGGCGTTGTCGGGCAAATCGCTTTGTTGCGGCGGCTGAAAGTAGGTGATGTTATCGGCAGGTGCAGGCACCTTGATCTGCGACTGGTCTTCCATCGCAATGGGCGCTGCATGGACCGCGCTGCCAAAGAGGAAGGATGCCGCACAGGTTGATATCAGACGTTTCATGGTTTGACCTCCTTGTGCCCTACAGTGCTGAAATAGTCGGCAACCGCCTTGATTTCGTCTTCGCTCATGGCCTTGGCGATATGACCCATCAGGTCATTGGGATCGTTGCGCCGGGTGCCATCGCGCCAGGCATTGAGCTGCGCCGTCAGGTACAGCGCCGGTTGATTGGCCAGGGGCGGGAAGGCACTTCCCACCCCCACCCCACCCGGGCCATGACAGCTGACGCACTCGGGTATCTGACGCTCCCAGGCGCCGCGCAAGGCCAACTTTTCTCCAGGGCCTGAAGGCATGGTGCTGCGGTTGATGGCAGGCACCGCAGGGGCCGGCATTGCGGCAATGCTGGCGGTGACCGCGGCAATTTCCTGGTCGCTCAGGGCCTTGGCCAGAGGTTGCATCACCGGGCTGACCCGTTTGCCACTTTGAAAGTCGTGCAGTTGCTTGCTCAGGTAATCGGCAGAAAGACCGGCTAATCGCGGAAACCCGGCAGGTGCCAGCCCCATGCCATCCGCACCGTGGCACGCCACGCAGGCCGTGGCACCCGGTTGGGCACCGCCCTGCAGGTAGATGTTGGGGGTCGGTTGTGCCTGGGTATTGCTCACGGCGAGCAGCATGAGGCTGCTCAATAGCGTTCGCTTGAGTGGAATCATGACCAGCTCCATTATTGTTATATGCTTAGGCCTATAAAATATAAGCCTACAGATCCTAGGAGAATTCTTACCTGGTCACAACACTGCTTCGGATCCAATGGTAAAGCAGGACAAAAAAAACCTGACGTTCGCAAGGCAAACGTCAGGTTGGGGTCTTGCCGCCGGTTGACTGAGATAAGGCGTCAGTCACCGGAAATACAGTGAGTGGCGGCTTTGCGAATATCGCCCGGGCGCACCGGTACATTGGACATGCTTTCGTACACCTTGATACTGCTGCCGCCGGAGCGCTCTTCAATATCAATGACCGCCGTTGGATTGGAGGTCAGCTTTTGCGGGACGATAATCCGAAAACCGTCTTTATGCGGTTCAATCTGAGGTGCCCTGCGTGTGCTGGACAGTTGTTGCACCACACATTGAGCATAGGCGTCGGGCTTCTTGCCCGAAATCACACTCATGGTGGGCAGCGTCTGCTCAATATCGGTAACGGATGCACAGCCACCCAAGGCCAGCAACGCCGCTAATACGCCCCACTTCATAGACATTCTCCGTTAAAGACACTACGACAATGGATATGCGGAATTTCTCCCGGGCCATAGTGAATAAATACTCAATAGTGGCGGATTATCCACGTTTTACGTCAAACTCACCCGCATCACGGCATAATACTCGGCTTTAGCCCCCTGATAGGGCTGAAGCACATGCTATCGTGCTGATTATTCAGCAGATTCACGTTTTTGGAGACACCATGAAATTTATTCACCAGCGCGAGCACCTCAACGAAGACGACATCGTCGTCATTGAGTGCTCCCAGCCTTGCAACATCCGCCTGATGAGCGATGCGCACTTCCGCAGTTTTAAAAATGGTGGCCGCCACTCCTACCATGGCGGCGCCTTCAAGGACTTCCCGGCCCGCATCACCGCGCCGAGCACCGGTTTCTGGAACATCACCATCGATACCGTGACCAGCCGTGCCATCAGCGTAACCCGCAAGCCAAGCTTCAAGCCGACCATTAAAATCGTGCGTCGCTCAAGCTCCAAACTTCGCTAAACCCAAAGCAGGAATTACCGTGCAAACCACCAAGTACGTGATCAAGTACAAGCTCAACGGCGAGCGTCGTTTCGAGTTTGCCCAGCTCCAGTCGGGATCGGAACAAGAAGCTCGCGCAGCACTTGAAAAGATCCATGGCGATGCTGACGAAGTAATTACCGACATCAAGGCAAGCAAGGCACTTTAAGCCGTGGACTTGTTTGCCGAGCAGGACCTGCAGCAGCCCGCCCGTGTCGAGCGTATCAGCGACCAGGCGTTTGCGCTTCGCGGGTTTGCCTTGCCCAAGGCCAAGGAGCTGCTGGCAGCCCTTGATAGCGTTCTGCTGCAGGCACCCTTGCGCCAGATGCAGACGCCCGGTGGCTACACCATGTCCGCCCGACTGAGCAGTTGCGGTGCTCTGGGCTGGACCACTGACCGCGATGGTTACCATTACAGTCCGCTCGATCCGCTAAGTGCCCGACCCTGGCCAGCCATGCCCGGCGTCTTCCTGGCGCTGGCTGCAGCGGCGGCCAGCAGCGCAGGCTTTAGCGGTTTTGTCCCTGATTCCTGCTTGATCAATGCCTATGCGCCAGGCGCAAAAATGTCGCTGCATCAGGATAAAAACGAGCGCTGCCATACCGCACCGATTGTTTCCATTTCTCTGGGGCTGCCGGCGATTTTTCAGTTTGGCGGTTTCGAACGAAGTGACCCGACTCAACGAATAGCATTGTTTCACGGCGACATCATGGTCTGGGGCGGCGTTGACCGCCTGCGGTATCACGGAGTAATGCCCATCAAGCCCGGGCATCACTCACTGTTGGGCGAACAGCGGATCAATATCACCCTGCGTCAGGCAGGCTGAGCCGCAGTTACCTGCTTCACTTCCCCCTTTCCTCGCACGCACGCTGACAAAGCGCTGTAAATATTTCTATATAGCGGATATCTTGCCAACGCCTGACACGGCCTAATAAAAACGGAGTTTTGCCATGAATGTTCGTGCCCGCCCCTTTATCCCTGCCGCGCTGGCTGTTCTGATCGGATGTACCGCATTCACTTCGGTCCAGGCCGATGAAGTGCAGGTTGCCGTGGCAGCCAACTTCACGGCGCCAATCCAGGCCATTGCCAGCGACTTTGAAAAAGACACCGGGCACAAGTTGATAGCGGCCTATGGCGCAACAGGCCAGTTCTATACCCAGATCAAGAACGGTGCACCATTCGAAGTGTTTCTGGCCGCAGATGACACCACCCCCGAGAGACTTGAAAAAGAAGGCGATACCGTTCCCGGTTCACGCTTCACCTACGCCATTGGCACCCTGGCGCTGTGGTCAGCCAAAGAGGGTTATATCGATGGCACCGACAAAGCGCTGCTGGCCAATCAGTACACGCATCTGTCGATCGCCAACCCCAAAGCCGCGCCCTACGGCCTGGCAGCAACGCAAGTGCTGGCCAAACTGGACCTGACTGACAAGGTCAAGAACAAGATCGTTGAAGGCCAGAACATTACCCAGGCCTACCAGTTCGTTTCCACGGGCAATGCCGAGCTGGGCTTTGTCGCCCTGTCGCAGATCTACAAAAACGGCAAAGTCAGCGACGGTTCGGCCTGGATTGTGCCCGAGGCGATGCACGACCCGATCCGGCAAGATGCCGTTATCCTCAAAAAAGGCGAAAACAACCCTGCTGCCAAGGCCCTTGCCGACTACCTTAAAGGTCCTAAGGCCACCGCCATTATCAAATCCTATGGTTACCACCTGTAAATGCCGCTCACGAGTGCTGACTTCGCAGCCATCTGGCTGACTCTGCAACTGGCGTCGCTGACCACCCTCATTTTGTTGCTGGTCGGCACTCCCATCGCCCTGTGGTTAGCGCACACCCGCTCGCGGTTGCGCGGCCCCATCGGGGCGATTGTGGCCCTGCCACTGGTTTTACCGCCCACTGTCATAGGTTTCTATCTGCTGCTGGCGATGGGGCCCAATGGTTATGTTGGCCAGCTCACCCAGTACCTGGGTCTGGGCACACTGACTTTCAGTTTCGCCGGGCTGGTGATCGGTTCGGTGATCTACTCCATGCCCTTTGTCGTGCAGCCTTTGCAGAATGCATTTACAGCCATTGGCCCCAGACCGCTTGAAGTCGCCGCGACTCTGCGGGCCAACCCGTGGGATACCTTCTTCAGCGTCATTGTGCCTCTGGCCCGACCCGGCTTTATAACGGCCTCTATTTTAGGGTTTGCCCATACGGTCGGTGAGTTTGGCGTGGTACTGATGATCGGCGGCAATATCCCGGAAAAAACCCGTGTGGTGTCGGTGCAGATCTACGACCATGTCGAGGCACTGGAGTATGCTCAAGCACACTGGCTGGCAGGGGCGATGGTGGTGTTTTCCTTTCTGGTGCTGCTGGCGTTGTATTCAAGCCGCAAATCGCAAACCGGCTGGAGCTGAAGATGACGTCGCAGATCAACCTTCGGTTGCAGCACCGCTACCCCGGTTTTGCTCTCGACCTGGACCTGCAACTGCCGGGCAAGGGGGTCACCGCCCTCTACGGTCACTCCGGCTCGGGCAAGACCACCTGTCTGCGCTGTATCGCCGGTCTCGAACGCGCCAGCCAGGCCTATGTACAGGTCAATGATCACATCTGGCAAGACAGCCAGCGCAATCACTTCGTACCGGTGCACCAGCGGGCGCTGGGCTATATCTTTCAAGAAGCGAGCCTGTTCCCCCACCTGTCGGTGCGGGCCAATCTTGAATTCGGCCTCAAGCGCATTGCCCATCAGGAACGTCGAGTGGATCTTGCCCATGCCACCGAACTACTGGGCATCACCCACCTGTTGACGCGTGCACCGCACAACCTGTCCGGCGGCGAACGCCAGCGGGTCGGTATCGCCCGGGCCTTGCTCACCAGCCCGCAACTGCTGTTGATGGACGAGCCCCTGGCCGCACTGGACAACCAGCGCAAAGGCGAAATACTGCCCTACCTTGAGCGCCTGCACGCCGAACTGGATATCCCCGTGCTCTACGTCAGTCATTCTCTGGACGAAGTTGCGCGCCTGGCCGATCATATTGTGTTGCTCAGCGAGGGCAAGGTACTGGCCAGCGGCCCTGTCAGTGAAACCCTTGCCAGGCTCGACCTGCCACTGGCGCGCGGGAATGATGCCGCAGTGGTGATTGAGGGCCGGGTCAGCGATTACAACCTAAACTACCAGCTGTTGACTCTGCACCTGCCCGGCAGCGCCCAGCAGCTGAGGGTTGCCCATGCCTCAATGGCCATCGGCCAGCCGTTGCGCGTCAAAGTGCAAGCCCGGGATATCAGCCTGACCCTGGCCCCGTCGGAGCACAGCAGCATCCTTAATAGCTTGCATGCAAGGGTGGTCAGCGAAACGGCCGCCGACAACCAGGCTCATGTGCTGATACGCCTGGATGCCGACGGCACTCCCCTGCTCGCCCGGATAACCCGTTACTCCCGGGACCAATTGGGCCTGCACCCCGGGCAATTACTATGGGCGCAGATCAAATCGGTGGCTGTTCTGGCCTGATGCCTTGCTTGCGCCGCTGGAGCAGGAAGCGCACGGTCGCAATCGTCAGCCCCGCCAACAGGCCCAGAACAAGTGCCAGAGCGACTATCAGGGCCTTTTTCGGCTTGATCGGATCAGTCGGCATCTGTGCCTTGCGATCAATACTGACCAACCCAAGCTGGCTCATATCCGTATTCAGGCGGCCAAGGCGCACGGCTTCGGCACGCAAGGGCTCGATGTCATTGAGGAATACATCCTCATTTGAGCGTTTACCAAGCATTTCGACCTGGCGATTGACCTCAAGCAATTGAATCTTTTTGCGGATCTGCGAGATACGGTTATCGGTAAAATCGTCCGTGGTTCGCTTGAGCAAGGCTGCACGCTCGGCCTCCAAGGCCTGGGACCCCATAAAGTACAAGGGGATACTTTGCGAAGTGATTTCGGTGCGCACCAGCCTGGCCGATGAGCCCTGCGCCGCATCAGCCATCGCCGACGGTGTGGTCGGACGGGTAATACCCAGGGATTTGGCAATGGCGATAGCTTCGTCAAGCTGCTGTATGCGCGCTTCCCGCTCGATTTTCAGCTGCAGGCGCAAGGCCTTCAGCTCATCCTCCAACTGCGCCTTTTGGAGGCTGTCAGTTTCAAGGAATGTGGCAATTTTTTCTTCTTTATCAGATGTATAGCTTGAGCGTGCGGCATTTATCTGGGCGTCCAGCTCTCTGAGCCGGTTACCAATAATAACCTTGAGGTCGGCACTGATTTGCTCGCGCTGCTTGGTGATCGCGTAGTCAACAAAACCATTGAGAATCGCAACCCCATCAAGGGAGGCCGGGTATGTTAGCTCCAGCTTGAGATAAGGATTATCTGAACTGGCCTTATTGGGCGCAGGCTGAACCAGATTGAATGCATCCCGGTTAAACACTTCCAAGCTTTGCTCCAGACTTCTGCCAGGTTGAACCAAAGGTTTGAACAAGTCCTGGTGGTCGCGAAAAAAACTCAACCGGTTTTCATAAGACTCAAGTGCCAGGCCAACTTTAAGCAAGGCATCAGCAGCAGGCAGGGTATAAACCTGGGAGCGGTTAAGGGCATCAAGCTCATTGATAGCTGCAGGGCGCAGCAGGCTGCTGGTTTGATAGACCTGTTGCGCAAACGACACATAGCCAAGTGCCATCAATCCGGCAATGACTACGGTGCCGCCAATCAGTTTTTTTTGTCGCCAAAAAGAATGGATCAAGTCAAAAAAATCGATCTCAGCGTCGACTTTACGTCCTTGTGGGTACTGATGAATAGTCAAATGAATGCACCTTGTAAATAAAGCTTAGTCAAGCTGGCTACTGAGGGCGTATCGATCACATGATGACGCAATGTGTTTGACAGGCAATTCCTAGAAAAATTCGCATCTTTATAAATCAAGCACATAGAACAACAAAAGCAAGTAATTAGAAAATGATATCCAACATCTTTATTAAAAATAGGATGCACCCTAGTTTCTAATGAGAATTGCCTCACAAAAAATAAAGGCAAAATAACAATGTGTCTGTGCCGTTTTCATCGAATCTCCACGCCAGGACGGCACAGCTTCCTGGACTGTGTAATTATTGCCGCCACAAGAAAGCACGCTTACGTGTGGGGTAATAATCAGAATGGATATTTTTCAGGCGATGCGGGTGTTTGTCCGCGTAGTCGAAACCGGCAGCTTTACCGCTGCGGCGCAGGCTCTGGGTTATTCAACGGCGCAAACCTCACGGTTGCTGTCAGAGCTTGAGTCCTCGCTGCAAGCACGGTTGCTGCAGCGCAGCACACGGCGCCTGGCCTTGACCGAGGTGGGTGCGCGTTACCTGGAACGCTGCCGGTTGATACTGAGCGAGATTGAAGATGCAAATGCTGAAGCAGCGGGGGCGCACTTGATCCCCCGTGGCCATTTGCGTGTGCAATCAACTACAGGTCTGGGGATCCAGCTACTGGCACCGCTGGTAGCCCGTTACACGGAGCTGTATCCGCAAGTCCATGTCGATCTCACACTGTCACAACGCCAGCCCGATCTGCTTGAGGAGGGCCATGATCTGGTGATTACCCTGTCGGCCCACCTGCCGGACTCGGAATTGATCGGCCAACCGCTGGGCAGCATTTTCAGTGTCATCAGTGCTGCGCCTTCCTACCTCGAGGGTCGGAACATCCCGAAGGTTCCTGAGGATCTGCACCAACACCGCTGCCTGCATCTGGTTGACCCATTGTTTACCGACAGCTGGACCTTTCGTGATGATGAGGGCGAGCAAGTCATCCGCCCCGGTAACGTATTTCAGGTCAACGTGGCCGAGGCCATGGCGAAGGCCGCCGAGGCCGGGCTTGGAATCTGCCTGCTGCCTGATTATGTGGCGGTGGGTTCTTACCAGCGCGGCTCACTGGTGCGCCTGCTGCCGCATTATCGGCTGCATGAAAAAAACATCTATGCACTCTACCCTTCCCGGCGATTTCTGGATGCCAAGGTCAAGACCTGGGTCGAGTTTTTGAAAGAGGAGATACCCAAAGTGCTTGAAAGACACCAGGCCATCGTCGATGACCCGGCGCACTGGGCTTAGACGACTTGAACCGCCGTACGCAGATGCTCGCGCAAGGCGATGGCGGTGCGATCAAACTCCAGTGGTGTCACTGAAATACCACCCTGGGTGACCACGCGGGTTTCGGTATCCAGCGCTTCCGGGTGCTGGTGGCGAGTGATGCTGAGCCAGTAATACTTGGCTTCGCGAAAGTCGGTACGCTCGATGGCTTCCACCCCGTCCATGCGACCGGCGCCCTGGCGGGTGATCTGGATCGGGCCGGCCTCATCGGCAGGCACGTCAGGGAAGTTGATGTTCAGGCACGCAGACTGCTCCCAGCCCTTGCCCAATAGTTGCCGGATAACACCAGGGGCCAGTGCACGGGCCGTTTCCCAGCGTACCGAGCTGCGGCGGGTAAAGTACTGGCTCAAGGCGATGGATGGAACGCCCATCAACAAGCCCGTCATGGCAGCACCCACGGTTCCTGAAAACAGGGTTTCAACCCCAAGGTTGGCACCTTTGTTGATGCCGGAGAGCAACAGCTGCGGGGGTTTATCCAACAACTGCTGCAAGGCCATCGCGACACAGTCTGCCGGTGTTCCTGAAACCGAAAAACGCCGCTCGCCACGTTTTGTGACGCGCAAGGGGTGGTGAATACTGATTGCCGTGGATATACCGCTCTGGTCATGGTCAGGCGCCACGACCCACACTTCGTCCGCCAACTCACGGGCCACCGCTTCCAGCACTGCAAGGCCTGGAGCGTCGATCCCGTCGTCGTTGGTGATCAAGATTCGTTCGAGTCGAGCGTCTGGCATGAGGGGGCTCCTTGAGTGGGATGAAGCAGCTGCAAGCTATCAGATAAAACTAGCTTGATGCTTGCAGCTTGCAACTATCCCTTAAATTCCCTGCAGGGCCAGATCCATCGCGAAATAAGTCAGGATCATGTCGGCACCGGCACGCTTGATCGACCCAAGGCTCTCGCGAACGACGCGGGCCTCGTCGATGGCCCCGGCCTGGGCGCCAAATTTGATCATCGCGTATTCGCCGCTCACCTGGTAAGCCGCCAATGGCAGATGCGAGGCCTGGCGGATATCGCGAATAATGTCCAGATAGGCACCGGCAGGCTTGACCATCAGCACATCTGCGCCTTCCTGCTCGTCCAGCAATGACTCACGGATTGCTTCACGGCGGTTCATCGGGTTCATCTGATAAGACTTGCGGTCGCCCTTGAGCGCGCTGCCCCCAGCTTCACGGAACGGGCCATAGAGGGCCGAGGCAAACTTGGTGGAGTACGCCATGATCGAGGTGTCGGTAAACCCTGCACCGTCCAGGGCGCTGCGGATGGCCTGCACCTGGCCGTCCATGGCAGCTGATGGCGAGATAAAGTCGGCACCGGCCGCTGCGGCGGCAACTGCCTGCTTGCCCAGGTTGATCAGGGTCGCGTCATTGTCGACGCCGTGGTCATGCATCACGCCGCAATGGCCGTGGGAGGTGTATTCACAAAAGCAGGTGTCGCTCATCACCACCATGTCCGGCGCGGCATCCTTGCTGATACGCACCATGCGCGACACCAGGCCATCTTCACGCATGGCATCGCTGCCGGTTGCGTCCAGATGATGGGAAACACCGAACAGCATCACCGACTTGATACCCGCACGGGCGTAACGCTCGATTTCACCGGCCAGTTTTGACTCGGGAATACGCATTACACCGGGCATGCTGGTGATCGGCACAAAATCGTCGATTTCTTCTTCGACAAAAATCGGCAGCACCAGATCATTCAGGCTGAATTCGGTTTCCTGAAACATGTCGCGAAGGGTCTGGGAGCGGCGCAGGCGGCGCGGACGTACAGCGGGGAACTGGTTAGGCATCATGGTTCCTGATGGGCAGATTCAAAAAACAGACGAGCCTTGGCTCAATGGCGCAACAAATACAGGATTGATCCTGCAATTGCAAAACATCCGCCCGGCCTGCGGCCGGTGGTCGCGGGGTGTTTCTTGAGGGAAATGCCGGGGCTGACAGCTACACCTCATAGCCTGTATCGCGAGCAAGCCCGCGCACAGGCCAGGGCAATCGGTCATATGCTTGAACATTTCGTTAAAAAGCGTAACATTGCCGACCATGATACTCGAACAGCTCAAAGCCCTGGGCAATGACACTCGCATGCAAATGATGGAGTGGCTCAAAGACCCGCTCAGCAATTTCCCGCCTCAGGATCACGGTGATCCTGCCATCGGCGTGTGCGTGACCCATCTGCAGCACAAGGCCGGGTTGTCGCCTTCTACTGCTTCGGCGCATTTGGCTATCTTGCAGCGCGCCGGCTTCGTCCTGACCACCCGCATCGGCAAGTGGACCTACTACCGACGCAATGAACAGGCGATCGATGACTTTGCGGCTAGGCTGAAAATCGAGTTGTAATTTTTAATTATACATTTCGTTATTTCGCGCAATGTAAAAATATGAGGAAGCCCCATGAGCACCAAAGCAATTTTCGTCCAACCTGGCGGCGGTTATGACAATGTAGTGGTTGGCAGCAGTGAAGCGCGCGCCCCCCGGAACGGCGAAATCACTGTACGTTTGCACGCCAACTCACTGAACTACCATGATTTTGCTGTCGTAAGCGGCATGTGGGGTCCGAGCGAAAATCGCATCCCCATGGCCGATGGCGCTGGCGAAGTAATTGCCGTTGGCGCCGATGTCAGCGAATTCAAGGTGGGAGATTCGGTGGTCAGCACCTTCTTCCCGGACTGGATCGACGGCACCCCTCTGGTTGAAGGTTTTGTTACCGTACCCGGTGATGGCATCGACGGTTATGCCCGCGAGCAGGTAACCGCCAAAGCCACGTCCTTCACCCTGGCACCCACCCGCTGGAGCCATGCCGAAGCGTCAACCCTGACTACAGCCGGCCTGACCGCATGGCGCGCATTGATGGCCGACGATTCGCTCAAGCCGGGCGACACGGTATTGGTGCAAGGCACCGGCGGTGTTTCGATTTTCGCCCTGCAGTTCGCCAAGATGGCCGGTGCAACGGTCATTGCCACCTCCTCCAGCGATGAAAAACTGGAGCGCCTCAAAGCGCTGGGCGCAGACCACGTGATCAACTACCGCAAGGACACCCACTGGGGTGAAACCGCCCTGGCCCTCACCGGCGGGCGCGGTGTTGACCACATTATTGAAGTCGGCGGCCCTGCGACACTTGAACAGTCGATGATTGCCATCCGTGTGGCCGGGCATATCTCGATCATCGGCATCCTCAGCGGCGTTAGCGGCGCAATGAACTTTGTCCCGATGCTGGTCAAGCAAGCCCGCCTGCAAGGCGTGCTGGTCGGTAGCCGCAGCCAGCAGCAAGACATGATTCGCGCCATCAATGCCAACGGCATGCGCCCTGTAATAGATCGCCACTTCCCCCTGACGGACATTGTCGAGGCTTTCAAGTACCAGGAAACCAACCAGCATTTCGGCAAGATCATTCTGGACATCTAACCGCGACATCGCCGATGGCGCATTGACAGTGCGTCATCGGCTTCTCTAGATTCAGGCTTTTGCCCAGAGAGCCGAGTCTGATGAGCCTTGAATCCGTACGCGCATTTTTTCACGCCAACGCCCCTGACCTGCACATTATCGAATTGGCCACCAGCACCGCGACGGTCGCTCTGGCGGCCGAGGCCCATGGGGTGGAACCTGGTCAAATCGCCAAAACCCTGGCCTTTCGCGTCGGCGAACGCAACGTTCTGCTGGTGGCCCGCGGCGATGCACGTATCGATAACAAAAAAATCAAGGATGCCCTGGGCAGCAAAGCCAAAATGCTCGATGCCGAAACCGTCGTTGCCTTGACCAGCCATCCGGTGGGGGGTGTTTGCCCATTCGGCTTGGCCACCGATCTTGCCGTGTACTGCGATATTTCCCTGCAAAGCTTTAGCGAAGTCATGCCTGCAGCCGGGGCCACGCATACGGCTGTGAAAATTTGCCCGACACGCATGGCGGATCTGGTTAACGCGCAATGGGTCGATGTGTGTCAGCCCCTACCTGCCGCCTGAATTCCAGGAAAAGGCTCTGGAACGGGCATCTGCGCGAGATTGATTGTCTGACAATGTAGAAAATACAGTTGCGATCGATTATCATCCGCTGTTCGCGCAGCATCCTGCAACCGTCTATCAACATAACTAAAACGTCGCAGGGTGCTGTTTCAAGGGAACGACCTGAGGCGCTCATGCACCGCTTTACTTTCAGCAAATCATTGATTTGCGCAACACTGGGGATCGTCAGCCTGCCGTCTTACGCGGCATTGCAACCGGCGTCAGAGGCTGCTCTGGCTGGCGAAACAGCAAAAAACTGCCATTTCAACAAAGACACCAGCACCGACTGCACTACCACGTACCGCTATACCATCCTGACCAACAATGGCCGCGAGATGCTGTCGCGCATCGACTTCAGCTTCCCCGAAACGGATCGGCTGGAGATCATTGACGCCCAGTCGACACAACCCGGTGGCAAACCGGTCGCGCTGGCCCCCTCGCAAATCGATACGCGCATGGCCCCCAACCCCGACCAGGGTTTTCAGCGAGCGCGGCAAACATCGATCGCTTTCCCCAACCTGCGCATCGGCACCCGTATCATGTACACCGTGCGTGAGCATACGGTGGCGAAACCGCTGATGGAGCACTTCCACTACCCGATGATGTTCGGCCCTGCCCCCGTGCGCTCGGATGCCTTCAAAAGCACGTTCACCGCTGAGCAGCCGATGGTCTGGCGCAGTGAGTTGATGGAGGACTTTACCTTCAACCCCTCTTCCGACAACAAGACCCTGGTGATCGAGCAGCAAAAACCGCGCTTCGTGAACTACATCAACGAAGCCGGCAACGCCTATATCCGCCAGATGCCACGGGTTGAAATCGCCAGTTCCAGCCAGGTGCAGGATCACTTCGGCAACCTCGCCGCGCGGTATCAGCAAATCCTCGGCGCCAGCCTGCCTGCGGGCGCCGCCAAGGTTGTTTCGGGCCTCAAGGGTTTGCCTGCCGCCGGGCGAGTGTCAGGCGTGATGCAGTACATCCACGAGCAATACCGTTATATGGGTGACTGGCGCGCCACAGATCGTGGCTATGTACCCTTTACCTTAAAGGAGATCGAAGAGCGCGGTTACGGCGATTGCAAAGACCTGTCCGTATTGCTGACTGCCATGTTGAAGGCCAGCGACATAACCGCGCAAACCGCCTGGGTCAGCCGTGGCAGCAACCCGCTTGGCCTGTTGCTGCCTGGCACAGGCGCAGCCAATCACGCCATCGTCAAGGCTCAAGTCAACGGCCAGGTCTGGTGGCTGGACCCTACCAACCCGGTGTTTATGCCGGGGCGCAGCATGCCCGATATCCAGAATCGCTGGGCACTGGTCATCGATGCCGAAGGCAAGGTGTACCAGGACCATATTCCGGAAGAACAGCCGAGCCTGAGCATGGGCGTGAAGAAGTTCGAACACTTCAATCGTGATGGCCAGGCCCGCACCACGGCTGAAGTACAGATGGGGCAAATGACGCTGATGCAGCTCAGCTACGCCGACACAGACTCCGGGGTTAGTGCCACCGACCTGAACCTGTGCAACCATTTCGGCAAGGAAATCGGCGACTGCAAGATCAGTCGCGAGAAAACCGGCTTTGTCGTACCCGAGCGTTACAAGGTGCAGGCCACGCTGACCAACCTTCGGCCACTGGAAAACCTCTCCGGGCAGCAGGTATACAAACCCGCCTTTGCGAGCGAGCGCTGGGACAGCCTGATGAACTATCGCCGCACCGGACAGCTGGCGGATTTGTACATGGCCGATCCGGAGACAGTCACCTACGACATCACCCTGTCAGGGGCCGAGGTTGGCAAGGAGATCAAGACCTGCAAGGTGAACTCGCCGTGGTTTGATATGGAGCTGAGCAGCAAGCGCAGCAAAGAGGAGTACCGTTACCTGTACTCCATGACGCAAAAGCACAGCTGGTTGAGCCATGACGAAATCATGAGCGCGCCATTCGAAGCGATGCTCCAGCAAGCCCGTGCCTGCAACGAAAACATGCAGCAAGTGGTGCAACTGGTCACCCGCAGCTGAGTGCTTTGCGCTGAGCCACAAAAAAGCCCGACCCCATTGCGGGGTCGGGCTTTTTATTGGCTTAGGCGATGGCGGTATCGACCAGTACCTGCGCTTCCTCAACCAGACGGCTGAGGTGCTCGTCGCCGATAAAGCTCTCGGCGTAGATCTTGTAGATATCTTCAGTGCCCGAAGGGCGTGCAGCAAACCAGCCGTTTTCAGTCATGACCTTGAGCCCGCCGATGGCCTGATTGTTGCCCGGTGCATGGCTGAGGATTTGAGTGATCGGCTCACCTGCCAGCGTGGTCGACTTGACCTGCCCGGGCGACAGCTTGCCCAACAGCGCTTTTTGCTGCGGGGTGGCCTTGGCATCAACACGGGTGGAGAACGGCTGACCCAGCTCTTCGGTCATTTTCTGGTACAGCTGAGAAGGGTCGCGACCGGTACGCGCCGTCATTTCAGCAGCCAGCAACGACGGAATCAGGCCGTCCTTGTCGGTCGACCAGACGCTGCCGTCCAGACGCAGGAACGAGGCGCCGGCACTTTCTTCGCCGCCAAACCCCAGCGAGCCTTCAAACAGACCATCGGCAAACCACTTGAAGCCTACCGGCACTTCATACAGGCGACGATCCAGACGCGCGGCTACCCGGTCAATCAGGCCGCTGCTAACCACGGTTTTGCCCACGGCGGCATCGGCGCGCCATTGCGGCCGGTTGCGGAACAGGTAGTCGATGGACACAGCCAGGTAGTTGTTCGGGGCCAAAAGACCACCCGATGGCGTAACAATGCCGTGACGGTCGTGATCCGGGTCACAGGCAAACGCCACGTCAAAGCGTTCTTTCAGGCCGATCAGGCCCTGCATGGCGTAGCTGGAAGACGGGTCCATGCGGATCCGGCCATCCCAGTCCACGCACATAAAGCGGAACGTCGGGTCGACCGAGGTATTCACCACGTCCAGATCAATACCGTAGTGTTCGCCGATCGCCGACCAGTAGCGCACACCTGCGCCACCCAGCGGATCTACGCCCAGGCGCAGATTGGCGCCGCGCAGGGTGTCCATGTCGATCACGTTTTCCAGATCGGCAACATAGGTATTCAAGTAATCATGACGATGGGTAGTGCTGGCTTTAAGGGCCTGCTCGTAGCTGATGCGCTTGACCCCGGCCAGCCGGGCCGCGAGCAGTTCATTGGCCTTGGCTTCAATCCACTTGGTGACATCGGTATCAGCCGGGCCGCCATTGGGCGGGTTGTACTTGAAACCGCCGCTTTCTGGCGGGTTGTGTGAAGGCGTAATCACCACGCCATCAGCCAGCCCGCTGGTGCGGCCACGGTTGTAGCAAATGATTGCGTGGGAAATCGCTGGCGTCGGGGTGTATTCGTCGTCAGCGGCTATCATGGTTTCGACGCCATTGGCGGCAAATACTTCCAGAGCACTGGCGCCGGCAGGGGTAGACAGCGCATGGGTGTCGATACCGACAAACAGCGGCCCGTTGATTCCCTTCATTTGACGATACAGGCAAATGGCCTGGCTGATAGCAAGTACATGCCACTCATTGAAGCTCAGTTCAAATGAACTGCCGCGGTGCCCTGAAGTACCAAAGGCGACACGCTGGGTCGTGATGGCTGCATCGGGTTGACCGGTGTAATAAGCGGTCACCAGTCGCGGAATATCGACCAGCAACTGAGCCGGGGCCGGCTTGCCCGCAAGAGGACTGAGTGTCATGCAAAACCTCGGTAAATTAATGATTCGCAGGAAAAAAAGCAGTTTACTGGCTGTTCGACCCTGGTGCGAAGTAATCTATCCGTACCCGGTGGCCGAACGGGCACTTTAATCGACTGTTAGTTGTCTGAAGTTGATCCCGGGCAGGTTGTTTAATTCAACTGTAGGTATATTTTTAGCTCTGAAATAAGGAAAGCACCATGAAATCACTGGTGATCAGCGCAGCCGTATTACTGTCTTTGAGTACGCTGTGCAGCGTGGCCAACGCCGCCAAACTGGAAGATGTCGCTCCCTATCCAAAAGCCGAAGCAGGCTTTAGCCGTCAGGTCATTCATTTGCCAAAGCAAAAGAACGAAGACGACTACAAGGTACAGATCATCGCGGGCAAGACCCTGCAGGTTGACTGCAACCAGCAGCGTCTTGGCGGTAAGCTGGAAGAAAAAACCCTCAAGGGTTGGGGCTACCCGATGTATCGCCTGAACAAGGTCAGCGGGCCCATGAGCACAATGATGGCCTGCCCTGAAGGCAAGGCGCATCCCGAATTCGTGCCGGTGGTCGGTGAAGGCTTTATGCTGCGTTACAACAGCAAACTGCCGATCGTGGTGTATGTGCCCAAGGATATTGAAGTGCGCTACCGTATCTGGTCGGCCTCCAAGCAGATCAAGCAGGCTGTGAGCGAGTAAGCGCTTTTATTTTTCATTGTGAGAGCGGGCTTGCCTGCGATGCAGACGACGCGGCTGAACGGTCAGACCGCGTTGATGCCATCGCGGGCAAGCCCGCTCCCACATTGATGAGTGTTATTGCAACCCCACGCGATACAGCACGCCGTCATCCTCATCGGTCAATACATATAAATAGCCATCAGGGCCTTGGCGCACATCGCGGATACGGGCATTGAGATCGCCGAGCATGCGCTCTTCATGCACCACCTTGTCACCGCTCAGTTGCAGGCGTATCAGGTCCTTGTCTGCCAGGGCGCCAATAAACAGACTGTGCTGCCAGGGTTTGAAGCGATCTGAATCATAAAAAGCCATGCCGCTGATACCCGGGGATTTTTCCCATATGTGGTGCGGAACCACAGTGCCTTCGACGATTTTGCCCTGAGCTTCTGGAATCGGCTTGGAAGAGTAGTCAATCCCGTGGGTTGCCAGCGGCCAACCGTAGTTTTTACCGCGCTCGATCAGGTTGATTTCGTCGCCCCCCTTTGGCCCGTGTTCGTGGGTCCACAGGGTCCCGGTCCAGGGATTCAGCGCCGCGCCTTGCTGATTGCGATGGCCGTATGACCAGATTTCCGGCCTTACCCCCTGCGGCCCTGTGAAAGGGTTGTCCTTGGGCACACGCCCATCAGGGTAAATGCGCGCAATCTTGCCTTGCAGCTTGTCCAGATCCTGTGAGGTCGGACGCTGGTTGTTTTCCCCAAGGGCGATAAACAAGTAGCCATCGCGATCGAACACCAGCCGTGAGCCGAAGTGGTTACCGGTAGAGAGCTTCGGTTGCTGGCGAAAGATCACTTCAAAATTGCTCAATCGGGTCAAATCATCCGACAAGCGCCCACGCCCCACCGTGGTACCGGCCTTGCCGTCTGCACCACCTTCGGCGTACGACAGATACACCAACCGGTCTTCACCGAAGCTGGGCGATAACACCACATCGAGCAGGCCACCCTGCCCCTTGGCCCACACTTGCGGCACACCTGAAAGCGGTGCGGACAATTTACCGTCAGGGCTCACAACTCGCAGATTGCCCGCCCGCTCGGTAATCAGCATGCCTTGCCTGTCGGGCAAAAAGGCCAGTGCCCAGGGATGATCGAGCCCTTCGACCACCGGCGTGACGGTAACGGCCCCGGACTCGGAAACAAACGTATTCTGCCCATCGGCATGGGCCGTGAACGCCATACCGAGCAGCGAAGTGGCACACATTGTGGCCAGCAGGGTTTTTCTCAACATCAACTATTCCTTGTTCGTTTAAGGTTTGTCCCGCGGCTGCAATGAGGGTGCGGTCGGCTTGATTGTCGGTGGCACTGGCGGGTTACGCGGGTAACCATTGCCTATTTTGCTGCTATCAATGCCCTGGGGTTGCACCGCAGGCGCAATACCCTGGCCACTTGCCCCCGGAACGGAAGCACCGGTGCCCTGACGGCTGTTGGGGTTGATACGGCGGATGGGGTTGTTAACCGGCGGGGTGTTGGTGATCGGTGTGTTTTGCGCCAGCTGCTGATACTGAGCCGGCAAAGGTTCTGAAAGGGGTTGCGCCTGTAGCTGGGTGGCGAGTACACCCCCCAGCAGCAGGAATGCAAAACTGGTTCTGAACGTGTTCATCACGCCCTCCGTTTTTGATCGACCTTGAACCTTTGAGGGCCCTGCGCGTAACAGGTTCGATTGCAAGGTGTACAAAACGTGTCAGCTATCGGTTTCAGGGCCGATCACAATCACCGTCGAGTCTCTGGCTTGCGCCAGCAATGCCTCGCGGCAAACCTGATAACAATCTTCGATATGGCCATTGCCCACCAGTTTCATCACACCAAAACTGATGGTTGCCGCCACGGCCTGCCCCACAAAAGGGACAAAGCGAACCACGGATTTGGTCGCCACTTTGGTGCCCATCTTGCGGACCAGGGACATGACCAGCGTACGGCTGATGAATTTGCCGATCACTTCACTGCCAATACCACTGACAGCCACCACGATCAGACGCTTGGAACGTGAGTCCATCTGTTCGATCTGATGTGGGGTAAGGCCGAACTTGCTGTTGATGGCCGGCAGCATTTCAACCAGCAACGCGACATCCGTACCGATATCAAGCCCCGGGATGGGGATCGCAGCCGCACCTGCCGAGACGGCCGAACGCTTGGTGACCATGGAACGGCACTCGTCACGAATACGGTCAAGCTCAGCTAATGACTTGATTAACATAGGGTTCCCCGACAGATAGAGATAAAAAAAGCCTAGTCTACTACGCCCTTTTGACCAGTAAGGCAGGCCTGTCTTTATGTAGAGGGGTTACAGCGCAGGAAATTCACAACGGCGAGGAGGTTATTGGCCGCATACGGGGCAGGATTGCACCGCAGAGGCCTGTACTCGCGTGAAGTACAGGCCGGGTTTGGGTTAAACGTCTTTTTTGACTTTTGCCCACTCAGCCTTGAGCTTGGAGACGAAGGATTCTTTAGGGGTTTCCTTGCAGGCCGTTACCACCAAAGGAGTGATTTTGGCGATACCGTCTACATCCAGCACCGCATCTTCAACTTTGCCCTGTTTGTTGATGGCTTCGCCCAGGCCAACGGCGGTCGGCTGGAAGCTCTCATCCACGGCCAGGAAATCCGCGCACGTCCATTTTGCGACGGGTTGTTTGGTTTCAGCTTGTGCAAGTGTGGAAAGTGCCGCCAAACCCACAACGCCAACTAACAAAATGTGCTTTTTCATATGCCAATATCCCTATTATCAACGATTAAGTAACATTAGTTCTGCCGCAAACAACATAGTAGTGGATGGTGTATCTGTCTATTGTTGCGACAGAATCACCTTCATTGCCTTCTCCTTGGCTGCGTTCCCGAACACCTCGTAAGCCTGGAGGATGTCTGTGAGCGCAAAGCGGTGCGTAATCAGCTTGCCCGCATCGATTTTTCCGGACTGCACGGTTTTCAGGAGCAGAGGGGTGGTATTGGTATTGACCAGCCCGGTTGAAATGGTGACGTTCTGGATCCACAATTTTTCAAGGTGCAACTCGACACTTTTGCCATGTACGCCCACGTTGGCGATGCTGCCGCCCGGGGCTATCACTGATTGGCAGGTGTCAAACGAGGCAGGAATACCCACCGCTTCAATCGCAACATCCACCCCGACGCCATGGGTCAGCTCAAAAATACGTTCAACCGCGTTTTGCGTATTGATATCGATGATATCCGTGGCCCCAAAACGCTTGGCGACCTCAAGCCGGTTTGTATCACCATCCACCATGATCAATTGGGCCGGCGAGTAAAATTGCGCGGTCAACAGCGCTGCCATACCAACCGGCCCTGCCCCCACGATCACTACACTGTCGCCGGGCTTGACCTTGCCCGCGAGCACGCCAATTTCAAAACCGGTGGGCAAGATGTCACTGAGCATCACCAGGGCTTCTTCATCAGCCCCGGCGGGAACCGGGTACAGACTGTTATCTGCGTGGGGAATGCGTACTTTTTCGGCCTGGGTTCCGTTAATCAAGTGCCCCAGAATCCAGCCGCCATCCGCACAGTGGGAATACATCTGACGTCGACAATTGGCGCAGCTGCCACACGAGGTGATGCAGGATATCAATACATGATCGCCGGGCTTGAAATTGCGCACGGCCGAGCCGACCGCTTCAACCACCCCCACACCTTCATGCCCCAAAACCGTGCCGCGGGTCACTTCGGGAACATCGCCTTTGAGAATGTGCAGATCGGTGCCACAAATGGTGGTGTGCAGGATGCGCACAATGGCATCGGTCGGCTTGTCGATGACCGGATCGGGGATCTCGGCCCAGGCTTTTTCGCCGGGCCCTTGGTAGGTGAGCGCTTTCATGATGGCCTTCCTTTACCTGATCAAAAATCATCCGTGGCTGCCACTCAGGTCCCCCTGTCTGGCAGCCGCCAAAATCACTGATGCAGTTAAGCAGCCTTTTTCTGCTGTGCCCTTGCCACAGGTCACAAAAAGGGTTTTCGGACTAACGGTGCGGGTGCACGGTAAATGACACCAGTTTCACTACAATGGGCCGCACCACCAGGATGCACAGGAACGCAACCGGCATTGCCAGCTGATAAGCATGCAGCGCATTGCTCAGGTAATCTTCCTCAATGCCGGAGTTGGCTGCGGTGATTACCAAGGACATCAGAAAGGCCATGATCGTCGACATGTAGAAAGCAAAGACATAAGGCGTAGCCCGCGCGGAGAGCTTCATGCGCTTCGACGAAAGTACGGCGCTGGATGTTTTGGAGGTCATAAAAGGCCTTTTTTGAGCATGTAATAAAGAGATGACGCACCTTAGCAAGATCAAAAACGGTCAACTAGACGTTCTAGGACACTTACTTTATAAAGAAAATCTTACGAATAACCTGTAGAGCCCCTCATGAATCTGCTCGCGGCGATTGCCAGCTTTATTAAAGTGGTCGAAACGGGGTCCATCGTGGGCGCGGCAAAAAATCTGGGGCTCAGTGCCGCCGCCGTCAGCCAGACCATCAACCGCCTGGAGGAGCACCTTGGCGCTCGGTTGCTGCACCGCACCACGCGCAGTATGGCGCTGACAGAAAGCGGTGCGTTGTACTACGCAAGAGTCAGACGCGTCGCTGCAGACCTTGAGTCTGCACAAATGGCCATCAGCGCTGGCGAGACAGAACTGCAAGGGCGTTTGTGCATTGCATCGACCTCCGCGTTCGGCCGCCATGTACTGGCTCCCTTGATTGCCGGTTTTGCGGCACGCCACCCGCGCCTGCGCCTTGAACTGTGCACCACTGACGGCAAAATAAACCATATCCAGGACGGCATTGACCTGAGCCTGCGGATCAAGCCGCAGCTGGAAGAAGGCATTGTTGCGCGAAAGATCGCTTCAGTACCTTTTGTGGTGTGCGCCTCCCCTGCCTATCTGGAGCGGGCCGGTATCCCGCGCAGCCCTGAAGATCTTCAGAGGCATGCCTGCCTGGCCTTTCGCTACCCGCTTGACGGGCGCTTGTTGCGCTGGGGGTTTTTCCGCGAGGGGGAGCATTACTATGTAGCGCTGAACTTCACGGCTATCAGTGACGATATCGACGCACTGACCCAAATGGCCATTTACGGTGCCGGGATTGCCCGCCTGGCAGAGTTCGTGGCTGCCCCCCATGTCGATTCAGGCCGGCTGATTGCACTGCTCAAACACAGTCACGACTCAAGCCAGTCCTGCGTCGAGCCACTGGATATTTATGCCTGCGTACAGGATCGCTCTGCCCTGACGGCCAAGGTCAAAGCGTTCATGGATTATTTGACGGAGAACCTGGACAAGCGATGGCTTAGTGCCACCACCCCAATAACAACCGCCAACTTGCACTCACTATCAGCTGCGCACTAAAAAAGTGCAAAACTCGTTTAGATGACCACCTAAATTTAATACATTCGAAACAATTTAGTGCAGCTAAAACTTGAGCATGGCGACATTCCTTGCCAGAAAAACACCCTCATACGGAGTAGTCCATTTATCCAAAAGTGCTGATACACTCAAAATATAAAATCTTTCAAGGATGAATAAGATGAGTACTGTAACTAAGCGCGGCTGGAAATGGGCTTATCGCAAGATGCGCGACCTGCACTGCACGCGGCCTTCGGCCTTCTACCGAGCGACCTTGTACGTACTGCGCGGCGATACGGGGACCTTTATGTGTGAACTCACCCGTAAAAAAATCCGCATCAGCCGCTGATGCTGCCCACTTTATAAACTTGCAGCATTGCTTACTAACACTGCAATTCAGGGCATGGCTTTTAAATTGTTCACCCCTACAAATCAAAGGCATTGATTGTCTCTTTGAATGATTGACCTCTGCACGAACTTCGCCCGACTACCGGGGCTTGCAGTTCCAAGGTGTGCATAAAGCACCCTATGAGTGACGCTGCCCACCATGATTGAATATGGGCCTTTCGCAAGATGCGCCGCTCATTCACATCGGCTTTCTACAGGGCAACCCTGTAGGCCATACGCGGAAATACCGGCAGATTTGCCTGCAAAAAAACCCTATGCAAATTCGTATTTGCCGCTGACGGCTTCTCATAGCCTCCATTAAAAGCAGGCTTCTCACGGGCCAGGCGAAATCCTTGGGCCGCTTGCGCTTCAAAGAGAGGTACCTGTCATACCAAACCAGGGTTTTGTGCAGTCAGCCAGCAAACACACTGAATCAGATGCCCGGTGCCATACAACTGTAGCCATACCTATGAGACAATACGCTCAATGTCCGGTTTGAATCCCGCCTTCATTTCCCAGCAGCTTGGCCATAGCGTCCAAATGTTGCTGTCAACGTATGCGCATTGGTTCGACTCAAGCTCAGATTGGAGCGAGCTGGAAAAGCTCCAAATTGGTCCCATATGGGTACCGGCTGAAACCAGCGAACTCTAAGCTATTGATAGGTAAAGTAATTGATCTCCACAGCAAATATCACGATGCAGTTCGGCGCAAAGCCGCTATTCGAGAACGTTTCAGTAAAATTTGGCGCCGGTAACCGCTACGGCCTGATCGGTGCCAACGGTTGCGGCAAGTCCACCTTCATGAAGATCCTCGGTGATGACCTTGAGCCGTCCGGCGGCCAGGTCATGCTGGAGCCGAACGTGCGTCTGGGTAAATTGCGCCAGGACCAGTTCGCCTACGAAGAATTCACCGTGATCGATACCGTGATCATGGGTCACGAAGAGCTGTGGAAGGTCAAGGCCGAGCGCGATCGCATTTATTCGCTGCCGGAAATGACTGAAGAAGACGGCATGGCCGTAGCCGAACTCGAAACCGAGTTCGCTGAAATGGACGGTTACACCGCCGAATCCCGTGCCGGCGAGCTGTTGCTGGGCCTGGGTATCGGTATCGAGCAGCATTTCGGCCCGATGAGCGAAGTGTCGCCAGGCTGGAAACTGCGCGTATTGCTGGCTCAGGCGCTGTTCTCCGATCCTGAAGTACTGCTGCTCGACGAACCCACCAACCACCTGGATATCAACACCATCCGCTGGCTGGAAAACATTCTGACCCAGCGCAACAGCCTGATGATCATCATCTCCCACGACCGTCACTTCCTGAACAGCGTGTGCACCCACATGGCTGACCTGGACTACGGCGAGTTGCGTCTGTTCCCGGGCAACTATGATGAGTACATGACCGTCGCGACCCAGTCGCGCGAGCAACTGCTGTCGGAAAACGCCAAGAAGAAAGCGCAGATCAACGAACTGCAAGCGTTCGTCAGCCGCTTCTCGGCCAACGCCTCGAAATCCAAGCAGGCCAGCTCCCGCGCCAAGGCAATCGACAAGATCACCCTGGCCGAGGTCAAGCCTTCGAGCCGTGTCAGCCCGTTCATTCGCTTCGAGCAGAACAAGAAGCTGCACCGTCAGGCTGTGATTGTCGAGCAAATGGCCAAAGGCTTTGATGGCAAGACTCTGTTCAAGGACTTCAGCTTCACCGTTGAAGCCGGCGAGCGCGTTGCGATCATTGGCCCGAACGGTATTGGCAAAACCACCCTGCTGCGCACCCTGGTCAACGAACTGACCCCGGATGCCGGTACGGTGAAGTGGACTGAAGCCGCCGAACTGGGCTACTACGCCCAGGATCACGCTCACGATTTCGAAGACGACATGACCCTGTTCGACTGGATGGGCCAATGGACCCAGGGCGAACAAATGGTGCGCGGTACTTTGGGCCGCATGCTGTTTTCCAACGATGACATCCTCAAGTCGGTCAAGGTTATTTCCGGTGGTGAGCAAGGTCGCATGCTGTTCGGCAAGTTGATCCTGCAAAAGGCCAACGTGCTGGTCATGGACGAACCGACCAACCACTTGGACATGGAATCCATCGAGGCGCTGAACCTGGCACTCGAGAACTACCCGGGCACCCTGGTATTCGTCAGCCATGACCGTGAGTTCGTATCCTCCCTGGCCACTCGTATTATCGAGCTGAGCCCAAGCGGCGTGATCGACTTCAGCGGCACCTACGATGACTACCTGCGCAGCCAGGGCGTTACGTTCTGATTCAGGCACTGCCTGATCAGCTATAACGAAAACCCCGTCCTGGTGATGGGGTTTTTCGTTTCTGGCCTTTAGCCACTCGCGTGAGGCCTGATACAGCGCAGCGCCTTTATCGCGAGCAAGCCCGCTCCCACAGGCTGTGTGCGTGGGCCAATATTACCGTTAGCCTGCTTTCTTTTATCCCGGGGCCGCGCCATCATGTCGGTTACCGATCGCCAGCCGGACTCCCCGCTAATGCCCGCGCAACACCCTTCCCCTGCAAGCTCCCTGTCGATCACCCTGCAGATCCTGTCGATCGTGTTCTACACCTTTATTGCCTTTATCTGTATTGGCTTGCCGATAGCCGTTTTGCCGAGCTATGTGCATGACCAACTGGGCTTCAGTGCGATCGTCGCAGGGCTGGCCATTGCGTCGCAGTATCTGGCCACCCTGCTGAGCCGCCCCTCAGCCGGGCGACTGGTCGACAGCATCGGCACCAAGCCCGCCATCGTGTATGGCTTGACCGGCATCGCCATCAGCGGCGTGCTCACGTCCCTGGCCGTAGCGCTGCAAGACTGGCCACTGTTGAGCCTGGGCGTTTTGATTGTCGGCCGGGTATTTCTCGGCATTGCCCAGGGCCTGATCGGTGTCGGCACCATCACCTGGGGCATTGCCCAGGTGGGATCTCAACATACCGCCAGAGCTATCGGCTGGAATGGCATTGCGTCCTATGGCGCGATCGCCATTGGCGCGCCTCTGGGCGTGGTGATGGTCGACCGGCTGGGCTTTGCCATGCTGGGTGTAACCCTGTTGCTGCTGGCGCTGGCAGCCTTGGGGCTGATTCGCAAAAAACCGGCAATCCCGGCGGTCGCTGGCGTGCGCCTGCCCTTTTGGTCAGTGTTTGGCCTGATTGCTCCCTATGGCATCAGCCTGACCCTGGCCTCTATTGGCTATGGCACGCTGACCACCTTTATCACCCTGTTTTATATTGACCAGGGCTGGGACGGGGCTGCGTATTGCCTGTCAGTATTTGGTGTGTGTTTTATCCTGGGCCGCCTGATCTTTACCAACAGCATCAGCCGCTTTGGTGGCTACAACGTGGCGATTGCCTGCATGAGCATCGAAACGCTGGGGCTGGTCATGCTGTGGCTGGCACCCAGCACCGCATTTGCCCTGGCAGGGGCAGGGTTGACCGGCTTTGGCTTGTCCCTGGTGTACCCGGCCCTGGGTGTCGAAGCGGTCAAGCAAGTGCCTGTTTCCAGCCGCGGCGCCGGGTTAAGTGCCTATGCCGTGTTTTTTGACCTGGCACTGGCCATCGCGGGGCCGATCATGGGGGTTATTGCGCTGAACATGGGGTACCCGTGGATATTCTTCAGTGCAGCGGTGATGTGCATTCTGGGATTACTGTTGAGCGTTTGGTTGTCAAACCGAAAAACGCGTTAAAACTTCTTCTGACATGGCGAACTGATTACGCTCAGTAATAATCGGAAAAAGTTAAATCGTTTAGCCATCATTGTGCGAAGAGCACTTAGGGATATTATTTTCTGCGCTGTAATACCAATTATTTTGGATAACACTGCAGAGTATCATATGAAAAAGTATCTAACGATAATGGCAGTACCTTTTTTGTTCATGGGCCTGCAAGCAACAGCCCACGCGGAGTCCAAAGATTTTTATGACTTCCCGCCGGGATGGCCGTGCTGCCCGTTCAGTGATGCGAACCTTAAAACCAATATTCAGCCAATGAAAAATGCCACTGACACGTTACTGCAAATTCAGGGCGTAACTTTCGACTGGAAGGACGGTGGCCGTAAAGATATCGGCGTTCTTGCCCAAAACGTACAAAAAGTTTATCCGCAGTTGGTGCGCGAGGATAACAATCAGTTACGCGTCGACTACGAGAAACTTGTCGCCCCCCTGATCGAATCAGTGCGCGAAATGGATGCGCGTATCAAACAACTTGAAGCCGCGCAAAAATAGAACTAACAGTGGCGAGCGCCCAACCGGCCAACAGGGCAAGTCTGGTGGTCGGTTGAAGCGGTTCTGCCCTGTGCTGCAGGTTCCAGGACCTTGCTGAAAAACCTCCCCGCCTCATAAATCAGGTCACGATGGATGTCTTCTCGATCAACCCCTTGAGCATCCGTGCATAAACCGGGCATAACCGCCATTTGCTCGTCGCTGCAGGGCGCCATGAAGACGAAGTGCCCGGCACCGGGGATCATCTTGAACTCAGGTTCCACGGGCAGCTTGCGCGCCAGGGCATCGGCATTCTTATCGGGAAACACCAACTGATCGTTGTCACCGCTGTACAGCAGCACAGGCACATTCACATCAGCCAGGGTTTGCCGGCCGAACATCAGGCTCAAAGGCGCCATCAGCAACAGGGCTTTTACGCGAGGGTCCGAGACAGCTACCAAGTCATCACGATCGGCGATCAACTCGCCCTTGGTAGTACAGGCATCACGGTCTTCAGGGCGTTCCTGGCAATAGCGGCGCAGTCGATCCAGGTCAGGCTGGGCGCCGGCCAGGATCAACGCCGTTTCGCCCCCTGCCGAGTAACCGATGACCCCTGCTTGATCGTCTTGCACATAGGGTGACAAACCGTGATCGGCCAGAGTCGCGCTGAGTGCAGCAGATATTTGCATCGGCCGCCCATAAAGGTTACTCAGTGTGCCCAGACGGCTGTGATCCTTGTAATTGTCGCCAGGGTGCAGCACGGCGACTACTACAAACCCCTTGCGCGCCAATGAGGTGGCCAGGTCATGCAACGCCAGTGGCGTGCCGGTGTTTCCATGGGACAGCATCAGCAGCGGATAACGGCCCATGGCGATTTTCGCGCCTTCGGTGGCTTGCACTTCGTAGCTGCCCATCTTGCTGACGCCTTCGGGATCCGTGGAAGGATAAAAGGCAATGGCGCGCATGGGCTGATCGTCCAGCGGATCGAGAAAGCTCAGGCGATGAAAACCCACGCTCCAGGGGTATACGGGCTCAGCTTGCACCATGACAGGGCAACCTGCGATCAACAACACCAGTACCGCACACAGACGCATCATGGAGGCTCACCTTCAACGGTGCATTGCTCGACAGCATCACACTCTGCACAACCCGGGCCAGACGCAAAAAACTCCGTACCCCGATCCTTTTACAAAGACCAGAATACAGAGTTTAGACAGTGCTGCGCCTGAGATTGCTTACGCTGCGCTGAACAGATCCTGCTTGATATGCGCATGTGCATCGCTCATGGCTTTGCTGCGTACCTCGTCGCCATAGGCCAGGCCGTGGGCGCGGACAAATTCGACGTCGGTAATGCCCATGAAGCCCAGCATCACTTTCAAGTAATCTTCGTGAGCTACGCCGGTTTCCTGACCCGCATGCAGGCCACCGGAGGTCGATACCACTACTACTTTCTTGTTGCCGCACAGCCCTACAGGGCCGGCTTCGGTATAACGAAAGGTCTGGCCAGCAACTGCGATGCGGTCAATCCAGGCCTTGAGCTGGGTTGGAATGGTGAAATTGTACATCGGCGCTGCAATCACCACCGCGTCAGCCGCGAGAAACTGGGCCAGGGTGTCAGCACTCAACTGGGCTTCGTGTTTTTGTGCCGCATCACGCAGCTCGGCCGGAGTACCGGCAGCCACCAGGGTAGCGGCCGAGAAATGCTCAATGGCTTCAGCGGCCAGGTCGCGGTAGCTGACCTCTACTTGTGGATCAGCAGCCTGCCATGCCTTGACCACTTCGCTGCTCAACTGACGGGATGCCGAGTTGTCGCCCAGAATGCTCGAATCGATATGCAACAGTTTCATGGTGATCTCCAGATGATGACCGCCTCTGGGCGATCTCGATGGAGGGGATACTACCAATGAAAGCAATCGACGATAAGTTGGCCATTATGCGATAGTTCGTCCCACCTGCAGGACAGTGAGCACGCCATGCAAGACCTTAACGACCTTTACTATTTCGCCAAGGTGGTCGAATCCGGTGGCTTCGCTGCTGCCGGACGATTGCTGGGCATCCCCAAGTCACGTCTGTCGCGGCGCGTGGCCGAACTTGAAGAGCGTCTGGGCGCCCGCTTGCTGCAGCGCACCACACGTCAGCTCAAGCTGACCGCTGTGGGCGAGCGTTATCTGCGCCATTGCCAGGCCATGTTGCTGGAAGCCGAAATGGCCGACGAAGCCGTTGCCAGCATGTCCAGCGAGCCACGCGGCCCCTTGCGTGTGTCGTGCCCCGTGGGGCTGGCCCATGAATTTATGCCCGGGGTGATCAGTTCCTTTCTGCAGGCCTATCCCCTGGTGCAGCTGGAGGTCAACCTGCTCAACCGTCGCGTCGATCTGGTCACCGACGGCATCGATGTGGCCTTGCGGGTGCGCGAAGAAGGCGATGAAGACCCGTCGCTGGTCACGCGGCGCCTGCGTCAGGCCCGCACCGTGATGGTAGCCACCCCCGAGTTTGCCCGTAATTGGCCGGTTGATAGCCCTGAAGACCTGAAAAAAATCCCGCTGCTGGGCGCGCTCGAGGCCGATCGCATGGTTCACTTGCGCATGCTCGACGAGCACGGCAAGGGTTGCAACCTGGTGCTTGAAGCACGCCTGGGGGTTGACGATTTTATCGTGCGCAAAGCTTGCACCTTGGCCGGCCTGGGTTTCACCGTGTTGCCCATGATGTATTGCGAGCAGGAACTGCAAGACGGCCAGCTTGTTCAACTATTGCCCAAATGGACCCTGCCCGGTGGCTGGCTGCACGCAGTGTACCCCCACAGACGCGGGGTGATACCGGCCGTGCGGGCCTGGATCGACCACCTGGTTGAGTCATTCGAAAGCTGTGGAGACAAACTGCTATGACCGCAATGACCAAACAGGATGTAGCCGAATTCTGCCGAAACCTGCCGGGCGCTCAGGAAGCAGTGAAATGGGGTGGGGTCGAGGTTTTTTTTATCGACGACAGCAAGATGTTTGCCCTGTTCAACCTCAACAGCAACGGGCTTTCGTTCAAGGTCGAGAAAGAACTGTTTCTGGGCTACATCGATCGGCCGGGTATACGCCCGTCGCCTTATCTGGCGCGAGCGTACTGGATCAATATGCAAGCACCTTATCCGATGGGCGCTGAAGAGCTGCAGGACCTGTTGCGCCGTTCCCACCAACTGGTGGTGGGAAAACTGGCGAAAAAACGTCAGATCGGTTTACTGCTGTAACCGCAACAGCGGGAGAAACGACCTGTTCAGGAACAGGACGTCGATCCATACCACCTGATGCACAGCCACAATCAACCAGAACAACAGCTGATAAGACAATTTGCGGGTTTTGTGGCGAAACATTTGTTGCGCCACCAGTGCCCCTGGCCAACCGCCCAGCAGCTCAACCCCGTGCAAGACTTTCTCCGGCGTGCGCCACTGACCAGCCGCGGCCTGTTGCTTGTCGTAGCGGTACAGGCCGAACGCCAGCAGGCTGGCCACTGCATAGGCCAGCAACGGCAGCGGGCTGCCCCCGGTGAGCAACACGCTCACCGAGCCACCCATCGGCAAGGCGCACAGCACTAGCAATACCAGCAACTTGAGTTTCAAGCCACGCACCGGTGCGCCGTTATGCCCATTCCTCACGCTGCAGCTGCCGTCCAGTCAATCCAGCCGAACTGCCAGGTGGCCAGGATCAACAGGCCAAAACCAATACGATACCAGGCAAAAACGGCATAGCTGTGATTGGAAATAAACTTCAGCAAGGCGCGTACTGCGATCATGGCGAAGATAAACGAGGTGACAAAACCGATCGCGAAGACCGGCAGGTCGTCAGGCTGGAACAGATGACGGTACTTGTAGCCGGAGTAAACCGCAGCACCGACCATGGTCGGCATGGCCAGGAAGAATGAGAACTCGGTGGCCGCTTTGCGCGACAGACCAAACAGCAGGCCGCCGATAATGGTCGAACCCGAGCGCGAAGTGCCGGGAATCATCGCCAGGCACTGGGCAAAGCCGATTTTAACTGCGTCTTTCCAGGTCATGTCGTCCACGGTTTCAGCGCGAATCACATGCTGGCGGCGCTCGGCCCACAGCATGATCACACCGCCAATCACCAGGGCCGTGGCCACGGTAATCGGGTTGAACAGGTACTCGTGGATCACATCGGCAAAAATCACCCCCAGCACCACCGCCGGCATCACCGCGATAATCAGGTTGGTGGTGAAACGACGTGCCTCGGGCTTGGTGGGCAAACCAACGACAACATCGATGATCTTGCGGCGAAACTCCCAGACCACAGCCAAAATCGCACCCAGCTGGATGATGATGTTGAACGCCATCGCCCGCTCGCCGCCAAAGTTGAGCAAGTCGGCCACAATAATCTGGTGGCCCGTACTCGAGATCGGCAAAAACTCCGTCAAGCCTTCAACGACGCCCAAAATCAACGCCTGAGCGGCAGTCCAAAGATCCATTATTCCCCCATAAAGCCCTGCCTCATGCAGAGCTGATTAGTCTTGATTAAGGTGTTGCAGCCACAGCCCCGGAGCAGGCCAAAAGTGCGACATGCTCCTCGGCGCGCTGTGAAAAAACTGTCAGAAATCAATAAAGATGAAGCTTTGCCAATTTCGGCCGAGATCCTATCAGACACGTTCCACTTTCGCTGCTATGACATGAGCTCGGTCTCGTCTGACAGGCAAGTCTGAAAAAAGTTGTTCTGTGAATCACCACAAGAAGAAAAACCAGGAGTGAGCCTTTATGAATACCCTGCGCGGGTTGTCCATCAGCCGACGTTTATGGCTGATCTTGATTGTGGCCATGGCCATGCTGCTGGCGTTGGGCTTGCTGATGCTAAAACAGATACATGACGATTTGTATGAAGGCAAAGCCCAGAAAACCCGGCACGTGGTACAAGCGGCCAGCGGGGTGCTCAACTATTACCAGGGCCTGGAAGCTGCCGGCAGCTTGAGCCGTGAAGCCGCGCAACAGCAAGCGCTGACCGTGATCAGCAAGCTGCGCTATGACCACGATGACTATTTCTGGATCAATGACCTGCGCCCTTATATGGTCATGCACCCCACCAACCCCAAACTCGATGGCAAAGACCTGTCGGCCATCAAGGACCCGGACGGCTTTGCGATTTTCAACGAGATGGCCAGCCTGGCCAAAAGCAAAGGTTCGGGCATGGTGGACTACCGCTGGCCAAAACCGGGCGCCGAAGCGCCTGTGCAAAAAACCTCTTATGTACAACTGTTCGAGCCGTGGGGCTGGGTAATAGGCTCGGGCGTGTATATCGACGACATGCAGGCCGAGTTCCGCGCTCAAGCCTGGAAAGCCAGTTGGGCTGGTCTTGGCATCGCGTTGATCATGGCGCTGCTGGTGACCCTGATTGCTCGCAGCATCGTGCGACCGCTGCAAGAGGCCGTGCAGGCCATGGCCAATATTGCCAGCGGTGAAAGCGACCTGACCCGTAGCCTGGATACCCACGGCCGTGATGAGGTCACTTTACTGGCCCATCATTTCAATGCCTTTACCGCCAAGCTGCGCAATGTGATCAGCCATTTACAGGCCACTGCCACGGCACTCGATCAGTCCTCCACGGAACTGGGCAGTGACGCCAGCGCCGCGCAACAGCGCAGCCAGCAGCAAGCCCTGCAAATGGATCAGGTGGCTACGGCGATCAACGAAGTCACCTACGCCGTGCAAGATGTGGCGAAAAACGCCGAGCACGCGGCCAGCGAAATGCGCGGTGCGCAGTCACAAGCCGAGCTTGGACAGCAGAATATCGATACCAGCCTGGAACAGATCGGCCAGCTGTCTGCCACCATCCATCAGGCCGTCGAGGTGATCCGCACCCTGGCCACGCAAAGCAGCGAAATTGGCAGCGTGCTTGAAGTGATCCGCTCGATTGCCGAGCAAACCAACCTGCTGGCCCTCAACGCTGCGATCGAAGCAGCCCGCGCCGGTGAGCAGGGTCGGGGTTTTGCGGTGGTGGCGGACGAAGTTCGACTACTGGCCCAGCGCACGCAAAAATCCACGGCCGAAATCCAGACCATGATCGAAGGCCTGCAAAAACACTCGGAAGCCGCCGTCAACGTGATCGGCAGCAGCAGTCGCGCCTCCCAGCTGACCATCGAACAGGCCACCCAGGCCGGGCAGAGCCTGACCAGCATCGGCCAGGCCCTGAGCAACCTCAACGACCTCAATGCCTCGATAGCCAGCGCTACCCTGCAACAGGCCCATGTCGTGGAAGACATCAACCTGAATGTGACCCAGGCCGCCGAACTGTCCCAAGGCACCGCCCTGGCGGCAGAGCAATCAAGCGCTGCCAGTGCCCACCTCAAGGAGCTCAGCGTGCAGCTCAATGGGCTGTTACGTCAGTTTAAGGTTTAGAGGCAACCGCAAGCGGCAAGTGACAAGCAGCACGCTTGAAGCTTGCCCCTTGCAACTCGCCGTCAGGCGATGACAATGTCCGTGCTCGCTAGGGAGGCCAGCCCTACACCCACCAGGGTCACCGAGTCGCTGCCAAAGCTGAGCACGGTGTCATGCCCCGTCGCGCTGGCATGGGCCCGGTAGTCCGCGTTGTAGCCACCATCCACCCCCAGGAATACCAACTTGTCACTGGGCTGGTAGCCCAGCAGCGTGTCGTTGCCAAAATGGCCGCTGAACACAAAGGTGTTATTACCGCCTGCCGACTCCAGCAGGTCATTGCCTGCGCCGCCAACAAACACCGTATTGCCGTGCAAACCGATCAAGTGATCGTTGCCGCCCTGCCCCAGCAGCCAGTCACCCTGCTCACCGGCCGTGAGGGTACTGTCCGCAGCCCCTGCCTTGACCGAGTGAGTGTAATCACTGCGGTCTTTGCCGGCCCACAGCCCCTGATCATCAACTCGATGGCTGACTTCGCGGTGGGTCAGGCCCAGCCAGGCGGGCTCTTCGGTTATCAGGAAACTGATATCACGGGCAATAGTGATCCCGCCGTGGCTATCGCGCACATACAAGGCGCCCTGCCCGTCATTGACCACATCCACGCGGCTCAACGATTGTTGCAAGTCCAGCGTATTGACGCCTTTGCCACCCAGAATGATGTTGTAGCCGCCACTGTCACGGAAGGTGTCATTGCCGTCGCGACCTTCCAGGAAGTCATTGCCGCGTCCCCCCTGAATCAAGTCATTACCGTCGCTGCCTATGATAAAGGTGCTGCCCTTGTGCGGTTCGGCGTTGCGATTGAGGTCCTGGACCCAGGTGTTTTCCCGTGCCGGACTGGACAAGTTGGCGACCACAATGGTCGAGTCCTTTTCGATCAGGTCATAAAACGCCGAGTCGAAAATCCGCGTCATGCCGCTTTCATAGCCACTGGGCAAGTGGGTGATCCAGGTCGAAATATTGGCAATCGAAAAGGGCATCAGATTCCACGCGGTGGAAGCGTAGTGATCATTGAAACTGACAATATTGTTGGTGGCGGATGGCTGATGCGCGTCATGCACGCCCAGCGACGACAGATTGAAATCCGAACCATTGAGGGCACGGAACACCGGGTCGTTCTCGTAGCCGATATTGAGCACGTTGTCGGTGCTTTCGCTCTGGGTGGGTGAAGCAAAGGCTATGTACTTTGAGTCGCGATAAAACCCCGCCCAATGATCGCCACTCAGGTCTGCCAGGCTGTTGACGGCCAGGCCGCCAAGGCTGTGGCCACTGACCAGTACGTCGCTGCCGCTCAACCCTTGCGCGCTGGCAAAGGTCGCCACTTTGCCCAGGAGCATGTCAAACGCGTTGGCGCTGTAGTTTTTAGCGTAATCGGCAGGCCCGATCGCTGCAGCAAATCGCTGATGGCATCGCCGATGGAATCGCTAATCAGCGACTCACGCGGTCCGCTGGTGCCGCGAAAACCGATACCGATGGAAGTCAGTTGGCCATCGGCTGCGTACTTGCCGAGGATCTCCACCTGGGCAGTGCCGTAGCCGGCTTTTTCACCAAAAAAAGTCCCGCGCTGATCGACTTTGCCTGTGTAGCCCAACTGTTCTGCACTGATAGGGGTCCACCCGGCTTTTTCGACCGCCTCGCGGGCAAGCTTTTCCGAATCGGGGTTCCAGGGAATCCCCGGCACTACCCCTTGGGCATCGGTACCGCCGAGCAAGGCCTTGACCAGTGTGGCAGGCAGCCCGGTGCCAAGGCCATGTTGCTGGTAACCCACGGCAAAGCCGTTGTCCAGGTTGTGATAGCTGTACAGCATGATTGCCATCGCATCCTTGAACTGTGTTGCCGATACGCTGGAACCCACATCCTTGTAGTCAAACACTGCCATGGTTTTTCTCTCTTCGTTGATCAAATCAATATGCTTGCCCCGGCGCGATAAACGCTTCATCGACCCGTGCCAGGTCCTGCGCGCCCAGGGTGCCTGCGTAAAAATGCAGCTTGGTCCAGGCCAGCAGATAGTCGTAACGGGTTTGCGCAAGGTCACGCCGCGTGCTGTACAGCTGCTGCTCGGCGTTTAGCGCATCGAGATTGACCCGCTCCCCGCCCAGAATGCTCTGACGGGTCGATACGACCAGCGCCTCGGCTGAAATCAGCGCTTTTTGATAAGCCCGTAGTTTGCTCACGCCCGACTGGCAGGCATTGAACTGGCGTCGCAGTTCGATAAGGGTTTCACGGGTTTTGCCTTCCAGCTCGTACTCCACTTGGGCCAGATTGCTGCTGGCTTGACGCACCGAGGCCGACACCCCGCCCCCTGCATACAGCGGCACACTGATTTCAATGCCGATGGTGTTGGTGTCGTAGCGCTGTTGTAGGTGTTGCCACTGTCGGATTCCATCTTTCGCACGCTGGCATAGGCATTGAGTTTGGGCAGATGCCCTGCCCGGTTGCGCTCAACTTCGTACCTTGCCACTTCCAGCGCCTCACGCTGCGACGCCAGTATCGGATTACTCTCCAGTGCCATTTCATGCCAGCTCGAGAAACTCCCCGGTTCCAGCGGCAATGAGCTGAAACTGCGGGTCAATGGCGTCAGCTCATCGATATCCAGGGTGGCCACGCCAATCAACGCGCCCAGCTCGCGCAAGGCCGCATCCTGTTCGTCATGGGCCTGGATTTCCTCGGCAGTGGCCAGCTCGTAACGCGACTCGGCTTCAAGAATGTCGGTGCGGGTGCCCACGCCCTGGCGAAACATGTGCTCGTTTTGCCGAAACTGCTGCTCATAGGCTTTTTTCTTGGCCCGGGCATTGTCGATCTGGTCTTGCACAAACAACGCCTGGGTGTAATGGGTCAGCACCCGCACCAGCAGTTCCTGACTTTTGCTGCGAAATGTCTCATCGGCAAACAGCGACTGGGCCACGCCTTTACGGTAATTGGCGTACGCCTCGTAATCGATCAATGGCTGCTGCAAGGTCAAGGTCGAGCCATAACTGTTGTAGTTGCGGTCGTCGTGGGTATTGCCACGCTCATTCAAATAGGTGGCCTGGGAGTTATTGCGGCCTTTGTTGTAGTTGTACGAGAGTTTGGGCAGCAGCCCGGCACGACCAATATTACGACTCTCCAGGCCCGCGTCCCGCGCCTTGATGGCGGCGAGGAACTCGGGATCATTGCGCAAGGCCTGTTCATATACCTGAAACGGCCCCAGCGCCTGTGCGCTGGCTGCGAGGCCTGCCCACAGCGCGAGGCCCAGGCCCAACATCGAAACTGTTTTCATAAATTGCAGCATCCTAGCGCTCAGTCAACGCAGACCCTGCGCGATCCAGCAGCGGTTTAAACAGGTAATTGAGCAGCGAGCGCTCGCCCGTGCGTACAAACATCTCGGCCGGCATGCCAGGTTTAATCACCAACCCGTTGAGTTTCTCCAGCGCCTGATCACTCACCGAACTGCGCAGCACGTAGTACGGCATGCCGGTTTTTTCATCGAGCAACTGGTCGGCGGAAACCAGGTTGACCTGCCCCGACACACGCGGTGTGCTGCTTTGATTGAATGCCGTAAACAGAATATCCACTGGCAACTGGCTGCCCACCCTGTCCACCAGATGCACCGGCAGGCGTCCCTCGACCTCAAGGCGGGTGCCCTGCGGCACGATCTCCAGCAGGGTTTCGCCCGCCCGCACCACCGCGCCTTCGGTATGCACGCTGAGGTTGACTGCGATGCCATCAGCTGGCGCAGAGATTTCACTGTGCTGCAGGTCAAACCCGGCCGAAGTCAGTTGCTGCTCCAGGGTCAGGGTTTTGAGCTGGGCATCGGCCAGTTGGCTACGCACTTCCTTCTGATATTCATCGATGTGCTGCGCCAGTTTGAGCCGCGACTCCACAATACCCTGCTCGATACGCCCGCTTTCACCGGCGTTCTGCGCCAGATCCTGCTGCACCTGTGACAGCTGCCGCTCGTATTCCATCAGGCGATTGCGCGGGATATACCCTTTTTCAGCCAGGGGGCGCAGGTTGCTCAACTGCTGGCGCAGGGAGTCGGCCTGCGCTATTTGATCGCTGCGCGCACGACGCATACCGTCCAGTTGCCGGGTTGCGCCTTCGACACTGGCCTTGAGCCCGGCCTGTTCACGGGCAAAGGCTTCGCGCCGGCTACTGAACAACTGCTGCTGCCCCTCCAGTACCAGGGCCAGCCGAGGGTCAGGGTCCAGACTCAATTCCGGCGCAAAACTCACCCGTGCCAGGTTGTCACGCTCGCTTTGCCAGCGCGCCTGGCTGGCCCAGGCCATGCGGTACTGCGCGCGCAAGGATTGCACGTCAGCTTCAACCTGGGTCTGGTCCAGTCGAAACAATACCTCGCCCTGACGTACTGTCTGGCCCTCGCGCACCAGAATCTGGCTCATCACTCCGGCACCCAACGACTGCACTGCCTTGCGCTTGCCCGAGACCACCACCGTACCCTGTACCGGTATGCCTTCGTCCAGCGGTGCAAGGCTGGCCCAGAGAAAAAAGCTGCCCGCCCCGACCAGGGTCAGCACCCAGCCTGCCCGCACGTAAAATCCCGCCCCGCGCTCGCGCACGGGTGGTTGATTGTGGTCATTCATCAATCCAGCGTCCTTGCTCATGCTTCAGCACTCTGACGGTTGATACTGGCCGCCTGCGGCGCGGCGTGTTGCTGCTGGGCCGCGGACAAGGCTTTGAGCACCTCGGCACTTGGCCCGAACACCTGGCAGCGACCTTCATTGAGTACCAGCAGTTTGTCGGCCTGGGCCAGCGACGCCGAACGGTGCGTCACCAGCACCACGGTGCAGCCCTGCGCCTTGAGGTGAGCAATGGCCCGGGTCAGGGCTGCGTCACCGACGGCATCGAGGTTGGAGTTGGGTTCATCCAGCACCACCAGCCGCGGATTGCCATACAAGGCACGCGCCAGAGCGACCCGCTGCTTTTGCCCGCCCGACAGGCCGCTGCCCTCGTCACCCAGAACCGTGTCGTAACCTTGCGCCAAACGCAAAATCATCTCGTGAACCCCGGCCTGCTGCGCCGCAGCGACCACCTGCCGGGGATCTGCTTCACGAAAGCGGGCGATATTCTCGGCAATGCTGCCGCTGAACAGCTCGATATCCTGGGGCAGGTAGCCGATATGTGGGCCCAATTGATCGCGGTTCCACTGGTGAATGTCCGCGCCATCCAGGCGCACCGTGCCCGCCAGCGTCGACCAGACGCCTACCAGCACCCGCGCCAGGGTCGACTTGCCCGAACCCGACGCGCCCAGCACACCGAGCACCTCGCCTGCATTGAGGCTAAAGCTGACCTGATGCAAGGTGGGCAGGCGCTGTCCCGGCGGTGCCGCACTGACCTGTTCAAAGCTCACCTGACCCATGGGGGCTGGCAGCTGCATGTTGTCTTCACTGGGCGGATGCTCGCGCAACAGACTGTCCAGGCGTTGATAGGCCAACTTTGCCGAGCTCCATTGCTTCCAGACAGCGATCAACTGATCGATGGGGCTCAGCACACGGCCCATCAAAATCGAACCGGCAATCATCATGCCCGCGCTCATATCACCGTTGATCACCAGCAAGGCACCCAGGCCGAGCACCAGTGACTGCAGGCACAAGCGCAAGGTTTTACTCACCGAACCAATCACTGCGCCGGTGTCACTGGCCTTGTTTTGCTCGGCCAGAAATCGCGAATGCAGGTTAAACCAGCGTTGACGCAACACACCCAGCATGCCCATGGCCTGAATGGTCTCGGCATTGTGCAGGTGGCTGGTAGCCAATTGGCTGGATTGTTGGGAGTACAGGCTGGCCTGGCTCAGGGGCTTGCGCGTCATCACCTCATTGATGCACGCCAGGGCTATGAGCAGCAGTGCCCCAGACGTCGCCATAAGACCGAGCCAGGGACTGAACAGAAAGATCACGCACAAATAGACGGGAAACCACGGAGCATCAAAGAAGGCGAACAGCGCCGGACCGGTGACAAACTGGCGGATCAGGGTCAAATCCCCCAATGCCTGCCCGGCGTGGGCCTGGCCGCTGAACAGGTTGCGCTCGAACGCGGCGCGGTACACCTGTTGGTTGAACCTGCGCTCCAGCTGGCTGCCGATGCGGATCACAATAAAACTGCGGACCGTTTCAAGCATCCCGATAAAGATGAAAAAACCCACCACCATGAATGACAGCATGGCCAGCGTTGTTGTGTTCTGTGACGACAGTACCCGGTCATACACCTGGAGCATGTAAATCGATGGCACCAGCATCAATATATTGATCAGGGCAGTAAAGCAGCCCACGCTGACCAGAATGCTCTTATAGTCAGCCAGTGCATGTATCAACGGCGCAACGGTGCTGTTTTTCAATCGCCTCATGAATCGTCCTTGATCGATAAGTACGGCTTTCGCACATAAATAAAACTGACAGGCGCACTTGCGCCGCTCCTAACAGGGGGCGCCCAGCCTCGCGCGATTGAAGTTACAATTTCAGTACAACTTAATGATTGCCACGCACCATCACCAACACTGTTTCGGGTTTGATCTTTGCTTCATAGTGACCGGGCTCAATCCGGTTCATATGCACCAGTGCTGTTCCATCCTCGCCCATCAGAAACAGACCGTCCGGTGTTGGTGACCAACTTTTTGGCACTTCGCCCAACCATGTTTTCAAACACTTCACTTGCGCACTGAAGGTTTTATGTTCGGCAATCAACTGCACCTTGCAGGCCTCTTTTGCATCGCCCTGCAGGTAAAACGTCCAACTGCCCGCCAGTTGTGCGGGGCTCATCAACAGCAAGGAATTGGCCATGGCGCTCTCTGTGGTAAAAGTCAGCAGTGCGGCGATACACCCCACTGCCCTGAATAAACGGTATGCCAAATGACTCATGATTTCAGGCTTCCTGGCAGAGGGCAGCGCTTGCGCGCTGCCCGTGTACCGGCAGGCTTAGACAACGATGTCGTAAGTTGCCACTTGGCCCACAGTGTTCACCAGGAAGTCGGCAACGGCATGACCGCTGAAATCGACCGCAAAGTGGCCCAGGTTGCTGGCCGTGTCATAGCTGACAATCGCTTCACCGGCACGGCCGGTAAAGGCCTCGACAAAGTTAAGCCCGGCCAGCTTGGTGATGGCCGATATATCAATTTTGTCGATACCGGACTGGAAGTCCATGATGATATCGGATGCACCCGGCGCAGAGTCAGACACCGCGCCAAACACAAACACATCTGAACCCGTACCGCCCCACAAGGTATCAGCACCGCCGCCGCCATAGATAATGTCGTTGCCGGCGCCGCCCTTGAGCACATTGTCAGCGCTGTTGCCGATCAGCAGATCGTTGCCCGAACCGCCAATGGCGTTTTCCACGGTGACGCCCTGGGCAATCGACACGTTGCCGGTCATGCCGCCAACATCGGAGAACGAACCGGCGGTGAGGTTGATCTTCTGGTTCTGGCTAAAGCCGGAGAAGTCCAGGGTGTCGTTGCCGCCACCGTCCCACACCGAGAAAATCAGCTTGGAACTGGCAGACGTCGCGCTGTAGAAATCACGATCGGCGGTGGAGTTGAAGCCATAGACCGTATCGCCAGCGCGGGTTTCGAGGTTGGCGCCATAGAGTTTCTGCACCGCCGCAATATCATCCAGCAATGGCGCAGAGGCGTAAGCACCTTCGCCACTATTGGTGAAATGCTGGCCGGTGTTGCTTTCACTCCAGTAGCTCATAACACTGTAGGCACGGGTGTCTTCGCCATACACCGCATCCCGGTAGGTCGGGTTGCCATTGCCGGCGTTGTAGTCACCCGGGTGCGACAGGCCCAGTGTATGGCCGATTTCATGGGTCAGGGTCTGGCGACCATAATTGCCTTCACCCGGGGTCTTGTTGACCGCATAATCCTTGTTGATCAAGTACCACGACTCACCCTTGCGCGAACTGCTGGGTAGATAGGCAAACGCCGCACCGCCGTTACTTGCACTGAAATTGGCAAAGGTCATGTGGCCATCACCGCCACGGACTGCAGCGCCTTCAGTGAAGGTCACCTTGGCCACATCGGCCCAGGATTCCAGCGACAGCTTGGCCTGCTCTTTCTGCAGCGAGGAGAACTGGCTGAAAGTGCCCAGGCCACGGGTCGCGTAACCCACCGGCGGTGCCGTGAGGAACGTGTAGGTAAGGTTGATCACACCATCGCCGTTGAGGTCGTGCCAACTGGCGCCGGAGCGCGTGAGCTGATCGGCGGCCTGGTCGGTAGTGAGCGAAGGTTTGCCATTGACCAGATGATCACCACGATCATAGAAATGGCTAAAGTTATCAATCTGAGTGAAGGCAGAACTGCTGGCGCTTGCCGCTTGTACCTGGCCAACGGACAGTGCCGCTTTCTCTTTAAGTTTCGACATGTAAACATTTCCTTGTTTAGCAGTAGAAAGTTTATTGACAGACCACGACGACCCCTTGGCGAGATCGTCCTATCACTCGCCGTTTATGGCGGAGCAAAACTGACACAATCTGAAATATTTAGTCCAGTACTTTTTTACGGCTTATTTGCGCAAACGGCGCAAGTTCCCGGAAACATTGAATACTTGACCGGCAGTATTTTTTTATCCGCTATCGGCCACTAACTGACTGCCTGGTCTAATTATAAAAAGTTAAATTAAACGGCTTCCCGTTCGTCTCTAACCTGGGCCGAAAGCAGATTGATATAACACTCGTCATATAACTTTCTCGCCACGACAACTTCTCGATTTTTATATGTGCAACGTCGCTAACTGACAAGTTTGCGTCGCAACTAGCAAGTTGCCTGATCGTTGTAGTCGCTGAGGCGCGAAGCGCTCGTAAAACCGGCAATTTCGGTATGTCTGAGAGGTCGAGCGGCCTGGTTCTACGACTGCTGCGCAGCCGATCGCAGCCTCGCTTCGCTCCTCAGCGGCTACAGGTCCGGGTATCCCTTAAAACCATTGTCACTTGACGTCATCAGGGTATTTGGGTTTCCATGAAACCGGTTTCAGCGCCCACCCGCGAAATCGCCTGCGATAACACCAATAAAAGGTTTCAGGCCGTGAACAGTTTTTCCGCAGCTCAACGCTCCCGCGTAACCATGCTCGATGTTGCCCAGCGCGCCGGCGTCTCCAAGGCCAGCGTGTCACGCTTTATCGGCGAAGACCGCGCCTTGCTCTCCGTAGCCATCGCCGAACGGATCGAGCGCGCCATCAATGACCTGGGCTATCGCCCAAATCAAATGGCCCGTGGCCTGAAACGCGGACGCACACGGCTGATCGGCATGCTGGTGGCCGATATCCGCAACCCCTACTCCATTGCCGTCATGCACGGCGTCGAAACCGCCTGCCGCCTGCACGGCTACAACCTGGTGGTGTGCAATACCGACCGTAATGACGAGCAAGAGCGTCAGCATCTGGCAGCGCTACGCTCCTACAATATCGAAGGATTGATCCTTAACACCCTTGGCCATGACCCTGACGCACTGCAAGAACTGCATCAGGAAATGCCCATCGTGCTGATCGACCGCAAAGTCGAGCAACTGCATACCGATCTGGTCGGCCTCGATAACGCTGACGCGGTGCGCATGGCTGTGGAGCATCTTGAGCAGCAGAGCTATCGCGATGTGCTGATGGTCAGTGAGCCGGTCGATGGCACCAGTTCGCGAATCGAGCGCATCGACAGTTTTACCCGCCAGTTGGCCGCGCGCCCTGCCCTGCACGGCGCCGTAGTAAAAACCGGTACAGGCCTTCGTGCTGCCATCCAGTCCTTCATGCAAGCACCCGGCCACGGCCCCAAGTCCATATTTTGTGCCAACGGCCTGGCTGCGCTGGCTTGTACCCAGGTGCTGCGCGACTTGAATTGCCGCTTGTTTGAAGACGTGGGCCTGATTGCCCTGGATGACCTGGAATGGTTCCCGCTGGTGGGTAACGGCATCACTGCCCTGGCCCAGCCTACGCAACAGATCGGTGCCAGCGCTTTTGACTGCCTGCTTAAACGCCTGGGCGGTGACAAATCTGCACCCCTGGCACTGGATTTTGCCCCTCAATTGATTGTTCGCGGCTCAACCCGATCACCCATGACTGCCTGACACATTACCGGCTGACAACCTTGACCCGGTTACCGGCCGTTTGATGCACAACAAAATGAAACCGGTTTCAGAGAATAATGACAATGACTACATTTCCCGTTTCCATCAGTTTGTCGAGCTACGGTGCCGATCTGGTTCGCCAGCGCGGCCAGGCCAGCTTTATTGAAGTGTTGGCCAACGCCGGTGTGTCACGCATCGAACTGCGCGAAGAACTGCTGACCACAGAAGATCCGACCACATTCAGCCAGGCCGTGCAGGATAACGGGCTTGAATGCGTGTTCTCATCGCCACTGGAACTGTGGGAAGCCGGGCAATCGCGGCCCAATACCCAACTGCTGGCCACCTTGCAGCGCGCCCACGCTTTCGGCGCCCAATGGCTGAAAGTGTCACTGGGCTATTTCACCGAACACTGTGACCTGCAAAACCTCGCTGCCCTGCTCAACCAGCAACCTGTACGCCTGCTGGTAGAAAACGACCAGACCTCCTACGGTGGGCGCATTGAGCCCATGCAGCGTTTTTTCGATCAGGTTGAACAACAGCAAGCGCCAATCAGCATGACCTTCGATATCGGCAACTGGCACTGGCAGGATCAGTCGGCCAGTACCGCAGCCCGCCTGCTGGGCCGCTACGTCACCTATCTGCACTGCAAAGGCGTGAGCCGTCGCCCGGACGGCAAACTGGTCGCCACACCGCCAACCGACACCGACCTGCAGCACTGGCAGCACCTGATGACCCATATGCCCCACGGTCTGACCCGGGCCATCGAATATCCGCTGCAGGGCTCGGATCTGGACGGCTTGACCCAGGAACACGTCGCCGTACTGGCGCGCTTGAGCCAAAAACAACAGGAGTTGAGCCATGTCTAAGGTCGATGTGCTGTCGTTTGGCGAAACCATGGCCATGCTGGTGGCTGAAGAAACTGGCGATCTGGCCCTGGTCGAACGGTTCCACAAACGCATCGCCGGGGCGGACAGCAACGTGGCCATTGGCCTTGCGCGACTGGGCTTCAATGTCGCCTGGTTGAGCCGAGTGGGCGCGGACTCCCTGGGGCGCTTTGTACGCCATGCACTGCAAGCCGAAGGGCTGAACTGCCAGTACGTGACCACTGATACGCAACATCCCACGGGCTTTCAGTTCAAATCCCGCGTTGACGACGGCAGCGACCCACAGGTGGAGTACTTCCGCCGCGGTTCGGCCGCCAGCCATATGGACCGCTCCGTGCTCAACCCGCAGTTGTTCGGCGCCCGCCACCTGCACGCCACCGGCATACCGCCTGCGCTGTCGGCCAGCTGCAATGAACTGTCCTTTGAGCTGATGAAGTCGATGCGCGCAGCAGGTAACAGTGTGTCGTTCGATCCGAATCTGCGCCCATCGTTGTGGGCCAGCGAACAACAGATGATTCGCGACATCAATGCGCTTGCTGCCCACGCCGACTGGGTTCTGCCGGGCTTGAGTGAGGGCCGGCTACTGACAGGTTTTGAAGACCCGTCCGATATCGCCGCCTTCTATCTCGACCAGGGTGCTGAAGCCGTGATTATCAAGCTGGGGGCCAAAGGCGCGTTTTATCGCACCGCCCAGGTTGAGCAGTTTGTCCCGGCTGTGCCGGTGGCCAACGTTATCGACACCGTGGGTGCCGGTGATGGCTTTGCCGTCGGGGTAGTCAGTGCCTTGCTGGAAAATCTCGGTTTTGCCGAGGCCGTACAGCGCGGCAACTGGATTGGCAGTCGCGCCGTACAGAGCCGCGGCGATATGGAAGGCCTGCCCACCCGCGACGAACTGAACCACTACAACGCGCTGCACGCGCCTCTTGAAACACCGCTATCTGCTTGACCTGTCACCTGCTGCGAAAAAACAAAAACAAGCTCAGGAGCACCCTCTATGCAATCCCTAAAACTCGCCGCCCGTCGTTGGTGGTACATCATGCCGATCGTGTTTATCACCTACAGCCTGGCGTACCTTGACCGTGCCAACTACGGTTTCGCAGCTGCCTCAGGAATGGCCGAAGACCTGAACATCACTCCCGGGCTGTCGTCGTTGCTGGGCGCGCTGTTCTTTCTTGGCTATTTCTTCTTCCAGGTACCCGGGGCGATCTACGCCCAGAGAAACAGTGTGAAAAAGCTGATTTTTGTCAGCCTGATCCTCTGGGGCAGCCTGGCCACATTGACCGGCGTGGTGTCCAACGCCTACTGGCTGATTGTTATCCGTTTTACCCTCGGAGTGGTTGAAGCCGCCGTAATGCCGGCCATGCTGGTGTACCTGTGCCACTGGTTCACCCGTGCCGAACGCTCGCGGGCCAACACCTTCCTGATCCTGGGCAACCCGGTGACCATGTTGTGGATGTCAGTGGTATCGGGTTATCTGGTGCAGCATTACAGCTGGCGCTGGATGTTTATCGTCGAAGGTCTGCCTGCAGTGCTTTGGGCCTTTATCTGGTGGCGCCTGGCCGATGACCGTCCAAGCGAAGCCAAATGGCTGAGCAATCAGGAGAAACAAGACCTGCAAAGCGCACTGGATGCCGAGCAAGTGGGCCTCAAGCCGGTGAAAAACTACGCTGCAGCGTTCCGTACGCCCGCCGTTATCCTGCTGGCCTTGCAGTTTTTCTGCTGGAGCATCGGCGTCTACGGCTTTGTCCTGTGGCTGCCTTCGATTCTCAAGCAAGGCGCGCAGATGGACATGATCGAAGCTGGCTGGCTCTCGGCCCTGCCCTATTTGGCAGCCGTGATTGCGATGCTGGTGGTGTCCTGGGGCTCGGACAAAATGCAAAAGCGCAAACGCTTCGTCTGGCCACCGCTGCTGATCGCGTCTGTGGCGTTCTACGCTTCCTACATGCTGGGCGCTGAACACTTCTGGTGGTCCTACGTGTTACTGGTGATCGCCGGCGGTTGCATGTACGCCCCTTATGGTCCGTTTTTCGCCATCATTCCGGAAATCCTGCCCTCCAACGTGGCCGGTGGAGCCATGGCGCTGATCAACAGCATGGGCGCACTGGGTTCGTTTGCCGGTTCGTACCTGGTGGGTTACCTGAACAGCTCCACCGGCTCGACGGGCGCATCGTTTCTGTTGATGAGTGGCGCGCTGATGATTTCGGTACTGCTGACCCTCATGCTCAAACCCGCTGCCAAAGACCCTGCTGCGCCGCAACACAGCACCTCGCAACGTCTGGCCCACTCTTGAATTCAATGTCGGTGAATCCCTTGAAAAAGAATGTAGTGCTCTACAAAGAACTGTCCCCGGAACTGATGCAGCGCCTGCAAGCCCAGGCCGATGTCACGCTGATCAAGAAGCTTGACGCCGCAGGCATGGACCAACTGCGTGCCGCCCTGCCCCGGGCGCAAGGCATTCTGGGCGCAAGCCTGAAGCTGGATGCGCAACTGCTGGACCTGGCACCGAACCTTGAAGCAGTGGCCAGTGTGTCGGTGGGTGTCGACAACTACGACATCGACTATATGACCGAGCGCAAGATCCAGCTCACCAACACGCCTGACGTGCTCACCGAAACCACTGCAGACACCGGCTTTGCCCTGGTCCTGGCCAGCGCCCGGCGGGTGGTTGAACTGGCCAACATGGTGCGCAACGGCGAATGGCAGAAAAACGTCGGCCCAGAGCATTTCGGCACCGACGTTCACGGCAAGACCCTGGGTATTATCGGCATGGGCCGCATCGGCGAAGCCCTGGCCCAGCGCGGCCATTTTGGCTTCGGCATGCCGGTGATTTACCACAGCAACTCGCCCAAACCCGCGGTAGAGGCGCGTTTCAATGCGCAGTACCGCAGCCTCGACGAGCTGCTGCAAGAAGCCGACTTTATCTGCCTGACCTTGCCCCTGACCGCACAAACCGAGGGTTTGATCGGCGCCGAGCAATTTGCCCTGATGCGCCGCGAGAGCATTTTTATCAATATCTCCCGAGGCAAAGTGGTGGACGAAGCGGCGCTGATCAACGCCCTGCAACAAGGTCAGATCCGCGCTGCCGGGCTGGATGTGTTCGAGCGCGAACCGCTGGAACTGACCTCGCCCTTGCTGAAGCTGGATAACGTGGTGGCCACGCCACATATCGGTTCGGCCACCTTCGAAACCCGCGAGGCCATGGCCCGTTGCGCGGTCGAAAACCTGCTGGCGGCATTGGCCGGTGAACGCCCGGCCAATCTGGTCAACCCGCAAGCATTGCGCTAGTTACTTGCCGCTTTTGATATTGGTCCAGACACGCGTGCGTACCCGGTCAATATTCAGCGGCATGGCCTCCAGGGCAAACAGCTTGTCCATCATGGCGGGGGTTGGATAGACCTTGGTGTCAGCCTTGATTTCAGGGCTGACCAAGGCATCGGCCTGCTCGTTGCCATTGGCGTAGTGCACGTAGTTGGTGATCCCGGCCATTACATCCGGGCGCAGCAGGTAGTTCATAAAGCTGTAAGCAGCTTTTTCGTCAGGTGCATCGGCGGGCATGGCAACCATGTCAAACCAGATGGCGGCACCTTCCCTGGGAATCGAATAACCGATTTCGACGCCATTTCCGGCCTCTTTAGCGCGGGTTTCGGCCTGCAAGATATCGCCAGAGAAGCCTACGGCCACGCAAATATTGCCGTTGGCTAGGTCGCTGGTGTACTTCGATGAGTGAAAGTAGCTGATATAAGGTCGGACCTTGAGCAGCATCTCTTCAGCTTTCTTGTAGTCAGCCGGGTTTTTGCTGTGATGAGGCAACCCCAGGTAGTTGAGTGCCGCTGGCAAGATCTCCGGGCCATTATCCAGAATCGCCACGCCGCAGGATTTGAGTTTCTCCATATTCTCGGGCTTGAAGATCAGATCCCAGGAATCCACCGGCGCGTCATCCCCCAGCACGGCTTTTACTTTGGCGATGTTATAGCCAATGCCGGTGCTGCCCCACAGGTAAGGAAAACCATGTTCGTTGCCCGGATCATTGACCTGCAGTGCCTTGAGCAGCACCGGGTTGAGATTCTTCCAGTTTGGCAACTGGCTCTTGTCGAGCTTCTTCAGCGCCTTGCCCTGGATCTGCCGCGCCATAAAGTGGTTGGACGGAAACACCACGTCATAACCGGATGAGCCCGTCATCAACTTGCCGTCCAGCGTTTCGTTGCTGTCAAACAGGTCATAGCTGAAAGCAATGCCGGTATCGCGCTGAAAGTTCTTCATCGTGTCAGGGGCAATGTAATCCGACCAGTTATAGACTTTTACGGTTTCACCGGCCTGACACAAGGTAGTGGTCAGCATCAGGGGCAACAGGCTTATACGGATCATGATTCGATTCCTTGCATGTTTTGGGCAGCTGTTTTTATAGGCAGGTTTCGGCGATCAAAGGATCAATACATAGGTCTTGCGCACGGTTTCCTGGATATCCCAGATACCGGTGCTGTTGGCAGGCAACATCAGTGCATCGCCCGCTTCTATGGTCAGGGTTTCACCGTTGTCCGGAGTAAAGGTGCAGCGGCCTTGAATGAAGTGGCAGAACTCCTGCTCCATGATCTGGCGACGCCATCGGCCCGGGGTGCATTCCCAGATACCGGTTTCGACGCCGTCGTTACGCTCCACGCAGGTCACCGAGGTCACCGCCACCGGTGTACCGAGGGGCTCGGCCACGGGGAAAGACTCCTGCAACGTCACCTGGGCGGTGTTTTTGAACTGGGTAATGCTCATGGCGTGCTTCCTGTTGAACGCAAATGTCGGATTACTTCATAAAGCCTTCCATCACCCCGGCCAGGCGGCGGGCAAATTGCCGACGCCAAGGCGGGCTGTTGGCGTTGGCCAGGGTTTTGTCTTCGTACACAAAGCTGCGAATGATTGCGTTGTAACCCAGCCAGCGGCACGGCTCTGGCTCCCAGCTCTTCAGCGCACCCAACCCGCCTTCGGTCAAGACCCAGGGCTGGCGGACTTCCAGGGTGTCGCGCTGCAGGATCAGGTCGGCCAGGGTGCGCCCGCCCAGATGGCTGGCCCCCACGCCCTCGCCACCGTAGCCGCCGGCCAGGGCAATGCCCTGCTGCCGATCACACAGCATGTGCGGCTGAAAACGTCGCGACATCCCCAGGTTGCCACCCCATGCATGGCTGATTTCAACGTTTTTCAGTTGCGGGAACAGTTCGCTGAATAAATAGCGACGCAGTTCGATTTCATCGCTGCTGAGGTCAAAGTTCTCACGCAGGCGCCCGCCAAACTGATATCCGCCCCGGGCACCAAATACCAGGCGGTTGTCGGCCGTGCGCTGGCCGTAAGTGACCTGACGGCTGCTCTCACTGAAGGCCTGGCCCTTGCACAGGCCAATCTCGTCCCACGTGGCTTGAGGCAATGGCTCTGTTGCCACGATCAGACTCTGTACCGGCAGTTGATAGCGGCCCAAAGGCGCCAGGGTGTTGGCATAACCTTCCACGGCAGGCACCACCCAGCGGCTGCGCACCTGCGCCCTGGCCGTGCGAAGGAACCCTGCCTGCCACTCGGATACCGGGCTTTGTTCGTAGATCTGTACACCCATGCGCTCAACGGCGCGGGCCAAACCACGCACCAGTTTGGCCGGGTGAAGGATGGCGATATGCGGTGTGAAAATCCCGCCATAAGGCCGGTTGATGCGGATCTGTTGCGCCAGTTCGGCCGGGGTGAGCCAGCGGTAGTCGGATTCGTTCAGGCCTTCGGCATACAGGCTGGCCAGATAACTGCGCAAGCTGGTCTCCTGCTCCGGGTAGCGCGCCGCGCAATACAAGGCGCCCCCTTTACGGTAATCGCAGTCGATACCCTCACGATCGATAACATTCTTCACTTCATCAGGAATACCGTGCAACAAGTCGAAGGATTCCCGGCGTTGTTCCCCAGGCAACCCTGCAAGCAAGCGGTCTTCGCCCAGCAAGTTGCCCATCAGCCAGCCGCCGTTGCGTCCGGAGGCACCAAAGCCCGCTGTTTGTGCCTCGACGATGGCAATGCTCAGTTCAGGCGCATGGCGCTTGAGGTAGTACGCGGTCCACAGCCCGGTATATCCGGCGCCGATGATAGCCACATCGACATCCAGATCGTGCTCAAGGGACGGTCGGGGTGCGAGTTCCTCCCCAAGCTGGTCCATCCACAAACTGATTGAGCACCATGCTGGCATTGCCGACTCCACACCGATCCAGGAATGGCTCGATCCTAGTCGCTGGCATCAGGGCACGTCTTGCGTGCGTGCCCGCAAAGAAATTTGTTTGGCATAGGCTTTGGGCGATTGCCCGGTGTGCTGGCGAAAACAGCTGTAAAACGCCGAAATCGAGTTGAAGCCTGCTGCAAAGGCCATTTCATCAACCTTGACCGGAGTAGCAGCTACGTCCATCGCCGCCAGAACATGGCGCAGGCGCGCCTGATTCACATAGCGGTAAAAGCTTTGTCCGAGCACCTGATTAAGCAGATACGACATTTGATTGCGCGTATAACCGCAGGCCCTGGCTACCTGCTGCAGGTCGAGTTCAGGGTCAAGAAAGGGTTGCTGGCGTTCAAAGTAGGTTTGCAGGTCTTGCGCCATAAAGCTCAGCTGACGGGCCGACAGCCCCAGACGGCTCACCGCCGGGCGCAACGAGCCCTGCCGGGCCGGGCTGGCCGCCGCTTCATGCACCAGCGAGGCGTACTCATTGACTTGCCAGATGAGCCCGTCGCGCACGGTAATCGCCTCACTGGCGCGAAATGAAACCAGGCCCTGGCTGCCGCGCAAAGTCATGCGGTATTGAATAAACGCGGTATTGCCATCCAGGCGGATGCGATCACTGTGCTCAAGGGCCTCATCCGGCTCTCTGGGCATGGACGACTGCACATACTCGCGCAGTTCATTGAACACCATGACCCGATTCTGGAAGAAGTCGTTGTAGGTCACATCGGGGTGATACAACGCCATTACCCCGTCCAGATCCCGGTGCTTCCAGCACAGGTGGTAACGCAGCACGGTTTCGCCGGTGGCGCGGGTATTTTCGGGACCGTCGTCTGGAGCTGGCATGGGGGGCTCGAAGGTAAAAAAACACAGAGTGCCGAGTTTGCCCATGGGCTTCAATGGGTACTGGCTGCGGATAAATAACCTAAGTGCATGATTCACATCAAAGTACGGGCAAACAACCGGGTTGCGGGAAAAATAAGGCTTAGCAGCAACTCTCCCGGGTGTTAGGTTTGATCACGAAATACTTGAAAACCTATGCGGTCAGAAACAACCGCCCCTTATCTTGAGCTAAAGGAATTGCTCTATGTACCCCATGGACAACATCAACAAAGTCACCTTCCCCAATGCCTGCCAACTGATGCGCTGGCATTTTCACCCGATGGGCTTCGAGGCAACCATGGACGCACCAGGCAGCATGATCGCCCGCTTGTTTGACCGTGCCAGTGGTGAAACCGTGATTACCGTCGCCGGTATCCCCTGCTCGGCGGTGATGACCCCCGGTCAGGTGGGGCGCCTCATTCAATGCGTAGAAGACGAACTCGAGAGTTTTGTGCCGCCGCTGGCATGGCAGGCACAGGCCTGATTTTGCAGCGCCTGTAGATGCTCTGTGGCAGATCAGTACCCTCTCCGTGCGGGAGAGGGTTGGGCTAAGGGGCTTTTGACTGCGTATCAATCCCCTGAAGCTGTACCTTCACGTCGCGGATCGGCACCACCAACCCAGCCGTTGTTGTCACGCACAATAATCTGCGTGCCACTGGTCATTTCGATCAGCGCCACCTTGTGCCCGCGGTCCTGCAACTGTTGCACCAGCGCCGGGCTGAACCGGCCAGCCTCAAGCTCAGTGTCCACATTGCGGCTGCCAAAGTTGGGCAGGCTGATTGCGTCCTGGGGGTTCAGCTTCCAGTCCAGCAGGCCAACCACCGACTTGTTGACGTACTCGATGATTTGCGAGCCACCCGGTGAACCAATAGTTGCGACCAATTCGCCACTTTTGCGTTCGAACACCAGGGTCGGGGCCATTGAAGAGCGCGGGCGCTTGCCCGGCTCGATGCGGTTGGCCACCGGCTTGCCGTTTTCTTCGGGAATAAACGAGAAGTCGGTGAGCTGATTGTTAAGGATAAAACCCTGGGTCATTACGTGTGAACCAAACGCAGCCTCAACCGAAGTGGTCATGGCGATCGCCCCGCCCTGGTCATCGACAGCGGATATGTGGGAGGTCGAAATGCGCAGTGGCGAGCGATCAGGGGCCAGGGCAAGGTTAATGCCTGCCGGAACACCGGCCTCGGCACGGCCCATGCTCTTGTCACCGATCAGAGCGGCCCGCGTCCTGAAATAGGCTTTATCCGTCAGCCCTTTCACATTGACTGGTACGAAGTCACTGTCCGCCAGGTACTGTGCCCTGTCAGCGTAAGCCAGGCGCTCGGCTTCTGCGATCAGGTGTACCGCTGAAGGCGAAGGCTCAAGACCTGCACCGGAGCTGCTCGGTACGGGGGGCATGCTGGCGAGATCGAGGGCCGGGGATTTATCTTGCAGGGCCTCAAGAATCCCCAGGGTCTGCAACACCGCGACACCGCCCGAAGACGGTGGTGGCATACCGCAGACTTGCCACTGCTTGTAGTCCGCACACACCGGTGTGCGCTCCCTGGCCTGGTAACCACTGATATCCGCCAGGGACAGGGTCCCGGCACGAGGGTGGGATCGAACGTTGTCGACCATCGCCTGCGCGACGGCCCCCTGGTAAAACCCATCGGCGCCACGGCTGGCAATTGTTTGCAAGGTGCGTGCAAGTTCCGGGTTTTTCAGCAAGGTGCCAACCGGCAACGCTTGCCCTTGAGGTGTAAGGAAATACCGGGCCATTTCCGCCGAGCCGGCGATAAACCTGTCGGCGGCGATTTGCGTATGCAAGCGCTGGGAAACAGGAAAACCTTCGCTGGCCAGTTTGATTGCCGGTAGGAACAGATCACTCCAGGGCAGTTTGCCATGCTGCTGATGGGCCATTTCCAGCGCCCTGAGCACCCCGGGCACGCCGACTGAACGTCCGCCTATCTGGGCCTCGGAGAAAGGCATCGGTTGACCTTCTGCCCCCATGAACATCCCCGGGGTGGCACCAGCCGGAGCAGTTTCGCGGCCATCATAGGCCTGCACCCGCTTGCCGTCCCAGTACAGAATAAACGCACCGCCGCCCAGGCCACTGGACTGGGGTTCAACCAGTGCAAGTACGGCTTGCATGGCGATTGCTGCATCGATTGCCGAGCCGCCCTTGCGCAGTATTTGCTGCCCCGCCTCAGTGGCCAGCGGGTTGGCTGCAGCAGCCATATGCCGGGTGGCGTGTACCGGGGCCATATCGGTACGCAAACCCGAGGCTATTTCGGGCGCAGGCGGCAACTCGGAGGGCTTGTGCTGCTCGGACTCCCCGGTACTGCATCCGGCCGTCCACAGGGCCAGGGCTGACAAGGCGAATACGCGCAGACTGTTGTTTTTGGCAAGCAGAAGATCAATCAAAAGGTATCCCTTCAATTATTGTGAGCGAGTCGCAAGTCCTGAAAGAACGCCTTGCCCTGGGGCACACGGTCCGAGGCCCTGGGGATATTCGGACCCTGGGCATCCTGGTTTTCCACATACCAGTAACAATGCTTCACTGCCCGGGTAATACCGACATAGGCCAGACGCAGGATTTCATCTTTCTGGGCATTGTCATACGGCTCGGGGTCACCCTCCTTACCCAGACCGGCCATGCGGTAAACCTGGTTCTTATAAGGTGAGGTTGTCAGATGCTGACAATCCCCCAGCAGGAAAACAGCATCCGCCTGCAAGCCCTTGGAGCTGTGATAGGTCAGCTGCTTAAGTCTGCGATCTTCCGGCGCCAACCTCGAATCAACATTAACTACTGATTGAATATCCTTTTCTATCAGTAATTTATCGCTGCTTTTTCGAAACAACATCAAGATACTGTCCCCGGCGTTGTAATGCTCGATCAACTGCGCGGCCAACCCCTGGTCATCGCGATGCAGCACATTGACCGGGACTGCCACCTTGGGCTCACCGCTGGCCTTGGCCCGCTTGCCGGCAATCGACGGCGCGGCACGCACGATATGTTCGGCGGCATCGATGATGTGTTGATGGCTGCGAAAGTTGTCACTGAGCATCACCCGGGTGGTGGCAGGTGACGGAAATTCCTTGTTGAACTCCATGAAGTATTTGGGCGAACTGCCCCGCCAGCCGTAGATCGATTGCCAGTCATCGCCCACACACAACAACGATGAACGCTGGGCTCCACGGCCTACATGCATGGCCGGGCCACGGCTGCGGATCTCGCGCAAGCTGGCGCGTAGCCAGGACACGATCTGTGGTGAGACATCCTGAAACTCATCAATCATCAAATGCGACAACGGCCGCAGTTGCTCATGGCTGAGCAGCTTGAAGTTCTGCGGGGTGTTCTCGCCAAACAGGGAGAACATGCGGTTATAGGTCATCACCGGCGGGGTCTGTGCCAGCAGGTGGTCTTCCAGCGCCCGCCAGAACAGGCTCAAGGCCTCAAAAAAGAAACGGTCCGGATCATCCTTGGCAAAGCGCATATCGCCCACTGCGGCGGCCACGTCCAGCCCCAGGTTTTCAATAAAACTGGCGGCGGCGACAAAACTGTCGAGCAAAGGCGCCGAGCCCAACTCACCTTTGAGCTTGTAATCAAAGCCGGGGCCTGCGCTGGCATCCCCGGCGAGGGCACTGACTACACGCTTCGCAGATTCGTAGTTTTCCAGCCATATCAATGGCTTGCTGCAAAAAGCTTGAAACAGGGTGCGCTTGACTGCCCACTCGGCGCGCACGCTGAGCTTGGCACCGGGGCGGCAGATCTGCGGGTTTTCACGGGGATCGAAGCCCAGTACCACCCAGGCATCCAGCTCGGCAATATAGCCGTGGCAATGGAACTGCGCGCCATTGATCTCGATGGTTTCGCGGTTGGGCTCAATGCCTTTGATCGGCCAGGCGCCGGCGGCAAACCAGAGGTCTTCCAGGGTGTCGCAGAGTTCTTCGTCGCGCCTGGCGGCCAATTCGGTCACCGCCATGCGTTTTTGCACATCAGGATGGTCGCGCTCCAGCTCCTTGAGCTGCAAGGCATGCAGTCGCAGTGGTGCCAGGGTCTGACGGAAGCGCTCATCGCGGTTATATAGCCCGTGATAACAGGCATTCAGTTGCTGACGCTGGGCATCGTTGATCCGCAGGTCAAACGGGTTGCTGTCGGTCTCGTCGTCGTTGAGCAGGCTGCGGCTATTCAGGGTCTCGAAGGCCTGTAACTGGCTATAGCCGGGCAAGCTGCGCACCATGGGCAAAATCCGCGAGTGAAAGGTACGCACCACATCCCGGGCTTCCTTGAGCGACAGATTGCGCCCCCACAAGGCGAAGATTTCCTGCAGCTTCTTGATAAAGTCCTTGCGCGACTCCCGGGTAAAGGTCACCACGGTCATCGAATCGAGTTCAAAGCCCAGGTAATGGGTCAGTAGCAGAATGCGCAACACCAGCGAGGTCGACTTGCCGGCTCCGGCGCCTGCAACCACCGAGGTCGACGGGGTATCACTGAAGATCATCTTCCACTGTGCGGCACTGGGCTGGGCATGCTCGGGCAGGTTGGCAGCCACGTCGGCCTTGATCAGCTTTTTCAGTTCCGGGCCCAGCGGCAGGCGCCAGTCATCGAACAGATGCTCGTCGATCCCGGGAGCACGCAGCTCCTGCGGGCGCATATCGCTGATAAACAGCACTTGGCGACCCTCTTCGAGCCCTTCGGCATGCCCCTCTTTGAAACCGTAATCCACCCCGGCACTGTGCCCGCTGCGGAACCCGTCTGCCTGGCCCTGCAGCCAGGACGGCGCATGTTGCGCGCGCAAACGGCTCAAGCCACTGCCAAACACACGCGCGGCAAGGCGCTTGAGCAAGGGCAATTGGGTAATGGGGGCAAGGTCTTCAGGCAGTTCGGGATTGTGTTGCGGCACGCTGACTCCAGGGTGTGAGGCTGTCCGGGTGGAGGGGCTATGGTCACCCCATTGCGCGCCGATTTCTAGCTAATTGCTTGGGCATCAGCCGTTTAGAGCCTGTATTAAAGGTAAATAGCGATTGACTGGCTTGCTAATGCATCTATTAAACCGATTGGTTTAACGCATTTTTTCAGCTTTTTATCGATATGTTGCTGATGGAGAATCACCTCATCGCCAACCGGTCAACCCTTGGCACCCTTCTCAGGAGAAGCATCATGCTTGAACTCAGACCTTTCAATACGCTGGGCGGAGCAAACCACGGCTGGCTGGACGCCCATCATCACTTTTCGTTTGCCGAATACTACGACCCGCAGCGGATGAACTGGGGCAACCTGCGGGTCTGGAATGACGACGTGATCGCCCCCGGCACCGGCTTCCCGAAACACCCGCACCGCGACATGGAAATCATCACTTATGTCCGCGAAGGTGCTATCAGCCACGAAGACAATCTGGGCAACAAGGGTCGTACCGAAGCCGGTGATGTACAGGTGATGAGCGCCGGTACCGGGATTGCGCATAGCGAATACAACCTGGAGTCCACACCGACCCGGATCTTCCAGATCTGGATCGTACCCAACCAGCAGGGTGATGCTCCGGCGTGGGGTGCCAAGCCTTTTCCCAAGGGCGGCCGTGAGGGTTTTGTGACCCTGGCCAGCGGCAAGGATGGCGACCCTGAAAGCCTGCGCATTCGTGCCGATGCGCGACTGGTAGCGGCGAACCTTAAGGCCGGGGAAACCGCCGAGTACCGTCTGGACAGCGGCCGGCGAGCCTACCTGGTGCCTGCCACCGGGGTGATCGAGGTTAATGGTCTTCGGGCCAGCGCACGGGATGGTGTGGCCGTTGTCGATGAGACCCTGCTACGGGTCACCGCGATTGAAGACAGCGAGATTGTGCTGGTGGATGTGGCCTGATTCGCCTGTTGCGGCGGTCGACCAGCCTGTTAGAAGCAAGTGTGCGCTGCGTAATCTCCTGTCGCCGCTGCCGAGGAACGCAGCCTTCGTTGCCGGCAGCGGCGACAGGATCGTGGCAGGCTTTGGGCCTTTAACATCAGCCGTTTCGTACGACGTTTCGCTTTCATTCCAATGAAACATCCTAGAAAATCTTGCTCGCTTGCGCCGCCTAAAATCGGGGAATAGTCTCGTCCCATCGCTGCAAAATCAGCGGTCGGGTTTAGTCGCCCGGTCTTTGTGTTTGGCGCAAGGCGCCACCTCCGTGAGGCGCTTTTTACGGCCTGCGTTTTATGGTGGCCGTGCGCAGGGTGCCCTCGGGCACACCGGTTCCCAAACACGCCGGACGACTAACCTGCGCACGGCTGCCACCCCATTCGTTTAGTCGCGAAAAGTGGCAGCTCCCTTAACGTGTTTGGAGTTAAGCCATGAAAAAGATCACCCCCGACCCACCCGTTTTACCCCTCGATGCTGCTGACGGTAACGACCCGTTGCTGGACCGTGCCGCCACCGACCGTGCGCTCAATTTCTACCTGCAAGGCCATAGGCCCGTTCGCGCTTCAGGCACGGCCCTGTTTGCCATCCCGTCCAGTGTCAATTCAGAAGCGGCCCTGGCCCAGGCGTCAGACTTGTTGCGCTGTGCGGGTGCCTGCGCGAATGAGGCGGGGAATGGTTTGAGCGGCCCTGCGCGCGACCTGGTGTTGTCGACCATGCACCTGGTGGAGCTGGCCAAGGGGTATGTCGACAAGTCGCTGGACACGCTGGTAACGCACTAAAGCAGCACGCGCCTGATTGGCGACAGGCGCGTTATTTCTTTCAGTGTGTTTGCTCCTCCGGGATCTATGGCCACGGGTTTGCAGCCCTCAAACCTGCAATAGCGGTGAGCAGCCACAACGGCTCAAGGTCAAAAAAGACCCCGGTGGGTATGGGGCAGCAAAACTTGATTGGGAGCGGGTTTTAGCTTCTTATCGATTCGCTCTGAACTTATCAGAGTCGTTATATCTAAATAGCCGTAAACATTTTTATCTACGTCATGGAGACATTCACGAATGCTTACCGCAAAACTGCTGCGTCACACCTGTGCCCTGGCGCTGTTCGGCGCACCATTGGCAGTGATGGCAGCCCCAAGCACTGACCCGCTCTTCACCGTCGGTTTACTGGGCTCCTACACCAAGTTCAAATTCGAAGGGGGTAGCAAATCCGACAAGGAGGATATGGGTCAGGCCGGTGTGTTCGCCAACTTTGGCAACAAGATGACCGCCGAATCCGGTTTCATCTACCAGATCGGTGGTGAAGCCAAATACAGCAAGAAAAACGACAACAAGCTCAAGGAAGCCCAGGCCGACCTCGACCTTGGCTGGCGCGCAGCGCTGGATGCCCGCAACTTCGTCGACGTTATCGTCGGTGGCGGTTACAGCTGGACCCGTTTCGAACCTGAAATCAACGACCTGGATACAACGTTGACCTTCAAATCGCCGTTTGCCAAGGCCGCACTGGGTTACAACCACCAGTTCGACACCTCGACCCTGCGTGTAGAAGTAGGCGCCCGTCACGCTATGGATGGTCGCGCACGGCTGAAAGTCGATGGCTTCGGCAGCGGCAACGTCGACATGAAAGACCGCACCAACCCCTACGCTGAAGTTTCGCTGCTGATGAACCAGAACGGTGATATGCCGATCAATGCAGGCGTGTACTACACCCGTACTGAGTACAAAATCGACGAAGATTCGCCAATTGCCGACAACACCAAACTCAAGCGTGACGAGTTCGGCGTGAAGGTCGGCCTGGCATTCTGATCGCTTCTGGCAGGCCCCTTCAGCTGTCGGGGCCTGCATCGACAGCATCGCCGCGGCTGCCCCTGCCTGATTCAGTCTTCACTCAATGAGCCTTTTGCTGCGGAAAATCTATTTAGCTTCCTGCAAATAGAGGACGCTATGCCGTTATCGAACTTTATGCCTGGTAAGCCGTCAAATTCTGCACAGGCAGGATTCTTACTCTCCTGCATACATCTCTTGATCACTTTCGATTCAGGTGAATGACATGCGTATTACATTACCCGCCCTGGTGCTGGGCATCGTGATTTCGCAGGGAGCAATGGCTGCCGGGGATGGATCTGCCGCGGTCGGAGGCGGTGTTGGCGGCGCACTGGGCAATATTGTCGGTCAACAGCTGGGCGGCTCTTCAGGAGCGGCCATCGGTGCAGGTGTGGGCGCCGCTGCCGGTAGTGCAGTGGGTGCACCCAGAGGCAGTAAAACCGAAGCCGCCATCGGTGGCGGCGTCGGTGGCGCTGGCGGCTCGCTTATCGGCGGTCAACTGGGCGGTTCCACCGGCTCTACCATTGGTGCCGGGCTGGGTGGCGCAGTAGGTGGTGCAGTGGGCAATAACCTTGGCGACGACGGCGACAGACACAGCTCCGGCGGCAAGGGTAAGCACAAGCACAAACATAAGCACCGTTGACTTTCCAGTGTCCAATGGCCAAGAGCCCGACTTCGTGTCGGGCTTTTTTATTCGATATCTGGCGGCCCGCCTTTAGAAGTCAATGGTCGCGGACAACTCAAAGGTACGCGGCGCACCCAGGCCCAGGCTGGACAACAGCGGCGTCCCCCAATAGGCCTTGTTGGTCACGTTGTTCACACTCCCACGCAACGTCACCGGTTGGCTGGCCACCCGGGTGCTGTAGCGTGTGCCCAGGTCGTAGACCGTGTAGCCCGGTATCGACTGGGTATTATCGGCGCTGATGTATTGCTTGGACACCGAGGTGGCGTTGGCCGTCAGTGTCAGGCCTTCGATGACCGGGGTGTCCCATTCCACACCCAGCTTGCCCTGCAGCCGGGGCTGGCCAATGGCGGTCTTGCCCTCGTTGGTGCCGCCCTGGGCCTTGGTGATTTTCGGGTCGACATGGGCCACACCGCCCATCAGGCGTACGTCGTGCAGCGGCGAGCCGAAAAAGCCCCACTCGACCCCTCGGTTACGCTGCTCGCCGCCAAAGGAAAAGATATTGGTATCCGGGTCCAGGTAGCTGCTGGGGCGGGTAATTTCATACAGGCTCAGGGTGTGGGTGAAGTCACCGAGGTCTACCTTGAGGCCTACTTCCTTCTGCTTGGACTTGTAGGGGGCGAACACGTCACCGAAGTTTTTCGCCGTCATCGGTGCCGCCGCGCCCTCGCTCAGGCCTTCGATGTAGTTGGCATACACCGACACCTGGTCGGTGATCTTGACCAGCAGTGCCGCTGCCGGGGTGGTGGCGCCTTCGTCATAGCGGTTGGTGCGTGCGCCGGTGGATGTGCTGAAGCTGTCGGTCAGCACTTGCTGGCGACGTACACCCAGGGTCAGTTGCACCCGGTCTTCGAGAACCGACAGTGTATCGGCCAGGCCATAGCTGGTCAGGCGGCTCTTGGTATGGGCAATGTACGGGAAGCTCTTGGCCGCAGCTGGCCCCCACTGTGGGTGGTAGATGTTGGTGACCCAGTCCGCGCCCGGCACCGAGCGGCGCCCGTAGTCCTTTTGAGTGTCGCCGTAGTGTGTGGCATTGAGGGTCCATTGATGCTTGATCGCGCCAGTCTGCAGGTTGCCCTTGAGGCCGACCTCGCCGGAGGTTTTCTCCAGGTCCATTTTCAGCTGGCCCATGGAGGTCTTGAAGTCACCCGCGTCGTTGAACACCGTCGCCATCATGGTGCCGCTGTACTCGTAATGGGTTGTGCTCATGCCATACGCCGCATAAGCCATCAGATTGTCGCTCAGGTCGAACTCACCGCGCACGATGGCCCCCCGGTCCGTGGTTTGCACATAGGCCCAGTCAGGGTTGAGCAGGGTGTCGGCCTTGGGCGGTTTGGGCACGGCCACGCCGGAAGCCAGGTTAATACCGCGGTTCTGCCCGCGCACACGGTCTTCACTTTGATACAGGTCGGCAGACAGCCGCACGCGTTCACCGCGCCAGTCCAGGCCCAGGGACGTGAGCTCGGCTTTCTGCCGCTGGTGGTTGATTGCGCCGTCACCGTCACGGTACACACCGTTGAAGCGTACGCCGAATTGCTGGTCTTCACCGAAGCGCCGGCCCACATCGAGATGGCCACCGAACTGCGCATCGGACATATAGGTGCCCGTCAGCCGTGTCAGCGGTTCGTCGCCGGCCCGTCTGGGTACCAGGTTGACCGCCCCTCCGACCGAGCCTCCCGGCGGCATGCCATTGAGCAAGGCCGACGGGCCCTTGAGCACTTCGATGCGCTCATACATTTCCGGTGAAATCCGGTAATACGGGGCCACCCCAAACAGCCCGCCCATCATCACGTCGCTGATATTGCTGGCGAAGCCACGGATGGAGTAGTTCTCACTGAAGGTCCCGGTCAGGCCGTTGCTGAACACCGAGGGATCGGTCGCGGCAATCACCTGGGTGATGTTCTGCGCCTGACGGTCGGCAATGTACTGCTCCGTATAGCTGATGGTACTGAACGGGGTTTCCATAAAGTCCTTGTTGCCCAGCAGCCCAACCCGGCTGCCATAGGCCACCTGCCCGCCTGCGTAACCGGGCGGCAAGTCGGCCGGGGTGGCCATATGGCCCTCAACCATCGTGGCAGGCAGCGTTGATTCGCCGGGTTCTTTCTCGTCGGGGATGGTCTCGGCATGGGCTGCCAGGCTTGTCATGGCCAGCGTCAGCAACACGGCATGTACCGCCGTGGCGGTACGGTTCAGGGCAAAAACTGCGCGCGGGGGCGCAATGCGGGTAGGAAAATGACAGTGACTCACGTGAAGACTCCGTTGGACTGGCAGGGAATGGTTTTTGTTAATCTGAATCTAAGGAATGGTTTTAATGAGAATCGCTATATGACCAGAAAAATGCCTGACAGCCGCCTTCAGGCGTTAGCCCTGATAGCCCTTGATCACATCGTCGATTACCAGTTTCAGGGCGGTCGGACTGGCACCTGTGACGTACCAGGCCTGGGGATCGACAACGATCACCCGGCCGTTTTTCCAGGCGTTGGTCTGGCGCAGCAACGGGTTGCCCAGGCTCTCGATAGCCATTGCCGGGCGGTGTTCCATTACCGCCGTACGGTCCACGATGTAGATGATGTCGGGGTTGGCCTGCTGGATAAATTCGCTGGATACCGGTTGCCCATGCAGCCCCGCCTCTGCCGTAGGGCTGGCGGGTTTGACACCCAGGCCGGTGAAAATAAAGCCGTAGCGCGACTGCACGCCGAAGGAGCTGAACGCGCCGTTGTTATGCAGCACCACCAGCGCTTTTTCAGGGCGCCCGCGGGTGATGCCTCTCGCCTCCTCGACTTTCGCGTCCAGTGCCCGGGCTTTTTCCTCCGCGAGCCCCTGTTTGGCGAACATCTGCCCCAGGGTCAGCAGGTGCTGCCTGATCACCTCGATATGGCGGGACTCGCTGTCACGATAATCGACATCGAAATGAACGGTCGCGGCCATCTCGCTCAAGGCTTGATAGTGGTTGGCCTGCAGTGAGGTGATCAGGATCAGGTCCGGCCTGGCGGCATGTACCCGTTCCAGGTTGGGCTGCACAATCGACCCCAGATCCTCGACACCCGGTGCATCCCGATAGCGGGCGAGAAAGTGCGGGATGAAATCCTTGGGCATGCCCGCCACGGGGACACCCAGTTGATCGAGGAAGTCGACTTCATTCATGTCCAGTGCAACCACCCGCTGCGGTACACGTTCAATGACCGTGGTGCCCAACTGGTGTTGCACCGTAAGCGGCGCAAAAGGCGTCTGCACGGCTTGCACAGCGGTGGCGGCCCGTGGGGGCTCTGCCGGTTTGTCATTGCAGCCCTGCACTGCCACGGCCGCGCCGAGCAGCAGGGCCAACGGCCATAACCGATCTTTGTTGTGGATCATCATTTCGCGTCTCTTTCCAGGGGGTTGAAGTAGTTGCACAGGCGACCGCGCGGGCTGTGGGTGATCTCGAAGTCCAGCCCGTAGAGTTCGCCCAGCCGCGCTTCAGTGATCACCTCGTCAACGCTGCCGGCGCAATGCACCGCGCCCACCTTCATCGCAACGAAGTGATCGCAGTAGCTGGCGGCAAAGTTGATGTCATGCACCACCAGAATCACCGTGCGCCCCTGTTCGTCGCACAAGCGGCGCAGCGCCCGCATAATCTGTACGGCGTGCTTGATATCGAGGTTGTTCAGCGGCTCATCGAGCAGCAGGCAATCGGTTTGCTGGGCGATGGTCATGGCCAGAAAGGCCATCTGCCGCTGCCCGCCGCTGAGTTCGTCGAGGTAGGCATGGCGCAGCGCTTGCAGCGACAGAAAGGCGATGGCCTCGTCGATGATCCGTTGATCTTCGCCGGTCAACACACCACGGCTGTATGGGAAGCGCCCGAAGGCAACCAGTTCCTCCACCCGAAGGCGCAGGTTGAAGTCCGGTGACTGGCGCAAAGTGGCCACGCGCCTGGCGTAATCGCCAATCGCGATACCCGCGACCCCACGCCCCTCGATGCGTACTTCACCGGCCGTGGGCTCCATCAGCCGCGCTATCATCATCAACAGCGTGGTTTTGCCCGCGCCGTTGGGGCCGATCAGCGCCGTCAGTTGCCGGGGCGGGAAACTCGCGTCGACACCGCGTAGTACGGTCTTGCTGCCATAGGTTTTATGGATGCCGTGAACAGTGATCATGGAGCTCCTCGGGTACGCACCATCAACACCAGGAAATACCCGCCGCAGACCAGGTTGACGAGAATGCCGACGGTGGTTTTGTAGTTGAAGACATGCTCGACCAGCAGTTGCGCAACGATGAAAATGCCGATGGCAATCACGCTGCCCAGCGCCAGCGTGACCCGGTGCCTGAAGGTGCGGGCCAGCGCATAGGTGATGTTCGCCACGAAGATGCCCATAAACGCCGTGGGCCCCAGCAGGCTGGTTGAGACCGCCACCAGTGCCGCAATCAGCGCCAGGTGCAGGCGCACGCTGCGCCGGTAATCGACCCCCAGGGACATGGCCTGGTCGCGCCCCAGCGCCAGCACATCGAGGGTTGCCAAGGTTCTGCTGCCCACCAGGCACACGGCGCCCACCAGCAGCCCCGCAATCAGCAACTGCTGCGGCTGGACGCGGTTGAACGAAGCCAGGCTGAAACCCTGCAAAACCGAAAACTCGCCGGGGCTGACCTTGAGCTGGACAAACTGGGTGAACGTGCCTATCACCATCGTCAGCACCAGCCCGACCAACAGCAGGAAATACACGTTGCTCTTGCCGTTGCGCAGCAGGTAACGATGGATAAGCCACGAGTAGCCAAGCAACAGCAGCACAGACACCATAAAGTTGCCGTTACTGCCCAGTAACACCGCACTGCCGGTGCCCAGCAACAGCACCAGCAAGGCTTGCAACAGCAGGTAAATGGCCTCGTAGCCCATGATTGCCGGGGTCAATATCCGGTTGCCGGTGAGGGTCTGGAACGTGATCGACGACCAGGCGATGCACACACCGCCAATCACCATGGCCATAAGCCGGGCGATCCGCTTGGGGATTACATAATCAAAATCCATGCCCGCCCCCAACAACACGAAGGTCAGCGCCAGGGCCGCTACCAGAACCCATACCCCATGCCGGGGTTGCAGACGCCTCATCGGTGCCTCCAGATGATCAGCGCCAGGAACAGCACACCGCCCACGCTGCCTGCCATCAAGCCGATGGGCACTTCAAACGGGTAAATCAGCAGCCGTCCGAGGATGTCGCACACCAGCAGCATTGACGCGCCGCCCAGGGCAACGATGGGCAGCGTGCGGCCCAGATGGTCGCCATAACGCAGCGCCACCAGGTTGGGAATGACCAGCCCGACAAAAGGAATCGCCCCTACCGTGATGACCGTGGCTGATACCGTGACCGCCACCAGCAGCAAGCCCAGGGCAACGTTTGCCGAGTAGTTCAGGCCCAGGCTTGTAGCCATGCCCTCACCCATGCCCAGCACGGTGAAACGGTGGGCATACAGATAGGCCAGGGCAACAATCGGCAAGATCAGGTAGATGATCTCGTAGCTGCCCTGCACCACCCTGGAAAAGTCGCCCAGCAGCCAGCCCTGCATGCTTTGCATGATGTTGTGGTGGTAGGCGTAGAACTCGGCAATGGCGCTCAGCACGCCGCCATACATCAGGCCGATGACCGGCACCAGCACCGTGTTTTTGAATCGGATCCGGCGGATGATCACGACAAATATCAACCCCGAGGCGAAGCAAAACACCAGCGCAAACAGCATGCGCCCTGTCGTGCCGGCGCCGGGCACCGCAGCCAGCGATACCAGGATGCCGAGCCTGGCCGCATCCAGCCCGCCCGAAGTGCCTGGCTCAACGAACTTGTTGTGCACGATGTGTTGCAGGATCACCCCGCACACTGCCAGGCCAGCCCCGGTCAGCACCAGCGCCGCCAGGCGCGGCAGGCGGCTGGCCGTGAGCGTCAGCCAGGCATCGCCCGACAAGGACCACAGCTGCGACCACTCCAGTTGCCGGGCCCCCACCAGCAGTGATGTGACGCAGAGCATGGCAAATACCCCTAGCCATCGTGCCCGCATCATTGCAGCTCACTGCCGCTTGCCACCCGCCAACCCTTGGCAGCCCGACGCTGTTCAAGAAACTTCGCGTAACGCCCCTTGGCGGCAAGCAATGCCGCGGGCGTGCCCTGCTCGACCACCCGGCCGTGATCGAGCACTACGATCCGGTCGGCCATCGACACCGTAGACAGTTGATGCGCAATGACCACCAGCGTGCGCTGCCCGCGCAACCTGGCCAGTGTCCGGGCGATCACGTGCTGATTCTCGGCATCCAGCGCCGCAGTGGCTTCATCCACCAGCAAGATGGCCGCCTCCTTGATCAGTGCGCGTGCGATCGCAATACGCTGGCGCTCACCGCCCGACAGCCGTGCACCACCCTCGCCCACCGGTGTGTCGAGGCCTTGCGGCAAGCGCCCGATAAGTTCGCCAAGCCCGGCCTGCTGCGCCGCCTCGAGGATTTCGTCAGCATTGGCGGTGGGGTTGCCGATGCGGATGTTGTCGGCAATGCTGCCCTGAAACAGGTAACAGTCCTGGAATATCTGACTGATCTGACCCGCCAACTGGCTGTCGGACATGTGCCGCACATCCACACCACCCACGAGCACGCACCCTTCGCGCGCATCGAAAAACCGTGCGATCAGCCGTACCAGCGTGGTCTTGCCCGAGCCCGAAGCACCGATCAACGCTGTCATGCTGCCCGGCTCAATACGCAGGCTGACATCATGCAGCACATCGGGTTGATCGGGCGCGTAAGCCATGCTCACTGCGCGCAACTCTATAGAGCCATCCCGTGGCGGTTGTGGCTGATCCGGCTCCGGCAAGGGCCGGGCGGCAAAGATGGCCTGCACCGCGTCAAGTTGACCGCTGGCACTGCGCAGGATCTCGGCATAACCGGCCACGTCCAGCAACGGCTCGATATAGCGGCTGCTCAACAACAGCGCAACGACTACCGCAATCACCGAAGCGTTATCCCGCGTGTCGCCCATCAGGCCGTTAAGCGACAAGGCGGCTGCGATCAACAGGGCCGCAAAGATCACCTGCACGACCCAGGTATTGAGTACCACCGAAAGCGATGACTGATAGATCAGGCGCAGCCCGGACTGGCGCTGGCGCTCGAGCGCCTGTTCCAGCAACTGCGTCCCGCCCCCTTCGCCATTGAACGCGCGCAGTACCGATTGCGCCTGGGCAAACTCGACCATGCGCTGGCTGGCATCCGCGAAGTGCCGCTGGAAAGCCCGGTCAGTACGCTGCCCCAGGCGCGCGCTCAACAGCAGCGCCCCTGCCAGTACCGCAAGCCCCAGCAGCGCAATCAGCCCCAGTGGCCAATGCACGGCAAACAGTGCGGCGACGATCACCAAAGGCGTCACCGCGCCACTGATCACAGGGGTGAAAACGTGCGCCGGCAACTGCGCCACCGCCATCATGCCCTGGGTAATTACATGCCCCAGATGGCCGGTGTTCTGCGTCGTAAACCAGCCCAGGGGCAATCGCGCCACATGGTCGCCGATGCGCTGGCGCGCCCCCTGCAAAAGGGCCACGCCCACCGCGACACCGGCGCGCTCCACCCGGCGCCGGCAGGCCCAGCACACAGCCATACCGGCAAGCGTCAACAGCAGCCACAATGCTGCACCTCGTAGATCGTTAGCGAGCAAATGCCCCAGCACCGGTACCAGGGTGGTGAGTGTCAGCCCGCTGAGCAAACCATAAAACACTGCCATCCAGACATAACGATGCAGCACGGGCGCGTCGTCGCCCAACAGTTCTACCAAGGGTTTCAGCATGACGGCACCGCCAGTTCTGCAGAGAATGAGTAGTCGCCCTGCGCCCACAGACGGGCATAAAGGCCCTTGCGGGCAAGCAGTTCACCGTGGCTGCCCTGCTCGTGAATCGTGCCGTTGTCGAGCACGATGATCTGGTCGGCGTGCATCACGGTGTCGAGCCGGTGCGCGATGACCAGCAAGGTGCGGCCGCCGGCAAAACGCGAGAGTGCATCCTGGATGGCCACTTCACTTTCGGCATCCGCCGCCGCCGTGGCTTCGTCGAGCACCAGCACGGGCGGATCGAGCAACACGGCACGGGCGATGCTCACCCGCTGCAACTCACCGCCGGAAAACTGCGCATCCTCACCCACCACCGAGTCATAGCCACGCGGCAGGGCAACAATGCGCGCATGGATATTGGCCGTGCGCGCAGCATCCTCAATCTGCTGGCGGGTGGCCGTTGGTCTGCCCAGGGCAATGTTGTCGTGCACACTGGCGTGGATCAGCCGCACCTCCTGCAATACAAAACCGATATGCCGGTACAGGGTTGCCGTCTCAATCTGACGCAGATCCACACCCCCCAGGGTGATACGCCCTTGCGTCGGGTCAAAAAAACGCAGCAGCAGGCGCGCCAGGGTTGACTTGCCGGCGCCGGAGCACCCCACCACAGCGGTGGTCGTGCCGGGTTTGAGAACCAGGTTGATGTCCGCCAGCCCCCGGCCCGCGCTTTCATAGCAGTAGCCAACGTGCTCAAAACCAATTTCGCTGCCCCTGGGCATCTCCTGCATGCCCGGTGCCGGTTGCTCCAGCACCGGTGTATCGAGCAGGGCCTGCACACGCCGGGCCGCACCCACTGCATTGTTGAGGTCATGGGTGATGTAGTGCAGCAACAGCAAGGGGCCACACAGGCCCGGAGTCACCAGGGCGAACGGCAGCACATCCAGCGCAGCGATCCAGCCCAGTGCCACGAACAGGGTGCCGAACGCCAGCACGCCGCCCAGCACCGCGACCGGCGCGATCATTGCGTTGGCATTGGCCATCGAACCCACCAGCGGGCGAGTGAAACCGACAAAAGCCCGGGCGAAGGCATCGACGGCCTCACGGTAACTGCCGTGTGCCTTGCCGACAGCCCCGAACGACTTCACTACCGGGATGCCATTGACGAACTCGACCACGGCATTGTCGATACGCCCCATGCCCTCGACAAACGCCTGCATGTTGCTCTCGCTGGCTTTCATGGCGCGGGTAAAAAACAGGAAGAACCCCGGGAACGGCAGGATCGAGACAATTGCCATGCGCCAGTCCATTACAAACAGGTAGACCAGCGAGAACACAATGGCACCGACCGCTCGCCCCACGGTGGTGTAGAAATGCGCCGTCAGACTGTGCAGGGTATTGATGTCATCCTGCATCGCCTGCTTGACCTCACCCGAGCCCCGGCTGGTGAACCAGCCCAAGGGCACGCGGCTCAGGCGCTGCACAATGGCCAGGCGCAGGTGGTGGGTAATACGGTTATCCGCCAGATGGGCCAGCAACTCCCCGGTGGATATCAACAACATGCCCGCGCACAGACTCGCCACGCCGACACCTACTGCCCGCCACACCTCATGAGCAGTGATTGCGTTGTCACCCAGAACCAGCCCGGCGACATGCGCAATACCTGCCAGCGGTACCAGCGTCAGCATGGCGCCAACGCCCGCAAGCAGGGCGGCAATCAGCAGCCGCCCACGAATCGGGTGAAGCACCTGGCTGACAGGGCCACGCATCTTGGGTGTGGCCGCAGCCGTGTGAGGAGTTTCCATGCCAGTCAAACATCCGCAATGTCATAAGAATGGAAGGCCACTGGCATTCCGGTTAAGCGCAAACAAGGGGGGTGTATGCGCAACTGATAGTGGCTCGCAAATGAGAACCTTAATTAGTTGCATGACTATAAACTAATTTGCGAAATGCTGACAAGACAGCTACAAGACACTCCTCACCGATCAAGGAACGGCCATGAACGCCTCACAACCACCCGCGACCCGCGGGCGCCCTCGCACCATCACCCGCGAGCGCATCGTCGAAGCAGGCATCGAGATCGGCCTGCCGGGTATCACTTTTGTCGGCGTTGCTGCCGCTTTGGGGGTCAGTCATATGGCGCTGTACAAGCATGTTGCCAATCTGGAGGCGCTGAAGAATCTGATCGCCGAAGAGATCTTCACCCGCTGGCAGATACCGCGGGTCGACGCCGATCAGCGTGGTGAACTCAAGGACTACCTGACGGTGTTTGCCACCTCGGTGCGCCTGTTTGTAAAGGCCCACCCCGGCTTGACGCCCTACGTGATTCGCCGCTTGGCGGCGACCCAACCGATGCTCGCCAAGATCGACGAGCATCAGAGCCATATCGCCCAGGTCTACGGCATTACAAAGGCGCAGGCCCGCTGGCTGCTGGCAACCGTGGCCTTCCACGGAATTGCCGTAGCCGACACGGTGTATTCAGTCACCGGCCAGCCCGTTGAAGAAGCCCAGCGCCTGGCCGAAGAAATCGAGATGGAGGCCGAGCTGGACCGCGGCATGCGTGCACTGATCGTTGGCGCACTGGTGCTCATGGATGAAGAGGAATTCCAGGCAAAGCCATAGGTTTGACATCATGTAAATCAATAACTTGCATATGACTGTTCATGTAAATCATTTTGTTTGCGCCGTCATTGCCAGGGAACTACTGAGCGAAATCGAGTCCAATCAGGTTCATGTCGTTCAGGATCTAGATGATGAAAACGCAGGCACACCGATGAGCAGTAAAACCAACCACGGCTGGGCCTGGGCGTACCACAAGATTCGCGGCCTGCAATGCACACGGGTGACATCGGCCTACAGGGCCACCCTTTATGTGCTGCGTGGCGATACAGGCACCTTCCACAGCGATGCCAGTTGGCAAAAAAACCGCATCCGGCGCTAGTATGCAGCCATTACTTATGGCGCAATTTTTGACATGTCCAAGAAGCAAACCGCAGAAAACCCGGCAGCTACGGCAGCTGGCATAGAACAATCGATCCAGGCCCTCAACAAAATGGCCGAACGCCTGTGGGGTGATGGCCGCGAAGCCGAGGCCAAGGCCCTGATCGACGCGCTTGATGCTCTAAATCGGGCGCTGGACCGGATCCGGATTGGCGAAATCGGCCGGGCGGCGACGCTTCACTGATGCCGATACTGGCTAAGAGCCATTAAAGCCGGTGAAAAATCTGAGGCGTTGCGGTATAGATAGCGTTCATCCCCAGAATATGGACATTCAATGAACGCTTCCAAACTCTCGTCTGCGCTGTACTGTGCCGTGGCCATTTCACTGTTGAGCGGCTGCGCGGCCTCGGTTAAAAGCGGTGGCAGCCCCATGCTGCCGATCCAGGCAACGACCAAGCAAAACCTGCGCGTCAACTTTGAAGGCAACAGCAAGGTTCAACAGAACGAGGACTGGCCCCTGCTGAAGCAAGAATGGAAGGAGGCCTTGCATGCCGAAGCCTCTGCAGAGGGCTACCGCCTTGCTGAGTCCCAACTGCTCAGCCTTGATGGAAAAGACGGTGTGGGCATCAAGATCAAAGTAAGCAACTTCCGCTACATCACGCCGGGTGCACGGTATGGCGCAGGCATCATGGTGGGGAATGCCTGGGTCAACTCAAGTGCAGACTTCACCGACCTGAAGACCGGCCAGTTGCTGGGGACCCGGACCTACGATACGTCATCATCGGCCTGGGAAGGCGTCATGTCGGCCATGACCCAGGAGCAGGTCGAAGCCATCGCCCGGCAAATCATTGCCGATATCAAAAGCGCCAAGGCCTATTGACCTTTTGCCCCGCTAGCGGGCCCTTGTACCTCAAGGGCCAGTAGCACAGCGCTTTTTATCACCCCCGGTTTCAACACCGACGCCACCGATATCACCCTGCAAGTGATACAGGGCGCACTTTGCGACTAGGCTGCATACGGAACAGACCTCCAATAAGAACAATCGAGTGTCGTGAGCCGCCATGAACATTCTCTACGATGAACGCGTCGACGGCGTCCTGCCGGACGTCGATAAAGCCGTATTACTGCGCACCCTGCGCACACGCTTGCCAAACCTAGAAGTCCTGCATCAGCGTGAAGAACTCAAGCCCTACGAATGCGACGGGCTTAGCGCCTATCGCACCACGCCCCTGCTGGTAGTGCTGCCACGCCAACTGGACGAGGTACAGGGCGTGTTGCGCATCTGCCATGAGTTGCGCGTGCCGGTGGTCGCACGCGGGGCCGGTACCGGTTTGTCCGCAGGGGCATTGCCCCTGGAAAAAGGCGTGCTGCTGGTAATGGCGCGCTTCAACGCTATCCTTCATATCGACCCCGACGCCCGCACTGCACGGGTTCAGCCCGGTGTGCGCAACCTGGCCATTTCCCAGGCAGCGGCGCCGTATGACCTGTACTACGCGCCGGATCCGTCCTCGCAGATTGCCTGCTCGATCGGTGGCAACGTCGCTGAAAACGCCGGTGGCGTGCATTGCCTCAAGTACGGTTTGACCGTGCACAACCTGCTAAAGATCGAAATACTGACCGTTGACGGCGAGCACCTGACCCTGGGGGCGGATGCCCTCGACTCGCCCGGTTTCGATCTGTTGGCACTGTTTACCGGTTCCGAAGGCATGCTCGGGGTCATTACCGAGGTCACGGTCAAACTGTTGCCCAAACCGCAAACCGCCAAAGTGCTGCTGGCAGCCTTCGACTCGGTTGAAAAAGCCGGTCGCGCCGTGGCTGACATCATCGCCGCCGGCATCATACCCGCAGGGCTGGAGATGATGGACAACCTGGCCATCCGCGCCGCCGAAGATTTTATTCATGCCGGTTACCCGGTCGAAGCCCACGCCATCTTGTTGTGCGAACTCGACGGCGTCGAAGCCGATGTACATGACGATTGCGCGCGCGTGCGCCAAGTGCTTGAACGGGCTGGCGCCAGCTCCGTGCGCCAGGCCAGGGACGAAGCTGAGCGGGTGCGCTTCTGGGCCGGGCGCAAGAACGCCTTTCCCGCTGTAGGTCGCCTTGCGCCGGATTACTACTGCATGGACGGCACCATTCCGCGCCGTGAGTTGCCCGGCCTACTGCAGGCCATTGCCGGATTATCGACCCACTACAACCTGAGAGTGGCCAATGTGTTTCATGCCGGTGACGGCAATATGCACCCGCTTATTCTGTTCGATGCCAATCAGCCCGGGGAACTTGAGCGCGCCGAAGCCCTGGGCGGCCAGATCCTTGAGCTCTGCGTCAAGGTCGGTGGCAGCATTACCGGCGAACACGGCGTAGGCCGCGAGAAGATCAATCAGATGTGCGCGCAGTTCAACAGCGATGAACTGACCCTGTTTCATGCCGTCAAGGCCGCCTTCGACCCCGGCGGCTTGCTCAACCCCGGCAAGAACATCCCCACCCTGCATCGCTGCGCCGAGTTGGGCGCCATGCACGTGCATATGGGGCAACTGCCCTTCCCCGAACTGGAGCGGTTCTGATGCGCAGTGCAGACAATGTCGATACCAGCGCCCTGTTGCTGGAGCAGGTCAGTCAGGCGCTGCAATACGCCACCCCGCTACGTATCCAGGGCGCCAACAGCAAAGCCTTCCTTGGCCGCAGTGTGCCCGGTGAAGTGCTCGACACCCGCGGCCATCGGGGCATTGTCAGCTATGACCCCACCGAGCTGGTGATCACCGCACGCTGCGGTACGCCTCTGATGGAGCTGGCGCAGGCGCTGGATAAAGCCGGGCAAATGCTGGCCTGCGAACCGCCCTCTTTCGGTGCCGCCACGGTCGGCGGCATGGTTGCCAGCGGCCTGTCGGGGCCGCGCCGGCCCTGGTCAGGTTCGCTCAGGGACTTTGTCCTCGGCACCCGGGTGATCACCGGGCACGGCAAGCATTTGCGTTTTGGCGGCGAAGTCATGAAAAACGTCGCTGGCTATGACCTGTCCCGATTGATGGCCGGCAGCTACGGCGCACTGGGAGTCATCACCGAAGTGTCACTCAAGGTGCTGCCCAAGCCGCGGCAATCCCTGAGTATCAGCCTGGAACTGGACACGGCGCGAGCCCTGCTGCGCCTCGCCGAATGGGGCCGGCAACCGCTGCCGATCAGCGCTGCCTGCCACGATGGCCAGCGCCTGCACCTGCGCCTGGAGGGTGGCGAAGGCTCGGTGATGGCGGCTCACGAACGCCTGGGCGGCGAGCGCCTGGACGCTTCGTTCTGGACACGGCTCAACGAACACCAATTGAGCTTCTTCGATGAGGGCCAGCCCCTCTGGCGCCTGTCCTTGCCCAACAACACCCCGGAACTTGAGCTGCCCGGTGAGCAGTTGATCGATTGGGGCGGTGCCCAGCGCTGGCTCAAGTCGGATGCTGAGGCGAGCTTTATCCGCACGGTCGTAACCGAGGTCGGCGGCCATGCCACCTGCTACAGCCACGGTCTTGTCGACAGCCCGTTCCAGCCGTTGCCGGAGGCTCTGATGCGCTACCAGCGTAGCCTCAAACAACAACTCGACCCGCAGGGTATTTTCAACCCCGGGCGCCTGTACGCGGAGCTTTGAACCATGCAGACCACGTTGAGCGAACAGGCCCGCCAATTGCCCCGTGCCGGGGAGGCTGAACGCATCCTGCGCAGTTGCGTGCACTGTGGTTTCTGTAACGCCACCTGTCCGACCTATCAGTTGCTCGGTGATGAACTGGACGGCCCGAGGGGGCGTATTTACCTGATCAAACAGGTACTGGAAGGCAATCAGGTGACGCAGAAAACCCGACAGCATCTGGACCGTTGCCTGTCTTGCCGCAATTGCGAAACCACCTGCCCCTCAGGCGTCGACTACCACAACTTGCTGGACATTGGCCGGGCAATGGTTGAGGCCCAGGTACCCAGATCGCTCGGGCAACGCTTGCTGTTTCAAGGTCTGCGCAGCGTCATACCCAATGCGGGCCGGTTCAGGTGGCTACTGCGCAGTGGTCAGATCTTGCGCCCCTGGCTGCCCGCACGCCTGCAAGACAAACTGCCAGGCCAGGTCCCCGCGCCCGGGCTGCGACCGACCACCCGCCATGCCCGGCAAGTACTGCTGCTCGAAGGCTGCGTGCAACCGAGCTTGTCACCCAACACCAACGCAGCAGCTACCCGAGTGCTGGACCGATTGGGCATCAGCGTGATTCCTGCCCGAGAAGCCGCTTGCTGCGGTGCAGTGGACTACCATCTGGACGCCCAGGCCGCAGGACTTGATCGCGCCCGGCGCAATATCGATGCCTGGTGGCCGGGGATTGAACGAGGGGCCGAAGCAATCGTGCAAACCGCCAGCGGCTGCGGTGCCTTTATCAAGGAGTACGGCCACCTGCTCGGCAACGACCCGGCCTATGCCGAAAAAGCTGCCACGGTCAGTGCGCTGGCCAGGGATCTGGTTGAAGTGCTGCGCGACGAGCCACTGCACACCCTCGGTGTGCACAGCAATCAACGGCTGGCGTTCCACTGCCCCTGCACCTTGCAGCACGGGCAAAAACTCGGCGGCGCGGTTGAAGGCATTCTCACCCGGTTGGGGTTCAACCTGACCGCGGTGCCCGACAGCCACTTGTGCTGCGGCTCGGCAGGCACTTATTCGCTGACCCAGCCCGAACTGTCCCGGCAACTGCGCGACAACAAACTCAACGCACTGGAAAGCGCGCACCCCGAGGTTATTGTCACGGCCAATATCGGCTGCCAGGCACACCTCGACAGTGCAGGCAGAACCCCGGTGCGGCACTGGATCGAGCTGGTGGAGGCGGCGTTGCCCTAGCCTGAAATTGCCCCATAAAAATCGGCCATGTGCTGCCACATCGCAATCGGGTTGGAATACATCGGGAAGTGGCCGCAAGCCGGGATCTGCCCCAGGCGTACGCCGTGAGCCGCGATATGCGGCAGGTAGGACAGTGACGCGTTCTGGTCGCCAAACATAAACATCTTCGGGCACGGCAAGCCGAGAAACTTGCCCATCAGGTTGGCGTTATCGGACAGCTCGACCATCGACTCGAAAATCCCCCGCACCGCTTGCACACGCACCTTGTGCCTCAGGTTCGCGGCATACAGGGCACTGGCATAGGCCGGGGCATGGCGGGCACGCTCGATAAAGGCCGTAAAAAACAGCTCAGGATCATCACTCGGGCAGTCGATGATCTGACGGCTGAGAAAGCAGTCCTCGGGGGCAATATTGCCTTCGATATCGACAAAACTGAGTACCCGCTGCGGGAACTGATGGGCCAGCATCAGGGCGGTCAACCCGCCCATGGAATGGCCCACCAGATGGAAGCGTTCGATGCCGAAATGCTCGAGCACTTGCAGCGCCGGTTGCTGCAAAAAAGGGATGGAAACCCGGGCAAGATCACTGCACCCGCTGTCACCACACCCCGGCGCATCGTAGGCCAGAAAGGCATGCCCGGCGAACTCCGCACGCAGCGCGATATCGGCATAGTCTTCCTTGCTCGAACCGAAGCCATGCAGAAAGACAATCGGTGCCAGTTCCCCTTCTCGGTGAAGAGCGGCAATAGTCAAGTGCACACCCTCTACCTCCAGCGGCACTTGGGTATGGGCAAAGGTTGCGGGTACGGGCACGGGCATGACTCCTGAAGCGTTAAGGCGGCGGACCAATGTCAGGCACATCGGCCCTGGTGTAAATGCCTAAGACCAGAAGGTTTACATAGGCCAAACCTATCAAAAACATCATGCCTTGGCGCTTAAACGAGCAATGATCGCCTCTATCAGCGGGTTCGACCGATTGGCATTCCACGCCACGGCAGTGGTCACCACGTTGAGCTTCTGGCTCAGTGCACGGAATACCACATTGGCGGGAGCCAGCTTTTTCAAGGACGCAGGCACCAGCGCAATGCCCTGGCCATAGCTGACAAAGGCGATTTGCGAGGCCACGGAACGCACTTCGTGCAACACCCGCGGGGAAAAGCCGCTAGCCCGGCAGGTGGCAATCAGATTGTCGAAATACACCGGGCTGACCTTGCGCGAAAACATCACCAGAGGCTCATTGGACAGGCTGGCCAGGCTGATGCGCGTGCGCGCTGCCAGCGGGTGATCACTGGGCAGGGCCAGCATCAGGCGGTCCTCCAGCAGCGGCAGTGACTGGATTGAGTCCCCCAGATCACCGTCCAGACGGGCAAACGCCAGATCAATATCCCCCGCCTCCAGCGCCGGCACCGCTTCGACGCTGTCAATTTCCCGCACCGAGACAGTCAAGTGCGGGTAATCCTCCTTCAACCCCTCGATCAGGCCCGGCAGTACATCAAACATGGCCGTGGAAATTGCGCCAATGGTCAACATCCCCGACTGCCCCGCCAGCGCTTCATCCACGGCCAGCTCCAGACGCTCCAACTGCTCGGCGAACTTGCGTACGGCCGGCAGAATTGCCGCCCCCACCGGCGTCAGCTTGGCACCGCGCCGCGAGCGCTCGAACAGTTTGACCTTGAGCGCTTGCTCCAGCACCTGGATCTGCTCGCTCAGCGGCGGCTGGGACATGCCTAGGCGCTTGGCGGCGCGGCCGAAGTTCTGCTCTTCGGCGACGGCCAGAAAGAGCCAGAGGTGACGGATCAGACGGAAATTGATCATGGTTTTTCCATAGGTTTAACGTATCCAAAGCTTACGTGAACAGGAATATACCTATCAAACAGCCTCGCCGACACTGAGCACCTACACCACCACTGAGGCTGCGCGATGACGCTCAAAAGCACGACCGACAGGACTGTACTCCAGCGTCTGGCGGCACTGGACAGTAATACCGTGTCCGATGCGCTGGATTTTCTTGGTCTGGCAGGGGCCACTGTGGGGCTGCGGCCGCTGTGGAACTGCCCGCCGATCGTTGGCCGTGCCAGTACCGTACTGTTGGCCGCAAAGACCGACACGGTGCCCAGCGCCCACCTGATCACCCCGGTGGTCGAACACATCAACACGGATGATCGGGTGCTGGTGATCGCCGGCGGTATCGAGGGCATCTCTTGCTGGGGCGATATCCTTGCCAATGCGGCGCTCGCCAAACAGGTGCGAGGCACCATCATTGACGGTTGCAGCCGCGATATTGATGGCAGTGCGGCAATCGGTTATCCGGTTTACGGCCGTGGCGTCACCATGATCAGTGCGCGCAATCGCGTGATGCAGATAGCGGCCGCCGTGACCATCGAAGTCGCCGGGGTCAATGTCAGCGAAGACGACTATGTGATCGCCGACAACTGCGGCACGGTGTTTGTGCCCCAGGCCCATATCGCTCAGGTCGTCGATCTTGGCGAACGTATCGCCCGGCGTCAGCAAGTCATGCTCGACGCAGTACGCAGTGGTCGCTCCGTAGCCGAAGTCATGCATGACAGCCAGTTTGAAGCCATCCGCACGGAGCACGTCTGATGAACCCTGAAGATCAAGCACTGGTCGCCCTGTTTGAGGGCCTGGACACGCCGGGGGTTTCCGATGCCCTGGACAAGCTCGGCCTGCCCGGTCAATGCCTGGGCGTGATGCCGCTGGGCAACTACAGCACGGTTATTGTCGGGCCGGCATTCACGGTGCAGTACGTCCCGGCCAGCGTGCCTGCCGGGACCGTGGGCGACTTTATCGAGCAAGTTCTGCCCGGTGACGTAGTGGTGATCGACAATGCCGGGCGCACCGACTGCACCGTATGGGGCGACATCATGACCCAGTACGCCGGCAGCCGAAACATCGCTGCCACGGTTATCGACGGTGTTTGCCGTGACGTGAACAAGGCGCTGGGAGACGGTTATCCGATCTTCAGCAAGGGCCGCTTTATGCGCACCGGCAAGGACCGTGTCCAGGTGCAGTCGATCAACCAGCCCGTTTCCATTGGCACCGCCCGCGTCTGTGCCCGTGACATCGTGGTGGCCGACGCCAATGGCGTAGTGATCGTACCCCGCGCCCATGCCGCACAAGTGGCCTCCTGTGCGCGGCAGATTGAAACCGTCGAAGCGCAAATCCGTACCTTGATCAGTCAAGGCCAGACCCTTGCAAGCGCCCGCGCTGCACTGGGCTACCACAGCCTGCAGAGGAAAGCCTGATGAGCACACTCGCCCTGCCCCTGAACTACCACGAACGGGCCAGAATCCTCGGCAGTTCGACCCTGTATGAGGCATCACACCTGGCCTGTGCCGTGGACAGCGGCATCCGCCCGATCTGGGATGGCGCCTTTATCGCCGCGCCGGCGTACCCGCTGCAATGCGCTCCTGGCGATAACCTGGCCCTGCACCTGGCACTGGAACAAGTGCCCCGCGGCAGTGTGCTGGTAGTGGGTACCGGTAATTTTATTGCCGGTTACTGGGGCGAAGTCCTTACCGTAGCGGCACAGGCAGCCGGTGTGGTCGGCCTGGTCATCGACGGCGGGGTACGTGATATCGCGGCCTTGAAGGCGCGCCGGTTTCCGGTATTTGCCCGCGGCATCTCGGTCAGAGGCACCGTCAAGGCCAGCGCCACCTCGGTCGGTCAGGCTTTCAATTTCAACGGCGCAGAGGTGGCGCCGGGGGATCTGCTGGTGGCTGACGACGATGGTGTGATCATCATTCCCAAGGCACACGCCGCACGTACCTTCGCTGAAGGCGAATCCCGTGCCGACAAGGAAGCCCATATGATGCAGGCTCTGACTGAAGGCCGCTCCACGCTCGAACTGATGAACCTGACTCACTGGAGACACCGCCCATGAGCAGCGATATCCAGCGGCTCAACCGGCACCTGGCAAGCGCCCTGCCCTCGGCCACCTATCGGATCATCGACCGTGTTGCAGAGCGCCGCGCCCAAGGCGCCACGATCATTTCACTGTGCGCTGGCGAACCGGACTTCGATACGCCCGAGCCTGTGCGCGACGCTGCAATCCGCGCCATAGGCCAGGGCCACACCCGCTACACCCAGGTCGCTGGCGCACGTTCACTGCGAGAAGCGGTGGCAGCCAAATTCCGTGGTGAAAACGGCCTGGATGTCGGCTGGCAGGACACCCTGGTCTGCAACGGTGGCAAACAGGTGATTTACAATGCCCTGGCCGCGACCCTCAATGAGGGAGATCAGGTCATCATCCCGGCGCCTTACTGGGTCAGTTATCCCGAGATGGTTCAGTTATGCGGCGCACAAAGCTGCTTCGTGACCTGCCACGCAGCGTCCGGTTTCAAGCTGACCGCAGCGGCACTGGCAGCGGCAATCACCCCGCAAACGCGCTGGCTGATCCTCAACTCGCCCTCCAACCCGACGGGGGCGGTGTACAGCCGCGACGAGCTGGCGGCACTGGCCGATGTGCTGCTGGCCCATCCTCATGTATTGATCCTGGCGGATGATATCTACGAACACCTGATCTTCGATGATCAGCTGTTCCATACCCTGGCCCAGGTTGAACCACGCCTGGCAGCGCGCACCCTGACCATGAACGGCGTGTCCAAGGCCTACGCCATGACCGGCTGGCGTATCGGTTTTGCCACAGGCCCGCGCTGGCTGTTGCAAGCCATGGAAACATTGCAAGGCCAGCAGACTTCGGGAGCCGGCTCAATCTCGCAGCAGGCCGCTCTCGCCGCTCTGGAAGGCCCCAAGGACTTTATCCACAGCAGCCGTATCGCGTTCCAGAAGCGCCGCGATCTGATGGTCGACCAGCTCAATAGCATACCGGGCCTTGAATGCACCAGCCCGGCAGGCGCCTTCTACGCGTTCGCCTGCTGCGCCGGACTGATCGGCCGCACCTCGCCCGCAGGCAGGGTGCTGTCCACCGATGAAGACGTGGCCCTGGCCCTGCTCGACGAAGCCGGTGTAGCCGTGGTGCATGGCAGCGCCTTTGGCCTGGGGCCCTATATCCGTATTGCCTATGCCCTGGATGACGCCGTGTTGCGCCGGGCCTGCGAGGCGATCAGGAGGTTTTGCATGGCTGTGCGCTGACGTGCAGCAGGATTGGCCGGCCCCGGAAAACATTAAATTCAATTAAACGCATGGCTTGAGTTGAAACTCACACATCAACCAGGCCTGCGAGCACTTAACGCACACAGCCGGCAAATAAACCTGAAGCACCTGCCCAGGTACCTTTCATCGCAAGGCATCAGCGCATCCATCACCGCAGCCGCCACCGATAGACTGATGAAACTTGACCATGGCAATCAACCGATCAGTGCGACTCTTACCCAGTCGCAGTTCGATACTGCGCTTCGCATCCTGTTGATCCAGCCATTCTTTTATATTCGACTGCCCAAGGCGATAGCGTATTTCAGCAATGCGCTCTGCCCGGGATGAAGATTCATGGGCACGGGCCAGGTAGAGCCCCTCATCGGTGAGCTGTTTATAGGCCGACAGTGCGTTCTCAACATCCTGCAGCGCATCAAGCAACTGTTTTTTGTATAACTCGATACTCTCCTGGTACGTTGCTTCGGCGATTTCAACTTGCAACTTGCCTTTATTGAACTCAAAAAACGGAAGCAGTAAATCTGCCGTAAAAAAACCCACCGGATTTCGCAGAATATTTGACAGTTCGCGTGTCCCTCCTCCAGTGATACCTGCCGTAAGATTCACTGCCGGATAGAGGTTTCTTTGCTGGATCTCAATATTGCTGAAATGAGCGCGCAACCTGAGTTCAGCAGCCCTCATGTCGGGTCGCTGGCTCAGAATGTGGGCAGGTATCTCCGACCGTAGCGCTGTAGACGGTTGAGTCGGAACTGGACGAATCTTGATCGTGTCATCCCATCCCATAGGCGACGCCAATAAAACCAACAAGGCATTGCGGCTTTCTTCACGCTGTTGAAGCCGCCCTGTTTTATCGGCCAGCAGTACACTTAACTGTTGCTCTGCCTGAATCGACTGAAGACGCCCCTCCTGCCCAACGGATTCACCCAGGCGTGCCAGCTCAAGGATTGAACGGGCGCTGGCAATGCTGGTGTCGTTAATTTCAATGCTTTCATTCAAAAACGCTAATCGCCAGTACAGCTCCATTGTTGTACCGATCAGTTGCATCGCGATGTGCTCACGATCCTCCCGGGTCGCCATGGCTTCCCAGGCCGAGATATCGCGAGCCTTTGCAAGACGCCCCCATAAATCCAGCTCGTAGCTCAAGGAGAATGTGCTGGTAAAAGCCTTTTGTTCCGAACTTCCTCTGTTCAGTTCCTTGCTACTGCTCAGTTTGAATCCACTTGATACACCTGGTGTTAAATTCGTCCTGACAATACCCGCTTGTGCCTCTGCCTTTTTGACCCTGTATGCAGCCGCTGCCAGGTTATTATTATTGCGCAGTACACGTTCCACCAGAGCGTCCAGGTCAGGGTCCTGAAATGAGCGCCACCAATGCTGTGTCTGCTTTATATCTTTACCCTCAGGTAATGCATTACGCCATTTTGCAGGCAGCGCCAGTTGTGATTTGACAGCGTTCACATCGGGCAGATGAGTGCTACAACCTGCCAACAGCATCACGCTACAAAACAGAGCAGGGTAATATCTAGTAATCACAATGATATTCTCAAGAACATTGGAGCGCAGTGTTGACTGCGTCCAGCAAGGCATCGACTTCATGTTGAATGATTACGATGGCAAACCCATTGACTTACGCCCGGGACAAAGCCTCGACAGGATCCAGCCTGGCGGCATTTCGAGCAGGTATATAACCAAATACAAGACCAATAACGGTAGAACTTGCAAACGCTACCATGAACGACCAATAAGAAAATTTAAGCGGAAAATCAGTTTGTAATCCGCCTAAAATTTCCCCGGCAAGCATGGCCAGCAAAAACCCAAAACCACCGCCAAATATGCACAGCAAACAGGATTCGCTGAGAAACTGCTGCATGATATCTCGTCGACGGGCACCGAACGCCATACGAACGCCTACCTCATAGGTTCGCTCTGCTACTGAGTAAAGCATCATATTCATCAAGCCAATTCCTCCAACCAGGAGAGAAATCGATGCGACCGATATGCTTAGCACGTTCAAGACTCTGGTAGCACTGGTCACCGACCGGAGTATTGAGTCTGCAGAACTTGTGAAAAAGTCTTTGCTGCCGCGTTTGAGTTCCAAAAGACGATTGATATTACTTTCGGCCAGTTCGTTTGAAATCCCGTCAGCCACGCGCACTACAATGCTCTCAAGAAATGGCTGGCCCGAAATACGTGACATCAACGTGGTATAAGGCATATACATCTGCAGAACAGGCGCCTCACCAAATGAAGACGGTGTATTCTTGATAACCGCTATGACGATTGCCGGCATCGGGCCTACCAATATGACTTTTCCAATCGGGTCCTCCCAGCTCGGGAAAAGTCTTTTGCGCATATTTTCATCAATGACTGCAACTTGCGCCTGCCGTTTAACATCATCACTGGAAAAAAAAGTACCTTGCGCAAATACCTCGCCTCTCACCCTGGCAAACGCTTCACCGACACCCAATACCTGAGCTGAAAGGTTGGCGTTTTTTGATGTAATGGTGGCTGTCGCAGAAGTGACCGGGGAGATGCTGTCAACGTAGGGAAGTGATCGCAGATAGTCCACATCAGATTCACTCAGCGCTTTGTTTGAACCCTTGTAGATATCACCCCAGTCCTTCCCGGAGTAAATATCGATGGTGTCAGCACCCAGGGCGCTGATCTCTTGAACTATGCGGTCGCGCGCCCCCTCACCCAGGGCAATAACCGATGAAACCGCAGCAATGCCGATGACGATTCCCAGTACCGTCAATCCCGCATGCAAGGGCTTTCTGACCAGCCACGAAAAAGCAATTTTAATTGCCTCCACCCAGCCTGACAGCATGTTTATCGAGGAGCCCTGTGCAGGTTTCAACCCGGGCCCCCCTCGCGGCCCTGCCGTTGACGAGGCAGGGTGATTGCCTGTATCCGAAGAGATGCAGCCATCCTGAATATGAATCAGCCGCTGCGCATATGAAGCGATGTCATTATTGTGCGTAACAATAATGACGGTATGCCCTTTTGCATTCAGTTCACATAAAGCGGCCATCACCTCCTCACCGCTCTTGGTATCCAGCGCACCGGTCGGCTCATCGGCCAATATGATGTCGCCGCCATTCATCAGTGCACGCGCAATGCTGACACGCTGTTGCTGCCCACCTGACAACTGTCCCGGAAAGAAGTGCAAGCGGTCGCTCAACCCAAGACTGTTCAACAGCATTTGCGCGCGTGCACGCAGTGTTTTCTTCTCCCCTTCGACATAAAGGCCTGGAGACAAAACGTTTTCTTCAGCATTCAGGTGGCCCAGCAAATGGTAGCGCTGGAATACGAATCCGAAAGTGCCCCTGCGCAAATCTGCCAACTCATTATTCGTCAGACGGGTCACACTCCGCCCGTGCAGGATGTATTGCCCTTGCGAAGGCGGGACAAGGCACCCCAGAATATTGAGAAGGGTCGATTTTCCCGAGCCCGATGTCCCGACAATTGCAACCATCTCACCTGCACGGATATTCAGGTTGACGTCTCGTAAAGCCTCTGTAGATGAATGACCATTGAAATAGCTCCTGCTGACATTTATCAATTGGATTAATGGCGCGGATAAGCTCAGGTTTTCCTCTGGCAGGTTGCCAGGCTTTACGGCATCCTTCGTGGGCCGAGTTCGAAACTTTATTTTCCTGAGACATTCCATACACTACCCGACAAATAAATATTAACAATGACCCCCACAGCACAACGCCGATCAACGCCTATTCGACAATGACATTGTCGCCTAGCTCAAGCCCCGACTTAACTTGCACATGCGTATTGTTTCGCAGACCGATCGCAATGGATCTTGCAACCACTTCTTTCTGCTCCGTCAATATACGCACTTCATAAAGATTGCCCGCAGACTGCTTTTTTCCGAGAGCGGCTAAAGGAATTGCCATCACCTGGCCAACGCTTTCCTGAGTGATTTTAACGTTGGCTGTCATCAAAGGCTTGAGCAGACGATCAGGGTTATCAACTTCAAACGTAGCATTGTAGTAAACAGGAACATTGGACGTTGCATTGGGCTTTGAGAGTTCTTTGCTGTCAGTAACGACGGACTCCGGCAGAAGTTCAACGGCAAGAATTTTCGATTCGAAAGACAGCTCCGGTGCACCGGTCACGGTAAAAACAACCTTTTGCCCCTCCTGCACTCGTACAATATCCGACTCGGATATTCTGGCCTTGACTGTCATCCTGTCCATATTGCCCATAATCAGAATGGTCGGTGATGTCTGGGCGGACACAATTGTCTGGCCCTCTTTAGTCACAATAGCGATGATTTCGCCATCGGCAGGCGCCTTGATTTTCGTATACCCGAGATTAGCCACTGCGCTATCCATCTCGATTTGAGCCAAATGAATCTGGCTTTTTAGAACGAAGACTTCAGCCCGGGCATTTTCCAGCTCCACCTCGGCTTGCTCAAGGTCTCTTTTTGCGCTGGCATCTGCCTGATACAGCGCTTGCTGGCGGGTAAATACCCTCTCTGCGCGCTGGCGCGCTTTTTCCTTGGCCTTTTGCTGTGCCAGTACAAGATCGCGGCTGGCTTTCGCCTTGCTCAAGGCATTTTCCTGAAGCTCCGGATCAATCTCCACTAATACCTGGCCTTTTTTGACCTTGTCACCCAGTCGCACATGGATTGTTTTAACTTGACCATTAACCTGCGCGCCGACATCGACCAAGCCCGTTGCGACTATCGGGCCTGTTGCCAAAACCAGACTTTCCATGTCGATTTTCGTTACTGGCGCAACGATATGGCTCACTTCATCAGACCGATCAAACAACCCATAAAATGCAAAAGAAGATAATGCGACCAGCCCGACAACAAAAACAATCCATTTAAATCGCATAAGTGAGCAACCAATACAATGCAACTGTGTTTATCATCTTTAATCCTGACCTTGCCTGATAGCAGGCACGTACCTGCATCTGCTTTTTTGACTTTTCTTGATAGTCTTGATAGCCCGCCATTCTTGCAATTAAAACCAATGCCTGCTCGGCAATGGGTATAACAGGGCAACACCATTAGTACAGCATCAGTACTAACATTCAACTGCCAGGAGCAAGCGCAAGAATAACCCCACTATTAATTCAGGGTTTTCCTACCTTGATTTTTTTGAGTCTTCAACAAGCAAACCAGCAGCACACGACAGCCCAGTGTTCTGAGCAGGCCATATGTTTGAACTTCACACACCGGATCTCCACTTTGCGCGTACAGTTCATTGCCCACAGTTCTGCACAATCAACGGCCGTATTTATCGGCACGAAACCTGCCAAAGCTGATCCACCCGCGTCGTATAACTCTGGCTCATCATCTCCCGGCGCATCCCCCAGTCGGGTTTGCCCGGCACGCTGGCGGCCCGTAACGTGCCCCTGCCCCAGCGGCCATTGATGGCATCCAGTACCGCCATCACCCGTGAAGCTTCTGCCGGTTGATTGACGGCAAACAGATCGTCGGAAAACTCCCCCGGCTGGCGCAGATCGAGCAACAACACTTCGGCCTTGCTGTATCTGAAACCGGGCTGAAACACATGCTCCAGAGCATCTACCGCTGCTCTGGTGAGTAACCGCACATCATCGGTAGGATAGGGCAAGGTCACCACCACGCCCTTGGCGTACTTCGCCTCGTCCGGGTTGAACATGCCGGTACGAATGCTGACCCGGACTTTTTGGCAGTATGACTTTTGTGCCCTGAGTTTTTCCGAGGCACGCATCATATAGGTGGCTACGGCCTCCTTGATCGGTGCCAGCTCGGTCAGGCGCTTGCCAAACATGCGGCTGCAGCAGATCTCCTGCTTGGGCGGGTCGGGCTCGTCCAGGGCCAGGCAGGATGTACCGTTCAATTCACGGGCCGTTTTTTCGATCACCACGCTGAATTTTTTGCGCAGCGACCACGGGTCCGCTTTGGCCAGGTCCATCGCTGTGCGAATCCCCATACCTTCAAGATGCGCGGTCATGCGTCGGCCAACGCCCCAGACCTCCGACACCGCGGTATTGCGCAGTACCCAGTCACGTTCATGGTCGCCACACAGGTTCACCACGCCCCCCGTGTGGGCCTGCAAGCGCTTGGCGGTGTGATTCGCCAGCTTGGCCAGGGTCTTGGTATGCGCGATGCCGACCCCCACCGGAATGCCCGTGCATTGCAGGATGCGACTGCGCAACTGACGGCCCATGGCGGTGGCGTCAACGATACCGCTCAGGTCGGCAAAGGACTCGTCGATGCTGTAGACCTCGACAGCCGGCAACATCGCCTCGATCAGGCTCATGACACGCTCGCTCATGTCGCCATACAACGCATAGTTGGACGAGAACGCCACAATCCCCAGTTGCTCGAGCCGATCCTTGATCTGGAAATACGGCTCGCCCATTTTCACGTGAGGCTTGGCGTCATAACTGCGGGCGATCACGCAGCCGTCGTTGTTGCTCAGCACCACAATGGGCACCTTGGCCAGGTCGGGCCTGAACACACGCTCACAGCTGGCGTAAAAACTGTTGCAATCGATCAGGGCAAAAACCGGCGCAGGCTTAGTGGCCATGGCTGCGCACGGTATAGGTAATCACGCCCCAGACTGTCAGTTCATCACCTTCGAGTACATACCGGTCCGGATACTTCGGGTTTTCGGATTGCAGCACAACGCTCTTGCCACGCAGGCACAGGCGTTTGCATATCGGCTCGTTATTGAGCAGCGCCACCACCACATGGCCATGCCCGGGCTCGATAGCACGGTCCACCACCGCCAGATCCCCGGAAAAAATCCCCACTCCCTGCATGCTGTCGCCGTCGATGCGCACCAGATACACATGGGGCGCACGGATACCGAGCAGTTCATCGAGGGAAATTTCCTTCTCGATATGATCCGCCGCCGGTGACGGAAACCCGGCGGGGACTTTGAAGGAGCAAAGTGGCAGGCGAACGCCATCTTCAGCAATGGGACCCAGGGAAGTGAAGCTCATGACGCACGCCTTACGATAACTGTATGAACATACAGTAAACTGCGTAGGATCATTCTGGTCAATTTTTCTGACAGATATTTCGACGAGAGGAGTGTGTAGCCGATTTCAGGGGCTGTCTGGAGTCACAACCCAGCACATCGTCTGCAACCTGATAGAGGGATGACTTGCCAAGGGTTCCCATTCATCCCTGAACCTGAACCCTTGCTTCAGGTAGAAGCTGGCAGCTCTTGCGTTGTCCGGGGCTACCTCGAGATAAACGTACTCATGCCCGCCCTGCAGCGCCCGGGCCTTGACTGCGCCAACCAGCCGGGCGGCCACATCGGCGCCGCGCACGCCGGGCTCGATCCACATGCCGATCAAGTTATAGCGCCGGTTTTCGCTCACCCCGGCACCGATCATGCCCACCGCCTTGCTGTCCTCGATGGCCAGCCAGAATTGCGTCCCCGCCCCTGAATCAGCGCGCTCTTGCCACTGCTCGTCGGTGTAACTGGCCGCCGTTTGATAGCTCACGCCAAATGCCGTCGGGGCCTCCAGAAGCGCTGCCAGGCGAACCTGCTTCAACAGCATCCAGTCACTGGCTTGCGTCAATCGAATGTGCATACCCTTCCCTGCTACGTCCGTGATTTTTCAAAGCGAACATCACCTTCAGGCAAATTCGCCACCGCCTGCCAGCCAAGGTGCCGATAAAAACCGCTGGCACGGCTGTTTTCAGCGGTCTCCAGCCAAATCGTGGGGTGATGCTGAAACAGAAACGCCTCGGCCTTCGCCATCAGTCTGCGACCCAGCCCGAGCCCCTCGAATTCGGCCAGGACAAATGCGGCAAAGACACAGCCATCCTCGGCATCGGCCATGGCAAACCCCACCGTAACACCCTCGACCTCGGCCACCCAGATACAGGGAGCGGCTTCCATCGCCTGGCCTATGGCGTCGGGGGTAATGCCCATTTCAGTTAACTGTTGGTGAGAAAGAGGGTTCTCCCTGACGCGGGTACGGATGACAAAAATTGTCGGGATATCTGCCTGATTGGCAAGTCTTATGGCTATGTTCATAAATTCAGGGCTCCATCCCTTGCAGCTTGCGCTTCAGGCGCTTGAGGTAGCTGTTGACAATAAGTTTGTGCGCCGGTCCCACCGGCAGCATATACAGACGGCCAAAGGTGTTATGGGTGACCACAGAGGAGGTGATTGTCAGTACCCGATCAGCCATCGACACACAGGTCATCACATCCAGATGCCGGTCACGCTCGGTCAGCACCAATACCTCGGGGGCGCTGTGCTCTACCAGAAAGAAATCCAGATAGTCACCTGCCTGCACGGCCTCGCGCCGGGTACCGGAGAAACCGCCAATGCGCTTTACGCCAAATAACGAAGAAATCCCGTCTCGGGTTCGAAACGCCAGGCGCATCAGCGGCCCCTGCCCGGCCGTCATCAGGTTCCAGGCTTGCAGCGCCGTGATCTGCACAGGCAGCAGCACCGATCTGCTGTCATGGTAATCAAGCTCGGGCAGCGGACGCAGGGTATGAACAGATGCACGGGTCACTAACGGTTATCTCCCTGATAAAAGTTAAATAATGCCACTGAAGCCCTAGCGCCCCGGCTGCCATTGCGGGTAGACCGCAAGGTCTTCATCTTCAAGCCATGGGACATCATGCTCAGCCCAGATATGGTATTGCGGGCGATCGCCCGGGTCCTCGTCCAGGGTCGCAACACGAACAATCACAGCCGCGGCTGTGTCACGTTCAGCCACAAGGTGACAACCGCACAGCGAGCAAAAGCGCCGCAGCTTGCCGGGGGAAGACTCGTAGTTGCTGAGCTTTTCCTGCCCCCTCGTCCAATGGAAGTGCTCACGCAAAACACCGGCCGTGGTGACAAACGCAGCAGCATGGGTTTTGCGGCACGACTGGCAATGACAATGGCTTACAGGCAGGTCGATACGATCAATTTCATAGCCAACGGCACCGCAGGCGCAACTTCCCTTCATCACAGGCTCCTTTGTTCAGTACGGTATTTATCGTCGCCTTGCGGCTTGCTGGCAATGATATCGAAGCGGTGCCAGGCGATGTCCCCCTGCAAACTGGCACCCGGTTGCTCGAATTCGCGCAACAGATGCAGCTCAAGATTACCGCACAGCAAGCGCGCCTGCGCTTCGGTCTGAAAGGTCATATGGGCAAGTGCCGCCCAGCCGTGCCGCTCGCCAAACAGATGGCCGACAAATACACCACCCGGTTCAAGCGCCGCAGTAACAAGCCGCCAAAGGGTCTCAAAATATTCTGGCCGACAGAACGGCAAGGCGAGACCGGCATGGATCAATCTGGATGCAGGTAACTGCGTCAGCTGTTCAAAATCGCAGGCCAGGGTCGCCAGCCGCCCACCGCTGACACCTTGTGACAATGCAGATGTTCGCGCAATGGCGCCGGCTTCGCGGTCAATGGCCAGTACGTCCCAGCCTGCGGCCAGCAATTGCCGGGTTTCCATTCCGGCCCCACAACCCAAGTCCACGGCCTGACGTGAACCCTCATTCGCGCTGATCAGGTTCAAGGCCCTACTCAGCAAGGGCGATTGCCCGCGCTGTTCACTTGCCTGGTAATAGGCTTCCCAGTCACTCAACTCAAGTTCCTTCTTGATCATTACGCCTGTCACAGGCCATCTCGAAAACAGATGGATCCATCTGAAATAAGCACTACGAGTGTGTACCCAAGGCTGCCTAAGATAAGTCATAACTCCCTGATAATGCCGCCCGTTTTACGCGGTGCACAACAACCGGAGATTGTCTGATGACCCATCCTGCTGCCTGCGAACACCCGCCCCTGGCCGAATCCTTGCGCGAGGAGCTGGGCCAATTGCTCGGCACCCGCTTCTCCACCTCGGCCAGCGTGCGCGAGCACCACGGCAGCGATATTTCCGCACTAGACCCCATGCCGCCGGATGCCGTGGCCTATGCCAACAGCCTTGAGGATATCGTCAGTATCAGCAGCGCCTGTTATCGCCACGATACGCCGATGATCGCCTATGGCAGCGGCACCTCGCTGGAAGGCTGGCTGCAAGCCTCCCACGGTGGCGTCAGCATTGATGTCTCGGGCATGAACCAGGTGCTTGCCATTCGCGTTGACGATATGGACGCCACTGTACAACCGGGGGTGACCCGCAAACAGTTGAATGCGGCGTTGCACGGTACAGGGCTGTTTTTCCCTATCGACCCCGGGGCCGATGCGTCACTGGGCGGCATGGCGGCGACCCGTGCTTCCGGGACCAACGCCGTGCGCTACGGCACCATGCGCGAAAACGTACTGGCCATGACGGCAGTGTTGGCCGACGGCCGGGTGATCAACACCGGCGGGCGGGCGCGCAAGTCTTCCGCCGGCTATGACTTGACCCATTTACTGGTCGGCTCGGGCGGGACGCTGGCGACCATCGCCGAACTGACCGTCAAGTTGCACCCGATTCCTGAAGCCATTTCAGCTGCCGTGTGCCGCTTTCCCAGCGTGGATCTAGCCGTACGCGCCGTGATCCAGATCATCCAGCTCGGTGTGCCGGTCGCCCGCATTGAACTGCTCGATGCCTTGACCATGCGCGCCCTCAACGCCTACAGCAGCACGCAGTTGCGCGAGGCGCCGTCGCTGCTCTTTGAACTGCATGGCTCTGAAGCCGGCGTGAAAGAACAGATCGAGACCGTGCGCATGGTTGCCGATGAACATCAGGGCATGGACTTCGAGTGGGCCGTGCATCCGGAGGATCGCAGCCGTCTGTGGCAGGCCCGGCATGACGGCTACTTCGCCGCCCTCGCCCTGCGCCCCGGTTGCCGCGCCCTGACCACCGATGCCGTAGTACCGATTTCACGACTGGCCGAGTGCATTGAAGCGACGGCAGCGGACCTTGCGCAAAACGGCTTTCTCGCACCGATTTTCGGTCATGTGGGCGATGGTAACTTCCATGCCGTGATCCTGGTCGACCCGCACAACCCTGACGAAATCGAACGCGCCGAAGGCGTGGCCCATCGCCTGGCCGAGCGGGCCATTGCCCTGCAGGGCAGTTGCACCGGCGAGCACGGCATCGGCTTGACCAAACAGCACTTTATGGCCGTTGAACACGGGCAAAACGCCGTGGACGTCATGCAGTCGATCAAGGCGGCGCTCGACCCGAAACAGTTGATGAACCCCGGCAAGATATTCCCTCGAGGGCGCTCTGCAGGCTGACCCGCGGTACCATCACCGGCCCGCATATCCGAGTCCTGCAGGAAGCACCGCAATGGAAATCCGCCAGATCAAATATTTTGTCGCCGTGATCGATTGCGGCAGCCTGTCCAAAGCCGCCCGCCAGGTGCATGTGGCGCAATCGGCCTTGAGCAAGCAAATGTCGGCGCTGGAGGACGATCTGGGGGTTCAGCTGTTCCATCGCAGCCACAACGGCGTAGTCGCCAGCGAGGCCGGCAAGGTCTTCTACGAATACGCCCAGGGCATGCTCAAGCATCTGAGCGATGCCCGGGCTGCCGTCAGCAGCAGCCCGGACTCGGTCAGTGGCTCGATTATCGTGGCGCTGCCGCAAAGCGTCGCCACCCTCCTTGCCATGCCGCTGATGCGCGCCGTGGCCGCCCGTTACCCGCAGGTGGCATTCCATCTCAACGAAGAGCTGACCGGCAACGTCATGGACCAGTTACTGCACGGGCGCATTGACCTGGCCCTGTTCAGCGCCATCGACCTGCCCCCGCAAGTGTTGTTCAGCGCATTGATCGAAGAAGATTTTTACCTGATCCACCGTGCCGATGCCGCCGACGCCCCCGCTGCCGGTGAGGTTTGCCTGGCGCAGGCGCTGGCCCGGCCGCTGGTATTTCCCAGTCAGGCCCACGGTCACTGCACCCGCACGCTGGTCGAGCACGCGGTAAAACAGCACGGGCTGGCCGTGGGCGAAATCGTCATGGAGGTCAACTCCGTGCATATCCTCAAAAGCGCGGTCGAGGCCGGTATCGGTCACACCATCATGCCGTTGAACCTGGCCGTGCGTGAAATCGATGACGGTCGGCTGGTGGCCCACCGCATTGCCGCTGACGGCTTGACCCGAACCCTGGGTATCTGCAGTTGCGCTTCGATGCCCGCCAGCCATCTTAAAACCCTGATCAGTGAGTTGATCCGCGAAGTCGTGCACGCCATGTGCGCGTGCGGCGAATGGCCGGGAGGCCGTGCGCGCTGATCGGTGATTGCACACCTGCCCCTACAACAACAAAAAAGAGGCTCCAGATGAACACCCTACCGCCACCCCCTGCTGACATGCCGGACCATGCACTGCATTCGGCCTACCGCAAAACCGCCTGGCGAGTCATTCCGTTGCTGATGGTCTGTTATCTGGTCGCCTACCTGGACCGGGTCAATGTGGGCTTTGCCAAACTGCAGATGCTTGATGACCTCAAGTTCAGCGAGGCGGTGTACGGGCTCGGTGCCGGGGTGTTTTTTGTCGGTTACCTGATGTTCGAAATCCCCAGCAATATCGCCCTGCACAGGTTTGGCGCCCGGCGCTGGATCGCGCGGATCATGATGACCTGGGGCCTGCTGTCAGCGGCCATGATGTTTGTCGAAACCCCCATGAGCTTCTACCTGCTGCGCTTTTTGATCGGCATTGCCGAAGCAGGCTTTTTCCCGGGGATTATTTTCTATCTCACCACCTGGTTTCCGAGCCATCGCCGGGGCGTGATGATTTCACTGTTTATCGCCGCCCTGCCGATCTCCAGCATGCTGGGCTCGCTGATTTCCGGCTTGATCATGCAAACCCTCGATGGCGTGGCAGGGTACGCCGGCTGGCAATGGCTGTTCGTGATCGAAGGCTTGCCGGCGGTGGCCCTGGGCGCCGCCGTGTTCTTTCTGCTGCGCGACCGGATTGCCGACGCCCGCTGGCTCAGCGCCGAAGAAAAACGCGGCATGCAGGCGGCGCTGGATCGCGAAACCCGTGCCAAATCCCACCACTCCGTACGCGATGGTCTGCTCAACCCGAAAATCTGGCTGCTGGGGGCGGTGTACTTTTGCCTGGTGCTGGGCCAGTACGTGATCAGTTTCTGGATGCCGACCATTATCCGCAACAGCGGTGTCGCCGAACCCTGGGCCATTGGCGTGTTGAGTGCTATTCCCTATTCCGTGGCCGCGGTGAGCATGGTGCTGGTGGGACGCAGCAGCGACCGTGTTCGCGAGTATCGCTGGCACCTGGCAATCTGCGCCTTTATCGGCGCTGGCGGGGTTGTATTTGGCACCCTGTTCGGCGCCAGCCTGTGGCTGTCAATGATCGGCCTGACCGTCGGCACAGCAGCTATGATCAGCAGCTTGCCGGTGTTCTGGGGCATGCCTACCGCGGTGGTGGGCGGTGCAGCCGCCGCTGCGGGGATCGCGCTGATCAACTCCCTGGGCAATGTCGCCGGATTTTTCAGCACCATTGTGGTCGGCTGGTTGACGCAGTTGACCGGCAACACCCAGGCGGCAATGTACTTTATGGCCGGCGCGCTGGTGCTCGGCGGGCTGCTGGGCCTGAGTGTGTCACGCACGCGCAGTGACCCGGTTGTTGAGATCAAGGCAGTGGCCTGACAGGTGCCTTCACCATGCTGGCCCGACACGGCCCGGCCCCTGATGGGAAGGAAAATGCGGCAACACGTGCTCTGCCAGCTCCTGTATGACCTCTGCCGCAGGCCGCGCCGAAAACTGGATACCCAGGGCCGCATGGTTGACCCCTGCTGCTTGCCATTCACCCAGCAGGTCAATCAGGCCATTGCGCCCGGTGCGCAACACATAACCGCCCTGTAAAGAGGTGCGGGGATAATCGGGGTCATCAACCAGGTCGAGCCATTCATTGGTCATGTGCGGCCTGAACCCGCCGTCCGGGATCAACTGGCGCCAGGCCCGGATCTTTTCGCCCAGGCGTTGCGGCCCTGCGCGGTCGTGGGTCGATTCGGGAAAGGTCAGCCAGCCATCGGCATGCTCACCAATCCAGGCCAGTGACTGACGGGATGAACCGGTGACCATCAGGGGGATGGCTCCCGCCACGGGCCGGGGCAGAAATTCGGCTCCGGCCATGTGCCCCAGTGCCGAATCAATAACCGGCGCACGGGCCTGCATCAGTTGGCGGAAATACGTCACGCTCTGGGCAAACCGCTCACCCCGCCGGGCGTGCTCCAGACCATAGGCGGGAAACTCAATGGCCCGGTCTCCCGAGGCGATCCCCATGACCAGGCGCCCGTTCGACAACTGATCGATGGTGGCGCTGGCCTTGGCCAGATCAATGGGATGGCGCAACGAAAAGATTGCACTGCCGGTTGCCAGCGCAATTGAGCGGGTGTGAGCCGCCAGAAACGCCAGGTAGGTAAAGGGATCGAATACTTGCCCCGCATCACCGAAGGCAGGATCGAACAGCGGTACGTCGCGCACCCAGACTGCGGCAAAACCATATCGGTCGATGTCGCGAACCCGCTCGGCCTGCCCGGCCAGTACCGCCATGTCGCCCTTGTAAAAGCGCAATGGCAGAAAAATCCCGAGGGTCAGCTGATTGGCCGCGAACATGCGCCGATAACCGCGGTGGCTGGCAAATGCGGGCGACGACTGGCCTGTGATCTGATCTGTAGTGTTCATATTGATCCCCTGATTCAAGCGCCGGTGGCGGGAGCTGGCAGAGCGATGCCGCGCTGCACTGCAGGTCTGGCGCCAATGCGCTGGTACCAGGCGCTCAGGTGCTTATAGGTGCTGAAATCGAAGTCGATGACTTGCGCAATATGGGTCCAGCCAAACTGGGCAATATCGGCAATCGAGTACTCGTCACCGGCCAGATAGGGGTGCTCGGCCAGGCGGTTGTCCAGGGTGGTAAAGGCTTCATCCATCAAGCGCCGATAGCGCGAAATGGCCTGGGGAATTTTGTCTGCGGCAAACAGCTCGAAGTGAACGCGCTGGCCCATCACAGGCCCCACGCTGGCAGCATGAAACATCAGCCACTGGATGGCTTCCCAGCGTTTGGCGGGTTCTACAGGCAAGAGCTGACCACTGATATCAGCCAGATACAGGAGGATGGCTGCCGATTCAAACAGCGTGATGCCGTTGCTTTCGTCGACCAGCACCGGGATACGCCCGTGCGGGTTGAGGCGCAAAAACGCCGGGCTGCGGTTCTCGCCCTGGTCAATGTTTACGTGCCGCAGGTGGTAGGTTAAACCGAGCTCCTCCAGGGCAATGGTGATCTTGAAACCATTGGGCGAGCTGTCGGTATACAACGTGATCATGGGGTTCATGCAGGGCGTCCGGTTAGATATAGTTTTACTAAACTTGCACAGCATCTCTAAACTCGGAACATCATCGCTTTCGCTGTGTGTCAGCGGAAACGATCATTTCTGCACACCAGATTCAGGAAAACTAAAGCCTATGGCAGCTTCACTGCCCCTTCTCGCCTTGCGTGCTTTCGTCGAAGTTGGCCAGCAAGGCAGCATCAAGGCGGCCGCGCAAACGCTGAATGTCACCTCAGGTGCCGTCAGCCAGCAGATCCGCCTACTGGAAGACCGGGTCGGCATGCCGCTGTTTACCCGCGAACGCAGCGGCTTGCGGCTTACAGAGGCTGGCGCATCTGTGCACCCCACCCTGCAGCAAGCCTTCGGGGCAATCGAAAAAGCCATGCAGTCACTGCACGAAAGTACGACTCGCCAGACCCTGACGATCAGTACGGTGGCAACCTTTGCCGCCTCATGGCTGGTGCCGCGCCTGGGACGATTCAACCGCCTGCATCCGGATATCGAGGTGCGGGTGGAGGCCACTTCCGCGCTGGTGGACATGCACCGCGGGCGTGTCGATATTGCCTTGCGCCATGGGCTTGGGGTCTATCCCGGCCTGCACGTGACCCGTTTGATGGCGCCTGTGCTGATCCCCGTCGCCAGCCCCGCCCTGCTGGCTGGCAACCCGGGGCCGGCACAGCCGCAGGACTGCCTCGACTTCCCCCTGCTGCATGACGCTGACCGTGCCGACTGGCTGTTGTGGCTCAGCGCCCATGGCGTGGGCAAAGACCCGCGCGCCGAACGCGGGACAGCTTTTGAGGACGATTTTTTATTGATCCGCGCAGCCGAAGCAGGCCAGGGGCTGGCCTTGGTGCCCCAGGAGTACGCAACCGAAGAAATCGCTGCAGGCCGCCTGGTACAAGTCATGGACAAGCCCTGGCCGGCGCGCTTTGCCTACTACGCCGTAACGCGGGTGGAGGCAATGCAACGGGATGAGGTCAGGGCATTTATGCACTGGATCATGCAAGAGGCCGGGGGTAAGTAACAATCACCAGCCCCTCGTCTGCATCCGGGGAACGAAAGTAGGTGGTGATCAGATCAAACTCGGCATCCGATGCGGCAAAGTCATGCTCGGCAAGCTGGTTGCGTACATGCAGGCGCGCACGGCAGGTGTCGTCGTCCACAGCGAGATAATGCAGGCAGTGCGGCACACGCGCGGTTTCTGCCAGGCCGAGCAACCATTCACGGCCGGCAATGGTATTGGCAGGAAAATCCAGCACCACATCCACACCGGACTCCAGCAGGTCGATCACCAGAGGCCCCAGCACACCGCGAATCCTCAGGCTGTAGGCTGCGTAATCGGTTACCGAATTGATCGCACCGGGATAAAGCGATGAGAGCCATTTATCTTCGCTCAGCAATATCGCGCTGTGCTCCACCGCAAGCGTTCTGGCTAGGGTTGATTTGCCTGATGCGATCTTGCCGCACATCAGATGCAGTGTCGCAGTGACCATGGGACGCTTCCTTGAGTGCGGACATTGGATGATGCCCAGCGCTGGCAGTGAACGCAATTGCCAATAAAACCAGCCAAGGGTGAACGAAAAACAGCCCGGTCTGCACCTGAACTTCAGGGGTACAGACCGAACCGTACAACAGCGTCCGCGCGCGGCCAGTCAGTTTTTGTTTAGCAGGCCGCCAAGCAGACCACCCAGCCCGCCGGAAGCACTTGCGCCACCCGAGGTGCCGGTGTTTGTCTGGGTACCGGTCGTGCCGCCCAGGCTGCCAAGCAAGCCAGTGCTGCCACCCAGTAAACCACCTGTGCCGCCGGTGTTTGTCTGAGTACCGGTTGAACCTGTGGCCGTGCCCAGCCCGCCCAGCAAACCGCCCAGCCCGCCGGTAGTTGTGCTTGTGCCGGTGCCGGTGGTTGTCGTCGGGTTCAGGTAACCGCCGGATTTATCCAGTGCCCCACCCACACCGCCTAGCACACCGCCCACCACATTGGTGAGCGGGTTCTTGCCGGTATCGACTACCTTGTCACCCAGCCCGCCGACCACGCCGCCAACCTTCGTCAACAACCCGTCCACCGGCTGCCCCAACCCGGTGGTGGTGCCTACCTTGCCTGTGACGTTTTCCACCATTGAGATCACGGGGACCACGACCTTGTCATTCAAACCACCGGTAGCCTTGCCCAATTGCCCGCTGGTCACATTGGTGGTCAGTGTGTTGCCAAGCATGGTGACGGTGGTGCCGACCTTGTCCACCAGCCCGCCCGCGGTGCCGGTGACCTTGCCCACTACGCCGCCTACCAGCGGGACCTGACTGATCGGTGTGTTGTCGACCAGAGCGCTGACACCTGTGCCGAGAGACGAAACGCCTTTACCCACATCGCTGACGCCATTGGTAACACCAGCCACGGTAATGCCCAGCGAGTTTTTGTCAGTGCCCAGCGAGCCCAGGCCATTGGTCACGCCATCGGTAATGGAAGTCACGGCATTACCGGTATTGACCACCAACCCGCCTGCTGCGCCGACCACAGGAACGGTGGTCAGGGTGGTGCCCACGCCGCTGACCAGGGTGCCGACACCGCCCAGTCCGGTGCTGACTTCACCGGCGACCTGCCCCGTGACCAGAGGCGGGGTAACTGCCGGGTTAGGCGGATTGGTTGGATTGGTTGGATCAGTTGGATCTGTCGGTGTAGTGGGATCAGTTGGCGTGGTCGGATTGGTCGGCGGCGTCGGCGTGCTTGCGCTGTCACTGCTGTGATGCCCGCCACCACCACTGTGGCAGCCCGCCAGGCTGGCGCTCATGACCAACAACAGGGCCGTGCTTGTTTTCAACCAGAGTTGGGTGTTCATAATCAGCTCCCTTGAATCTGTCATGCCTGAGTTCGAAAGCTCCCAGCACTCGCATCAGAGGGAGTTTCCATCCTGGGGAACATGACAACGCCACGGGCTCGAACCCACAACTCACTCCTTGGTATTAATACTCTCTATAAGGCTGCCGCGACTCGACTTAAGGACTAATGCTCAGGTTATAAAAAGCGCTGCATATCAACTTGCACAGGGCTTTTTCACGCAATGGCCGCAGCGCCCCCTACTTAAGTGGTAAGCACAATTAACAAGACCGACCCCAGCATCAGCATTCCTTGATCTGCTCCCACAAGCGGGCGACCTGCTCGGCGCTGTCGGCCCTGATTCGGGCCAGATCCAGGGGGTAGTCCACCCCGGGATTCTCGACAAACCGCGTTGCCGTGAACTGACCATTGCTGGCCCGCAGAATATAGCCGCTGTCCTGGCACTGAGCCGAGGCCAGAAAGATCACACCGGGGGTCACCCACTGGGGCTTGAGGTTGTCCGGTTCGCCGTTAACGCCCCACATCCGGGTCTTGGCCACCGGCGCTACTGCGTTCACCAGGATGCCATCGGCGGCACCCTCCCTGCTCAGGGCATTCATGATGCCCAATTGTGCCATCTTGCCGGCGGCGTAGGCGGTCAGGCCCGGCTGGGCATAGGGCTGGTACATGGCCCGGTCCGAAGAGGTCAGCACCACCCGCGCCGCCGATGATTGGCGCAGGTACGGCCAGGCATGTTTGCACAGCCAGATCGGGCTATACACATTGATCCCCAGCGCGCGCTCGACAAACTCAGGCTGCGCTTCTTCAATAGCCTGGTAACCGACCCAGCCCGCGTTGTGGATCACAATATCCAGCCGCCCGAACGCTTCGACGGCCGTTTCGACCAACTGCCGGCAACCCGTCTCGCTGACCAACTCACCGTGATGACCGATCACGCTGTAGCCCTGGGCTGCCAGCGCTTGCGCGGCGTCATGGGCAACGGATGCATCTGCTGCTGCGCCTTGCCTGTCTGCGCCAATATCACTGATCAGCACATGGGCGCCCAGCCGTGCCAGCTCCCTGGCATAACTCAAGCCCAGGCCCCGGCCAGCACCCGTTACAATTGCGGTTTTGCCGTTAAAGTCCATAAGGATGCCCTCTTGATTGATACTTCACCGTAACAATCAAAAGGCGCGTTGTTTAATACCGTTCAACAGGCCCGTTGATACCCGCTGCCTATCAGCCCCTCTGTGAGAGCGGCGGTGTTCGCAGATAACCCCGTTCAAAGGAAGGAACACTGCACATGATCGAAACCCGACTGCTCCGTCAGTTCATCGCGGTGGCTGAGGAACTGCATTTCCACAAGGCCGCCGTGCGCCTGCACATGGCCCAGCCACCCCTGAGCCAGGCGATCAGCCGACTGGAAGACAAGCTGGGGTTAGCCCTGTTCACCCGCAGCAGGCGCGAGGTCAAGCTGACGCCCGCAGGCCAGGCCTTTTTGCAGGCGGCCTGTCGCACACTCAAGGAACTGGAACAGGGGGTGGAGTACGCCCGCCAGGTGGCGCAAGGGGTAGCCGGTGTGCTCACTGTCAGCGCGGTGTCTATCGCGTACTACGAGCCGTTGCTCAACAGCCTCAGGCAGTTTCGCCAAACCTTTCCCCAGGTCCAGCTGGTGATCAAGGAAATGCCTTCCTCCAGCCAGGCCGAAGCGCTGCTGGCTGCCGAGACCGATATCGCCTTTATGCGCAAACTGCCCTTCATCGCAGCCGACATCGAATCGCGCCTGTTGCTCGACGAGGCCATTGTCATGGCCCTGCCCCTGGATCATCCCAAGGCGCAGTCAGGGCCCATCGAGCTGCGCGATTTTGCTGACGAAGACTTTGTCTTTACTCCACAAGCCCTGGGCAGCGGCTATCACGGCCAGTTGATCGGCCTGTGCGAAAACGCCGGGTTCTACCCCAGGGTGGTACAGGAGGCCGCACAGCTGCATACCCTGATCGGCCTGGTAAGTTGCGGTTTTGGCGTGGCCCTGGTGCCGCAATCCCTCGCCGGCTCGACGCTGCGCGACAAGGTAGCGTTCCGTCCGATCCGGCCGCTGACAGGCGCTGCCAACCCGACCATCGGCCTGTACATGAACTGGCATGCCCATAACCCGTCACCGCTGATACAGCACTTTATTGCCATGCTCGATGGCAACACTCAACCCTGAACAGGCTCAGCGAACCCCTTCAAGTACACTTGCTGGCATGGCTGCGCCGCATGAGTCGAGACTCAAGCCAGCAGTTCGCTGATCCATCTGACCTGTCGGGCAATTTCCTCCACCTGGGCTTCGGGCACGGCCTGGCGCGCCAGGGCAAGATTGCTCAGAACCTTGCGTTTTTCACCCAGCATACGTTGCCACTTACCCAGAAACAGCGGGCTGCGCGCCTGCATCTGGAAGGGGCCAAAGTACAATTGCTCGGCGGTATAGCTCACCGGTCCGATGCGTTCGGCGACGATGATTTCGTAGTAAAAACGGTTTTCCCGCAGCAGTTCTTCGCAAAGGATGTGGTAGTGGTTTTCCATCAGCCATTGCCGTAAAGGCTGCTCGCCGCCGTTGGGTTGCAGGATCAGGCGCTCCCGTCCGCTCAGGTGTGCCTTGCCACTTGCAAGAATATCGCGGATGGTCTCGCCGCCCATGCCGCAGATGCTGATCGCCGTAATCTCGTCCTGCGGCCTGATCGCTGCCAGGCCACTGGCATGGCGCACGCTAATGCGTTGCTCGAAGCCGTTTTCGCGCACGGTACGCCGGGCCGCCTGAAAGGGCGTCAGGGCCACCTCGCCCGCCACGGCGGCGGCAATGGCCCCCCGACGCAGCAACGCCACCGGCAGGTAGCCGTGGTCCGAGCCGATATCGGCCAGCCGCGCACCTGCCGGCATATGGGCTGCCACGCGCTCCAGACGCATGGACAATGTGTGTTCGTTCAACTGCTGTTCCTTTTCACCACGGATGCCCGCCAGTGTGGGGGGCGGCACATGATGCGCGGTGAGCAGGCCCGGGTAAAGCACCGGCACACGCCGCCCCTGTGGGAGCGGGCTTGCTCGCGATACCGCCGGCAAGCCCGGCTCCCACCTTTACCGAGCACGTCTTGCGGGGGATCAAGGTTGCTATTGCATATGGATATCCGTATATTCGTATTTCCATATGTATAGACAGAGAGTCACCATGCTCAGTCCCGCCGCACTGTTCAAATGCCTGTCCGATGAAACCCGCGCCAGGGCCACCTTGCTGATCGCCCGTGAGGGCGAGCTCTGTGTATGCGAACTGGTCTGTGCCCTGGATGAAAGCCAACCGAAAGTTTCCCGCCATCTGGCCCAGCTTCGAGGCTGCGGGTTGCTGCTCGACCGCCGCCAGGGGCAGTGGGTGTATTACCGTCTCAACCCGCAACTGCCGGACTGGGTGCGCAGCGTTCTTGAAACCACCCTGCTGGCCAACACCGAGTGGCTTGCGCACGACAGTGCCCGGCTCTCTGCCATGGGCGAGCGCCCGCTCAACACCATTGCCTGCTGCTGAGACGTCCGATGCTTATCGCCTTCGCAATTTTTTTGGTCACTCTGGTTCTGGTCATCTGGCAGCCCAAGGGCCTGGGGGTGGGCTGGAGTGCCTCACTGGGTGCGGTTGTGGCACTGCTTGCGGGGGCGGTATCACTGCACGATATTGCCCAAGTGTGGGCCATTGTATGGAATGCCACGGCCACTTTTATCGCCGTGATCATCATCAGCCTGTTGCTCGACGAAGCAGGTTTCTTTCAGTGGGCGGCCCTGCATGTGGCCCGCTGGGCCAAGGGTGATGGCCGGCGCCTGTTTGTGTTTACCGTGCTGTTGGGGGCCGGTGTATCGGCACTGTTTGCCAATGACGGCGCGGCACTGATCCTGACCCCCATCGTGATCTCGATACTGCTCGCCTTGCGCTTTTCTGCCGCCTCAACCCTGGCGTTTGTCATGGCCGCAGGCTTTATTGCCGATACTGCCAGCCTGCCGCTGGTGGTGTCGAACCTGGTCAATATTGTCTCGGCCGACTACTTCGGCCTGGGTTTCAGCGCCTATGCCGCGGTCATGGTACCGGTCAACTGCGTTGCAGTCGCCGCCACGCTGCTGGTGTTGTACGGGTTTTTCCGCCGCGATATTCCACGCCACTATTGTCTTGATGAGCTGCCCGAACCACGAAAGGCCATACGCGACCCGTTGACGTTTGCTGTCGGCTGGGGGGTTCTGGTCTTGCTGCTCACAGGCCTGTTTGCACTGGAACCACTGGGCATTCCAGTCAGCGCGATTGCTGCAGTGTGCGCCGCCCTGCTATTCGCTGTGGCTGCGCGCAGCCACGTCATTTCAACGCGACGGGTGTTGCGCGAAGCTCCCTGGCAGGTGGTGACGTTCTCACTGGGCATGTACCTGGTGGTGTACGGGCTGAAAAATGCCGGGCTGACCCACCACCTGACGCTGGTTCTCAATCAGTTGGCCGAGTCCGGCCTTTGGGCCGCCACCCTGGGCACCGGCGTGCTCGCCGCACTGCTGTCTTCGGTGATGAACAATATGCCCGGGGTCTTGCTCGGCGCGCTGTCAATCCAGGCCAGTGATGCCAGCGGGGTGATCCGCGAAGCGATGATCTACGCCAATGTCATCGGCTCCGACCTGGGCCCGAAAATCACCCCCATCGGCAGTCTGGCCACCCTTCTGTGGTTGCATGTGCTGGCACGCAAGGGCATTCGCATCACCTGGGGTTACTACTTCAAGGTGGGGCTGATCCTGACCCTGCCGATTCTGCTTGTCACCCTGTCTGCCCTGGCTTTGCGCCTGAGCCTTTAATACCACCGCAAAGAGCAACTACCATGCGTGTTCTGTTTATGTGTACCGCCAATAGCTGTCGCAGCATTCTGTCCGAAGCCATGTTCAACCATCTGGCGCCACCAGGGTTCCAGGCCATCAGTGCGGGCAGCTTTCCCCGGGGGCAGGTGTTGCCCCGCAGCCTGGTCACCCTGCAAGAAGCCGGTATCGGCATAGACGGCCTGAGCAGCAAGGGCAATGACGCCTACGAAGACAACCCGCCGGATATTGTCATCACCGTCTGCGACAAGGCCGCCGCTGAGGCGTGCCCGGTGTATTTCGGCCCGGCCATCAAAGCCCACTGGGGGTTGGCAGACCCTTCAGGGGTCAAGGGTGACGAGGCGACCGTAACCGCCGCGTTCCACGCCACCCTGACGCACATCGAAACGCGCTGCCGGGCCTTTTTCGCCCTGCCCTTTACCCGGCTTGAGCCCGCGGCACTTAAACGCGAACTCGACCGTATCAGCACCCTGTAACCGGAGCCACCATGAGCGACACACTGCCCAATCTCGACACCACACTGATCTCTGCCAAAACCGTGCAACCCGCTAGCCCGCACAAGCCACGCATCCTGTTGTTATACGGTTCGACGCGGGAACGCTCGTTCAGCCGCCTGCTGGTAGAGGAAGCGGCCAGATTGCTCGAACACTTTGGCGCCCAGACTCGGATCTTCAACCCCTCGGGCCTGCCGCTGCCCGATGACGCCCCGAATGATCACCCCAAAGTCCAGGAACTGCTGGAACTGATGCAGTGGTCTGAAGGGCAAGTGTGGTGCTCGCCGGAACGGCATGGCGCGATGTCAGCTGTGTTCAAGGCGCAAATCGACTGGGTGCCTCTGGCATTGGGCGCGGTACGCCCGACTCAGGGCAAAACCCTTGCGGTGATGCAGGTGTGCGGCGGCTCCCAGTCATTCAATGTGGTCAACCAGTTACGCGTGCTGGGTCGCTGGATGCGCATGTTCACCATCCCCAACCAGTCTTCGGTGCCCAAGGCCTATCTGGAGTTTGACCAGCACAACCGCATGAAACCGTCTGCGCTGTATGACCGCGTGGTTGATGTCATGGAGGAACTGGTGAAGTTCACCGTATTGCTGCGCGATCGCCCGGACCTGGTTGACCGGTATTCCGAACGCAAGGAGTCGGCGCAAGAACTGAGCCAGCGGGTCAATCAGCGCTCAATTTGAACAGTGGCTGTTGTTGAAGAAGTCGACGCGCGCCTCGACTTCTTCAACCTGGTCATTTACAGATGCCTGAACACCGCAGCCGCGATCACCCCTGCGGCAATTGCCGGCAGCGGCTTCTTGAGCAGCAGCATCACTGCTGCGGTGGTCAGCAAGGCCAGCCGTGCGCCGTTATCGCCGTTGAGGGCCAGGGGCGCGAGCAAGGCGACCAGCACCGAGCCCGACATGGCGCTGATAAATTGCTGCACCCGGTAGTTGATGGGCACGAAGGACATCACGAAAACGCCCCCCAAACGCGTAATCAACGTGACCACAGCCATAATCAGAACAATGATGAAGGTGCCGTAACCGGCGGTATCGATGCTCATTTTTTCTTCTCCATCCACACCGCACCCAACACCCCGCCCGCCAATGCGCCGACCACCACATGGCTGTTTTCAGGCAAGTAGCGGTACGCCAACAGCGACGAGGCGCCCGCCACGCACCAGATAATCAGCATGCGCAGGTTTTTTTGCCCGCCGATTACCATCGCCAGCAGAAAACAGCCCATCACCATGTCCAGGCCCAGGCTGACCGGGTCCTCAATTGCGCTGCCGAAGTACACGCCCAGCCAACTGCCCAGCACCCAGGCCGCCCACAGGGCTATGCCACCGCCCAGGATCAGGCCGATGCCCGATTTGCCGCTGTTGAATGCCTGCATCGACATTGCCCAGTTGGCATCCGAGATCACCATCATCACCCCGTAGCGCTTGGCCGCAGGCAGCTCGCGCAGCCAGGGATACAAGGTCGCACCCATCAGCAGATGGCGGGCATTGATGGCAAACACCGTGACGATCAGGGGCACAACCGGGACCTGCGCCCCCCAGAGATCAAGGGCACCAAACTGCGAGGCCCCGGCAAATACCAAAGCGCTCATCAACAAACTGGCGCTGTTGTCCAGACCGGTCTGCGCGGCAGCCAGACCGAAGGCCACACCGAACACCACCACAAACATGGAAATGGGCAACAGCTGCTTGAAACCATCCCCTACCTCGGCCCAGTTCAGCTCGACCACGCTTTTATCACTGCTCGACAACACACCACCCCTTCTGCGCTACGCCACACTGTTTTTATGCCCGCATTATGCGGGGCTGAATCTAATGCACAACAGTGCGCAGGTGTGAAAGGTGTCGCAATGTCAGGGTTGGCGCGGCGTTTTCAGACAGGCCCGGCTGTTTGTGCCCGGGTTGCGTACGAACCCCTCGACCACGATATACAGCAGCGGGCCGATGGCGACGAAGACCGCGGTCAGCAGCAGGTACGGCAGCACACTGGCCAGCGAGCGGCCTTTACCGCGTGCATCGCGGTACATCCACACGCAAGCCAGCGCCGCCATCAGGTACAGGTCGATCACCACTTGAGCCGTGTCCGGGCTGGCCATCAGTTCCAGTCCGAAAGCTGCAAGGGACTGGTGGGCGGTCAACATCGTGAAGATTGTGTAAGCAGAGAACCCGAGCAACGCGGCAAGGGCGAGACAGGATTTTTTCATTAGCATTTCCGAATCGACGAAGTGGACAAGGCTCCAGTTAGTGATACTTTTCCCCCACCGGCAATGACCTCACAGGTCATGGACTCAGCCTTTTGCCCCTGCCAGAGTTTATGGATGAACAACCTGACCTTTCCCCGCATCAACACCCCGACAACCGCTGGCCCGCAGCTGCGTCTGCTGCGCCGTCAGGCCGGTATGAGCCAGCTGGAGCTGGCCTTGATCACGGGTATTTCCCAACGCCATTTGAGCTGCATCGAAACCGGGCGCGCCAAACCCGGCCCCGGCACCTTGCATAACCTGCTGATGGCCCTCGAGGTACCGCTGGAGCAGTGCAACAGCCTGTTTCTGGCCTCGGGTTATGCGCCGCGCTACGAGACAACGCCGCTCTCTTCGCCGGCCATGGAGGCCGTACGTGAGGCCATCAGCCATGTGTTGCACGCCAACAACCCCGCCCCGGCGATTGTGTTGGGCAGCCACTGGCAGGTGCTGGATGCCAACGCCAGCACCGCAGCCCTGTTCAGCCTGGTCGGGCTACCCGCAGACGCGGCCAGGGACTTGAACCTGCTGACCACACTGCTGCAACCCGGCGGCCTGGGTGATTACCTGATCAACCCCGAAGAAATAAGAACCCTGGCCTGGCAACGGGCGACACGCGAGGCCCTGTCCAACCCCGTACTGGCCAGTCTTATGCAAACCCTCAGCGCCCCGGACACCCTCGCGGCCCTGCCCCGGGAACTGCCGCCACTGGTCTTGACCCGCATTGCCTGCGTCCATGGCGAGCTGAACTTCATGTCCACCTTCACCACATTCGGCATGCCGCTCGATATCACCGTAACCTCAATGCGTATCGAGCATCTGATCCCGGCGGATGCACAAACCTGGCAGATCATGACAGCGGCTTATGAGCGCTCACGGGGCTGAAGATCCGTCAGTCCTGGCAAAAACGGATGCGATTGCCAAACGGGTCATGAACCTCCAGCACCCGTCCCCAGCCCTGCTGGACAATCTGCGGGCGGCCATAACCGTAGCGCTTGGCCATTAGCTCGTCGTGCAGCAACTCGATATTGTCCATGGGTACGAATACCGTGGAGCCGGGGCTGGCATCGCCATGATGCTCGGAAAGATGCAGTTGCAAGCCGCTGCGGCTGATGCCCAGATAGAGCGGCAAACCTGCTTCGAAGCGGTGCTCGAACTCAACGCTGAAACCCAGGAAATCCAGATAGAACTCTCGGGCCTTGGCCTCATCAAACATCCGCAATATCGGAATCGGCCTGTCGAAGCTAATTGCCGGCGCAGCACTCTGCACAGGCAGCCGTGCACTGGCCGTATTCCAGTCCTTGTAACCCAGTTGCCTGGCAACCAGTTCAAGGGCGATGGCATGGGTGACTTCCAGATTGCGCGCCTGCAGCGAGGTTCGCAGGCTCTTGGCCATCTGTTTGGCTTGCTCGATTGACTGCATCAGTGCTCCCGGGGGCGAAGGCTTTTGGTGCTCGCGTTGCCAAACCTCGACCGTCAAGAGAGAGGGGAAAAGGCAGATAATCATGCTTTCACCTTCCCATGGGGAGCGAGCGGCGGGCAGCATCGGCCAGTGCCGATAGTACACAAGCCCTGCACCGGGTTACAGCCTCAACGCCCCTGCATGACATATGCTTGAAAGCACCTTCAGCGATCACTCAGGCAAACCCATGGGCTCGACTTTCTATTCAAGCTGGACATTCTGGGCATTGCTCTCGGCGGTGTTCGCTGCCATGACGGCGATTTTCGGCAAAATTGGCATTACCGGCATCAACTCCGATTTCGCCACCTTGCTGCGTACCGTCGTCGTGCTGGTCAGCCTGGCACTGATCCTGTACGCAACCGGCCAGTATCAGTCGCTGGGCTCGATTTCGGCGCGCAGTTATGTGTTTCTGGTGCTCTCGGGGCTGGCCACCGGGGCCTCGTGGATCTGCTATTACCGAGCCCTGCAACTGGGCCAGGCGTCACTGGTGGCGCCGGTGGACAAACTCAGCGTGGTGATCGTGGCCGTGCTGGGCGTGACGCTGCTGGGTGAAAAGCTCGATATTCGCCAATGGACGGGGATCAGCCTGATTACCGTGGGTGTGGTGTTGCTGGCGTGGCGGCGATAGGTGCCCTTTGGCACCACGACACTTTCAGACAGATACGCGGCCCGGGGAGTGACTTTTCCTGCAAGCCAATCCTAGTATTGCCGCGCGTCACCCTGCCGCAAAAAAAATAACGTATGGAAACTCAGCAAATGCCCTTCACCCGTACCCTTCTTGCCCTGTCTTTGGGCATGGCTTTAATGCACAACCCGGCCTTCGCCGCCCCGCCGCTGTCGATGGTCGATGGCGTTGCCCAGGTCAATACACAGGACAGCAATGCCTGGGTCGAGATCAACAGAGCCGCGTTCGTCCATAACATTGGCGTGTTGCAAGCGACTGTGGGCGACAAATCGAAAATCTGCGCCGTGCTCAAGGCCGATGCCTACGGTCACGGCATCGGCCTGCTGATGCCTTCAATCATCGCTACCGGTGTGCCTTGCGTTGGCGTGGCGAGCAATGAAGAGGCTCGCGTGGTACGTGAAAGCGGCTTCAAGGGCCAACTGATCCGTGTGCGTACGGCAGCCCTCAGCGAGCTGGAAGCGGCGCTGCCGTACAATATGGAAGAGTTGGTGGGCAACCTTGATTTCGCCGTCAAGGCCAGCCTGATTGCCGAAAAACACGGCCGTTCGCTGGTGGTGCACCTGGGCCTGAACTCCAGCGGCATGAGCCGCAACGGCGTGGAAATGACCACCGCCGAGGGCCGCCGCGACGCGGTCGCCATCACCAAGGTGCCGAACCTGGAAGTGCGCGCGATCATGACCCACTTCGCGGTAGAAGACGCCGACGACGTGCGTGCAGGGCTCAAGGCGTTCAACGAGCAGGCACAATGGCTGATCAATGTTGCAGAACTCGATCGCAGCAAAATCACCCTGCATGCGGCCAACTCGTTCGCCACCCTGGAAGTGCCGGAATCGCATCTGGACATGGTTCGCCCGGGCGGTGCGTTGTTCGGCGACACGGTGCCGTCGCACACCGACTACAAGCGCGTGATGCAATTCAAGTCCCATGTCGCCTCGGTCAACAGCTACCCCAAGGGCAACACCGTGGGCTATGACCGCACCTGGACGCTGGGGCGCGACTCGAAACTGGCCAATATCACCGTGGGTTACTCCGACGGTTACCGCCGTGCCTTTACCAACAAGGGTATCGTGCTGATCAACGGCCATCGCGTGCCGGTGGTGGGCAAGGTGTCGATGAATACGCTGATGGTCGATGTTACTGACGCGCCGGATGTCAAAAGCGGCGACGAAGTGGTGTTGTTCGGGCAACAGGGCAAGGCCGAAATCAGCCAGGCGGAAGTTGAAGACATCAACGGTGCATTGCTGGCCGACCTGTATACGGTGTGGGGCAACTCCAACCCGAAGATCCTGGTCGAGAAGTAGGGCCTGTATAGAGCTTGTAGAGACTCTGTTGCAGGTCAAGCCCTAGTGTGGGAGCGAGCCTGCTCGCGAACGACTTCGCGAGCAGGCTCGCTCCCACATCTGACACAGCGCGAAACATTCCCGAGCATACGTTAATGAGAAGCGCTATCATTGCGATCCTTGTCAGTGTCTGCTCCGGGATTGCAATCGATGCTCACGTCCTCCCCTTCCTCACGCCGTGCCGTGGGTGAACTCTATGTTCAGCATCACGGCTGGGTGGTGCAGTTGCTGCGCCGCAAGCTGGGCAATCAGGAGCAGGCTCTGGATCTGGCCCAGGACACGTTTGTGCGCATGCTGCGTACCGACACACCCGCGCCGCTGCGCGAACCCCGGGCCTATCTCACCACCATTGCCAGTCGTCTGTGCGGTCAATACTTCCGTCGTCAGGCGCTGGAGCGGGCCTATATGGAGTCCCTGGCGCTCCTGGAGCCGCAGCTTGTGCCCTCCCCGGAATCTCGCCTGCTGGTGTTGGAGGCTCTGGACGCCGTCGGCCAGGTGCTCGATGGCCTGGGCGCAAAAGTGCGGGAGATTTTTTTACTGTCGCAACTGGACGGCCTGACCTACCCGCAGATCGCCGAACGCATGGGCCTGACCGTCAACGTGGTGCAAAAAGCCATGCTCAAGGCTTACCGACACTGCTACAGCGCGGTCTACACCGGGTGAGTCTGTTCGAGCCCGCCAACACCCAGCGCCTCGACCAGGATGTGGTCGAGCAAGCCTTGCAGTGGATGGTCACCGTGCAATCGGGCGTCAGCACCGAGGCCGAGCTTCTGGCCTGCCAGCATTGGCGCGCGCAATCCGCGCAACATGAACTGGCCTGGCAGCGCCTCACCGGGCTTAATACCGACATTCGCGACAGCACCCGCATGCTGCCTGCCGCCGGTGCCCGGACGTTGCTGCGCTCGCGCAATGCCCCGGGCAGACGCACGCTGCTCAAGGGCTTTGCCGGCCTGGGCGTGATGCTGGCCACCGGCTATGGGGTGCGGGAACGGGTGCTGCTGCCAGAGCTGTTCAGTGACTATCGCACCGCCACCGGCGAGCGGCGCCAGTTAACTCTGGCAGAGGGTGTCGACCTGACCCTCGACACCCACACCGCCCTCGATACCCGCACCACCGCCGCTGGCACGGAACTGTTCCTGAGCCTGGGCCGCGTGCTGGTCAGCGCTGGCGATATCAGGCTCAGCACCGCCAATGGCCAGGTGCTGCCCGCGCCCCGCTCACGCCTGGTGATCAGCCACAACCTGCCGTGGCAGGCAGGCACCCAGGTCCAGGTGCTGAGCGGCAGTGCATCGATCAAGCTGGCACGGGGCGACAGCTTGAGTCTGGATGCCGGCCAGCAGGTAACGTTCGACAGCCAGACAGACAGCACACCGCGCCCGGTCACGGTCGGTGCCGATGCCTGGGTCAACGGCCTGCTGATCGCCGAACGCATGCCACTGGGCCAGGTGATTGCCCAGCTCAACCTCTACCGCCGTGGCGTGGTGCGCTGCGACCCGCAAGTCGCGGCATTGCGGGTGTCAGGATCGTTCTCCATCGACCGCCCCGATGCCAGCCTCGACCTGCTCACGCGGGTGCTGCCAATCCGCGTGCAGCGAGTGTTTGGCTACTGGGCCAACGTGGTCGCGGCCTGAAAATAATTATTTTCAATACCGCCGGCAGTTTTTCTTATCTGGTGCATCAAGTTCAGGGAAGACGCTGATTAACAGCGCAACGCCGACCCTTTTCACACATGGACAGTCTTTATGCACAGCCGACTTACCCCCCTCGCCGGTGCCTTGCGCACCTTTGTATTCGGTTTATCCATTGCCACGGCCAGCCAAGGCGCATTCGCAGCCTCAGGCAGCGAGCATGCCTACAGCATTGCGCCGGGCAGCCTGGACGCGGTACTGGGCAGTTTTGGCCAACAGTCCGGGGTGATGATCGCGGTGGATTCGAGCCTGACAACCGGTATGCGCAGCAGTGGCTTGAGCGGCAACTTTGCTGTCGACGAAGGCCTGCAACGGCTGCTCGCCCCGCTGGGCCTGCAGGCGGTCACTGACGGCGACGGTTACCGGGTTGTTGCCAGACCTGCGCAAGGCAACGGTGAACTGCAATTGCAGGCTACCCAGGTTACCTCCAACCAGCTTGGGACCATCACCGAAGGCAGCGGCTCGTATACCCCCGGCACCATCGCCACGGCCACACGCATGGTACTGACGCCACGGCAAACGCCGCAGTCGATCACCGTGATTACCCGCCAGCATATGGATGATTTCGGCCTCAACTCCATCGACGAGGTGATGCGCCATACCCCTGGCATCACCGTCTCGACCTTCGACAGCGAGCGCACCAACTACTATGCCCGCGGTTTCTCGGTGGAGAACTTCCAGTACGACGGCATTCCCACCCTGCGCAACTCGGCGTACTCCTCGGGCCAGACCCTGAGTGACATGGCCATCTACGACCGCGTGGAAATCCTCAAGGGCGCCACGGGCCTCTTGACCGGTGCCGGAGCCCCGGGGGCGACGATCAACCTGATCCGCAAAAAGCCGACCCGCGAATTCAAGGCCAGCATCGATGTCGGTGCCGGCAGTTGGGATAACTACCGCACCCAGGTTGACGTCAGCGGCCCGCTGACCGACAGCGGCAACATTCGCGGCCGTGCCGTGGCGGCCTACCAGGACAAGCACTCGTTCATGGACCGCTATGAGCGCAAGACCGGGGTCTATTTCGGCACCCTCGAAGCCGACCTCAGCGATGACACCCTCCTGACCCTGGGCTTTGATTACCAGAACAACGACCCCCACGCCTCGGGCTGGTCGGGCAGCCGCCCGCTGTTCGACCGCAACGGCGAGCGTATCGACGTCAAGCGCTCGTACAACAACGGCGCCAACTGGAGCCGTTGGGAGCAGACCACCCAGAGCGTGTTCGCGACCCTGGAGCACAGCTTCGCCAACGGCTGGGTCGGCAAGGGCCAATTGACCCATCAGGTCAACAGCTACGATGCGCCGCTGGGTTCGGTCATGAGCGGCCCCTTCCCGGCCACCGGCCTGTCGTCGATCTATGCCAACAAATTCACCGGGAACACCCGCACCGACGCCGCCGATGCCTACTTCAGCGGCCCCTTCAGCCTGGCTGGCCGCGAGCATGAACTGGTGATCGGCGCATCGGCCTCCAGCGCCCACTGGCAAGGCAAGGACTACGGCAACCCGACCTTCCTCAGCGCCAACGTCATTGATTTCTGGAACTTCGACGGCAAGACCACCGAGCCGGACTGGGGCGCACCGACCCAATACAACGACACCACCACACGCCAGACCGCAGGCTACATCAGCGCACGCTTCAACCTGACCGACGACCTTAACCTGCTGTTGGGCACACGGCTGGCCAACTACTGGCTGACCGGGGATTACCACACCACCGAGACCGGCCGCCTCGTGCCTTACGTGGGTGTTACCTACGACCTGAACGACAACTTCACCGCGTATGCCAGCTATACCGACATTTTCATGCCGCAAACCTACAACCGCGATCGCAACAACAAAGTGCTTGAGCCCGATGAAGGCAAAAACTACGAAGTGGGAATCAAGGGCGAGTTTTATGGCGGCAGGTTGAACACCAGCCTGGCCTATTTCGAGGTACATGAAAGCAACCGCGCCGAACCGGACGCCGAGTACAACGCCGATCCGACCAACCCGTCGATCCTCTATGCATCAGTCGGCACCAAGGCCAAGGCCAAGGGCTTCGAAGCCGAGATGTCCGGCGAACTGGCACCGGGCTGGCAGGCCCAGGCCGGCTTTACTCACAAGGTCATTCGCGGCAGCGACGACGAAAAAATCTCGACCTGGGAGCCCGAAGACCAGTTGAGCCTCTACACCACCTATAAATTCAAGGGGCCGCTGGACCGCTTGACCATCGGTGGCGGCGCGCGCTGGCAGAACCGCAGCTGGCAGAACATCTACAACCGCGCCAAGGACCAGTACCAGGACTTCAGCCAGGACGCTTACTGGCTGGTCGATGCAATGGCCAAGTACCAGGTCAGCGAGCACCTGTCCACCACACTCAACGTCAACAACCTGTTCGACAAGCAGTACTACACCAATATCGGCTTCTACAACACGGCGTATTACGGTGACCCGCGCAATGTAATGGTCAATACCCGCTGGGATTTCTAAGGCGCACTCTTTGCGCCCGCTGGACACTCAAGCACTGACCCCGCGCTACTCGAGATCTCCCAATGGAATAATCTGCGCGCTGCCATGGCGCACTCCGCGCTCGGCCATCACCTGGCGCGTCAGTTGCGCCACCTCGCCGACCGTGCCCTTGAGCACCGAGACTTCCATGCACTTGCCCTGATCCAGATGCACATGCAGCGTCGACAGGGTCAGGTCATGGTGCTCGTGAAAGGCCGTGTTCAGACGCTTGGACAGCTCCCGGGTGGCGTGGTCATAGACGTAGCTCAAGGTTGCCACGCAGGCACTTTGCGGGTCGCCCTGCTCCGGATCCAGCAGGCCGGCGCGCAACAGATCGCGGATGGCTTCGGAGCGCCCCTGGTAGCCGTGGGTGCCAACGCGTTCATCAATGGCGGCCAATAAAGCATCGTCCAGCGAAATAGTGACCCTCTGCATCTAATCAGCCTCGCAGTTATGAACTTTTGACATAGACTTCATACCCAGCATCTGATCAGGCCACTGGCCATCAACTGAGGGAGACGCAGTGTGAAGCAGTCATGGACTAAAAAACAGCTGACCTTATGGATGATTGGAGCCTGCCTGAGCGCAGGCTTGTCGACTGCATGGGCGGGCGATGCGGCCCCCACACTGACCTACTCGTGGCCAACCAATGCCGGGCCGATGGACCCTCGCGGCTATTCGCCGAACCAGATGTATGCCCAGGCCATGGTCTATGAACCGCTGGTGCGCTACACCGCCCAAGGCACTCTGGAACCCTGGCTGGCCACGTCATGGACGGTGTCAGCAGATGGCAAGACCTACACCTTCACCCTGCGCGACGGTGTGACCTTCAGTGACGGCAGTTCGTTCAACGCAGCCGCAGCCAAGGCCAACCTCGACGCGGTGCTCGCCAACAGCAAGCGCCATCAGTGGATGGAGCTGGTCTCCACCCTGGAGCGTGTCGAAGCACCGGACGAGCACACCCTGGTGCTGGTGCTTAAACACCCCTACTACCCGACCCTGATGGAACTGGCGCAGGTTCGCCCGTTGCGCTTTGCCGCCCCCGAGGCAAAGCCCGGCGTGCCGGTGGGCACCGGGCCCTGGGTACTGACGCAAACCCGCCGGGGCGAGTTCGACCGCTTCGCGCGCAACCCGCACTACTGGGGGCCCAAACCGGGATATGGTTCGGTACTGGTGAAAGTCATCTCCGACCCGGACAGCCGCGCCATTGCCCTGCAAACCGGTGAAATCGATCTGATTCAGGGTGCCGACGGCGAAATCTCCCCCGGCACCTTTGTGCGCCTGCGCGATTCGGGCTTCAAGACGGCCATTTCCGCACCGCTGGCCACCCGTACCGTGGCAATGAATACCGGCCTGGCTCCGACCAATGAACTGGCCGTGCGCCAGGCGATCAATCAGGCCGTGGACAAGGACACTATCATTGCCAAGGTGCTGCATGGCCAGGAGCCGCGGGCCGATGCGCTGTTCGCCAGCAACATGCCGTATGCCGACCTGGGCCTCAAGGCGCTGCCCTACGACCCCGAACAGGCCAAAAAAAACCTGGAAGCGGCAGGCTGGAAAGTCCCTGAAGGCAAACGCATTCGTGAAAAAAACGGCCAGCCGCTAAGCATCGAACTGGTGTTTCTGGGCCCCAGTGCCCTGCAAAAAAACCTCGCCGAAATCATTCAGGGCGAACTGGCCAAGGTCGGCATCGACGTCAAGTTGCGCGCCGAAGAAGACGGTGCCCTGGTGCAGCGCCAGCGCGAGGGCAAGTTCGGCATGATCTTCGCCGATACCTGGGGCGCTCCCTATGACCCGCACTCGTTTGTCAGCTCCATGCGCTACGCCGGACACGCCGACTACATGGCCCAGCTCGGCCTGCCGATGAAGGCGGCCATCGACCGGAAAATCGCCGAAGTACTGGGCGAAACCGACGCGGGCAAGCGCGCTGACGATTACCGCGAGATCCTCACCACCCTGCACAATCAGGCCGTGTACCTGCCGATCTCACACCTGACGGCCATCAGTGTCAGCGGAAAAAACGTCGACAATGTTCAATTCGGCAGCACGCTGTTTGATGTGCCGTTCGAAGTGATGCACCCCACCACAGGGAAGCCATAAACCATGCTGCGCTATATTATCCTGCGGCTTGTGCTGCTGATCCCGGTGCTGCTGGGGGTGTCACTGATCGTCTTTGTCCTGCTGCACCTGGGCAATGGCGACCCGGCCCTGGACTACCTGCGCCTGTCGCAGATCCCTCCAACCGACGCCGCGCTGGCCGAGGCACGCCACGCACTGGGCCTGGACCGGCCACTGCCCGAGCAGTACCTCACCTGGCTGTGGAACGCCGTGCACCTGGACTTCGGCACCTCCTATATCACCGGGCGCCCGGTGCTCGATGACATCCTCTATTACCTGCCCGCCACCCTTCAGCTGGGTGGTCTGGCGCTGCTTGCCACGCTGGTAATGAGCATTCCGCTGGGTCTGGCGGCGGCCCGCTGGAAAGGTCGCTGGCCCGACCAGGTGGTGCGTTTCATCACCTTTATCGGTGTTTCCATGCCCAATTTCTGGTTGGCTTTTTTGCTGATTGCATTGTTCTCGCTGTGGCTGGGCTGGCTGCCGCCGATGGGCCGTGGTGGTCCGCAGCATCTGCTGATGCCGGTGCTGGCGATTGCCCTGATGTCGATGTCGATCAACGCCCGCCTGCTGCGCGCCAGCCTGCTGGATGTGCGTGAGCATCGACACGTGTTCTATGCCCGGGCCCGTGGCCTGAACGAAAAGCGTGTATGGCGCGACCATATCCTGCGCAATGCCTGGATGCCGCTGGTAACCGCCACCGGCATGCACATTGGCGAATTGCTCGGGGGTGCCCTGGTGATCGAAACCATCTTCGCCTGGCCCGGCGTTGGCCGCTTCGCGGTCAGCGCCGTGCTCAACCGTGACTTCCCGGTGATGCAATGCTTCACCCTGCTGCTGACTACACTGCTGGTGCTGTGCAATCTGGTGGTGGACATCTGCTACGCCTGGCTAGACCCGCGCACACGTTTCTCGGGGGTGATGGCATGAGCGCAATAGCGGCGGTCTACACCGGTAAAAAATACGGCGCGCGCATCGGCTACGGGCTGGTTGCCCTGCTGTTGCTGATGGCGCTGTTCGGCCCCTGGCTGGCACCCTACGACGCCACTCTGGTGAATCTGGACGAGCGTTTGCTGCCCGCCAGTACCAGCCATTGGCTGGGCACCGACCACCTGGGGCGCGACGTGCTCTCGCGCCTGATCGTCGGTACGCAACTGTCCCTGGGCAGCGTGGTGCTGGTGCTGGGTCTGGTACTGGTGCTGGGCGTGGTGATTGGCGGTATCGCCGGGATAGTCGGCGGCAAGCTCGACATGTTCCTGATGCGCCTGTGCGACATGTTCCTGACCTTCCCGACCCTGGTACTGGCGTTTTTCCTGATCGCCTTGCTGGGTACCGGCCTGACCAATGTGATCATCGCCATCGCGCTGTCCCACTGGGCCTGGTATGCGCGGATGGTTCGCGGCATGGTGCTGGCCCAGCGTAACCGGGATTATGTGCTGGCTTCACGACTGGCCGGTGCCTCGCGCCTGACCAGGCTGCGCCAGCATGTGATGCCCAACGTCGTGGGGCAACTGCTGGTGCTGGCGTCGATGGACATTGGCCACATGATGCTGCACGTCTCGGGCTTGTCCTTTCTGGGTCTGGGCGTCAGCCCGCCAACCCCCGAGTGGGGCGTGATGATCAACGATGCCAAGGAGTTTATCTGGACCCAGCCGCAGTTGCTGCTGTGGCCGGGCCTGATGATCTTTATCTCGGTGATGGCCTTCAACCTGCTGGGCGACGCCTTGCGCGACCGCCTTGACCCCAGCGTACTGGCGGAGATCAAGGAATGAAACACACATTGGTGATTCGCGACCTGACCCTCAAACACCGGCAACGTACCCTGGTCGACCGGGCCGAACTGACCCTCAGGGCCGGCCAGGTGCATGCGCTGGTCGGTGCCAGCGGTTCAGGAAAATCGCTAACCAGCCTGGGCATCCTCGACTTGTTGCCTCCTGGCGTACACAGCAGCGGCGCCACCCTGTTGCTGGATGGCCAGGTGGTGGATGCTGCGCAATTACGTGGGCGCGAAGTGGCATTGGTGCTGCAGAACCCGCGCAGCGCCTTCAACCCGGTACGCTCACTGCGCCAGCATGCCCTTGAAACCCTCCAGACCCGCGACCTGCACGGTGCCGAGGCCGAGCAGCTGATTCAGAGCACCTTGCAGGAAGTGGGCCTGCACGATGCTCAACGGGTGCTCGACTCATTTGCCTTTCAATTGAGCGGCGGCATGCTGCAACGGATGATGATCGCCCTGGCCCTGCTCGCCGACAGCCGTTTTTTGCTGGCTGACGAACCTACCAGCGATCTGGATGTTGTGGCGCAGGCACGTTTTCTCGACCTGCTGGAACGGCTGGTAGCGCAGCGCAACCTTGGCGTGTTGCTGATCACCCATGACATGGGCGTGGTGGCGCGCTGCGCCGATCAGGTCAGCGTCATGGCCCACGGCCGTATTGTCGAACAGGCCGATGTTCACCGGCTGTTCAATTCACCGCAAAGCCAGGAAGCACGCACGCTGCTGGCAGCACACCACTCATTGACAATGGAGAGCTGCGCGCCATGAGTTTTATTCAGGTACGCGACCTTGAGCACGGTTACAGCGCTGGCGGGCTGTTCAGCAAACGGCATCGGGTACAGGTGCTGAGCGGCTTGAATCTGGACCTGCACGAAGGTCAAAGCCTTGGCCTGCTGGGAGGTAGCGGCAGCGGTAAAAGCACCCTGGCGCGCCTGCTGATGGGGCTGGAAAGCGCCGACCAGGGCAGCATTGTGTTCAAGGGTCAGCCTCCGTTTTTACAGCGTGTGCAGATGGTCTTTCAGGATGCCCTCAGCGCTTTCAACCCCCAGCGCAGCATTGGCTGGAGCATTGCCGAGCCTTTGCGCCATCTTTCAGACATGGACGCCTCAGCGTGCAGGGCCCGGGTTGAGCAATTGCTCCAGCAAGTCCAGCTTGAGGCCCGTGACATCGACAAGCTCCCGGCACAACTGAGCGGCGGGCAACTGCAGCGCGCCGGTATTGCCCGGGCCATGGCGATCGGCCCGCAGCTGATTATCCTCGACGAAGCCCTGTCCAACCTTGACCGGGTGCTGCAAGTGCAGATTCTGGATTTGCTCGCACAGGTACGGCGCGAGTCGGGCACCGGTTTTTTGCTGATTACCCATGACCTGAGCCTGGTGCAGCGTTTTTGCCAACGGGTGGTAGTACTGGCAGACGGCAAGCTGGTGGAAGACCTGCCGGTCACGGCGCAGATGCGCTTTACTCACCCGGCTGCGCGAACCTTGCAGGAGGCGGTGTTGCCGGCGATGCCCAGGGCCAGGAGCGTTCGTGAGCCGCAGTTGCAGACCTGAAACGGCTAACACCCACAAACCGTAGCAGTTGCCTCGTTCCTTCGACAGCGGCTACAGGAAACTGCAACTGTGGGAGCGAGCAGGCTCGCTCCCACAATAGGGCTTGACCTGTAACAGAGTATCGACAAAGTTTGGCTTCACGTTCCGCTTTTAACCTTGCTCCACACCCGCGTGCGCACCCGTTCAAGCTTGAGCGGCAATGGCTCCAGCGGGAACAAAGTGGCCATGACTTTCTCGTCAGGGTAGATATCCGGGTTATCGCGCAACGACGGGTCCATCAGTGGCCTGGCGTCCTGGTTCGCATTGGGATATTTGAGGTAGGTCGAAGTCCGGGCTATCACCTGCGGGCGCAGCATGTAGTCGATAAAGGCCAGCCCCTGCTGCGGGTTGGGCGCGTCGTTGAGCAACACCAGGCTCTCAACCCAGATCGGCGCCCCTTCACGGGGGATGCTGTAGCGGATGTTGCGCCCATTGCCGGCCACCTGCGAGGCGGTTTTGGCGTCTTGCACCCCACCTGCCCAACCCAGCACCACGCAGACGTTGCCATTGGCCAGGTCGGTAATGAATTTCGACGAGTCAAAATAGCGGATATAAGGACGTAACGTCAGCAGCAACGCTTCGGCCTTGGCATAGTCCCGGGGGTCGCTGCTGTTGTATGGCAAGCCGAGGTAGTGCAACGCAATTGGAATGATTTCACCGGGGGCATCGAGCATGGCTACACCGCACTGGCTCAATTTGCTCAGGTTCTCGGGCTTGAAGATCAGGTCCCAGGAATCCACCGGCGCATCCGGCCCAAGTATCGCCCTGACCTTGTCGACGTCATAACCCACCCCGGTAGTGCCCCACAAATACGGCACGGCATAACGATTGCCGGGGTCATTGCTCTGCATCTTGGCAAGGATGGCCGGGTCCAGGTGTGCGAGGTTGGGCAACTGCCCCCGATCGAGTTCCTTGAGCACCCCGGCCTTGATCAGGTTGGGTAGCAGGTCACCGGTGGCCACAACCACGTCATACCCGCTGCGACCGGCCATCAGCTTGCTTTGCATCACATCGCTGTTGTCGAACACGTCGTACATCGAGGCTGTGCCGGTTTCGGCCTGGAAGTTTTTCATCGTGTCCGGAGCGATAAAGTCGTACCAGTTGTAGATATTCACCTGAGGTTCGGCGGCGTGAACCAGGCTGCAACCCAATAGCGCAGCCAGGGCAAGTCCCGTCGTGTTTTTAGTCTTCATTGGCTGGCTCCAATCAACAGTTCGCGACGCCCGTCCGGGTGTTCGAGCTGTTCACCCGACAGCAGCAAGCGACGATCCTTGAGGTAGTCGTAGTCACGCCGGGCAGCCTTGAGCTGATCCAGATCCAGCGCTACAACATGGCGAACCTCATCGCGCCCGGCCTCGAGCAGCACCCGCCCGAACGGATCGACCGCCATGCTGCCACCCGCGAACACCAGCCCGTCATCCCCGCTACCGACGCGATTGACCATCAGCGCAAACGCCTGGTTCTCCTGGGCACGGGCCATGATCGAGGTACGATGCACCGGGCCGTAGGGGTCCATATTGCCGTTGGTGACAATGATCAGTTCAGCCCCCAGTTGCGCCAGTGCTCGGCCGGTTTCCGGCAGTTCAATGTCATAACAGATCAGCAGGCCAACCCGCACACCCTGCCAAAGCACGGTGGTAAAACGGTCGCCGGGGGTAAAGTCGCCGCGTTCACTTGGCCACAAATGGGTCTTGCGGTACTGCAAGGCGATCCCCTCGGGCGTGACCAGTACCGAGGTGTTATAGAAGGTGCCGTGATGGTTTTCCGCCAGCCCCACCACCACACTGACTCCACGTTCGCGTACGGCCTGCAATACCGCACCCAGGGTCGGGCCGGTCAATGGCTCCGCCACCTGCGCCAGTTGCTGGCCGCCGACAAAGCCGGTCAGGTGGGTCTCCGGGAATACCAGCAGCGCAGTATCGTCAGCGCAGCTGGCGATGGCGCTCAATGTACGCGACAGGTTATAAGCGGTGTCGCCGTCACGGCCTGCCAGTTGCACCAGTTCAATGTTCATCTCGGATCCTTGCAGGGTGGGATGAGCCGAGTATGGTGCGCGGCACCGCGCCAATAAATGACTTCGATGGGGTAACACCCGGTGGGTAGTGAGATGAATCTGACCTTGCAGGATGTGGCCTGGCATGACGCGATGGGCCGCGTGATCGAAACCCTGGACCGGCCCAATTTCTGGACTGCGCTGGTACGTTTGCTGGGCCGCTATGTACCCGTGGACAACTGGGTGGTGCTGATCTACAGCGCCGGCAAGCCACAGGTTCTGGCCGAGTCTCCCGGTGCAGACGGTGGCATGGATTCGCTGTTCCAGGACTACCTCAAGGGGCTTTACCTGCTGGACCCGTTTTATATCGCCAACCGTGAAGCACCGCAAAGCGGCTTGTTCCGCCTGCAGGACGTGGCCCCCGAATGCTTTGAACAGACCGACTACTACCAGCGTTATTTCCGCCTGAATATCGTTACCGACGAGGTGCATATCAATGTGCAACTCGACAATCAACGCACCCTGAGCCTGTCACTGGGCAGCCAGTGCCGTTTCAGCCTGGAACAGAGTGCATTGCTGGGGTTGGTGCAGCCGTGGGTGGCCGCCTTGATGCGCCAGCGCCTGGTTTTTGAGCGCGACCCCAAGGAGGCACCGGAGCTCACGCCCAACTGGCAAAGCCGCCTTGAAGCGGCTGCCGAGCAGTTGACCTCGCCGTTGACCGCACGCGAAATGGAAGTCGCCCTGTTGCTGCTAAGTGGTTGTTCGAACAAGGAAATCGCCCGAAAACTGGCAATCTCTGCGGAGACCGTCAAGGTCCATCGCAAGCACATGTACGGCAAGTTGGGAATCAAGTCACAGTCCGAACTGTTCTCGCTGTTTTTGCAGGCTCAAGAATAAAAAGCGCTTAACGTGGCAGCGCCTCGCAGTGTAAGTTTGGAAATGTTTTGTTTCACTTACTTCATGTTTCCATCCAACGACCTGTACAGGAACGCCCTGCAAAATGGACTTTTCACTTAAACAACTGGCCGCTGCAACCCTGATGATGGCCAGCCTCGCTGCGTTCAGCACTGCAGCCCACGCCACCATCACCCCGCAACAGAGTGCTGTCATCCTCAAGACGTTCAGCGACACCCATGTCACTGACTTCCGTCAGTTTCTGGGGGCGTTGGCCAAGAGTGAGCTGGCGCAAAAAGATAATCTCGGCCCGACCATCAGCGCCTTTCTCGACAACAAGGCACTGGCCCCCGAGCAACAGAACGAGATCTATCGCCTGCTGGGCCTGTATACCCGGCTCAAATACGGCAAGGCGGCTACCGACACCCTGCGTGAACTGGTGGCCATCCCCACCGTCAACCTGGACGACGTGCCCCAGTACGAGAACCCGCAATTTCTCAAGATCGCCGACAAGATCAAGGATCTGGCCAAGGCCTTTAACCTGAACTTTCGCAATATCGACAACCGTGTCTATGAAGTCTCCCTCGAAGGCAGTGGCGATGAAGTGGTCGGTATTCATGCCCACGCCGACGTAGTGCCGGTAACCCCGGAAAACTGGGTACTCAAGGACGGCACCCAACTCGACCCGTTCAAGGTCACACTGATCGGTGACCGTATGTACGGGCGCGGTACGGAGGATGACAAAAACGGCATCGTGGTGGCGATGTACGCCATGAAAGTCATCAAGGAAGAACAACTGCCACTGGCCAGGAACTTCAAGTTGCTGATCGACACCACCGAAGAAACCAGCGGTGATGCCATTCCTTATTACTTCGAACACAACCCGGTGCCCAACTACAACCTGGCGCTGGATGGCGGCTACCCGGTGGTGATTGCCGAAAAAGGCTACGGCACCGTTATGGCCACCTTTGCCCGGCGCAAGGGCGAAGGCCAGGGCGCCGAAATCGTCTCGCTGACCGGCGGCATGGCGACCAACCAGATCCCGTCGACGTCGGTAGCAACCCTGGTGACCGACAAACCCGCCGAACTGGCGGCCAGCCTGAACAAGGCCGGTGCAGAATATGCCAAACGCAATGGCGGTGATTTCGAGGTCAATGCCAAGGTGGTTGGCAAGGATGTCGTGCTGACCGTAACCGGGGTTTCTGCCCACTCCTCAGAGCCCGAGTCGGGGGTCAACCCGGTGGCACGGATGCTCGACTTTATCAGTAGCGTCGACGGCCCTATCGCCCTCAAGCACAACCACATTACCGACGCAGCGCACTATGCTGCCGACAACTGGGGCCTGGACTACAAGGGCGGCAAGCTGGGGGTCGGTTTTGCCGATGACTTTATGGGGCCGCTGACCACCTCACTGACCTTTGTGGGGCTGGACGACAAAGCGCTCAAGCTGGCGGTCAACCTGCGCGTGCCCAAGGGCAAGTCGCCGGAGGCGCTGAAAGCGCAGATTGCCGAGAAGCTGACAGCCTGGAGCAAGAGTCAGCAGGTACCGGTGAGTTTCGAGTACTCGATTGCCGAGCCGATGTACCGCAACCCCGAGGGTGAGTGGGTCAAGGCGCTGTTGGCGGTAGCCAGCGAAAACCTGGGCATGGAGCACACGTACGGTACTTCGGCGGGTGCAACCTCGGTGCATGAACTGCCTAATGGCGTGCAATTCGGCCTGGCCATGCCGGATGTGAAATACACCGGGCATACCGATAACGAGTTCAAGACCGTAGAGCAGTTCATGCTGGACCTGCAGATCGTCACCGAGATGATGGCCCGGGTGGGGCAGTTGCCGAAACTGTAAGGGCAAATCCCCGTAGCAGCTGCCGAGGAACGCAGCCTCGTTCCTACGGCAGCTGCTACGCAAGGTTGAGGCAGCCCTCAGGAGGCTTTCCAGCCCACCTGCTGCAACGCTGCCAGCAACCGTTCGGGCTTGAGCGCCAGAACGGTATTGCCACATCCGCTCAGGTCATCCGCACCGAGCATGGCATTGAGTATCGCCTCCTCTACCGCATCCGCAGCCGCCACAAACAGCGCCGAGATGTAATCGTTGTTGACCATCTGCAATGCCGTGGTCGGCTCCCCCGGATGGCCGAAGTTGGCCGCCGGCAAATTGCTGTTGCCCACCGCAAAGGCAATAAAAATATCACCGCTGGAGTCTTCAGTGCCGCCGCCCACTCGCGCCAGCCCGACACTGGCACGCTGCGCCAGACGGGTACACTGGTGCGGCAACAACGGCGCATCGGTGGCGATGGTTATCACGATCGAACCCATGCCCGGCACGCCCACATTTTTCTCGCTCTTAAACGGGGACGGTACGTCATCCAGCACGGTACCCACCGGGTAACCCCCCACCCGCAAGGCTTCGCGTACACCATAGTTGGCTTGCACCAGCGCACCGACGGTCCAGCCCCCCTGCTCCGGGCTCAATACTCGCGAGGAAGTGCCAATGCCACCCTTGAACTCGTGACAGATCATCCCTGTGCCACCGCCCACATTGCCCTCCTGCACAGGGCCTGTCCTGGCATCCTGCAGGGCAAGTTGCACATGCTCGGCCGTGACATGCTGGCCCCAGATATCGTTCAGCGTGCCGTCGTAGGTTTCCAGCACCACGGGCATGCACCAGTAGGTGTGCTGCTTGCCCAGCTCACGCTCGGCTGCCACCAGCGCATCGCGCACCACGCCAACACTGTGGGTATTGGTATAGGCAATCGGCGAAGTCAGCAAACCGGCTTCGCGAATCCACTCCAGCCCCGTGGCGTCGCCGTTGCCATTGAGCACATGCACGCCGGCGAAGCAGGGTTGCAGGTGGGTGGCTCCCGCACGCGGCTCAATCACGGTGACACCGGAATGGATGGAAACATCGCCGTTTTCAACGTTGAGGGTGTGATGACCCACTCGCACACCCGGTACGTCGGTGATGGCGTTGTACGCCCCCGGGGTGCCCGAACCGATGGTGATGCCAAGCTCACGGATACGCATGGTGCTTTCTCGTCGTTCGATTAAGTGCAGCCAGTGTAAGAACCTGGCCGGCACTTGACGATAACCCCCATGCACTACCTCCGAGGGGTTACTTGTCCGACTTGATGCTGGTCCACACCCGGGTGCGCACGCGCTCCATTTTTTGCGGCAACGGTTGCACCACATACAGCGACTTGAGCGCCTCGCTGGTCGGGGTCAGATTGGGGTTACCGGTGATGTCCTTGTTGATCAGTGCCAGCGAGTCCTTGTTGGCATTGGGGTAACCCAGAAAATCACTGATCCCGGCAATGACCTTGGGCTCCAGCAGGTGGTTGAGAAATTCGTGGGCCTCTTCGACATTTTTTGCACTTTTAGGGATGGCGAAGGTGTCAAACCAGATCGGTGCGCCCTCCTTGGGCAAGCGCCAGTCCACCACCACGCCGTTGCCCGATTCTTTGGCGCGGTTGCCGAACTGATAGAAGCTGCCGGAATAACCAATGGCCACGCAGATGTCACCATTGGCGATATCCGTCATGTACTTGGCCGAGTTGAAGTAGGTCACGTAGGGGCGGACCTTGAGCATCAGCGCCTTGGCTTTTTCATAATCGGCCGGGTTCTGGCTGTTGGGGTCCAGCCCTAGATAGTGCAGGGCCAAGGGCAGGATTTCCGAAGGTGAATCGAGCATCGCCACGCCGCAGGATTTGAGTTTGGCCATGTTTTCGGGTTTGAACACCAGGTCCCAGCTGTCCACCGGCGCATCCTCACCCAGCGCAGCCTTGACCTTGGCCGGGTTGAAACCGATCAGCACCGTACCGTACATGTAGGGCACAGCGTACTGATTGCCAGGGTCATTGGTGTCCAGCAGCTTGAGCAGCGCCGGGTCCTGGTGCTGCCAGTTGGGCAGCTTGCTCTTGTCCAGCTTCTGGAACACCCCGGCCTTGATCTGGGTATCGAGGAACTGGTTGGACGGCACCACCAGGTCATAGCCCGAATTGCCGGTGAGGAGTTTGGCTTCCAGGGCTTCGTTGGTGTCGAAGGAGTCCCAGGTGACCTTGATGCCGGTCTGTCTGGCGAAGTCCTTGGGCACGGACGGCAGGATATAGTCCGCCCAGTTATACACCCGCAGCTCGCGCTGTTCGGCCTGTACGGCACTGGCCAGCAGCGTCAGCCCACAAACAGTGGCGCTCATCAAGCGTTTCAGAGTGTCCATGGCTCAGTTCCCCGGATTCGGCGTGAAATCGATCGTTGTTATGTTCTGTACACGGCAGCGGCCTGCAAAAGGCCAAGGGCAAGGACGAAGTGGTTTGTTGTTATTGAGTGACGGGGTTGATTCTTGCCGAGAGCCCGGCACGATCACAGAGGGAGGCAGGCCAAAAGGGGACAGTTATGGCCATTGTCGATGTCCGGTTCTATGTCCGAAAAAGCCCCCCTCACCCCGGCCCTGGAGGCCAGAGTGAGGGCGAGCGCACAGGTGGCCCGTTACATGAATCCCGCCCGCAACTCATTCTTCGCCACCTTGTTCGACGCATTCACCGGCAGCGCGTCATGGAAGCGCACCACACGCGGTACCTTGTAATTGGCCATATGTTCACGCGCCCACTGGATCAATCCTGCCTCATCCAGTTGCACACCATGACGCAACACCACGCACGCACACCCAACCTCGCCCATACGCGCGTCGGGTATACCGATTACCGCCACCTGGGCAATGCCCGGATGCTCCATCAGGCCGGCTTCTATCTCAGCCGGGTAACAGTTGAAACCACCGACGATAAACATGTCTTTAAGCCGGTCGGTGATGCGCAGATTGCCCGCGGCATCCTGCTGGCCTATATCCCCGGTGTGCAACCAGCCTTCACTGTCGATGGTTTCAGCGGTGGCCTGCGGGTCTTCAAAGTAGCCCTGCATCACATGAAAACCGCGCAGGCAGATCTCCCCCGTGCTGCCCGCCGGTAAAGCCCGGTTTTGCGGGTCACGGATGCTCACCTCGGTGCCCGGAATCGCCCGGCCACTGGTGCTGGCGATGATCGTCGCCGAGTCAGCAGGGTCGCAAATAGTGGCCAAGCCGCCGCATTCGGTCAGGCCATAGGCCGTGGTCACCACCGCAAAGCCCAGTTCGCTGCGCATGCGCTCGATCAGGATCGGCGGCACCGTCGCCGCGCCGGTCACGGCAATGCGCAGGCTCGACAGGTCGGTTTCCGCCAGCTTGGGATGGGCCAGCATCGACAGGTACAGGGTCGGCGGCCCCGGCAACACGGTGATGCGCTCTGCGGCAATGCGCTGGAACACCGCTTCGGCGTCGAACACCGGGTGCGGCAGGATGGTCGCCCCCGCCAGCAAGCAGGTCAGCCACCCCGCCTTGTAGCCAAAGGCATGAAAAAACGGGTTGATCACCAGATAACGGTCACCGGCCTGTAAACCGATCACCGACACGTATTCGCTAAAGGCCCGAATCGTTTGACCATGGGCGCTCATCACGCCCTTGGGCTTGCCAGTGGTACCGGAGGTAAACAGCAGGTCGCTGAGGTCATCGCTATTCACGCTGGCTGCACGCAACAGCGCGGCAGACTCGCTGGTGGCCGCGCCAATGGCCACAAAACCGTCCCAGTCCAGGCCGGCGGAACTGGCCGCCGTGGTTTCGCCCAGCAACACCAGGCACTTGAGGCTGGCCGGTCGATAGGGCGCGAGCAAAGCCAGGTAATCGATGCCCAGAAAACTCGGCTGCACAAACAGCAGACGGCTGCCGCTGCGCAGCAAGATATCGGCCGCTTCAGGGCCTTTCATCCGGGTGTTGATCGGCACCATGACCGCCCCCGCGCAATGAATGCCCAGCGCGGCAATGATCCAGTCCCGGCCGTTGGGTGCCCAGATCGCTACCCGGTCGCCCTTGCCAATGCCCTGAGCCATCAGGCTGCGGGTTACGCCCAGGGCCAGGCGCGGCAGTTCGCTGTAGTCGATGCATTGGCCATGTTCTTCAATGGCCGTGCGCCCGGCATGCTGCACCGAGGCGTTGAACAGCAGTTGCGGGATCGAGCGCGGCAGGCTCTGTTGCAGGCTGGAAGTCATCGGTCACTCGTCTGGCAGGTTATTCGGGAAAGCACACGCGCAGCTGTTCGCTGCTGGGCACCGATTGGCACGCCAGCACCCAGCCGTCATTGAGTTCTTGTGGGTCCAGGGCATCATTGCGCAGCATTTCGACACTGCCGCGCTCAACCGTACACATGCAGGTTGCGCAGGAACCCACCAGGCAGGAGCTGGGCGGTTTCAGGCCGGCGCGATGCATGGCATTGAGCAGGGTTTCGCCTTCTGCACAGGGCACTTCGTACTCCTCCCCGTCCAGGCGCACCGACAGCTGGCTGCCGATCACATCGGTGTTGACCGGTGCCGGAGCGGCCTCACTGCCCTCTTCCGGCAGCGAGACAAAACGCTCGACGTGGATGTGCCCGTGCTCCATGCCGATGTCGTGCAAGGCGCTGACGGCCGCATCCATAAACGGGCCGGGGCCACAGATATAAGCCTGGGCATGCACAAAAGGCTGTGCCATCTGCGCCAGTTGTGCCACCGCCGGTATGCCCTGGACCGAGTCCAGCCAGTGGATCACTTGCAATCGTTGCGGGTGGGCGCTGGCCAGGGCTTTAAGCTCGGCGGCAAAGATCACCGACGCTTCATCGCGATTGGCGTAAATCAGCAGGATCCGGCCTGTGCCGGCAATCAGCGCCGATCGCAGGATCGACAGCACCGGTGTGACCCCGCTACCACCGCCAAACAGCACAAAGTCATTGTCAAAATGCCGCGGTACAAATACCCCGGCCGGCGCCAGCACTTCCAGCTGGTCGCCCTCACGCAACTGCTCACACAGCCAGTTGGAGGCACGACCGTCACGTACTTGCTTGATGGTGACGCGCAGGGGCTCGTCCTCCAGCGGGGTGCTGGAGAGCGAATAACAGCGCGGCAACCAGCCGCCTTCAAAGGGCACGCGCAGGGTCAGAAACTGCCCTGACTTATAGGTGAACTGCTCACGCAAGGCCGCAGGGACATCGAACACCAGGGAACGGGAGTCCGCCGTTTCAGTCACAATTTGCGCTACGCGCAGGGAGAAATACGCCGGTTGGCTCATATCAGATACTCATCACAAACTGGCCGCTGTCGATCCGCAGCTCGATACCACTGATGGCGCGGGACTCGTCACTGGCCAAAAACAGCACGCTGGCGGCGACATCTTCGGGCAGGCACATGCGCCCCATGGGGTCGGCATCGATGGTCAGGCTCCACGGGTCGAGCCCGGCGGGCAAGCCCGCGGTGGTCATCGGTGTGAGGATGCCGTCAGGGTGCAGGGAATTGCAGCGAATGCGGTATTTGCGCCGGCGGCACAACACCGCCACGGTACGCGACAGGGCGGCGACGGCGCCTTTGGAGGCGCTGTAGGCAACGTAATCATCGCGTCCGGCCACCGCCGCAATCGAAGACATGTTGATAATGGAGCCGCCCTCGCTTTCTTTCATCAGGCTTATGGCGGCGCGACAACCCAGGAAGACACTGTCGGAGTTGATGCGCTGCACCCGTTGCCAATCACTATAGGCGGTATTTTCAATATCGCCCTTGAGCAGGATCCCGGCGTTGTTGAACAGGATATCCAGCCGCCCGTGGTGCTCGCGAACGGTGTCGATCACCCGCGTCCAATCTGCTTCGCTGCCCGCGTCATGCTCAATAAACAATGCTTGCGCACCGATCTCTTCAGCCAGGGCCAGGCCACCCGCCACATCGATATCGCTGATCACCACACGGGCACCTTCACGGGCGAGCAGCAGCGCCGTTGCCCTGCCCACGCCACTGGCCCCACCGGTAATCAACGCCACCTTGCCTGCAACACGTGCGCTCATAAGGTCACCCTTGCACTGTCTGTGGGAGCGAGCCTGCTCGCGATTGTTGTGCCAGGCTCGTTCCTGCCTGAGGCGGCAAGGCCGGCACGGCGCCCCGAAAACACGCAGTCGGCCAGGGACAAGCCACTGATATACAGGTGCGACGCCACACCGATGGCGGTGCGCCCGGCGCTGAACAGGCCGGCAATCGGCTGGCCATCGGTATCGAGTACAGCGCCGTTGCTTTCATCAACTTTAAGCCCGCCCAGGGTCAGCGCCCCCAGCGGAAAGATCGGGTTACCGACGCTGATATCGCAAGCGTAAAACGGCCCCTTATCCAACACCTGGCGGCTGCCTTCAGACTTGCCGAAAGCATCCGGCCCATCGCCCCGGGCACCGGCGTTGTAAGCGCGCAGGGCACCACTCAGCTCCCCCGCCTGCATGCCGCAAACGCTGGCCAACCGGTCCGGGTTGTCACCCTTGCGCACCTTGAGCAGCATCAAGGCCAGTGCCGGCAGGCTCTGGAACCACCAATAGCCACCGAACAGCGCCTGACGGATTGCCTGTTTGCGCAAACGCGCATCCAGCACCAGCCACGCCTGCCCGCCCTGCTCATCGCACAGCGGCTGGCCAAGGGTGGCGCCGTAGACCTCTTCGTTGCAAAAACGCTGGCCATTGCTGTTGACCACAATGCCCTTGGGCCAGCAGTGCGGCGGGTTGATAAAGCGCCAGGCCGACACCCGGCTCAACCGCTCGCTTCGGGCCCCCACCGACTGCCCCAGCAGCAGACCGCTGCCATCGCAACCGGTAGCGCCCACCTTGAAATTGCGCCTGAAGTTGGGCGCATGATCGCGAATCAGCCCGCGATTGAAGATAAAGCCCCCGGTGCTGAGGATAACCGCGCGCCGGGCCCGGATCAGCAACGGCTGGCCATGGTCACGCTCCAACTGGCTGACTTTGAGGCGCAGGCGGTCGCAGTAACCGGGGGCGAAGTTTTGCAGGCGCTCGGCCCGTGCCGCCAGGCGTGCATGCAAGCGCGCTTCGCGGCTGCCCTGGGGCAGGCGCCAGAACTCGGCACCCACCACCCGCCCGCTGGCATCCACCACCAGCCGACGTGCCGCCGATTGCAACAGCGGTTGCACCCCGGCCCGCAGACACGCGGCTTTGAGATGTCCATACAGCACCGCGCCACACTGGCCCTTGCCCACCGTACGATGGCCGCGGGGGGCCGGTGGCCGGGTGCCGGCATGGGAAGGCACCAGCTCATTGCCCGAGTAATACAAAAAATGGCCATCGGACGGGTATGAGGTCTTCCCTCCCGGCGGCACGCTATGGGCATAACGCGCGCCGTGGCTTTCAAGCCAGTCAAGATTGCTGACACTGTCATCGCAGAATTTTTGCAGGGTTGCGTCGCTGACCACGCCCTGGGTTTCGTGCTTGAGGTAGTCAAACATCGCTTGGATGCTGTCGGTGAAACCTGCGGCCTGTTGATGCCGGGTGCCGCCACCGGCGTAAACCACACCACCGCTTTTGGCACTGGCGCCACCGCCGGTAAAGCGGTCCGCCACAATCACCCTGGCGCCATTGCTGCTGGCCTCCAGCGCAGCGCAGGCACCCGCCGCCCCCCAACCTATTACCAGCACGTCGCAGGTGTCGTGCCAGTCCCCTGCACTCAGGCGCTCGGCCTGCAAGGGCGCGAGAATTTTGCTGTTGCTGGACGTATGCTGTGCTCGGCTCATGACAGTGCCCGCACCTTGCTGCTGGCCGTAGCCGGCACGCTGCTGGCGATATGATTGGCGGCGATATAACCAAAGGTCATAGCCGGGCCCAGGGTGCCACCGGCGCCCGGGTAGCTGGTGCCCATCACCGATGCCGAGCAATTGCCGATCGCATACAGGCCGGGGATCGGCTGGCCGTCCTCACGCACCACCTGGGCATGCTGGTTGGTCAGTAACCCGCCCTTGGTACCGATATCACCGGCATCCAGGCGCATGGCGTAGTACGGCCCCTTGCGCAACGGCGCCAGGCACGGGTTGGGTTTGATATTACTGTCGCCGTAGTAGCGATCGAAGACGTTGCCGCCGCGATCGAAGTCCAGGTCGACACCCGTTTGGGCGTAGCCATTGACCTTCTGCACGGTGCTGTCCAGCCCCTGCGCATCCACGCCGATCTGCATGGCCAGGGCTTCAAGGCTGTCGGCCTTCCAGTACACGGTGTTGAGCCACTCCTTGCGCAGCCGGCTGTCGGGCATCACCTGGGCCGGCATCAACGGGCCCATGGCGTAGTGGAAGCGAAAGTGCCCGTCGAAGATCACCCACGAAGGCACTGATCGGCCATCAGTCTTGCGATTGTCCTGATACATGGCGTCGACGAATTCCAGGTACGGCGCCGCTTCGTTGACGAAGCGCTGACCCAGGCTGTTGACCACAATAGCCCCCGGGAACGCCCGTTCGGCAAACACCCCGCGGGGTTTTTCTTCGCCGGGTACGGCAATGGTCGGTGCCCACCAGGCCCAGTCCATCAGCGCGGTGGCCGCGCCAATGTGCATGCCGGCCTCAAGCGCTGCCCCGGTATTGTTGCCCGGTGGCGTGGCGCTCCAGCTGGCACGGGTCGGCTGCGGCAGGAACTTCTCACGCAGCGTCTGGTTCTGTTCGAAACCGCCAGAGCCGAAAATCACGGCGCGACGGGCCTTGAGTTCAAGCACCTTGCCGCCGGTGGCGACCTTGATGCCGCACACCCGGTCACCGTCGAGCACCACATCCTGAAAGTCGGTGTTGAGCCACAGCGGCACGTTGCGGTCCATCAGTGAACGACGCAACGACGCCACCAGCGAACTGCCCAACGCAGCGCGGCGGTCGTACTTGCTTTTGCGCCGCCATTTGAAGTCGAGCTTGTAGCGCGCCATCAACTTGAAGATCAGCCATTGCCAGCCAAAGCTGCGCGCCATGGCCTTGTGCGCGTCGCGGGCCGTCCAGGCAATGCGCCCCATCAACAGGGTGGAGGGTGAAGGCTTGCGCAGGTTGGGCAGTTCTTCGGCCAGCAGGCTGGTGTCGAACAGCTCCGGGTCCAGGGTGCGACCACCCGGCAAGGCGCCGGGCAGTTGCGGGTAGTAATCGGGGTATTTGTCGGCCACCGCATAACGCACGTGGCTGTTGGCAGTGAGCTTTTTGATCATCGGCGCGGCGTGATCCAGATACGCCTTCAGGCGCACCGGGTCGCCATGCTCGCCGGTGGCCGCCTTGAGGTACTGCATCGACAGCTCGGGGCTGTCCTGCCCGCCGAGCGCGGCAAAGTAGTGGTTGTTGGGGATCCAGATACCGCCACCGGAAATCGCCGAAGTGCCACCGTATTTATCGCTTTTTTCGACAATCAGGACCGACAGGCCCTGATCAGCCGCAAACAGGGCTGAGGTCATGGCGCCGGCGCCGGAGCCGACAACAATTACGTCATAGCTGGACTGAGACTGATCGTGAGCCGTCATTATTGTTATGCCTTGCGCTGAGGTCAGAGGTGTTTTGCCGGATGTAGATCAGCCGATCACACAAACGGATCCGCGTTGGGCAGGCCCAATTGCACCAGGCCGTAACTGCGCCGGTAAGCCGCCTCGTTATTGGCGATATGCCCGCGAGCCTGATGCAGGTCACGGAAGAAGCGCGCCACCGGGTTGGTGTTGTACAAGCCCGATGCGGCCATGCAGCGCAGCAGGTCACTGACCCGGTCGGCGCACACATTGGTCACATGGGAAGACTGGTAGCGATACAGCAAGCGGGTTTCCACATCCGGGTATTCCCCGGCGGCGGCCAGCGCCATCAGGTTGGCGTAGTTGCGCATCAGCACCAGTTTGAGCGAGTCGACGGTGATGATGGCTTCGGCCACGGCAGCCTGGGCGGCCGGGTCTTCGGCGGTTTTGGCGCCATGCTTGCCGATGTGCTTGGCCGCGTTGTCACGGAACTCGTTGATCGCGCCTTGCAGGGCGCCGAGGGCCGAGGTAGAGACGGCACGGGCAAACACCTGGGCAAACGGGATGGCGTACATCGGGTTGGTGTTGACCAGCCGCCCCGGTGTGGCTTCGATGCCGTAATTGTTGGTGCGCTGTACTCGATGGGCCGGCACAAAAGCGTCTTCAACGACGATATCGTGGCTGCCGCTGCCGCGCAGCCCCAACACGTCCCAGTTCTGCTCGATACGGTAGTCGCTGGCCGGGATCAGAAAGGTGCCGTGTTCGGTAGGGCCGGTTTCATCTTGCGGCACGATGCCGCCAAGCAGACACCACTGCGCATGCTGGCTGCCACTGGAGAAGCCCCAGCGCCCGCTGACCTGATAGCCGCCCTTGACCGGCGTGACCTTGGCCACGGGCATATAGGTCGAGGCCACCAGCACCGAGCTGTCCTCGCCCCACACATCACGCTGCGCCTCTACCGGGTAACGCGCCAGTTGCCACGGATGCACACCCACTACGCCATAAACCCAGGCGGTGGACATGCAGCCTTCGGCCAGGGTCATCTGGATTTCAAAAAAGGTGCGCAAGTCGATTTCATGGCCGCCCCACTTTTTCGGTTGCAGGGCACGAAACAGCCCGGCTTCCTGCATTTCGCGAACGGTTTCGTCAGGTAGCTTGCAGTCCTTGTCCGCCTGGGCTGAACGGCTTTTAAGCGCAGGTATCAAATTGCGCGCGCGTTGCAGCAGCTCAAGCTCAATCGGACTTTTCTCTCGTATCTGATCCATCCGTGTGTTCTCCGTCAGTCTCTCGCTGCGCGAATGCGCGGGCGGTGTGTGACGAATAATCCCGCCAGCGGGGTTGTGGATCATCGTCAAAGCGGACTAGTCGGGATATCGGGTGAAGGCTGGCCCTCACCCCAACCCTCTGCCAAAGGCAGAGGGAGCTAGCCGCAGGGCAAACGCCAATCAATCCCCTCTCCCTGAGGGAGAGGGTCAGGGCGCTTTTTAAACCACCGGTAACTTCGCAAAAGGCCGATCCTGCTCGATCTGCGCGCCCAAACGCAGCAACACGTCTTCACCGCCCAATGGCGCGGTGAACATCATGCCGATGGGCAGGCCGTTGTCGCTCATGCCCACCGGCAACGACAGCGCCGGCTGCCCGCTGACGTTGGCCAGCACGGTAAAGGCCGCGCTGCCCATGGCGTTGTGGGCATAGCTGTCCCACGGCTGGTTCAGGCTCAGCAGGCCCAGGTCCGGGGTAATGTTGGCTGTTACCGGCGACAGGATCACGTCGTACTTCTGGAACTGCTCTTCCATATAACCGCCAATACTTTCGAACGACTGCCGCGCCCGGTACAGACCCTCTCCAGTGACTTTTTGGGCATTGCCCAGTACCACCTGAGTGATGCGTTCATAGTCATCGGCCGTGGCGCTGCGCCCCAGCACTTGCTCGCGATCGTGCACCATGGTCAGCAAGGCATCGCCAACCACCGAGCCGTGGGCTCCGAACAACTGCCGCGGGTCGATGCTCAGGCGCAATTCTTCAACTTCATGGCCCTGGGTGGCCAGGCGTTTGGCAGTGTCGTCCAGCACCCTGACCACCGCCGGGTCCAGCGGCGAGCCGGTCAACGAGTCACGCACCACACCGATACGCAGACGGCCCGGTGCAGTGCGCAGCTCTTCAACGTAAGGACGTACCAGCGGTTTTGCCCAATACGGGCTGCCCGCCTCATGTCCCTGCCCCACGTCCATAAACAGCGCCATATCGCGCATATTGCGCGACACCACGTTGCCCACGCTGGCACCGAACCAACCCTCGTACTTGCCCGGGCCGCTTGGTGTGCGGTAACGCGTCGGCTTGAGCCCGACCAGCCCGCAATAAGACGCCGGAATGCGGATCGAGCCGCCACCGTCGGTGGCATGGGCCACCGGCACAATACCTGCGGCAACCGCCGAAGCAGCTCCGCCGGACGAGCCGCCGGCGCTTTTGGCCAGGTTCCAGGGGTTGCGGGTCTGGCCCCACAGCAGGGATTCGGTGGTGGTGGTCAGGCCGAATTCCGGGCAGGTGGTCTTGCCAAACGGCACGGCCCCGGCTGCCTGATAGCGGTCAATCAGGGTACTGGTGTGGGGCGCTGGTGGCGCGTCCTTGTACAACCTGCTGCCATTGGTGGTGCGGGTACCTTGCAGGTAGGTGTTGAGGTCCTTGATCAGGATCGGCACCCCGGCCAGTGCGCCGGTATTCGCAGTCCCGCTGGCACTGCGGGCCTTGAGCAGTGCCTGGGCGTAGTCGTCATGGCGCATATTGACGGCATTGACCTTGGGGTTGACGGCATCACAGCGGGCCATGGCCGCTGCCAGCAGAGCGTGCGGGCTGAGTTCGCCCTTTTGTACGGCGCGGGCCATGTCGGTGGCATCCATTGCCAGGTACTCGGCGGGCGAAATGGCGGTGCCTTCAGCGGCATTGGCAAAACGCCCCAGCAGCCCGGCACCCACGGCCAAGGCGCCCGCTTTGAGGACGTGACGACGGGGCCAGCCAGTGGATTGTTCAGGTGTTTCGGCAGGGTTTTGCAAGGTCAATCTCCAGAGCAAATCTTGTTTTTATTTAAAGAGCAACGCCCCTTGTGGGAGCGAGCCTGCTCGCTCCCACAAGGGCATTTCGGGTTTCAGTCGGCGGTGACCATCGCCTGCATGGCGGGTAAAAAGTGCTCGCCATAAGGCGGCAACAGGCCCCACTCGCGGCGCGGGTCGTGGGCCGCAGCCTTGTACACGGTGCGCATATGGCTGAACTCCAGGAAGCCTTCGCGGCCGTGGTAATGGCCCATGCCCGAGGCGCCAATACCGCCAAAAGGCGCATCGTGCAAAGCCGCATGCATCATCACGTCGTTGATGCTGACCCCACCGGAAATCGTGTTTTGCAGCACATGACGCTGCTCTTCTTCACTTTGCCCGAAGTAGTACAGCGCCAGCGGGCGCTCGCGTGAATGGATATCGGCCAGCGCACGGTCAAGCTGCTCATAGGGCAACAGCACCAGTGCCGGACCGAAAATTTCTTCTTGCAGGATCAGGCTGTCGCGGGGCGGATTGATCACCACCTGCAACGGGCGCCTGCGTGTGAGCGCGTCGACCTCAAGAGCCCGAGGGAAGCGCTCGACACGCGCGCCAAGCTGGCGGGCGTCCTGCACATAGCCTTCGATACGCTGCAGATGCCGGTCGTTGACCACCGCAACCACGTCAGGATTGGCGTCGGTGGCGGGCAGCAGCTCACTGTAGGCCGCGCCCAGCAGGCCAAGGAAATCTTCCATCTGTTCGCGGGGCACATACACCACGTCCGGGTTGATGCAGATTTGCCCGCCGTTATTGGCCTTGGCCACGGCAATGCTGAAGGCCGCCTTGGCCAGATCGGCGCTGCGGGAAATAATCACTGGCGACTTGCCGCCCAGCTCCAGGGTCAACGGCACCAGGTTTTGCGCCGCATTGCGCATCACCGAGCGCGCCACCGCAGTGCTGCCGGTAAACACCAGATGGTCGAAGGCTTGCGCAGTAAACACTTGCGCCAGTTCGGCGTCGCCGGTGACCACGGCGATTTCCAGCGGATCGAACAGCTCGGCAAAAGCCCCGGCAAGCACATCGGCGGTACGCGGCACCACTTCAGAGGGCTTGAGAATCGCCCGGTTACCCGCCGCCAGCACGCAGGCCAAGGGGCTGAGCAAGGTGAACAGCGGCGCATTCCAGGTGCCGAGAATGCCGATACTGCCCTTGGGCTGGTGCATCACCCAGGCCTTGGCGCCCAACTGGTCATAGGGCGCAAACACCTGGCGCGGCTCGTCTGCAACCCAGTGCTCGAGATGGTCGCGGGCGTATTTGAGCGAGGCCAGGGAACCCAGCACGTCATTCATCAACGAAAAGCCCTGGGGCCTGCCGCCAAAGTCGGCATCCATGGCCTCGACCAGCGGCTGCTGGAAGCGCACCAGCAACTCGATCACCCGCTGGATGCGCTCCCGACGCAGCTCGGCACTGACGTGGCCTGCGCCGACAAAGGCTTTTTTCTGCGCCGCCAACAGGCTGGTCAGCTGTTCTGGAGCAGTGCTGCTGAACGTCATGGATAAGTCCTCTGATACACCGGTTCGATCAACCGACGCTAGCGAACTGCGCCCCGCAATGCCTCGTCCGATCGGACGATAATCGGCCATATCCGTTAGTCCATTAAGACGATGTAGCCCCCGCAAGCCAGGGGAATACTGCCAGCACGAAAATTCAATCCATGAGGTTCGTCATGGCAGTGCAAAGCAGTTTTGACCCGCAGGCATTCCGTACCGCGCTGGGCACCTTCACCACCGGGGTGACGATCATCACCACCCAGGCCGAAGATGGCTCGCCCATTGGCATTACGGCCAACAGTTTCAACTCGGTATCGCTCAACCCGCCGCTGGTGCTGTGGAGCCTGGCCAAGTCCGCCCGCAGCCTGCCGGTATTCAGTGCCGGTTCGCACTGGAACGTGCATGTGCTGTCGACAGAGCAGGAGCCGCTGTCCGGACGCTTTGCCATGCAGGGCGAGAACAAGTTTGCCGAAATCGAACTCGATAACGGCATCAGCCCCGCGCCGCTGTTGCAGGACTGCACCGCGAGGTTTCAGTGCCGCACGGCTTTTCAGTATGAAGGCGGCGACCATGTGATATTCGTCGGGGAAGTACTCGCCTTCGATCACAGTGACCGTGCACCGCTGGCCTTTCAAAGTGGCCAATATGCCCTGGCAACCCGCAAGCCGCGCAGCGAGCTGCGCCTGGCAACCACCCCGCCACCGCCGGAATGCAGTTACACCGAAGACCTGCTCGGTTACTTGCTGGGCCGCGCCCATTATCAGCTGCTCGACGCCCTGCATCGCCTGCTGAGCAACCAGCAGCTGGACGAACATGCCTTTTTTATCCTGTCAGTGCTGTGTATTCGCGACAACCTGACCCTGGATGAAATCAATCACTTCGTCAGCTATACCGGGCATGTGGTAAGCGTGGCAAGCATGCGCTTTCTTGAAAAGCAGAACCTGGTCGCCCTCGAAGGCAGCCAGCAGGCGCCACGCTATGTGCTGACCGCCACCGGCCGCGAGGCCTCGCTGCAACAGGTGGCGCTGGCCAAGGCGGTGGAAGAGAACGTGTCGGCCCGTCTCGCTCCCGGTGATGCCCAGGCGCTCAAGGTGCTGCTCAAGCGCCTGATTGCCGCCAGTGATCCCGGCTTGCCCGACCTGTGGGCGCCCCGCTAGCTTTGTACCTAAAAAGGAAAAGGACTTTTATGAATATTATTCAGCGCTTCAACCTGACCGGCAGCGTGGCGGTGATCACCGGCGGCGGCCGCGGCATCGGGCGCGGCATCGCCCTGGCCTATGCTGAAGCAGGCGCCGACGTGGTTCTGGCTGCCCGCACCCTGGCCGACGTTGAAGCCGTAGCCGAAGAAGTACGCAGCCTCGGCCGTCGGGCCCTGGCCCTGAGCTGCGACGTCAATGACAGCGAACAGCGCAGCGCTCTGGTCACCCAGGCCCGCGAGCAGATGGGCCGCATCACCCACCTGGTAAACAATGCTGGCGGCGCCGGGCCCAACGACCCGCTGACCCTGAGCGTGGAGCGTTTTGAAGAAATCATGCGCTTCAACGTGTCTTCGGCCTATCACCTTAGCCAGCTGTGCGTGCCGCATATGCGCGAAGCCGGCAGCGGCAACATCATCAATATCACCTCGGGCGCGGCGCGTTATGCGCAAACCCAATTCAGCGCCTACGGCACCGCCAAGGCGGCGCTGAGCCATATGACCCGCCTGCTGGCCCAGGACTTTGCGCCGCAGGTACGGGTCAACGGCATTGCTCCCGGCCCGGTACTGACTGCCGCCCTCAATGGCGTGCTGCCGGTGGCCATGCGCGACGGCATGATCAAGGCCACGCCGCTGCAAAGCCTGGGCGAAGTTGAAGATATCGCGGCTGCAGCGCTGTACCTGGCCAGCCCGGCTTCACGCTGGGTCACCGGCAAGATCCTGGAAGTAGACGGCGGCGCCGAATCGAGCGTCTGGCCGGGTTGAGCCACCATCAAACCGTGGGAGCGAGCCTGCTCGCGAAGAAGTTTCGCGAGCAGGCTCGCTCCCACAAGAGGATTTCCTGCATAGCCTCCCGAGAGCCAATTTATGGACACACAGTTGATTGAAGCCCTGGGCGACGAGTTGTTTCACGCCCTGCTGGAGCGGCGCGGCCTTGAGCCATTGACCGCCCGTTACCCGGATTTGACCCTGGACACGGCCTACCGCATTTCCCTGCGTTTCTTGCAACGCCGCCAGGCGCTGGGCGAGCAGGTGGTCGGCAAAAAAATTGGCGTTACCAGCCGTGCCGTGCAGGACATGCTTGATGTGCACCAGCCCGATTTCGGCTTCTTGACCGACCGCATGCAAGTCGCCGACAACAGCGATGTGAGCTTTGCCGCCCACCACCTGGTGCAGCCACGGGCTGAAGGCGAAATCGCCTTTATCCTCGGCGAAGACCTGCACGGCCCCGGCATCACCGCCGAAGACGTAATGGCAGCCAGCCAATGGGTGGTGCCGTGTTTCGAAATTGTCGACTCGCGCATTGCCGACTGGAAAATCCGCATTCAGGACACCGTGGCCGACAACGCTTCCTGCGGTGTGTTCGCCCTGGGCGAACAGCGCATCAACCCGCGCGAGCTGGATCTGGCCAAGGTCGAGTTGCACTTGCTGAAAAACGGCCAGCCCGCCGGTCATGGTTTTGGCTCGGCGGTACAGGGCCACCCCTGCGAGGCCGTGGCCTGGCTGGCCAATACCCTGGGCAAGTTCGACATCCCGTTTCGCAAGGGCGAAATCATCCTTTCCGGCGCACTGGCGCCGCTGGTTCCGGTACAACCCGGCGATGAGGTCAGCCTGACTCTCAGCGGCCTGGGCTCTGCCAACCTGCGCTTTGTGCCCTAACCCCCCTTCGAGACCTTAGCCATGAGCAAAAAGATCAAATGTGCCCTGATCGGGCCGGGCAATATCGGCACCGATCTGCTTTACAAGCTGCTGCGCAGCGAAGTGCTGGAGCCCGTGTGGATGGTGGGCATCGATGCCACCTCCGAAGGCCTGAGCCGCGCCCGCGAGATGGGCCTGAAGACCACCAGTGACGGGGTCGACGGTCTGTTGCCGCACGTGCTGGCAGACAATATCCAGATCGCCTTCGATGCCACCTCGGCTTATGTCCATGCTGAAAACAGCCGCAAGCTCAACGAGCTGGGCGTGCTGATGATCGACCTGACACCGGCTGCCATTGGCCCGTATTGCGTGCCGCCGGTCAACCTCAAGGCCAACCTCAAGCGCGGCGCCATGAACGTCAATATGGTCACCTGCGGCGGCCAGGCGACCATTCCGCTGGTGGCGGCCGTGTCCAGCGTCCAGCCGGTGGCTTACGCCGAAATCGTCGCCACTGCCGCGTCCAAATCGGTGGGCCCGGGCACGCGCAAGAATATCGACGAATTCACCCGCACCACGGCCAGTGCCATCGAGCAGGTGGGTGGGGCGAAAAAGGGCAAGGCGATCATTATCGTCAACCCCGCCGAGCCGCCGCTGATCATGCGCGATACCGTGCATTGCCTGACTGAAACCGAACCGGATCAAGCCGCTATCAGCCTGGCCATCGCCAGCATGATCGAGCAGGTGCAGCAGTATGTGCCCGGCTACAAGCTGGTCAACGGCCCGGTGTTTGACGGCAACCGGGTCTCGATTTTCATGGAGGTCGAAGGCCTGGGCGACTACTTGCCCAAGTACGCCGGCAACCTGGACATCATGACCGCCGCGGCCGCCCGCACCGCCGAGATGTTCGCCGAGGAAATCCTCAAGGGCGAGCTGCAACTCAAGGCATCAGCCCCCCAACCTGCCCTCGCTTAAGGAGCCGATCATGGATCTTCGCGGCAAAAAAATTACCGTGCATGACATGTGCCTGCGCGACGGCATGCACCCCAAGCGTCACCAGATCAGCCTGCAGCAGATGAAAGACATCGCCTGCGGCCTGGACGCAGCCGGCGTGCCGCTGATTGAGGTCACCCATGGCGACGGCCTGGGTGGCAGCTCGGTGAACTACGGCTTCCCGGCGCACACCGATGAGCAGTACCTGTCGGCCGTGATCCCGATGATGAAAAAGGCCAGGGTGTCAGCCCTGCTGCTGCCGGGTATCGGCACCGTGGACCATCTGCAAATGGCCCATGAACTGGGGGTCAATACCATCCGCGTGGCGACCCATTGCACCGAGGCGGACGTGTCCGAGCAACACATCTCCTATGCCCGCAAGCTGGGCATGGACACCGTGGGTTTCTTGATGATGGCCCATATGAACAGTCCCGAGGGGCTGGTCAAACAGGGCAAGTTGATGGAGAGCTTCGGCGCCAACTGCGTCTACCTCACCGATTCGGCCGGCTACATGCTGCCACACGATATCAAGGCGCGGGTTGCAGCCCTGCGTGCGGCCCTGCACCCGGACACCGAGATCGGCTTTCACGGCCATCACAACCTGTCGATGGGCGTATCCAACTCCATCGCGGCCATCGAGGCCGGAGCCACCCGCATCGACGCTGCAGCGGCCGGGCTCGGCGCGGGCGCGGGGAATACGCCGATGGAAATCCTGGTGGCCGTGTGCGACCGCATGGGCATAGAAACCGGGGTCAGTGTGTTTGGCATTCAGGACGTGGCCGAGGATCTGGTGGTGCCGATCATGGACTTCCCGATCCGCAGCGACCGCGATGCCCTGACCATGGGCTACGCCGGGGTGTATGGCTCGTTCCTGCTGTTTGCCAAGCGCGCCGAGAAAAAGTACGGCGTGCCAGCACGGGAGATTCTGGTGGAGATGGGTCGCCGCGGCATGGTTGGCGGCCAGGAAGACATGATCGAAGACACCGCCATGACCCTGGCGCGCCAACGGGCCTGAGGCGTCGCACCTTGACGGAGGCGCTGACCGGGTCAGCGCCTTCGGCGTTGTTACCTCACAGGAAACCCACCATGTCCAACACTCATGTCGGCTGGCGCAGCCATGCTTTGCTGTTATTGCTGGCAGCGGTGTTTGCCGACAACTTTGTCGGGCGCCAGATTCTGGCAGTGATGATTGAGCCGATCAAAGCCGAGTTCGGCGTCAGTGACACAGCGATGGGGCTGATTTCCGGCCTGGCCTTTGCCGCGGTATTCGCCCTGCTTGCCCTGCCTGCCGGTCGCCTGGCCGACCGTATGGTACGCACCCGCTTATTGGCCATCGCCTGTTTGCTGTGGGCCGTGGCAACCATGTTGTGCGGGCTGGCAGTGAGCTTCTGGATGCTCGCCCTGGCACGCATGGCTGTGGCAGTGAGCGAGTCGCCGACCACCTCGACATCGATGTCGATCATTGCCGACCTCTACCCGCCCCATCGCCGATCGTTTGCCATCAGTTGCTTCACGGCGGCACCGACCTTCTCCGCAGTGATCGGCCTCAGCCTTGGCGCCTGGGTGGTTGAGCACTATGGCTGGCGCACCGCGTTTATCGTGATCGGCATGCCGGCGCTGATGTTCTCCACGCTGCTGGCCTTTGTGGTGAAGGACCCGGCGCGTGGCCGCTGGGACCTGGCCAGCGCCCACGCGGCCCACCCCCTGCAGAGCATGGGCAGCGAGGCACGCAAACTCTGGGCCCTGCCCGCTTACCGTTGCCTGGTGATGGCGGGTGGTTTGACCACCCTGGGCTCGTATGCAATCGGCATGTGGAACACCAGCTTTCTGGTGCGCTCCCACGGTTTGTCACTGCAACATGCCGGGCTGCTGGCGGGTTTTATCTGTGGCGGCTTTGCCGGGATCGGCGCCTTGTTCAGCGGCTGGCTGAGTGACCACCTGACCCGGCGCAACCCGCACTGGCAAGTGGGCATTCCGGTCATAGGGCATGTGACAGCGCTCAGTGCGCTGTTCGCCTACCTGCTGTGGCCAAACACAGTGTGGCTGCAGGTGGGCAGCGTACCGGTGCCCAGTGCGATGCTGCTGTGCGCGCTCTACAGCTTTTTTTCGGTGTGGTGGGTGGCGCCGTCGTTCAATCTGATCACCCAACTGGTCCCGGCCAACCGCCGGGGTACGGCGATGGCCTTGCAGACCATTATTTCGACCCTGCTGGGGATTGGCCTGGGGCCGTTGCTGGCCGGTTTGCTCAGCGATGCCCTGCAGCCGGCTTTCGGTATTGAATCGCTGCGCTATGCATTACTGCTGGTAAGCCTGCCGGTGGCAGGTGCAATCATGTTGCTGATTCGCACCGCCAGCCATGCCGGGCAAAATTGCTATAGGCATGTAGAGCGGGCGGCATAATCGTCGATAAATTTGCGTGTCAGCTCATACGACGTCAGCTCGGCCATGCGCCCGGGGCTCAGGGGGAAAGCCTGGCCCGCCCACAGGTTGATAAAGTCGCCGCTGTCAGCCCCGGATTTGGCCTTGAGCGGCAGCAGCACACCACCGGCCAACGGAAAAGCCGGGGCCTGGGGATTGAGCGGGCCCAGTTCGCGCATGACCCGATTGACGATGCCCCGTGCTGGCCGCCCGGTAAACAGATTGGTCAGCGCGGTATCACTGGCCTGAGCCTCGCGCAACGCACGGTGATGAGCCCTGGCCAGCTTTGCTTCAGGGCAAAACAGGTAAGCAGTGCCGATTTGCACGGCACTGGCGCCAAGTGCAAACGCCGCCGCGATCCCTCGCGCATCGGCGATGCCGCCTGCAGCAATCACCGGCACCGACACGGCATCGACGATTTGCGGCACCAGAGCGAAGGTGCCGATTTGCGTGGTCAGCTCACGATGCAGGAACATCGCCCGATGACCGCCCGCTTCATAGCCCATGGCGATAATTGCGTCACAGCCGTGGTGTTCCAGCCATTGCGCCTCGTCAACCGTCGTGGCCGAACTGAGCACCCTGGCCCCACAGGCCTTGACCCTGGCCACAAACTCCGGTGCCGGCAGGGCGAAGTGAAAACTCACCACTTCGGGGCGCAATTCCTCGACCAGGGCGCAGGTGGCTTCATCGAAAGGCGCGCGGCTGGATATCGGAGTGGGCGCGTCATAATCGGCGCCGAGCTCGCTGTAATAGGCCTTGAACAGCGACTTCCACTGCTCGATGGCAGCCTCGTCGTACTCCGGAGGCTGATGGCAGAAAAAGTTCAGGTTGAGCGGCTGGTCGCAGGCAGCCCGAAAGGTTGCCACCTCGCTGCGAATCGCCTCCAGGCTCAACGTGGCGCAGGCCAGTGAGGCCAGCCCCCCGGCCTGTGCCACGCCGATCATGATATCGGCGCCAGCGCCCAGCATCGGTGCCTGAATCAGGGGGTGGGCGATACCCAGCAGATCGGTGAAACGCGAATCGGGCCAGCAGCTCATGGGGGCTCTCAGGGTCGACAATCGGGAGCTGGATACTAGTGGCTCGCCTGCAGATGAGGCAAGTTGCCCAAGACTATGTAGCAGCTGACGAGCGGAGCGAGGCTGCGTTCGTCAGCTGCTACGAAAGTCCGCAATAGCCGAATTATTTTTTGCTGGCCAGAGCCGCAATCAATGCCGGGTCATGATTGTAGATATCCGGTGCGTAGGTCACCTTGCCGTCCTTGTTTGCCTGGGCGGTCCAGTAGGTCATCAGGATCGGTGTCGGGTTCGACAGCCTGAACTCATGGGTCAGCCCGGTACCCAACAGCTCCTCGCTACGGACTTTTTCGGCAGGTGTCACCAGCAAGTCACGCAGCTGGAACACCGCTTCAACCCGCACGCAACCCGAACTGAAGGCCCGTGGCCCCTTGCTGAACAAGGCCTGGCTAGGGGTGTCGTGGAGGTACACCGAGAACGGATTGGGGAAGCGGATGGCAATACGGCCCAACGGGTTCCTCGGCCCCGCGCCCTGGCGCAGCAGGATGTTGCCCGGTCGATCCCAGTCGATATCCTGAGCCGCCAGCGGCTGGCCGTTGCTGTCCACAATCTGCAGGTCCTGACGGCTGAGGAAAGACGGGTCGCGACGGATCTGCGGCAGTTTGTCTTCACGAAAGATGGTCGGCGGAATGGTCCAGGTCGGGTTGAGCGTAAGGCGATTGACCCGGGACTTGAGCAGCGGGGTCTGGCGCTCGGCACGACCGACCTGGGTGCGTGTCTGCCACACCGGCACACCGTTGCGGTACACGGTCAGTTGCGCTGCGGGCACATTGACCAGCAGGATATCGGGCTCCAGATCCTGGGCTATCCAGCGAAAGCGCTCCAGATTGATGCGCAGCTGTTCGCGCCGCTCACGGGGGCTGATATTCAGTTCTTTCAAGGTGCCCGCACCGACGACTCCATCAGCCTGCAAGGAGTGATCGAGCTGAAAGCTCTTCACCGCTGCCACCAGCTCATTGCTGTAATGATGATCGACCGTCAACGGCATCGCGTTGAGATAGCCTTCACTGACCAGCCGCCGGGCCAGTTCGGGCACCCGCGCATCCTCAGTGCCAGGGCGCAGCAACGGACCGCTGGCCAGCGGTTGCCATTGTGGCAGGGGTTGCTGGCGCTGGCGGGCATAAACCCGGCGCAGGTTTTGATACAGCTCGTTTTGCGGGCGCGCCTGTTCAAAAGCCCGGGGCAAGTCCGCCAGGCCCGGGCCGGCAAAGGCCAGGATGCGGGCCTGGCGGTCTTGTGCAACCTCACTGGCATGCCATACCGGCTCGAACCGCGACTGCTGCAGGCGACCATAGTGCAGGTCCTGCAAGGCTTGCAGATACTGCTGGCTGATCCCGATATCGGCACACAGATCACCAGCGACAGGCAGTTTGTAGGTGTCGGGGTCCAGACCGTCATCCGCCAACTGCGCAAGCTCCCCTTGCAGGGCGCTCAAACGGCCATTGACCGCCCATACCGGCTGGTCATTCTGCCCCTGATAAAACCCCTGCAGCATTCGCAGCATCGGTGCATTGACCCGTGGCGCCAGGACCGGACAGGCTTGCGGCAGTTGGCTGAGCGCTTGTTGTACCGGGCTTGTGGTGTCTGCCTGTAGGGGATCGGCTACAGCGACCAGTGGCACAGTCAGCAAGGCAATGCTCAAGTAAAATGCGCGTTTTTTGAACAACTGCTTTACTCCAATTATGGGCCGTCATCTTTAACTTCAGCTCAATCAGCGGTCACGGCAAACCCACAGGCTAGCAGTTAAAACCCAAGCGCCAAGTTATCGGCGCAGCATTACTGGTCTGACTCCATCGAGAATACGCAAATCATGCTCAACTTTTTACGCCGTTTTTGCTTTGCAGCCATCGCCTTAAGCGCAACCTGCACTACTGCCTACGCTGCTAATCCGCTCTTGCTCAACAAGCTCAGCCATGCCGCCCCGGAACTCAACCCCCAGGCCCTGAAAAGCGCCCTCAGCGCCATGCAGTGTGCGGTCAATAACGGAGCCAAACAGGCTCGGCATCTGGCGGTAATCGACTTCTCGCAACCTTCAACCGCTCGCCGTCTCTGGATCTTTGACCTGACCCGCAAGACATTGGTTCTGCGTGATCTGGTGGCCCACGGAAAACAATCCGGCGAGAACTTCGCCACCAGTTTCTCCAATACCGAAGGCAGCAACCAGTCCAGTCTCGGCCTGTTCAGCACCCAGGAAAGCTATGTGGGCAGCCATGGTTACTCATTGCGCATGGACGGCCTTGAGCCCGGCATCAATGACCAGGCCCGTGAACGGGCGATCGTGATCCACCCCGCCAATTACGTGAACCCGCTGTGGAGCAAAACCCAGGGCCGCATCGGCCGCAGCCTCGGCTGCCCGGCGGTCCGCCCGCAAGTGGCGCGTCAGGTCGTAGATAAACTCAAAAATGGCCAGTTCATGTTTGCCTGGTACCCCGACCAGCAATGGCTGCAATCCTCGGCCTACCTCAACTGCCAGCCACGTCAGGTGGCGAGCATCATGTCGGCCAGGCATGAGGTCGCACACGGGGGTTGAAAGCGCGGCGGCAATACCTGTAGATAGTGCGCACATGTTCCAGGAGTTTCATCATGCCCGCGCCGCAACAGGCTGCCTTCACCTACCGCGCCATGACCCGGGCCGACTTGCCCGCCGCCCACAGGTTGTCCGCGCAACTGAACTGGCCCCATCGCCTGGAAGACTGGGCGTTGTTGCACCGGTTGTGCAAAGGCTTTGTGGCCTGCGAAGGTGAGCGCTTGATCGGCACGGCGTTCGCCTGCCCACAAGGTGCGTTTGCAACCATTGGCCTGGTGGTGGTCAGCCCCGATTATCAGGGCCAGGGTGTTGGCCGCCGATTGATGGAGCTGGCGCTCGAGGCCTGCAAGCCGGCCACGGCGATCCTCAATGCCTCGGCGGCAGGCGCACCGCTGTATCTGAGCCAGGGCTTTATCGAGTTCGGCACCCTCGAGCAGCGCCAGGGCCCGGCACAATGTATGGCCCTTGAACCGCTGGCCGCAGACGAACACTGCCGCAGCCTCAACGCAGAGGATCAGGCACGGCAACTGGCACTGGCCAACGCTGGCAGCGGGCTGGATCGCAGTGCCATTTTCGCCCATCTGCACGACACTATCGAACACACGGCCGGTATCGAGTGCGGAGGCCAGTTACAGGCGTTTGCCCTGTTGCGCCGCGCCGGAAAGGGCCATTGCATTGGCCCGGTGATTGCCCAAAATCCCCGGCAGGCCAGGCACCTGATCGCCACCCTGCTCTCACGGATCCCTGGCCAGTTTGTGCGTATCGATGTGCCACATAACAGCGGTCTGTGTGAATGGCTGACGCGGGCCGGCCTGGGCCCAGTAGACCGGGTGACCCAAATGGCCCTCGGCACACCCCCGCAATCCACTGAAGGTGTTCATCAGTACGCACTGCTTTCACAGGCAATGGGTTGAGCTGCAGAAACGCGCAGGACTGATCCGCCACAAACCGAATGGGCAAGAAAAAGACAGTGGTATTAATTGGTATGGGATGGGTGACTAGCGAGGTTGCGTCAGGCCGAACGGCGTTGACGCTGTGCTTGGAGAGTCTTGCCCGATGCTGGACAAGATCTGGAAAATGGCAGGGGCGGCTGGATTTGAACCAACGCATGGCAGGATCAAAACCTGCTGCCTTACCGCTTGGCGACGCCCCTGTAGTTGTTGCGATGAATGCCTGGCATTCATTTAACGTCCTTGCAGCTTGCGAATGTTGCCAATCGCCGTGAACCTGTAAGGGTTCGCTGTGAGAACGAGCGCAAATATACCCGCACTCTGAGGATATGGGAAGCACTTTTTAAATAAATTTATTCAAAAACAGCCACTTAGTGATAAACACTGGCACATTGCCCCGGCTGGCCGGGCTTTTCCCGGGTCTAGGCGAGGGATAAGCCCGGAGTTTCAGGCACTGATCGACACAACGGCGTCACATCAATCAAAGGCACCATTGAGAATCTCATAAACCAACCCGGTGGCAATGGAGACCAGAATCAACTCCGTGCCCACCTGCTGCCATTCGTACCCCTCGTAATGAGGCAGCCTGCTGGCCAGTCGGCCATCCAGCTTTTTGGCAATACCCGGCGGCAGCGGCTTGCCCCGCGCCAGATTCTTCTGGATGCCGGGCGGCAGCGCCTGGCTTCGGCTCCAGTAATCTCTATGCCCGTGAATGATTTCAAGCGTGGCTGCACGATTGATACTCGGGCCATGCGCCCTGTCGTCAGCGCCTGACTTCTTACCTTTATTGCCCTGGCCACCTTGCTTGCCATGATCCTGGTCATAGTGCTGACCGCCTTTGTCATTGCCTTTACCGTTCCCGTTACCTGGATCGGCCGAGGCAGTGACCGGGCCACAAACAAGCGCAACACACGTAATGGCTGTAATCAGTGAGCGAGGCGTTAGCATGGTCGAGGACTCAGAATAAGGGTGGTCCTCTGACTATAGACGACAGCTTGAGTTCGTCAGGGCATCAAGCTGCCACCCAGTGCTGCTTCAGCTGTGCTCCGGTGCGAACCAGGCCATGGTGATATCCGCGATCAGACTGCCATCGGGTAGGCGTATACGCTTTTCAAGACGACCTTCTTCCACAAAGCCGAACTTCAGATAAAGGTGCCTCGCACGGCGATTGACCTCACGCACCCGCAGTTCGACTTTTACCAGCCCCGGGCGATCCCCGGCCCACTGCAACAAGCGCGTCATCAACACATGGCCGATACCCTGCCCCACATAGTCGGGATGCACAACGATAGTCAGGCTCATAACGTGCTTAAAGGCCTCAAGCCCCATTGGCTCAAGCAAAGCATGCCCGACAATCTGGTCATTCCATTCAACCACCAGGTAAAGGCCATCATCCTTCAGGGCAAGAATTTTTCGCTCAAAGGCTGCAGTGTTAAACTCACTTGGCCGCGAGACAAGCAAACCGGGGGTTTTGGCCGTTTCACGCTCGGCATTGCAGAGCTGCGTCGCATCCGTTAGTTGCGCATGACGAATGACCAGGTTTTCCAAGCGATAGCTCCCTATAAACTGTTCTGAGTAGGTCAACTGCTTGCGCTCGAAAACACGCAATTCCTGATTAACTTACGCACCCTTACAGCGCACACAAATCTGCGCGGTCTGCATTTCCCTCCGCCCTCAGCCCTTCAAGCAATAACTGTTCCCGTTGATCAATCCTCGTAGAGCAAGGCGTTCTTCCGATGTGTTTTGTAGCACTCCCGTGGTACAAACAGCAGTAATACGTGACATTGAATACCCTGACGCGTCAGGCATTGAGCGAGCTTCTGGCACATCACGCCTGGACTATTGGTAAAAGCTGCGCGGTGAGGTGTTCAATTGCATTGCCCCGAACTGAAATTGGCCATGCTTGGTACATAGGCCTACTGATCCACCTTGAAGGTGCACCCCATGCCCGCCCCTACTGCTCGCCCCGACCTTGTTTATACATACCCGACCCACCTGCGCGCTCAGGTCGAGGCCGCCCCGCGAGCACCCGGGGTGTATTTCTTTTACGCTGCTGGCGAGTCCATGCCGCTCTATATCGGTAAAAGCATCGATATACGCAGCCGACTGCTTTCCCACCTGCGCGCGCCGGAAGAAGCCCGAATGCTGCGCCAGACACAACGGATCGAGTACCAGCAAACCGCAGGAGAAATCGGTGCCCTGCTGTTGGAGTCCCGCCTGATCAAAGAACTGCAACCCTTGAAGAACAAGCGACTTCGTCGTCAACAGCGTCTGTGCTCATTGCGGATTGTCGACGGGGTACTGGAAATCATCGACACCACCACCATCTGCGACGGGCCACAGTTGTACGGGCTTTTCCGTAACCGGCGGATGGCCACCGAAGCCCTGATGCAGATTGCGGACGAGCACCGGCTCTGCCACACCCTGCTGGGCCTGGATAAATCAACGGGACGGGGCTGCTTTCGGGCTCAGATAGGCAAGTGCGCCGGTGCCTGCAAAGGGGCAGAAAGCCCTAAGGCGCATACCCAACGCTTGTTGAGTGCCTTGGAACGCTGGGCCGTGCATCACTGGCCCTATCCAGGCGCAATCGCATTGCACGAGCAGCATGGCGAGATCGAGGAGTACCACGTCGTGGACAGCTGGCGCTATATCGGCACCTATACCTGCGAGTCTGAAGCCAGACTGGCCCCCAGACTCACAGGGCAGGCATTCGATGCCGACTGCTACAAAATTCTGGTGCGGCCCGTCTTGCTCGAGAGCACGGCAATCATCATGCTTTGATTGCGAACGTGCCGATCCAGGATAACTGCCTCGAGCTTTTTGACGACCTTTATGTGCCGCTGAATGACTGGCCCATCTCTTCCACTCGCTTGGCAAGCTGGACGTAAGCCTACAGCCAACACACGTTCACATGACTGACGGTGTGTGCTTCAGTCCGTCGACTGCATCCAGTATTTGCCGCACCCGATCTGTAACAGACATGTCCCCTTCAAGCTTTAAGACCGTACAGGTAAGCGCAGACAGCCATTCCTGATGCCTGGCCAGGCTACGTCCAGGGACGCCCTCCTCATCGTACTGAGCTGCCCAAGCCAGAAACTCCGGCTTTGCTTGACCGAAGCGTTTTACCTCTCGACGTTCTAGCCTCTCCAATCTGAGATCAACCGGAAGATAAAGGAACACCACAAGATCAAATTCGCTCTCAAGCGGTTGACCCCAGCCCATTACTGATCCGGCAACCACTGCACGGTCATGAGCGCGCATTTCATGTAGCAAGCGCTCTCCTCGTAGCGTTTTGTCTGCCAGATGCAGATAGGGCGGGTTACTGGGCAGCCACAAAAAATCATCTGCTTCCAGGTGAGTTGCGCTCAGTTCCTTAGCTAAAACATCCGCCAAAGTCGTGGTGCCGGTACCTGCCGCGCCTGTGATCAAGATGTAACGTGCCGTCTCTTTTGTCATTTCGTTTCAGCCACTCTAAAACTTTGCCATCTCCGATAACTTAACAGTGCCCCACTGATGTGGCAGCCGAGCAAGAACGTCCTCGAGATATCGAGCCAGTGGTGGCCAGCGCTTGCAAATGTGGGTCGGTTAGCTACGACCTGACTTTGAACGTCGCTATGCACCAAATGACGTGCGGGCAGTCATCAAATCTCTAGAGCCCTGCAATCAGATCCTGTTTTGTCAACTGAGCAAGCCTGGGCGAGCACTTGGTAACGACTCTGTACAAATCCGTTATCAGACGCTGAGGAGTCAATCAGACTTAAATTTAGCTCGCCACCCAACTGGCTGAACAAAGGAATTCCTTTGCCCAACAACACTGGAATGCGTGTAATAGTGATCTCGTTGATCAATCCCGCAGCGAGGAAAGCCTGGATGGTCTGACCTCCGTCAATATAGAGATGCTTCAGACCTTGAGCCGCGAGCTGCGCCACGATAAGTAGCGGATCGCCGGCCAATACATCGAAGGACTCAGACGACTTTACCCCCCGACCGCAAAACTTGTATCAGTTGCTCGGCGGCGAGGGTTTCGACGGTGCCTTCACGGGTGCCTGCGCCGAAAACAGCGCAACAGGCCGATGTGTCGCCGTCGCAGATACGGTAAACGGCAATGACGCTGCCAGGCCCGCACCCTGTGTGTCCGCAAAGGGTAAAACCACCGTCGATCGAACCCCGCATTAAACCCAGGCCGTATCCCGGTGTAATCCATGGGCGTCCTGGAATCGAACCACCCAATGCCTTTGCTATCTGCATGTCCTGGAGCAAGCCTGTGGGGAGCAGATGCCCTGCGAAAAGTCGGTCGAGGAAGAGTGCGGCTTGCGAAATGGGGCCGATTAACAAGCCGTGATACACCCAGCCGGGGTCATAATTTGATGTATTTCCAAGGTGGGTATCTTGTAAGTCTGCTGGCGTTTTAGCGAAGCGAACCCTCGAGAGCCCCAAAGGCGTCAGTGCGTATCGACCCACTGCCTCTTCAAGCGACAAGTCAGTCAGCTGTTCAATTAGCTTGCCTATGAGAAGGTAACCCACATTGGAATAGCGCCATCCAGTTCCGGGGGTATATCGAAGCCGAGCGCCATCAAGGCGCTGCATCATTTCGTCTGCTGACCATGCAGCCTCATGGTTGGCAACGGCGGCGTGATAATCTGCAAGTTCACCATAATCGGCGAGCCCTGCCTCATGCCTAAGCAGTTGGCGCAACGTGAATGGCTGATCAGGTATCGGGGTGTCCAGTCCGATCCGCCCATCAAGTACTAATGACAGGGCGGTTACAGCCAGGATGGTCTTCGTAAAGCTCCACCAAGGCACCACCAGTTCTGATTGATCCGACGTTGGTTGCTGACCATTTGATACCAGTGAACTCAGCATTGACTTCCTTGTATTGTTGGGCAGCTTGTCAGCTACCTAGGGAGGCTCCGATCAACTTGCCGCGATTTTCGAAAAGTACCCAATATACCCAGAGATCAATAACGCGCCTGCCGCCAACCAGGCGCGTGCTGCATCAGTGCATCGCCACACCGTCCAGCGATTTATCGACATACGCCCTGGCCAGCTCCACCAGATGCATGACCGACAACACCCGGTCGCGCGCGAGCCCGCACAAACCATCCCCCGCCTCACTCGCCGAAGCAACCGCACAGCGCAACAAGTCTGACGCTTGGGCCAAAGCCGCTTCTGAATTGACACTGTCCGGGATGGCAAATATAGCCGTGCTTATGGGGCGAGCAGGCTTATGATCGTGCAGGTAATAATCGAGCGCACGCCTGACGGCCGCACGGTCCAGCGACTGTGAATCGCACTGTTCAGCATCTTGCAGGGTCAATGAGGGGGGATCGGGGACAACTTTTTTCATTGTGATGACTCCTGGTACATAAAAAGGAGCTGTCACCTATCGCTACTAAACGACTGGGTGGCAGCCGTACGCAGGTTAGTAGACCGGTGTACCAGGAAACCGGCGCGCCACAAGGGCGCCCTGCGCACGGCCACCATAAAACGAAGGCCAAAAAAAGCGCCTCGCTAAGGTGGCGCATTGCGCCTGGTAACACCGGGCTACTAAACCCGACCGCTGATTTTGCAGCGATGGGCCGAGACTATTCCCCGATTTGAGCAGGCGCAAGCGAACGGGATTCTCTCGGATGATTCGCGAGATGGAAAGCGAAACGTCGTACGAAACTCCTGAATATCTCTCGGTAAGCTCACCTCCAATGTTCAACGGCCCTACAAAGGATGAATGTCCAGGAATGAAGCCCACTCGACAAACTGGCATTCGCCAACATCTGAATAAATCCCTACACAGATTCACCAGCACCGTCAGGAAGCGGCTGACCGCATCCCAACGTGGAAATGAGCCGCACAAGGACTCGTAGCCTCACTGGGAGCATTTCGCATGCATGATGGCCCCACCTCTTGATGTCTGCAAAACAGTGATGAGAGATGACCTTGTATTTATATCAAAACAGATATAATGTTTATCTCGCAGGCGTGGATTCGCACACGCGAATCCGTAGGTGAGACGAGCAACATGCCTGTTCGATTTTTGACCAGAGAGGAAGCGACCGATGACTACTTTCAGATGCATAAAATGTTTGATAAGACGGAGGTGCAGCGATGCCCAACCGAGAAATGAAGGAAATCATGTGGGTTGGAAGTAGCTTGCAAGACCTGCGGGACTTCCCTGAAGTGCCTAGGAAGCGAGCAGGTTTTCAGCTAGAACTACTGCAGGAAGGGGAAGAGCCTGACGACTTCAAGCCAATGAAATCCGTTGGCAAGGGTGTTCAGGAAATCCGGATTGCATGTGATGATGGGGCTTTTCGCGTGTTTTATGTGGTCAATCGGCCGGAAGCAATCTATGTGTTGCATGCCTTCCGCAAGACAACTCAAAAGACGGAAAAGCGTGATTTGGATCTGGGTAGAACCCGATACAAATCGCTGGGTTGAGCGTAGGGTGGCGTGGCGATCCCCTTTACCAACGGTGAAGGGGTAAAGCCCTAGCTATGACCCGACTCAAAAAAAGTACACCTGTCACTTTTTTAAAAGAACTTGTAGCAAAACAGTTGTCCAAAATTAGTAAGCAAGTGATTGATCAGAGGAAAAGTGTATGTCAAACGAACGCCCTACCAGTGTCTGGGATGCGTTGGTTGATACGCCAGAAGAAGCCGAGAACCTGCGTGTCCGTTCTCAGTTGATGCGAGCCATCAGGCGGGTAGTGAAAACCTGGGATGTATCGCAAAAAGAAGCGGCCCAGCGGCTGCATATCACTCAGCCAAGGCTGAATGATTTGCTCAAGGGGAAAATTGAAAAATTTTCTCTGGATGCTTTGGTGAATATGTTGGCCAGTGCAGATCTGGAACTCGAAGTTCGCATCAGTAACAAGGCAGCCTGATTTTCAGGTGGTGGTTCAAGCAAGCAAAAAGGCTGGCCATGATGTGGCTGGCCTTTTTTCGCTTTAATGGCACCCAAGGACGAAAATAAGCTATCGCAGGTAGTTTGCAGAGACACCGGTGCGTTTGTCTGAAGCTACAAGAAACCTCTGTTCTCATCAGCCACCTGGGTGTGCAGCTTTAGAACCCGTATACGCTGTATACACTCAAGAGTGAGGATTCCATCATGGCACCGCCCGTGTTGTCATTCTGTGTTGAAGAGGCGCTCGTGGAGCAGCTCGACCAGTTGTCCCAAGCCACCGACCGCGACCGTTAGTACCACCTCAAACGTGCGTTGGCCCGCTACGTCGAGGCTGAGTCCTGGCATATATAGGTAGAGAGCAGATTTTTGCGAGCGACTGCTATTCGACCCAAAGCAGCCCTTGATATCCATTTATTGTCGCCATAGGGTGTTGGCATTCATGGAGGATTCTGACTGATGGCACGCATAGGTTTACTACTGAGCCCCGGTTTTGCTGACTGGGAATATGCTTTTATAGCTGGAACTGCGTCCCCATTTTACGGGATCGACGTCAGGTTTTTCGCTTTTGCTCCGGGACAGATCCACTCGCAGGGCGGGCTGCCTGTAACGATCGATAGTAACTTGCAACAATGCCTGGACTGGAAACCGGATGTTGTGGTCGTTATCGGGGGAATGGTCTGGGAACGTGCAGAAGCACCGGATATTCGAGACTTTCTTCATGCCAGTCGTTCAAGTGGAGCGACGATTGCCGGTATCTGTGGGGGAACTCTGGCACTTGCGAGGGCCGGGCTTCTCGACAAGACTCCACATACCTCAAACAGTGCTAATTTCTTACAAGAGAATGCTGCAGGTTATGAAGGTCACGGGTTTTATCGAAACAGTCCGATAGCGGTGATTGCAGACCGCATCATAACCGCTCCAGGCCCTGCCCCCGTTAGCTTCACCTGCGCAGTATTCGAAGGTGCCGGGCTATCTTCAGAGAGTATTTCCCAGTTCAGATCAATGTTGGCAGCGGAACATAAGTGACCGTTTGGCGCTGCAAAACAGCGCTCAGGTTATGTTGTTCGAGTGGCTGCATCTGTCCGATTGCTGCCTGTTGCAAAGTCCCGCAATCGACCCAAAGCTGCCAGGCCGTCTGTTATCGGGCGAAGATCTGGCTCTCTTGGTAGACTTGCAACCCATCGCAAAACAGGCGTACTTGTGCCGTGTAACTGATGCTGCCGTCAGTACGCTTGCGTGCTCGGATAGTGGCCATGATCGCCTGGTACAATTGTTGTTTTGATTGGTAAATTGTACCAGTCGACTTCAAAATACGCCCTTTTACCCCCTAAAAACGCTGCAAAAACGTAGAGCACAATGGTACAGAATATTGCTTCAAAGCCAGTAAACACAGGGGCTGCGCTGTCTCGGCGGTTTTCTGTTGCGCCCATGATGGATTGGACGGTTTAATCAGTATTTCCGTGGCCTACAAGGTATATCGTGTGTAATTTGTGTGCAGTCACACACACCCCGCCAGTACACCTCTACACCACCTCCCGCTCGACTGGACTGAAGCTGATTGGACAGACCAGCAGCGATATAGCTCCAATTCCTGGCACTACCGACTGACACTACCCATTCTTCTACGTCTACCCGTTGAGTGAGGTCTCGAGCTTTTCGTGCTATTTGTAATGGCACATTGACCCTGACAACCCGCAAGGAGACGCCATGCTGACAATTCTGCAACCACACCTTTTGCAGCACGTGAGAGACCTTCACCATGGGCTAAGCACGATTGCCAACGACAAGGACGGCACATTCATCCTCATCATCAAAGCGCCCAAAGAATACATTTTGGCGGCTAAGTCAAAACAACGCGTTGGGTTCTATCTTGCGCCCTGCCAGATGAACGGAGATACCTGCTACAGCCTGATTACTACTTATGAGGACGACGATCTCAACCCGCTCATGATCAACACGCCTCTTCTAGATGATGAGATGGGGCAGTCAATACTCCACCTTTTATCTGTCGAAAGTTTTGACATCCATTTTTTCGACGACAACAATCGTGAACTACTTGGATACAAAGCACAGAATCCAAACCACTCAACTTTTGACAAGCACAAATACAAATTAGCGCCACTGTCCTTAGAAGCTGGTTATGAAATTCGTGAACGAAGCCAGCATTGGTTTTTGCGCAGATCCATTCAGAATGACAAGGACGCTATTCGGGTAAATTTCATTCAGCCGCTCATGACAGAAGACTTGTTCATCATGGACGCAATACCAATGAAAAATATGTATCAAAAAGGCTCACGCGTCAGCCATTCCACCCTTGAAAGACAAGAGCCTGGCAGCTACCAAGAAATGGATATCGTTAGATTACTGCAGAAAGTGTTTAGTGAAGATTCAATTTTCCTAAACCCGCTTATGACAGATAACAACGAAGAGTTCGTCGACATCCTAGTTGCATCAGATGAGTATTTGCTGCTGATTCAAGCAAAGGATAGTCCGAACACCGAAAAGTCACTTAACAGAACTCTAGAACGAAAAATAGCAACTATCTCTAAAGCCTTAGACAAGGCAATCAACCAAACTCGTGGCGCCCTCAAGTACCTCAGACGAAATGCAGAACTCCAGTTCCATTTTGGTGAAGATATTTTTGAAATCGAGACCAAGGGAAAAACCATCAGAAACTTGATAGTAGTTCAAGAAACCTTTGAGAGTGAGTGGGAAAGCTATTCGGATCGTGTTCTATCGCTAAGTCGTGAAATGGATACATCGTGCTATGTGATGGACTATCCAGAACTCGTGACCTGGACTGCCAAGCTAGGTTCACCCAAAGAATTTTTTGAGCCATTTGACGTCATCGTTGAAGAAGGCCTTGAATCTGGCGCATTCCCAACAATCACATTCCATAACTGACTTTAATTGCTAAATCCCAACACAACGAAGTCGCACTCCTGCACTGCGATTTCGCTCTCACATACTGCCAAATCACACTCGCGCTAAGCGAAACCGCACGACCATACTGCAAATCTGCACTCTCCAATTGCGATTTAGCATACCACCACTGCGAAATCACACCACACTCATACAACCGCTAATAATTTATAGTCCAAACAGCATATATCCGAAAATAAGTCACTATATTGTCAAAAACACTCCCATCACCTATTGCTCCACATGCATAATAGTCTTATATCAGTAGCTAGCCAGTTGTGTCTGTGGCAGACAATAAGCGACTACTCACATCCCTTCGGGTGTTGCGTTGATAAAAGCTGACCAATAAAAATAATAATAAGGTGAGCCAAGATGAAAGTAGTTGAGAAGAAAGACGCCAGGATCACGATCCGTTTCAGCAGACCTGAGATGGACATCCTTAATTCCAAAATCACTGAGGCTGGTTATAAGACCGCAGGGGCTTTTATCCGGGACTACGTTGCTAACGGGAAGATGAAACCAAAAGTTGGTGTAGAGGTAGTGCAGATTGCCAGGGAGCTGATGAACCTTGCATCCCTGATCAACGCCGAGCGGCCTGAGAGTGAACTTCTGGAAAAGGTCAAACACATCGCCCGCATCAACATGGGAGGTGCAGCATGATTGGCAAAATCTTTCCAAAGTCCTCCGGGTCGTTTAAGAAGCGTATCCGCTACATCTTTGGCTGCACTAAGCACGACCACCAAATCAACCAAATCCTGACTATCGACTACAACTGCATTTCGTCCGACCCCCTCCCCGCGCTGTTAGCAGGGAGTGAAGATGCCATCTTGGAAATGGTGAGAGAGTTCGACCAGGTTGAGATCCTACGCCGCATGTCTATCGACTCCGACAGACCTATAAAGCCCGTCTTTCACGCGATGATGTCACTCCGCCCTGGTGAATCCCTAACACCTGCACAGTGGCTCACGGCAGTACGAAAGTACATGGCCGACCTGGGCTTCACAGAGACCTGCAAGTACGTCGCGGTGATGCACCGTGACAAAGATCATGAGCACGTCCACATCGTCGCCAACAGGATCGCCCTGGACGAGGACTTCCGGATGGTCAAGGACAGCGACGAGCGCGCGGCGTCTATGGAGTCAGTCTCTGAAATCGAAGATATGTTCGGTCTAAAAAAAGCGCCACGCCCATCAGCGACCTGGGGAATCGCACTCACTCACGCTGAAGTCAAAGCCTCGAACCGTGATGGCGAACTGCCACACAAACACCGCCTGATCGCCAAAATCGCAGGCGCCATCGAGCACACCAAGGCAATCCACGGCGACATGTTCGATCTCGTCGTAGCGCTGAGAAAGCAAAGGGTCTACATCCACCTGACCCTCAGCGAACAAGGCCAACCCAAAGGCATCTCATACGAATACGACGGCAAACACATCAGTGGCCGGCAACTAAAGCGTTCCAGATTGACTTGGCAGAAACTCATTACACAAGAAGGTATCAGTTATGACTCAGAAACCCTTTCAGAGCTTCAGGTCGAAATTGCTCAAAGAGATCAGGACGAACATCAAAGATCTGAGCGACTCCGGTACTTCTACCTTCGATTCCAGGCCGGCGCGCGAAGAATCCCTATCAAAGTCAAAAGCGCCAACTGGCGTCTCGACAGGGACACCAGACTGATCCTGGAAGCCCTCGAAGCCCTGCTCGGCATCGATCTAACTTTCAAAGGCATCGGAAAGCCATCAAAGTACTACATTGAATTCACCCCCGGCCAACCGTTGGTTTTACCGGCCAGAAAACAACAGGAGTATGAGTTTGATCCACAGCCTGCATAACGCTAGGTTTACCAGTAGCGAGGACGTACCCAGCCAATGCATCGCCGGGTACGTCTTTAGCATGCCTGGCGGCGATGACTACATCCAAACGCAACCGATCCAAGCGATCTGGGAAGACGACGGCGAGCTTTACATTGAAGACAAAGCTGTGAGCACGTACCAGATCGCTGATTTTTACGATGACGATGCGGCGAGCCAGGTGGGGAGCATGCGCGAGGAGATCTTTCGAGGTTTTTTTTGGCTAGACGGATTGACGCGTATGCCCGGATTCTTGGCACTAGCGCTCTGCAACGTGGAAGATCGAGTTCCGCTAATCCCCCGGTGTGCCGAGCACGGTATGCCCAAAACAACAGGAAAAGTGAGGTCAAATAGATGGATTCTGTCGCCATTTTCACTAGGCAGGTGCTCAGTCGTTCAAACGACCACAAACGCGCCATGCAGCTACTAGCAACAGCGAACATCCCGAGCCAGATGATTGCCATTCTTCGACAAGAACTGGATTCAATGGTTCGGGTTATCTACCTACTAGCGCAAGAGCCTGCCCGTCGAAGAATATTGATTGAAGCGTCCGTGAATGGACAGCAATGGCAACAGTCCAGCGGTCGCGGTCGCGTAACGGATCGAGAGATGGTTGAACTGGCACAGGAACTTCAAGGCTGGACGCGATCTGTGTATAAATTCGGGTGCGCCTTCATTCACTTATCAAACTTGCACGACTATAACGATCGCGATCCGATGCAGCTGTTAGTTATCGAGGACTGCGAAGCTATTATTTCGCACTGCAGATTTTATCATGGTGGCCCGGAGCACAGCAGCTTTACAGATTTGCTTCCTTACTTGCCTATGGTATTGGACAAGGTTTCCGGCAACTTGGAGTATTATTTAGAACAACTGCCAGAAGAAGTTACTCGTCGCCCTGACGAAATCTGGTGAATAGAAAAAATTCGCGGATTACTGATGACCCTGAATTTTCAAAAAAATATCACGGATCAGTTTAGCGTCAGCCAGTGCATGGTGCGGGGGATCCCGGAGCAGATTTTCAAGGTCAGCAGTGAGCACCGCGTCACGACACATGCCACTCAGATCTGTGGGCTCCAACAGTACATTAGAGGACACTCCTCCATCAACCCGTGCCAGCTGACAGAAAAGAGGCCAATCCCAAGCTGGGGCATCAGAGCAAACCTCAAGGTCTTCGTCGAAGTTCTGAAAAAACTTCTGAAGCAGCACGTTTGCTTCTGCAACGGTTTGCCCGTGTCGATGAAGGTCAAGTTGTGGCAGCACTGTCTCGATGACGAAGTCGCTGCAGTCTTCCGCGCTATACCCATCCGACAGCTCTACGTAAAACTCCTCACCGGTCTCAGCGACCAAAGCTAGCGATATGAGCTTTGCATCGCGATTCAGGCGTGTGAACTCAGTGTCCAAGAAAAGCTTCATTGCACCCATCCTTAACTCTGCACGCTAAGCCTAGCGACTGCTGCGCACGAGCACCAGCGTGGATTCCACTGACGACCGTGCGGGCCAGCCTTGCAAATGTAACCCTTAAGCGTGTACTGTACTAACCGTTGGAGGCAAATGACTTCCAACGCGTTAACATCCCCTAGCTCACGTCCGAGCTTGGGAGGAATGGTGACAGAGGAACAATTCATGGCATTAGCAGAGCTTTTACGCATGCGTGGTGGAGCTAGCCAAGAGGCCGCGCGCCTGGTGCTTGTCGAGGGTTTGTCTACAACCGCAGCCGCGCGCAAGGTTGGGACGAGTCCACAGGGGGTCAGTAACGTCCTGGCTTCGTGTCGTCGTGGTCTGGAACTGGCTCGGCGCGCCACACAGGGTAGTGCTTGATGCTCAGGGTTTTGGTTGAAAAGCTAAAGTACGGGGTGAATTTCACAATTCACTTTTTGCTCATACCCGTAACTATCGTACGTTTTTACGTTTGTCTCTTTTTAAAGCCAAAGCCAGTTACCCGGACTCTCCGGGATGCTCGCTTTTGTGGTAATGGGCATATTTCTGGAAAGTCCGCATTACAGGATGGGACTGTAACTGACGCCTGCGGTTTTTTGATTGATCTAACCGTTGAGAAAGGTGAGTTGGTGGCGATCCTGGATAGCTACCGGTATGTCATAGCAAACGTCATTACAGCAAATGGTGATCGGAATTTGCACGAAACGCTTTGTGATCTGTGGCTTCCAGGGCCAGAGAAGTGATGAGTGTATCGCCGATAAAGCTTACTGAATTTCGATTTATCGGTGATGCAATGTATGTAGCGCAGTATACCCATCGTGGTCGCAGGTCTGCTGTGCAATAGGAACTCGATGGCTTTTTGATTATCGGCGAGTAACTTTATTTAGTTTGTACCGTTTTTGGTTGCCGTGAGCTTATGGCGGTTGAGAGTTTCTCTGCCGGCTTTAATGCCGAAAAACATTTAGTCGAGCTTTATACAACTTTATGGGCTTTCCGCTTTACACGAATTAGCGCACAACAAATCTTCAGTTAACAATCAAGGGAAATCAGCATGGACAAAAGAATGTCCGCGGTACTCATCTGCCTGGCGTTTGCGCTGTCGTCAGTTACTGCAGTATCTGTTGCAATGACTATTTTCAGTCTAATCGACGATCCAATTCTCGCAATTATTTTTGCGGGAGCTGCAGTGCTTCTCGATATTTTCAAATATCTCGGTTGGCCCTTGGCAGTTCGGCTGCTCGATCAGCAACGTTTTTTCTTCACTTCAGCCATATGCTCATGCGTGATAACGCTCGGAGCCGTATCCGGGTGGTCGACATACGACCGACTAATGGGTTCAATCACAGCAAGCCAATCGAAGCAGGCAGCATTAGCAGGTGGACGTATTGATCACCTAACCGCATTGATTAAGAAAGACTCAGACTTTATCGAAACGCTCGGGAAAACAGAGAAGAAGAGTCGTTCGGAATCTTCAGATCTGCGGATAAAGGGAATGGTGACAAAAGCACAGGAACTTGAGTCCGCATTGCTAGAGAGAGTAGACACGCAACGCCAAGCAGCGATGGAAAGGATAAACTCCAGCTCACTGGAAATAGCTCAAATCCAGTCATCTAACGTCAAGGCTGCATCTATCCCCACGATCCTGGCCATCCTACTCTGCGCAGGCTTTGCACTGTCGCTGGAGCTCGTCCCCGCTTTGCTTCTTTCTGTCTTGCACAGCCCAAAGCCAGAGATTGATCAATTTGAAGAAATTGTCGATCCGTCGACCCTCGCGGATCATCAATCACATTCCACCAGCGTATCAACCGGATTGGTTCCGAACAACAGCCTGCTCGACGCGCTTCTTCTGCAAGCCTCTTCGCTTCCGAGTCAAAGCAATATAAAGGTGAAAGATTTTGCTAGCGCAAATCGGATTGGTAATCTGAAGGCATGCCTGGTTTTCAAAGAGGCCGAGGCGCTTGGAGCTATCAGAAAAACCCGCCGTGGTTACCTGACAGCCTTACAAGCTTCAGAACAGATCAAGGCTTTCCACAGTGCCCTTGAAAACAAGCCACTATTTTGCCACTCTTATAGAGTAAGCTAGCACCATCCACCAATGGCATTAGATCCATTTTCACTGCCGAAATGAAAACAGAATAAGATTAGCCAAGGAGCTCTTTAGTGATAAGCATTGGTTTTTTCAATAACAAGGGCGGGGTAGGGAAAACCACCCTTCTCTGTAACGTTGCAGCCTCTCTGTCAATTGAGCACAAAAAAAAGATTCTGGTAATTGACGCTGATCCTCAATGCAATGCTTCCGCTTATCTGCTGAAAGATGACGACTTGGAGAAAATTTTTCTAGATAGTGATCACTATAGCATCGATTCATTTTTCGAACCGGTAAGACGCGGCAAGGGATACCCAACAAATTTACCAAAAATCGTGCGCAGCCACCGATTTGAAGTAGACCTAATTGTAGGTGACCCAAAATTATCAATCAGAGAAGATCTCCTGGCAAATGATTGGGCAGAGACCAAAAACGGAGAGCCTCGAGGATTCCAAACAACCTTTGCGATAAGAGCATTAATTAGCCAACTTACAGATTACGATCTAGTACTGGTTGACATGGGGCCATCTTTGGGCGCTCTCAACAGGTCTATTTTGCTAGGTGTCGATTATTTTTTGATGCCATTATCCGTTGATATTTTTAGCATGATGGCAGTTGAAAACATCATCAAATCTTTTGATGTGTGGAGAGAGGCACTAGAAGATGCCATTAAGAAGCATGACAAATCAGAGTCGCAGTCTTTTGAGATTGCGGGCCAAGCCGTAGGTTGGAATCTAGGGTTCGCTGGATATGTCATGCAGCAGTATCGAGCAAAATCTAAGGGTGGCGTTAGAGAACCAGTAGTAGCCTTCGAAAGAATTATTTCAAGACAAAGAGAAGAGCTCATTGAGCTATGTAAGTTTTTTGATGCCGATCCTGAATTACTAAACCTAGGTGAAATCCCCAGCTTAAGTAGCGTTGTACCACTCTCACAACAAGCTCATGCACCAATTTTTGAGCTTGCGTCAAGAGACGGAGTAGTTGGATCTCAGTACACCAGGGTATCTGAAGCGGCGGAATTCTTTCATAAAATTTCCGGTAACTTACTGGAGAGGCTTGGGCAATGATTGACTGGCCGAATGCACTAATTGACTCTATTGCCAGACGTCGCTGCGTTATCGTGATTGGCTCCGGCGTTTCGAAAAACTCAACAAACAACGTGGGTAAACGCCCCGCCGCTTGGGAAGAGTTCCTAAGGGCTTGCATCGTTAACTTGAACGAATCTGAAATAATTGAAGAACTCCTAGATAGAAAAGACTTTCTAAGTGCTTGCGAAATCATAAAAAACCGGTTGGGCTTAGACCCTTTCAATGATCTAGTTCAAGATGAGTATCAAAGAGCAGGCTACAAGCACGCAACAATTCACGAACACATTTACAACCTAGATGCATCCATAGTCGTAAGCCCAAACTTTGATAACATATACGATACCTACGCAGCAAACATATCTGCGGGAACAATAATGGTTAAAGCTCACACCGACGGAGAAATTGCAAACTATCTCCACGGTGGCAAAACTCGCTTACTGATTAAAACACATGGATCCGCAAACGACCCGCAAAATATTATTTTTACACGCCGTGATTATGCCGCTGCAAGAACAAAGCACACGTTATTTTATGAAATACTGAAAGCTCTTGCTCTTACACATACGTTCCTGTTCCTTGGTTGCGGAACAGATGACCCAGATATACGCATGCTTTTTGAGGACATTCAATTTGCTCATGGACGCATGCCGTATCACTACATGACACTCCCCACTGGAGAAGTTCATCGAGATATAATCCAAATTTGCTCAGAGGCAATGAGGATGAAATTTCTAGAGTACTCACCTGCAAATGGCCATTCAGAGCTTACTGAGTCTCTCGAGGATTTAGTTTCTAAAGTGGAGGATTTTAGAGGAGAAAACCTGCGCGAATCTCAACGCTGGTAAACAACATCATCACCGCGTAGCTGAAATAACAGCAGGAATTGAATCTGGAAAACCTGGCTTTTGGGAAGAAACCTCGAAAGTCAGGTTGCTAAAAAATACCCCTCCGTTCAAATCCTGCTCGTCCTCAAACGTCCAAGCCTCCCCCACTATCCCGGCAACCTCTTTAACCACCACACCATCAGACTTAACGACAATCCGAGTCAGCGAAGTCCCGTAGCTCGAGTCATCCCCTTCGAAAACGACTGCCGGCACACCACCATCCCGCCTACGCCAAGTGATCGCGGCCTGCCCAGTGAAGACCCCTCCCTCATGCCCATTGATCCGCACCCTCCCCGGCGTCCAAGCCTGATCATTCCGCGCGCCAACGGTGAACGACCTCAGCGCAGCATCTTCAAAAGATTGGCGCCCAGTCTGCGTTCCAACAAGCATCTTCACACCGACAGCCTCCCCTGCCGCGTACTGCCATGGCGTCACAGCAAACCCCTCGCTCACAGCCCATACCCGCGCGCCAACCGGGTGGCTTACTGGCTTGGTGTTGAACAACCCACGATTAACCACCCCAACACTGGCAGAGCCAGAGCCATACCGAGAAACAGACTCATACGAAATCCATTCAAGCCCAGAAACGCTAGAAACTAGCAACAACCCGAGACCGCTCCTGACTTCCTCCGGCGTATAACTATCCAACTCGACGACATCCCCTCCCAGCTCAACCTGCGTCTCCAGGAACCGGTTTGCTGTCAAAGCCTGGCTCAAAAAGCACAACGGCGTAAATTGCTGAACCCCTGCATCAACCCAGGAACCCTCGCTATTGCTCTTTGCTTGCAAACGGAAATCGCGCCCAGCGACCGGTTTTTCGGCAGCGATCAGGATGCTCCGCGTTGTCTGAGATGGGGTCAGAATTGCGGGTGCTTCGATGAAATCGTAGCGCGTAATGTCCACTGGTTCGAAGGACGGTTTCTGCCATTTCGCTTCCGATCCTGTCGTGTAAAAACTCTCAAAAACCCCAAAAACGTCCTGGATCAGCGTGAGCCGAACAGCTCCATCGGTTGGAGCGCCGAGGTCGACGGCGGTTACGCGCATCACGATTTTTTCGATTTTTTGTGCCGGCCAAGTGAGTTTTACTACATCACCTACTTCAGCATCCGCCATTGATCTGTGGCACTCAGCGATGCACGAAGCGAGAGGGACAGAAATCGCGGAAAGCTCGCGCTGTACGATTTTCGCGGCGGTTTCTCGAGTAGAAATCATCGGCATCGATAGGGTCTGGCCGTCCGAGTCGCCTTTGTGAATTCGTAAGCCGTTGTTCTGGGCGATCACTGTGCGTTCGTTGTAGTCGTCGGCGGTGCTGGTGTACTTGAGTTTGACCTCGTTGACTGCGGTATCGAGTGACCCACGGCTAAAATCTGAAAGCGATTTGACGTTCCAGGGGCCGATTTCAGGGACTTCGTCGAGGCTGTAATTGTTGCGGATCAGCCTGAGTTTTAGGGCGCCTGTGGCCGGATCCGTGTTGAGCGAACCCTGGATGATCTTCTTGATGTCATCAATTACGTCGGCAGCGGTGCGGGCCGTGTCGATTACGCATGAAATTCCCAGGCCTTCGTCATGCAATGTTTTTGCGGCGGCGACAAAAGACTCAACGTCGACGGTTGTAAAAGCGATGTCTGCACCAAACGCCGGGTGGGTGATGATCTCGTGTAGGAAGTAGGCGGGATTTGCATCGTCGCCGATTTTTTCGTAAAGCAGCGACTCTGGAGCAGTTGATGGTGATTTTGGAAAGCGCGAGCAGACGAAGCTAACAGCCTCGGGCGTCGACGCGTTTCCGATGTACATCCCTTCAAGGACGGCATATGCAACACCACGAATTGGCGAAACGACGTCGGCACCAAGCAGGCCAACAAGGTAGGAGTTGGCGATTTGTACCAGCGACCCACCGTAAAACCGCAAGGTGCCGGACACTCCTCCAGTACCGTCTTCATCACCGCCAAAGAGAGACGGCTTGTCGATCTTGATGGCGCCGCCTACTGACTCACCACTCCATGCTACCTGGTCGCCAAACTTGACCTCTTTCAGGATCACATCTTGGCCATGGCAAATACCGAGCTGCACGCCCATGTAGTAACGGTAGCCAACCGTAGTTTTGGTCGTTGAAAAGAGGCCTTTAACTTTTTTAACGATCTTTGAGCTTCTGAGGTCGCCATACCAAACGACGTTAGGGCCACTCAAGCGCCTGGTGCCTGCAAGGATTTGAACCGGACGCTCAGCAGCAGAAGGAAAAATAAAATCCTCCAGGCCAGCCGCTGAGGGTGAAGGAACTTTTGTCTTCATTGTTGCCATCATCACCAGCGACAAGAGGAACATTACAGCCATCATCCAAATCATTTTTGTTCTCTTTATTCTTATTATTAGGCTTGGAAAGGGTTGTCAGTGGGGATAGTTAAAAACCCCAGGAAGTTATCGAAGTTTCCAAACGAATGGCAGGAGGCCGCCGACCGGTCACAGCCCTTTGCGACCTGGACAACATCACCAACTGTTAACCCGTCGATTGGCGACATGAGCTCAAACTTATTACCCACGACAGAATTGATTTGGCGGAAGTCAGAGCCGTTTTTTGACAGCAAACCCGCTTTGTAATAGTCATCTTCGTGGGCTTTGTTGGTAAGTTGAACGGTGTATCCGCTGTTGGTAATGGCTACTACAGTGGTGTCTTCCTGCCAGTCTTGCATTTCCAGTGAGCACCTGGAGTCGTACAAGTGATGGTTGCACTGGCTTTGATATCCGGTACGCATGATCTGACGGCGGAGTAATGCGGTTGCTGGGCAGCAATCAAGGGTGGCGACCGAGTTATTCCAGGTTACCCCTACAACTTCGCCAGCGAAGATATTGATGAACTGGTTTTTCAGATCACGCTGGGTTCGGAAGATCTTGAGCGTTACATGATCAGATGGCAGCGTGGAGCGAAAAAGTGAGGGGACTGGTGAGTCTCCAGGTATCTCGACGGACAGCCTGTTCTTATAGTCTTCGTTGGTACGCTGGAGCTTGCCGCGCCTTAGTGTCAGCGGATTGTAGATTAGTCCGTCAACATGCAGGTGTGACTTGCTGCCACTGGTATATGCGAACTTACTCTCCCCGTGCTCAAAGAGATAGAGCTCAATCGGGCGCGATATGGATAGTGCGGCTTCAATCTTCTGGAGCTTCAGCATGCAAGAGTTGCCTTATTGTTTTTGTTATTGTGCTGTCTTGCGTAGTGTCAAATGTGTACTTAAATTCGTCGGAATCGAAACGACATAGATACAATGGCTTGATCGATTCTACATCTTCAACTTTGATATCACTTAGTGGCTCATCGAGAGTTAGCTCTTCGAGTGCATTTACCGCTTTTGCACTGACCAGGGATCGATTTAATGTAGTTCCATTATATAGGGTAATGATGATTGCAGGCGGGTAAGACTTTGAATTAGCTAGTCGCCTATACCCTACTGGCTTGATCTTTATCTTATATGTCTCATCGTAAATATCTTCAGCGATCTCCATGGCGATTGCTGCTGACTCCATCCAGAACTCGCCTTGGGCACCGTTCTGAAGCTCCGCAAAGTTTTCAAAGCTTTGCCTTTCATCATCTGAGAAAAACCTAAAAGCATGGCTAAAAACCCGAACGACGCCAGGAGTCCGTTCGTAAATACTCCGCGCGCCGATGGTTGGATCGAAGTGCTCACGCAATCTTTGGTACTGAACAGATATATCATTTGACCTATCTGGACGAAATGGAATTACATGCTTACCTTTGTATCGCTCAAAAGCATCGACCGGCACCGACTTAGTGAATGTCGTTTCATCGAGTTCAAAGGTAATTTGGTGACTTGCCAAAGAGTCAATCTGGATAGTTGCACTACTCCCATCAGAACCATACCCCGTTCGAACAGGTACGACGCGGGCGCCAAGTTTAAAGTTTCTATTAACCAAAGCAGTCAGAACAACCGCACCAGAGGCTACACTCTCTACACCGACGAACTCAGAATTAACCCCATCGGTTATCATCAGAGTCTTAGAACTAGAAACGTAACCGTTAACGCTATCAACATAGATGATACGATCACCCAGCAAAACATCGTGCGTTAACTCGCTAGCATGCGCCCACATCGGCACTAGCAACTGCCCGCCGAAATTACCGTACTTAATATCGAACTCCGTCAGCGCGCCATCATCAAGTAGATACTGGTAGGTTAGTGATACACGCGGCTGATCCCGCAATGCTATACGTTGTTCAGTACCATCAAAGCTCTGGATCACTTCGGTAAGGTACTGAACATTCATCTCTGGCTGAGTCGACCAATCGATACTTTCAGAGATGATAGTTGCCATAGTTGCAGACAAACGAAAAGGAAATACACCGCCAGATCCGAAGTCGAAGCCGGCTTCGTAGTCGATGATGCCGCCCCCGCTTTGGCTCAGAAAGACTTGATATTCAACAGATATAAAACCTGGGATAACGCCCGAGGTAACTCCGTCAAGCACCACTCCACTACCACCGGACTCGTTAACACCGGTTAGCAGCTTATCTGTAGCACAAGAATGCCAAAGCTCAAATCCAAAAGTATCGGACGGAGTTACAACCCCTGCCGCAATTACAGCTGGAGTTAGAAAGACATTATCAAAAAAGAAGTCACCAAAACTTTTAGAAATCTGGTTCATGGTTTATCCAGCAGGACGGCCAGTCCAAGATTGTAATGTGGAGCATTGCGATTGAGCGGATACTCTTTTTTGAACTGTGGGAACACCATAAACCTTGAGGCACCAATCTCGTAAACCTCCCCAGGTTCTAGCACATCAAGGGACACGTAAAAAATATCCGGGAACTGACTGTACGGCGAATAGATGCCAGCAAAAAACGTGAAGTAATCAATCGGTATAAGCCCGCTATACCCGCCAGTGAGACCTGAAGACCTAACAACCGTACCCACACTACCAAACGAGGAATTTCCAGGGTGTGCGTGAGGAAAACCTGAAATAGATCCGCGTGATGTTGTCGACAGAGTCCCGCAAGTCCTATCGCCCCTGTCGAACCCAGTAAACTCCGAATTCTTTAAGTAGACACCAAAGAAGTTACTAGCATTAGCAAAGATCGTTTCCCGGTTAGTCGCTTCGTATGCATTAGTTGAGGCTACGAACTGCCCTCCTGTGTCACCAACTAAAACAGGAAGCTTGCCAAAAGCCAGGGAGGAATACTGATCCGACGAATAGTTGGTAGTCAACAGGACATAATCGGCGGTAGTAAAGATATGGCATACACCTTTATCGCCACTCTCAAGGTAACACTTTGGTGAGTATTCGAATCCAGGCTGCGAAGCATAAGCCACATTGCCATCAAACCCTGTCTTTAGGTTCAGAATGACACCCTTTTGCCCATGTCCACGCTGCGCATAGTAGTCGACATAAGGGTCATAAGCACCAAGGCTACGAAGCCCGAAGTGCAATCCACCTTTCGAGATATGCAATTGCTTACCAATGCGAGGATCGGGCATGTCGGAGTACTTGAGCTCAGTCCACCCTTCAACTTTCAGACGCTGATTGATAATAGCAATCAAGTCCTCAGCGGACGAATAAACAGACGTGTAGTACTTCATGTAAGCCTCAAGGCGTAAGTTTCAGAAGTCTTAGACACATTCGGCACTACCAGGTAATCAACATCATCAACTTGAATCACACTGCCAGCCTCCATCCCCTGTGAAACAGCAAAGACACCATCCAGATTACCGAGCCACTTTCCATCGTCGGAATTTAAATCATCAGCAGCGTCAATACGACCAGAACCACATACTAGTGCTTGATATAACACAGCCGAACCATCCAACTTATTCCCCAGCCTCTGGAATTTGCCATCAAACGGCCAGATATAAGAGTACGCATACGAATAAGGGAAGCTGTAAAAAGAAGAAGTCCCACCGGCATTGCCCCCAACTATTTGCCACTTTCCATCGGGTAGTACAACTTTCGGGCAGAAGTTCTGACCGCCCGAAAAGAATGGATACGCAGACTCGTAAGTCACATTACCAACTTCTCCAGACCCACCTATAAAACAAGGGAATGGGTAAACCTTGCTCGAACCAAATGGCAACATCAAGCCGGCGTACAATGAGTACCAGGCATCACCAGACTTAATAACAGCAGCAACGCGGCGCGAATTAACGACTGTCCACACCTCAACAGCTCCCGCAGGAATCTTTACACGGGGCAGGAATAGTGTGTAGGTATTACTGTATCCACCAACTTGCAACTTGGCTGGAACAGCCGGATCGTAGGTCTGAAACGATTGAATCTCGCAAATATCACCAGAGATTATAAGTGCAATATATCCCTGACCATACGGAAGTCTGAAGACTTTTTCGCTGGCGATATCTTTGACAACAACCCAGTTGTTTGATGGCAAAATAGAAGCAGCAAGAACCGACAAATAGTCAGCCCCTGAAGCGTATGTAGAGTGCAAATAAGCCATGGCAATATTCTTATTGTTTTTATGGCTTATTATATCACGTCAACTTACAAGTTTTTTATCTCACCTCGATTGGCGCGAATGTGGTTCATAACCATCCGTTCGCCTTCAGCGCCTTCCATCGCGCCTGCAAGGCTAGGAGCGTCAAGCACGTTATGAATACTAATCTTTGGCTGCGAGTTGGCTGTGTTCGACCCACCCTTGTTTAAGTTTTTGCGGTGACGAGGATCGGACTCAGTGAGCATTTCCTCACCTTTCATTGCGATTATCGGAACCTCGTTAGGCTTCAAACCAATTTCACCGCCAGTGTGATATCGCGGCGCGCCTGCAAAGATATCCAACGATCCATAACGACTCATCCCGCCAGCTCCGCCAATCAATCCTCCGCTATGCTTCATGCCAATCATGCTCATTAGTCCGCCCGCACCAGCGCTTGCTCCGCCTGTGTATGCGGACAGCATCGATTGAATGGCTAGCTGGATCAGCAACTTGGCAATGATCTTGGACACCTCTGTCAGCACGCCCTGAGCGAAGTCAGCAAAGGCCTCTTTCGCAGACTTTGTACCTGAGATGAAGTCTGTAAAAAGACCTTCCAGGCCACCTTGCAAACTATCCGCTACCTTGTCGGTGAGCGTGGCCAGATCAAACACTTCGGCCCGCGCGGACTTTGCAGACTCACGAACCTTTTCCAGGTCAGCCGGGTTACCCGTCACCTCAGCAGCTTTTTCCCCACGACCCTCCAGCTCGTTCGTCTTTAACAGATAGTCCAGTGGAGAGATCTGATGCCTATCAAGCTTTGACTTCAAGCTCGCGTACTGACGCTCGATTTCCTGCATCTCTGCCTGAGCTTTTTTTGCAGAGATGAGCTGCTGGATTGCTGTCGAGTCTTCGCCCAAGCTTTCAAGATTTTTGATCGTGTCTTTGAAATCTGACTCGATCTTTTTGATGTCAGCCGAGAACTGGTCACCGCCGATTGCCAAGAGCTCGATGTGTGCGTCGTCTTTGATTTGCTGTAGCTGCTCTTTGATCTGTCCAATCGCTGCTGCTCGGTCTGCTTTGAGTAGCGCGGACTGATTGACGAGCTCAGCGCCGATGGTTGCTTGCTCTGCTTTTTTGCTGGTGATGTCAGCTTCAATTTGGTTAATAGCAGCCAAAATGCCTGGTCTATCGTTCAGGTTTTGCGTAGCCCCCAGAAGTTTTTGCTGGCCACCCAGGCTCCCCTGTAAAGCCTTGATGTCGACGTCCAAAGCTCGCTTTTTCAGTTCGCTCAGTTTTTTGGCGGCTTCCATTTCAATCCGGAAACGCTCATCGGCAACCTTTACTGCTGATAAATTTTCCAGGCGCGCACGTTCCTGCAGACCCGCAAGTTCGATTTGCTTTTTGGTGTCGATCTTAGAGATCGTTATTTCAATTTCTTTGTGAGCCAGGTCAGCCTGAAGTTTTGCCTGGATCGCAGCGATTTGAGCCGACGCAGCTGCGTTCTTTGTTTGAAGTTTAACGATGTTTTTTTGATCTGACTTATCTTTTCGAGCAGCAAGCTCTTTATCCAGATCATCTTGGTTTTTAATAGCTTGACTCTTAAAGCTAGCCAGAAACTCGTCAGCTTTCTTTTGACCTTCGTCACTATTTAAGATGTCGAAATTTTCTCGACCAACATCATGCAGCTTACTACGCAACTCTTTTACACCCTCGATTGCCTCGTCGATATTTTCGGTCTTAAAAACCTCAACTGGCTGATCGTAGGATTTCCGGAGGTTAGTTACATCCTTTTGAAAGCTCTTAACCTTCTCTGATACACCGGTCAGATTAAATGCATCTGCAAAATCTTGGATTGGTTGCACAAACTGCGTGTTAAAAAATCCGATTGTAGTGGAAAATGCCGACCGGAAAACATTAACCATCCCGTTGCCGGCTTTCACAAAACCTTCGTCAATCGTTCGCAGGCCCAGAAGGAAAAGCTCTGATACAAATAGTATGCCTTCACCAAGGAAGCTAAAAACAACATCAAAAGTGTCTTTGATCTTTCCGGCAAAGACTAAACCGCCCAAAATACCGGCAAGCATGTCGGTAAATTTTGATCCAACTCCTTTTGCCGAGGCCTCCAAATCCGTAGACATTGTGACTATGGACTCAGTTACCAACTGCACCAGCGCAGTAAGCTGCGGAGACACATCAGCAAGGATCTTACTAAAGGCGGTAGTACCAACCTTTTCGAGCTGAGAAAAGGACTTGCCAAGTTTGGCGACAGCAATTGTCTCGGTGTCGCTTAATACCAGGTTAAATCGCTTGGCTTCATCCATTAACCTCTTGAATTCGGCCCCGCCATTTTTTAGAACTGGCAGCAAGTTTCGCAGACTGTCCGAACCAATCTGATCGAGAAAAGTAAAAGCCGAGTTATCGGACATTCCTTTTAAAGCGTCGGAGATTTTCTCTAACTGCTCCAAGGGGTTTAACTTGTTAAATTGTTCTACATCGGCATTCATCACCTCGAAAAAGTCAACACCACCACCAGAACCAATGGAACTGAATTCTTCGACCTTAATTCTAACTTCGTCAAGAGCGTCAAGAAGCTGGTCAGGTTTAATATTTGCGCCCTGAAATGCAGCATATTGAGCAGCCGTGAGATCCTCTATCGAGATGCCCAAGCGCTTTGCGGCAAAGTCCAGCTCAGTAAGACTGCGGACAGTCTCTTTGATAGCAACTGCACCGGCAAAGGCCGCGACCAGCGCAGTGACTTTGGTTGCAGCGCTAGTTAAAACACTTGAAGCCTGATCTTTTGCTCTTAAGATCAGGTTAATTACTGCACTAGTAGCCATATTATTATTGTTCTCCGGCCAAGTTTTTCATCAACTCGTTGAATGGTGCAGCGTCGCCCGAAACACACGAAATTCGACTTAGGTGTTGTGCATACATCTCGCCAATCAACTCACCACGACGGAGTTCTTTTTGGACTACCGAGATCTTAAACAACTTACGAATCGAATAATTATAAGGATCGAGATGACGAGTGTTATGACCACAGGAAATTAAGTACTCGCAATTGGATACCAGCGTGTCTACAAAATTCTCAAGCGAAACACTATCTCCGCCGCCCTCTTTTTTCTTACGCTCAGCCTCAAAGTCCGCTACTTTTTGAGCAGCTGTGCGATTGTCGGGGCTAGTTTTTCGAGGCTTTTTTTTAGACCGTCTGGAAAGGTTAGCGAAAAAACTGCCGCAAGAAGTTCTACCTGGGTCATAAGCGGTAGATTGATTACATGCTCTGCAGCTTCTGGTTCTTTGCAGCCAGCGGCAATACAAGCAGCGCCAAAGGATGGGAACTGGAGCATGATGATTTTGGAGTTATCGGTACTCTTTAGATCTTCTTTGGCGTTGTGCAAAAAGATCGTAGCCAGGATTTTACTGTGATCTTCTACTAACCGAATAAAATCAGAAGTGGTAAGTCCGTACACGTCAAACGCGACTTCCGGCTTATCAGCTTGAGCCTGATTGATGATAACTTTTTTGGATGGTACGACGAGATCGAGCAGAGACATGACGGGCCTTTTTATTATTATTTTTATATGTACATAATACCATTCCCATTTACTTGATTGTGGTTACTGACCCGCCGCTCGATAAAAAAGGGCCCCGTGGGCCCCTTATGATTTTTGTCGTCAAATTATGCAGCTACTACGTGTTCTTCTTTGAACATTTTCGACAAGCCACTGCCGGTCACAGCTTTAGATACCTGAAGAGTGCCTTTGATCTCCTGATCTGCGTAATCACTCGACAATAACTGACGCTGGGCGGCTGGTGACAACGAAACTTTGTGGTAAGTTACTTTGACCGGAGTATCGCTCTCAGCCAGGTTTACTCCATCGAATACGATCATCACGTTCACGCCTGTGTTGACCATACCCTCAATTCGGCGGACGGCGGCTTTGTCGTATACGACATCAACGACGTCACCATCTGCAATGCTCGAAGTCGCAGGGAAGTAGATCGATCCGTTCGAGACGACGTAGTCAGCACCCAAAACCAGCGGCTCTTCTTCCCCGGCGGTTTTGACGCTAGTGACTGCAGCGATGATACCGTCGACGATGATGCTGCGGCCTCTGTACGCCTTCGCTTTAGCCGTTGCGCCGGTCTCTGCAATGTCTTCAGTTACCTGCCCGAAGAGGGCCAATTCCATGACTTCGGGAGAGAAAGACTTCAGGTTAATCGTGGCCTCGGCTGAGTTCTTGATGATCTTCGACTTTGCTACGCCAAGAGTACCGTAGACCATGTCCTGCATCTCAACTTTATCGCTCGACAAAGCAAGTACAGCAGACGAGGCTTGGCCGACAGTAAAGAAACCACCAACTGGTTGATCGTTAGCATCGAGTTTGGAGATCAGCAAACCGCCGTTGGCGATCCAGCCGATAGTTGTGTCAGGGGCGTTAAATCCGAGTGACATGTGCAACCTCTTTTTATTATTATGGTTTTATTCTTTATCCAAGGACTATTCTTTGAGTCCAGAGGACACTCCAGGCGGAGAAGTTGGTTCCACTCTTTTCGCCGGAGAAAAGCTCTTCTATAGATTGTAACTCAGGCACTCTGGTATTAGTTACTGAATCCCCCCTATACTTTTCGATCATGCTTGCAACATCAACAGCTGCATCAGATGCAACTCTCGACACTCCACGAGTTTCTGGATCCGTCTTGCCAATCACAAATGCGCCAAAAACCGCATCAACTTCCAGCTTCACTCGCTTTGCTTTTTCCGGAATCGGCCCGCCTGCACATGCAAGTAAGATATAGGGACGCTGTCCATCAAGCTGAAGGTTTTTAAGATCAGTATCTGCAAATGTGCCTGAAAATAGTTTGATAATTGGATTTGATGGCAAACTCTCAAGCAAAGTCTTGATATTTTCTAGGTGCGACGTGATTTTCACTGCAGTGCCCTTTGTACATGCTCTAGTAGTATTCTCTCATACTCCTGCTGCCATTTGTCTGGAAGTTTTCGATGTGCGTCTGGCAAGTATTGACGCTTTTTAACGCGAATACCTTCGTTGTGCAGATAACCGTATCGCATATTACTACCGAGGGCGATCTGCAGTCCGCGAACTTCGGCTTTAATACTATTTCTTAGAGCACCAGTGTCGATTAATGGTTGGCCCTGGCGGTGATGAATTGGATCCCAGGGGTTACCGTAGGGATCTACAGAGCGTCTAAAGTTTGACTTTATGCGGTTGACCCAGTTATTTCCAATTATTGTTAGGCCTTGCTTAATATGCGGGTTGTTTGGGCCTAGTCGCTTAACTTTTTCGGCTAGGGCGCGAAGTTGAGCTGTGTTAACAGTTAGTTCTATATCTTGATCGCCAGTACTGTTACGACCAAACGATGCAAGTGCGCGCGCAATAATCGGCAGCATGTGTTAAGCCCTTACAAGTCTTATGTTAGTAAAGCCGTTTTTTACTACTTGTTGACCCTCGACTACCAACTTGATTTTTCCAGTGCTTACCAATTCTAAGAATTTGATGGCATCTTCATATCGCGTGCGAATCTCTTCAGACGGCTGGTCGGGCCAAGAAAAGTACCGCGCTATGTCTAAGACTGGGCCTTTGACGTCACGGAGCGTTACTGGGTCTGTCAGGGGTACTGTAATCCCGGTCGATCGTACGTATGTGTCTACGAGCCGAGAAGCACGCTGCAAGCTCCTGGGAATGCGCGTGGCGCTGTCGGAGTGAACAGTGTCACCGCTAAATTCCTGGAGATACTCCTCTTGTGTTGCATAAGCTTCGATGATCATTGTTTTTCTTATCCAAAAAAAGGGAAACAAGCTGCATGCTTGGATTCCACCCCCCATGCCCCCTTACTCTTATTCTTTCTTTATATAAGGGAATGGATAGCATCGGGGGTGGCGTTTTACTACCTAAAGCGGCTCGGCTGGCAGATGTCATTTTGGCTAAGAAAGACTATCAATTTCGCGGAGTTTGGAAAGAGAGATGACATTGTCGTTATCGAGATCCACAAAGCTCTCAAGCGCCGCGCCGGCTTTCCACATCTTGTACCTTGCCGTTCCCAGCACCTTGAGCTGAGACGCTTCGCTCTGCTTGCTCAGCCAGGTCTCATACGTATCGCCGAAAGGCTCATCACCATCGAACACTGCGATCATCGTCGTCCGGCAACCTGGGTGAAACGGCGGCACCTTGCGCCCAGGATCTGACATCTTGTAAACCTTGCCATCGAGCGCCGCGCACAGCTTCGTAGTGCGAGTATCAAGCACAGCAGACAGTTGATACGACTCATACCCTGCTTGCTTGAACGATCTGATGTCAGCTTGCGATGAGACGTGAGCAGACGCAGTCCGTACCAGAATTTCAGCATTACGCTTAGTGCCAACAAACGGGCTAGACGGATCATTAACCAGCGCATGCGCAATATCCTTCGCCGGCAGCCCGTTCATCACGCCTACCCGGACAGCCTGCTTGATCTTCGTCTGCGTTCCCAACTGCTGCTCAGTAATCCACTCTGATAGGATTTTTCCATCAAAAGGATCATTTTCGATCAGCGCGCGCACCGTATTTTCTGTAAGTACTGAGTACCCGACATCAGCACCCAGAAGCTTTGTAGTCCACTCGCTCTGGTAGTAAAAAAGATCGGACAGCTCAGCTTTGAGATCATCAGACATGACGCTGTACTGACCCTCCACAAGCTTGTCGAGGTTGTACAGGGTCTTCCTGAGCTTCGCTGCGGCAGTCCAGTTCTTCGCCGTTGAGGCAGTATCGATCTCGGCCTTTATCAAGCCTTTAAGCTGTGTCAGGTGCGCAACAGCCTGCTTTGCGATACGGGTGTACTGCCCACGCAGCTTGATTTGATGGTGAATCGTGGCGTCAGCCAGTCGGTTGACTTTCTTCGTCATTACTTCACCGCCAGGCAAACATTGCCAACGTATTCCTGGAGTCCAGCCAGCTGCTTTTCCGTTGTGACTATCTGATCTCGGAGACCGAAATAATCTTGTCTAGCATCGGCGTTAAGCTCGGCGCTGGCTCCAACATCCAGGCTGGTGGTGCCGGCAGTGGCTGGCAACTTTGGACAAGTGGCGCGGACGAGCACCCGGTGAGTCCCAGCAGCAACAGCATCCCGCAGGCGAGCATTCTCAATTTTTGCATCTGTAATATCCCTCGTGTATTTCCGATCCAGTGCATCTCTTGCGGCCAATGTCTGAGCAGCAAACTCAGCATCTGCCTTCAGCTGTACCACCTCTGCTTGCGAGGTACTGAGCTCGTCAGCCAGGCGATCACGGTCATGCATCAACCAACCGCCGAACAGCACAGCCGCCAGGGCGAATAAGGCGATTACCAGGTACTTACTCATAACCCCACCTCGCAAAGCTCTCTCTCTTCCGCACGGCGCGCCACGAGCCCGTTAAGTTTCACACCGCCCGCAAACACCCACAGGTCAAACTCCGCACACGCACCGGCGACGTCGCCATCATTGAGCTTTCGCAGCAACGTCGAACCAGCCAGCTTCCCTTGCCCTACGTTGTAAACAAACGACACTAGCGCCGCGCGCCGCTCAACTGTCAGCGGCACCTTGACCAGCGCGTCGACGGCGTTGATGGCAACCGTGAGGTCGGAATCGAGGAGTCGCTGGCATTCATCAGCACTTTTCACCTGGCCGACAGCTGCGGTTGCTGTATGGCCGTAACAGATAGTGGGAACACCAACAGGATCGAAGTAAGTCTTAGAGCGCAACCCTTCAAAGTGCGTAACTACTGCCGAAGCAACACACAACGTAGCGGTAAAAGATGCGGCGACCAGGCGTTTACTTATCATCTGGCTTTACCGGCTTAGCATGTTCTTTTTTTGATTCTTTTTTTGGCTGATTTCGAATAAGAAAAAAAGCTTGGAGACAGACGTAGCACAGGGTTGCAGCAGCAGCCCACTCATTAATCGTCATACCCATGATGATTGCGCTAGTTACAGCAACTGGGGGAGCGGATTTAACAACTTCGTTAGAAACATCTTGAACTATTGACATATGCTATTCTTATTATTATTCTAGCTTGCATATAATTGTATCACTGCTAAAAAGGAGTTTGAGCATGAAACTCGAAAACTTTACCACAGAACACAAAAAATTCGGAATCGATGTCTGTCGTAGAGTTATCTTCGCAGCCATCGAAATACACAAGGACGATTTTAACACCACCACAAAACCCGCAATGGTGTTAGTCGCTATAAATAAAACCGCACAACGAATTTTTGGCGATGAATTACAGATCCGAAGATATCAATTCGAAGAGGATTTGGGCGTATGAACAACCCTGTTCCCTACCGATTTTACACCGAAAACGACATGTTCGAAAAAGAAAGAGATGAGCATGGTGAAGTTTTTCAAAGCTTTGATAGACAGGATCGTATTTAAACTGGCTGGAGAGCTTGGCGCATACAACCGCGACAAATTAACAGCCGAACTCATCGAATTATACGGCTGCGAGTTGCGGATAAGAACTATCAAATTTGAGCAAGAACTTGGTCTTTAGCTCGCCGCTTAGGCTTCACCTTCTCTTCAACGCTCTTAGCAACCTCTCCCACAACCATATATTCCAGCGCTGCAAAGTGCTCATGCGCCCTAGAACCCACTTCGACAATCACGTAATCGTCGCCTTTTACTAGCTCCACAACCTCGGTAACCTTTCTCATTTTTGACTCCAAATTGGCCATACAATATTAAATGGATCTGGCTGCAGCGTAATATCCCTGAGTGCTTGTCGATAACCCGCGAGTTCCTGATGCTGCTGATTCACAACTCCGCTAATCACTTCACTATCTCTAATCTTCATCATCTCAACATCAGACTCCGCAAGAAGAACATCTCGAGACTGACGTATGAAAAGCCACTGTGCTGCCCTGCTCTCCTGAATCTGAAATCCATCATCTTGATAGATAACGCAACGACCACTATTCAAAGCCTCGATAATCCATTTGCAGTCGTCTACTTCAACACACTGAGCCTCGGGGATTTCGCCCAGCTCACCAACACCGACCACAAACCCCTGTCTGTGGTAAACCTTATTTTTTGACATAGAACCTGTACCCTTCAGAGATCGTTCGAATTTTAGGTGTAGCGAACTGATCGCCAGCGCGCACAGTTAGTAAGTTAGTTTGTACATTGCCCTTAGCCCCATTAACTGAACCGGTACTACCAAGGCTGCCGACACTGATTAGCTTAGCCGTATCAAAATCCAGGTAAACACACATCAGTTTCGAATTAAACTCGGGCGGTGAGCTCCACGATCTACCACCATCAAACGAGATATAAGCTTTATTTCCCGCTGTAGTCGGCGCATGGAAGATAAAGTCGTCGCAAGCATAACCTTTTGTCAAAGTAGCGCTGTACGAGTTGTGAATATAATTAATTTGAGTTACCACTCCAGACTCCACATCGAGTCTAAACTGCGGATACGACACACCAAAATATACCGTTGAACTATCTTTACTCCCAAAAATCATGTTGTACGGTGTATTTGCGTACTGCACAAGAGATATACTCATCGAGCCAACTTCTTGATCAAACTCAAGTTCGTACAGCCCGGCTGACGCATTTAACGTTCCAGACAGGTAAAATTTTCCACTTTTTGAACCGCATCCGGCGATATAACTCCCTGACGGTGGTACACCACCGGCCCACGAAACCCCGGTCGTAGCTTTAAGCGCAGGGTCGTATAATGTAGAGGGTGCGTTAGTATATAAAAAAAGATCCCATTTATCTGTAATAGCGACGACATTTTTCATATCCACAACAGACTGACCGGTATATCCAGAAGAAAACACGCCATCTGACAGCGTCAAAGCATAAACGCTGTTACTTGTAGACCAATAGACCGCTTTATCAGTGACAAAAAGATCCGTAGAAACAGTTCCGGTGGCTGTATAAACCACACTTCCAGAGCTATCAGCGACTATAAGCTGCATTCCCGCCGTGTTCGTCCTGTAAACGTAATACTCCTTAAACTTCAGGACTTGTAGTACGTCTACAGCAGCGCCCAAAGTCGATCGAACCTCGGAATCTGCGTTAAACCCAGAGAATTGTGGCCCCAAAGCTCCCGACTTCAGAACTTGCGCAAGCTCTGGAGCCTCGGAATCAAAGTGTATAGCGCCGTCACACTCGATATAATCAGCGTATATTCCAACTGGCAGCATCAAAGCGGATCCGGTTTCAACACCCGAAGCGGCTTCCGGGAACTTAATAGCTCCAACAATCTGATCGACGCTAATGCCCATTGACTTGCCGGGCTTGTGAATATGCATCTTTGCATTCAAGTCACCATCCCACGGCTCTGGGAGTTCGCTCGGGCGTATTTTATTAGTGCTCATATTTATTGCTCTTGCCGGCAATTTAGAATGAGTTATTATATCATTCTTTCAATAGTAGGTACGTTACGATGCTATCTACACCGTCATCAGTGCTCATAGTTAGCAACAATTCGTCATCTTCGACATCACTAAAAATATGTCTGTCATTTGCTGGATCGAGGAAAAAGCTTTTCCATGTACTCCCTTTATCAGCAGATAAACTTATTTGCGAGCCACCCACCACCGAATCTGTAGAGTAGCTTATTACAGTGTCATCTACTGCAAATGCACCACGCAACCCGAGATTTGCAGGAACATCGGTTATCACGGTTGATTCGTACGCTTTAAGATTTACACGAGTTAACTTATTACCACCCATGCGATAGAGATAACTATCTGTCGCAGCAAGATTATTATAACCAACACCAAGAATACTTTTTGCAACTCCGTCGGAGCCAAACTCTACGACTGTATTACTCACGCCCTGAAAAAAAGCGCTACGACTGTTGAAAGCATAACACCCAGCTTCCCCATTGCATGCCATGGAAAATTCATATACCGGGCCTGGCGTTGTAACCATTGTCACCGGATCGACAAAAATAGAGATTGAAAATGTGTTGTTGACCACCCAATCCTTATCTCCCAGGCTGGCAATCATCGGCAGATCATTACTACCCAATGCAGAGATATCCACAACAATATCTGATTCCACTCCGTCATACCGGATCAAGCGGTCAAAATCACCATCTTTCTTCCAGTAATAAGCCGTGTGATTGGTTTTGTGAGCGTTACAATCCTTGCCAAAAATGTAGTTCTTTTCGACCACACGCTCCGTGCTAACTATTAAATCTTGCGAGGTATAGATGACGTACTTGTAGTCATAGACACTTATGTAAGTCGAACCAATCTTGATGGTCTTCTTGGGAAAGCCGTTGTGGTCAGGCAACGAGAACTTGGCGATTGGTGTTGTTAGTATTGAAACGATTTTTTTGACATCGGCAAAGAAAAATTTCCAACTGATATAGCGACCGTCATCGGCACACTCAACCATCGCCCTTCCGTCGACATCCGCATATACGGCATCTGAAGCTGACACAAATCCTTCCAGGTCTTTAGGGCTGACGATAATGTCCACGTCCCCAAGATCAATATGGCGGACATACTTGATAGTCACAGACCATTCGTTGTCAGTTTCAATAATCGACTCAAAGGATTCTCCGTCGATAGAGATCGTGATCCTATCGCCTGCTCGACCGCCTCCACCTGTAATCGTGTACGTTCCATTCAGATTGTTAGTAACAGAAATGATGTACGGGGCAACGTAAGGATCTTCTACCTCGACATCCGGAGGCGTCCCAGGCTCGTCGTCTTTGACTCCAACAATAGCTGTCCAACCGCCATCCGTGCCTACAGTGACCTGATACGAGACGCCGTTGGCCACCACGTTCAGGGTGTCCCCGATCTTCCCGCCTCCTCCGATGACGGTATAGGTGCCATCGCCAACTGGAGTGATGCTGATGACATAAGGTGGCACGTAGTCCGAATCGACGTCTCCATCACCTGGGCCGATATCAGGAGGTTCGACGGCTGGAGTGACGGTGAAGAACCAAGTTTCGGCACCAGTCAGGTGGAGCTCGAAATCTTCACCGGCAATCGTCGCGGTCAGTACATCACCAGCTCGACCAGCATGGCCACTGATTATGTAGGAACCGTCAGGTGTGATCTCGATGCTATCGATAACACCTACGGACGTTGGGTCACCAGTGACAATCTCCAGATCCCCGGCTAAAGGGCACGAGTCCAAGATGCCAGAGACCACTTGCCAGGCCCCGGAAGCCCTGACAGTCGTTGAAGCTGTTGAGCCATTTGGGAAAGTGACGGTCAGGTAAGTACCTGGCACCGCGCCGCTGCCGCCAACTGTGGCTGTACCATCAGCGTGGCAAGTAACCCAAGTGCCTCCAGGCTCACCTGGCGTCACACCACCCACCTTCCTCAAAGCACGACGCAACTTCAGCGATAGCAGTACGCGCTGTATGATGTTCATCACTTAACCTCGGCGACCCAGACGGTAGCAGCGTCTTCGCCTTCCATCAGCTTCACAGAAATCACTGCTCCGCGATTTGAACGCAAATAGATGCCGGAGCGAGCGTCTACAGGAGCGTTCTCATCAGTCACCACAGAGCCCTCAGCGACATGAATCACAGACGTGCAGAAGATGTACACGGCCTCTGTTGCGGTCGGCTCGCTGGTGAAGATTGTGTTGGCTGCCAACAGCTCCCCACGTCCCAGGCTTTTCCCTGGCGCGACGATCTGCAGGATGTCCCCGTTCCGGTCTTTTACAGCAGTAATTTCGCTCATCTTTATCCCCTGAAAAGTAAAAGGGCCAGGCTCTCGCCCAGCCCCAGATTTACTTAGTGCCCGCCGAGACGGCTAGCGCGTTCAGGAGCTACAGCTTTAGTGCCGAACAGCGTTTCGAGCTTCCAGTGCGTGCTCTCAGTCGAGGCGTTGTACCAGCTGAGCAGCCTCAGGGTGATGCCTGTTTCTGGGTCGGTCATGCTACCCATGGTCACGCCTGGAGCGTTCGCAGGAGTTTCGAGTTGGCGGAAGGCGATCATGAAGGCGGTCTTGCTGAAAGCCAGGTCAACCGGGTGGTCGCCGACAACCGACACGGAGGTACCGGATGCAATTGCCTGGGTGATAGCAGGAGTAACAGCTACAGCGACGGCACCGTCTTCGTCTGCAGCAATATCTGCGGTGACAGCGAACACTTGATCAGTGCCAGCGACCGTTAGGATGTCTCCCTTTACGAACGTTGCGTTTGCACCTGCGCCGCTCAGAACCAGCAGGCTGGAGCCTACGTTGCCGGCTACCGACGTCTTGATTGCATTGCTGGCGGATGCAGTGCCCGAGAAGTGCATTGGAGCCTGTACATCGCTGTAGATGTCGAAGCCAAATCTACGACCGATGATGCCCTCTTTCTCTGCTGGCTGCTCGTAGCCAACGGTGAAGATGCCCAGCAGGTCGGCTTCGGTATCCGATGTGAGAACCAGGTTCCTGTCGCCGCGAACTTTTCTAGTATGGAGTGCCCTACGAGCCTCAATAAGATCTTTCTTATCGCGCCCATTGCTAGATGTCAGCGTGCCGGAAAAGTATGGAACCTCGGCATACATATTGAAGATCGCCTCGTTCACGGTACGAGCCAGCACGTCCACAGCGGCGGCCAGGGCATCCGGGATTACGCCAGGCTGCATACCGGTGAATTCGCGATCAGAGAGCTTGAACTCTTTGTAGACATGACGATCCAGACGCAGCTCAACCTTTTCCACGTTCAAGTCAGTAGCAACAGAGCCGCTAGTGCCATGTTCATCGGCTTTGTCAAACTCGACAGGCTTGTTCACACGAACCAGCTCACCGACTTTCTTGGCTTCGTCTGCTTTGTCGACAGAAATGAGCCTTGGCATAGTCAGCTGGCCACGCAAGCGGGACATAGCCACAGGGAGAATCGTTTCGTTAATCAGCGCTTCGAAATCGTTACCGAATGCGCGCAGGACAACGAGTGCATTACTTTGAGACATTGATATACCTATTTATTATTGTTTTTATGTTGGTATTCGTGACGTACCTGTTGCTCACAGAGCAAAACAGTCGCTGGCCCAACCAGCTTGAGAACTGGGGCTTGGCTAAGCCCCAGTTTTTGAAATATTACTTATCCAACAACGATTTCGCCTTTGGCTCTCTTAGCGAACAGTTCAGTCTGACTTTTAGCTTCAGAAAGCATAATCATGCTCTGCCATTCCTCGCGGGTAATGCTCTTACCAGACCCGCCAGTGCCCTGTTTCCCACCGCTACCGGGCATCGTCTTGAAGTAGTGCGGACGAGCTTGAGTGAGACTTTCGATCCATTCTTTAGGAGTTAGCGCGCGGCCAGTTTTACCCATAGCCACATTGCCGTGCTGATCCCGACTAACAAGCTCACCGTTATCAGTCAGTTCCCAACTATTACCGGCGAGGTTAATCAGATCGTCTATGGCAGTGGGCTGGAAGAACTCATTCTTCAAAGCTTCATTACCGATCAGTTGCTTAATCTGGAATTGCTTCAAACGCCCTTTTTCGGCGTCAACAGCTTTGCGGAGCTCTTCTTTTTCGGACTGCTCAGTCTGCAACCGCTCTTGCCATGTTGCATTCGCGGCATTAACACGCTTGTCCATCAGCGCCTGGAAGTCAATCTTACCAGTCTTCAAAGCCGCTTGATCTTCAGCATCCTCGGCTTGCGCGAGAATGGCATTGAGCTGATCCTGGACTTTCTTCTTCTCTGCCAAGATTTCAGCGTTCTTAGACTTCAATCCACCAGTTTCGGCAGCAAGAGCTTTTGCCAGTTCGGCTTTAAGAGTCTCTTGGAATTCCGGAGTGGAAGTGATGTTAGGCGTTTCGATAGGATCGGTTACCGGATCATCTTCGCCAAAAGCTTTGAATACAACCAGGTTTTGCACTTGCTGTTGCATGGATCCCCCGAGGATCTTCTTATTTTTGTACGACCATTATATCAATAAAAAGATCAAAGGGGGATTGACAGGAGTTATTTTTATATCTTTTGAGGCCTTTTCCGGAAGACCTTGGTTAGTACCTGCAGCTTTTCAAGATCACATAGTGCGTCGACATCATCTAGCAGTGCCGGAAGTACGCGTACCTTGCCGCGCAGAGTTGCGTTTAGCACTGTAACTAGCATGCCTGTTTCGTACATTTTCCTAAAAATCCAAGGATCAGTACTGCATTCGTAGATCTGATAAATGTCTTCTGCAATGTTATTTTTGCCAATATTTTCGATCATCCAATCGACTATTGTGTGTACGATCTCAGTCTGGCTGCAAACGGATGCTGAGATTGCGAGGCTTTTAAGGTCAGGGGTGGAAAACTTTGTAAATCCACCATTACTAAGGAAGTACTCAACAAGTGCTTTGTCGTTTGGTAGCGCGAGGTTGCTCACGCCCTTTAGGACTTGCACGGTGCCAAATACCCTAGCCAACTCGATCAATGTTTTGCGGTGTGCGTCAGTGTACGCGTAGTCAAGCGTGTCACGTCTCAGCATCGTCTCCGCAGCGCGCAGGTCACGAGAGAGCGACATATAAATGCAGGCCAGGACATCGCCCTCCTGAGTCTTGAGACTAGCCAGCGCGTTGTAGTCGGACTGGACAACGCAATCGACGATAAAATCTTTGATCAACTTGCTCATATCTAACCCTTTATTATTGTTTTTAATGTGTGTTGACTTGAGCCATGACTTCATTCATCAGAAAAGACAAGGCATCGATATCAAATGAGTTGATATTTAATGTGTATTCTTTGTTGTCAAACCGGAACCACTTTGCGCGCTGGAGCTCAATTTTGATCACATTGTGCAGTGCGCTGATAGCTTTTGAGTCACCAGCTTCCGCGTCTGCACACATCGTTACAAGCGGGCTCAGGTATTGAGTGCGAAAGATGTCGATAGGCTTTGTGTAACGTCTTGTGCTGATCTCCCTACGTCCGCTCCACCCCCCGACAAGGTAAGTTGCACAGATATCAACGTTCAGGGCTGTAACAGCAGTGATTTCGGTGTTCATTTTGATGCCTTATATGACATTCTTTTATTATGTTTTTATTGTATCCATCACACTTTATCCAAGTCCACAAATTTCGCATCCATACCAGAAACGATTTATCCGTCAACCCGCACTAAAACCAACCAACCTAGTTAAGTTAGTGCTTCTTAGACAAAAAAGCACGGCACGATAACAGCCGGAATCAGCGCAACTAAGCCCTATGTAGTGCAACCCCTTTTTTGGCTAAGCAGAACGCTTTTGACTCACGCTACGCTTAGTGTCCCAGACGCCAAAACTTTGCTATCAAATTACTATCATCACAAAAATATTTTACTAGCACGCCACAACTGCAAAGCAGGGACAATCCTTTGTTTGCAGTGGCTGCAGCTAATATCACTGTAATATTTATATTAAATGGCCATATCTACTTGAAAAATACCAGTTGCATTTTTATGAGCACAGTTGGCAAACTTAAATAAATCAGCAACTCAAGCCAAGAAACTTATTATGACTAGTATTAAAAAAGCATGCTCTAATCTTGATACCAAGACTATCGACAAGATTTTTGCGGCAGCTATCAAGTACAACGCCCTGCAGTCAAGGGACATCCACCCCGAAGGTAAGATTGACAACGCCGGTCGATTTTACTTGTATAATAAATGCGAATGCTGCGCCGGCATCCGCAGTCCAAGCCGCAGTCACCCGTGGTCTCAAATGGTGCATGGCAGAACAGCAATACATGTTGCTCACGAGATTGGTTTGGTTGATCATGAACGCGTTGTAAAGTACGTAGCAAAACTTTTTGGTAAAAATAAGCATACCGAGGCTTATAAACTCTTTATGTATGATCTTGTATACCGTGGCAAAGCATTTACTTCAGACCTCGGCGTTTAACCAGTACATCCAGGGCCATTTTTTCGCACAAACCTTTTGACGACAAACAACCGCAAAGCTATAAACACCGTCACCCACCCGATTTTACAAGGCTTGGCTTTACAGTGGGACGGTTAAATTTTCGCTGCGGGAGCACCTGTGCCAAGTATTGTCGAGCCGTGAGCCAGGCGTCAGCTTTGACGAGTGCGTGCACGACTTCACTGATGTCGAGCTGGCCCAAGTGATTAATGTCGACGACTCGGGCTATTCGCTCGACCTCAACGACGATTTGGTTCACACCAAGCATATGTGGTCGCCCATGCGCGTCTACTTTGTCTGCGATGATGATGGCCGGGGTCATGTACAGTCCGCTCCTCGAAACCCTAGCTGATTTACTGGTAACGCAGCCAGTTCTCTACTTTTCCTAAGCGTCCCAGTTCCTGCAGCCTGATACTGCCGGTAGCCAGGATATCAAGGAAAATCTCACGATCAGGCTCAGCCCGCGCCCACCAGCCGACCATCCTCGTCTTGCCAGCTCTTGGCTCATGTCGCATATCCCGGCATCACTAAAGAACGCGGTGGTATCTGGGTAGTGAATACCCGCTAGCGACAGCTTCATCACTCCGGAGTCACGATCAAAATAGGCAAGTGAGTGCCATCCGCCAGTCGCTCTCATCGTAGGGAAATTTATGGCTGACTTTCCAGTTATGTAGTGCTCACGGCTTACGCGCGAAAAATCATGATCGAACGCTGGTTTTATCATCATCGCAAGCTATCACCGCCAGCCATCCACTCGCAACGCCGTTTGGCTACGCAAAGGTTTGACGGCAAACACCCCGACAGCTATAAGAAGACCAATCGCCATTAAGATATCAGGGTTATGGTATGAGTCGCGGGATGAAAATGATGGTAATAGGATTTGCAATAATGGTTATTGGCGCAGGACTGACTCTCCTTGCCAAATCCGTTTCAGACACCACCCAAACAGCCTCTCATACACTTGAAAAAAATTAGGTAATCCATGCAAATTCTTCAGGACGAGTTTAATAAATCGATAGCAGAGCTTGTCGCATCTGCTAAAACTGAGGCTGAACTTGAAGCTATAGCAGCATCAGCTCCAGAAATGCTTAATGAAATCCTAAACCGACTTCCAAAAACCATTCTTGAGTCTATTAAACGTGATGCTTATCAGGGTGGGCTTGACGAGATAAGGCAGAGCCACCTTGACTTTAAAGCACGAAATTACCAACGTTGGAAAGATGGATTCGACGCCCTGGAATTGTTTATCGGTATCTGTACCGAAGCAGGTGATAACTTTAATAAAAGGTTACGCCCGACTGCAACCAAAAATGGGGACATTCTATTCGATACAATAACCAGACTACACGCTAAGGGATGTTTAGTCGCCAAAGAAATAGCCTGCTTGTTGACCAATGGCTTTGCAGATGGCGCTCACTCTCGATGGCGAGCACTGCATGAGATAACTGTAACCTCAAAGTTCCTAACAGAAAAAGGAACTGACACAGTTGAAAGATATCTTGCCCATGAGTATGTTGATTCATACAAAGGTGCTTGCCAACACAAAAAATATGAAGAGCGATTGCAAGCTGCCCCACTAAGTGATCACGCCATTGCTAGCTTAAAAGTCAAATATGATGAGGCAATTTCTCGCTACGGCAGTGATTTTTCAAATTTATACGGATGGGCAGAAGATACCCTGGGAAAGAAAAGAGCAAACTTCGCCGATCTCGAAAAATCGGTCGACCTTGATCACTGGAGGCCTTACTACAAGTGGTCGAGCCAAAACATCCATGCGAGCGCAAAAACTATTAGATCTTCGTTAGGCATGACAGAGACCAGCGCTGATCTTCTGCTCGTTGGCTCTAGTGACTCTGGGATGACAGACCCAGCACACTCGATGGCAATTTCGCTTTCTCAGGTCACCGTAAACCTATTGCAACTATCACCAAACTTAGACAACGCCGTTGCGATGAAAATAATATTAGAGATGACGAATGAGATTGGAGATTTATTTTTAAAAGTACACAAACAAAAGTCTACATAAGACTCTTTGATCTTCCTACTCTCCCACATGACAGCAAAAGGGCCACGCAGGGCCCTTAGTTTGCACTCAAACCACCATCATACTGCCGTCTCACCAGGCTCAGCCAGCATGCAGGATCTCACCCACCAGTGAGCCAAGGTTGCGAGCGTCATCGATCCCACGGTGGTACTGACCTCTCCATTCTATCCCGGCTTCTTCCACGGCGGGCCTCAAGCTCATCGCCCGGCAATCAAGCATCTTCCAGTGCCACTTCTTCGCGTTCGTGTGAGCGACATCAGCGAGCATGGGAGCACAGGAGTTCCTGACAGCGTCAGCCTCGAGCTGCTTTGCATCGTAGTCACCCCATGAGCACCACATCAGCCCGTCAGCTTTGAACGGAGCAAGGTACTCATCAAGCCTTTGACGAACCTGGTCATACGTCCCAGCGCTGTCGACATCAACCTGGTCGATTGTGGTCAAGCGCTTGCAGAAAGAGGTAAGAACCGGATTCAGCACAGGCCGCACAAAACAGCAGAACTCACTGACAACGGTCGCCCCCTGATGCAGATCTAGAACTACCGCGCCTACCTCAATGGTTTCCATCTCGTCACGTTGCACCAAAAGCTTATGTTCAAGCTTTTGCTCGTCTGTAAGACCTTCCGGGTACTCGTCGCAAGTCGCTTCGAGATCGACGCACAAGAGATACCTCGTATTTCCCAAGAGCTCCCGGAACGCCTGAAGGTGCTGAGGCTTGTTGATCTCCATACTCTCCTCCATGACAGCAAAAAGGGCCCTGCGTGGGCCCTTTGTTTGTACTCAAACAGTCTTACTTAGCCAGCCAGGACTCAACCACATCGGATCCGTACTCAGCTTTCCACTCTTTCAGCATCTTGTGGTTGCCGCCCTTAGTCTCAACGACTTCGCCAGAGTGCGGGTTCTTGTAGACTTTGACCTGACGAGGTTTGCGATTGCCTTTGGTTTCCGCAGGAGGCGTGGCACGGCGGGCCGAAGCTTGTGGGTCTAGGATAGCGACGATGTTACGCAGGCTGTAGCCGTATTCAGCCAGCAGTGCGCGCAGCTTGGTTTCGAACTCAACTTCCTTTTTCAGGCCTTCGTCGCCTTTCATGGCCTCAAGGGCTGCGAGTTGCTCAGCAAGATGCTTTTCGAGTTGACGGAATTCTGCGAGACGAGACATTTGACGCTCCTGTATGTTGATAGGCCATTATCCAGTGCTGGCCAAAGCCAAGTCTAGCAATCCAGTCGTCAAAAGGAGCTTCAATGCATCTCGTAATGCTCGACACATGCGTCTGGCTAGATATTTCGACCCAGAAAGCAGAACTGCCAATGCTGACGGCCATAGAGCACCTTGTCGAAGAAGGAGTTATTAAGCTCCTGGTGCCCGAGCTTGTGCGTACAGAATTCGAGCGAAACAAGGACAAGGTCATTGAGTCCACGCGCAAGCGAATTGCGAGTGAGATCCGCGTTGTCAAAGGGATCATCCAGTCATTCGGCGGCGAAGGAAAAGACAGTGCGCTGGAGACCATTGATGATGTGAACCACCGGCTGCCGATCCTTTCTGAGGCGACTCAGGGCAGCGTCAACCGAGTGATTAAGCTATTCGACCTGGCTTTCCAGACGCCTATCTCAGATGCCGCCAAGATCAAGGCTGCCGAACGAGCAATCGATAAGAGAGCTCCATTCCACAAGCAGAAGAATAGCGTTGCTGATGCGGTACTGGCCGAAGCCTTCCAGGAATTCCGAATCGAGCAGACAGCCAATTTCAAAAGCTTCAGGTTCGTGACTCACAACGTCACGGACTTCTCGGGCAAGGATCATAGGCAGCCCCACGAAGACTTTTCAGATATCTTTGATGGCAAAACCTCCCTGTATTTCAATACAACGAAGCCTGCAATCGAAGATCTGCTGGATCTTGAGGAATTTCACTATGAAAACGAGTGGGCCTGGGAGGATCAGACGCGTGGCCTTCAGGAAATTCTGGGAGCCATGGACGAGCTGGTCGACAAGGTTTGGTACAACCGGCACATGAACATGATGTACGGTGTTGAAGAAGGTGAGGTTGAGATCGTAGAGGACGGCACCGAGAGGTATGGCAATGAGGTAATTCACCGTTCCATTCTGAAAGGCGCTCTTGCCGCAGCTGAAAAAGCTCGCGAGAAGTACGAAGACACTGGCCCTTGGGATGATTTTGAGTGGGGCATGATCAATGGCAAGCTGTCAGCCCTTCGATGGATTCTGGGTGATGAGTGGGACATGCTCGACACCTGAGAAATGGGAGGGGCTGCGGCCCCTCCACGCCGATCAGGCGAGCTCTGTCGAAAGTCGATCTTCGTTGTTAGCCAAGCTGAACTCGTTCCTTAGAATGCCGCGTCGCTTCATTTCTTGCAGGTAATCTTCTCTAGAAAGGTCACCCAATGTGCGCGCACTAGCAAGCGCTGTGAGTTCTTCTGGGTTGCTTGTGATGCCGTAGTCGGTGTTGATATCCACCGTGAAGTCAGGCGCATTCACTTTCAGGAAGTAGGCATAGCCAGCAAGGCAAGGCTCCAGCGCGGCAGCCATGTTCATCGCAATGATCGCTACCTTGTTGTTCGTCTGCCCTGCTTGAAGCGCTCGTCCAGTAGCCGTTTCCGTGGGGCCATTGTTCTCCAAAAGCCCAGCACTGCGACTTCTCATCTTGCGCTCAAGATCCTGGATAGCCTCTCGCCCAGACCCAGTCGCAGATCCATTGGACTCAACGTAAGCCATCGTGGCCCCGATCTGCCCTTTGATCGCGGATGAGGCTCCGATGATGATCTGCTCATCAGCCTCCAAACCTGTGATGAAAATGGACGGGCAGCTCGTGAGGTGAAGGATGTTCGAATAGTCTGAAAGCTTCCGGTAGTGTTCCAGGTTTTCACAAGCCAGGTCTTTCACGAGTGAAGGTACGAACAACTCACCGCTGGGCACGACGGCAGATGAATGCACTGGAAACACCGGGATGATTTTGAGTGCAAAAGGCTCTTCGGCTACGACTTGTTGATATCCGCCAGAACCATTTTCCCAAAGCGACCATGTCACGACCTCACCGCTGCGCCGGAATACACGCACTCGTTCGACCTCCTTCTCACCCCAATCGCCATCTGGCACGACAGCGGTTTCAGAGATGCGAATTTCCGTCAGCCTGTCGTCCTCATCAAGCTTGAAGCCAAGGATCTTGTCGGCACTGAGGTGATAGATATACGGCATGCCTCCATTGACGGCGCAGTCAACCGCAAAGAAGGATGTTCCATTCCAGATTGCGTCTTCGAATACTGCCGAGCAAAGACCAGTCATGCTCGTTCCACGGCCATCTACACGCTTGGCGACACCGTCAGCAATTTCCTGGTGGCTCTCGCTCTTGATGACGACAGGTCGAACGAAAGGCTTAGCAGCTAAATCTTTAACCATTTCCTCCGTGAAGTTCATGAATAAAGAGCGTGCCAACCTTCGCTTGTAATCTTCAGGATGTTCTCGTGGCTCTAGGGGTAAGTATTTAGCACCGAGTTTACGAATGACATTTGCCCCACCACGAACATCTCTGATGGTTTCTCGCTCAGAATAAAACTTCTGACAACGCGCTGTTCTAACTTCTACTGACATTGCGGGCCTATTATTATTTTTATTGGCTAGTTTATTGTACAGCTAATTTATTACTGATATCCGCCAAGACCGTATTGCACGGAAGAAACTGGTCGCTTCCAAGTTAGTCTATAAGCCAGGGCATCCCAAGCATGGTCATCCCCACACTTACTTACGCTATCCAGTTGATCCTCGTCCCTCTGAAGTTCCGGAATCGACGAGTTCAGAAACTTACAGTTAGTGAAGAAGTAGATATGTGGCTTACCAGGATCTTGCTCAATGGTTGCTTGCAAACGACCAAACATCAGCTGGGCACTTGTCACCCTTGAGCCTGGCGATTTGTCCGAGTTCACGAACGTCATGCCTTCTGCAGCTAGATCTTTCGCAACTGTAGGAGCGCTACCCTGATCAACCTTGCTGCCGTTATAAATTTGGTTGTCAGCAGGGCCTGGAGTGACCTTGTTGTGATTTTTGAGGATGGTTTCCTGAAGCTTCAGCTCTCGTTTCTTGAGCCGCTTGCCGATGTTGCCTGCGCTGAGGAAAAGGCCGAGGTCACGCTTTTGCTGAGTACCGTCAGGGTTAAGCGGTGTGCCATAGTCCTCGCCGACAACGATGATTGAGCCCTTGGGCGGGCAGAATGATCCCCCATTGATTAAGACAGACTCGCCGTTCGCTTCCGCAGTCCAGAGACAGCAAAACGGCGTGGATTGCCCGTAGTCGAATGATCTCTCGACCTTCCAGTGCGCTGGGATTGTGAATGGCTGCATGAGCAACACATCTTTCCTCCAGAGAGCAGCGAACATCGCAGTGTCATCGACGGCCTCCCAATCGCCCAACAACCAGCTGGCACGCTTCGCAGGATCGGAAATCGTCTTGAGCCATTGCTTGTATTCGTCATTCAGGTGCGGATTTTCGAAAACAGTGCCGAAGATTGCGCACTTATCCCGCTGGCCGTTTTTATACTCAATCTGGCCGCTGATTTTGCCGTCAATAAAACGCGCTTTGACCCACCGCTTGCCGACACCCCACGGGTTCGTGGTGCTCCGGACTTGCAGAGGTGGCATGAGTGGCTGGGCCTTAGTGGGCTGATAGGATGTCCGGAGGGTGGACATCATCGACTCATATATGTCGTCCGTGGCCCAGGTAGTCAATTCATCAAAACCGATGAAGCTATATTCTTGGCCGTGGAACTTGGCTTCGTACTGTTCCTTCTTTTCGATGTAATCAAAGATCAGGACTTCGCCGGTCGGGAATGTCCACTCGCGCATGCTCTTGTTGTACGTGGCGCCAGGGAACAGTCTTGGGAAAAGACGATGGCTCTTAACGATCAAGTCTTTAAGCGACGAAAACTGGCGCCTGAGGATCACCCCGCGCCAATAACTGCCCCACCCCTTTCCAATGTGTTGTCCAAACGCCATCAGCAGGCACTCGGACTTGCCGTTGCCCCTGGAGCCGTGGAACAGCACCTCTTTTACAAGGTTGCGAGGTTGGCCGGTGATGAGGAGCATGCCTTGCGAGCTCAGCCCACCGCCTGCACCTGGGATCGGCTCCCATACGACATTCCTTACGGCCTTTGTAATCGCTCTCAGATTCCCAGCGGAGCTCATACGCCACCGTCCATGAAACGTATATGACTCACTGGAGCCTTATATGGCTCGTAAATGCTCCAAGAGCCTATTTTGCGCACAAGCGCCTGGCCTTGTTTGATCACAAACAAAGCGTCCACGCATTGGTAGTCGCTGAGTGTCCGAGGGACAGTCACAGAGGGGGCCGGATCAAGGATGTTTTTGCCGTCAAAAAGTACCTGGTGGACGAGTCCAGATGCAGTCAGTACCTGGAGGATTGCGGGGTCGCCGAAGATTTCGAGGATTTCTGGGCTTGCTGTGCCCATGGTGATTCCGCTGGCCTTGCTGAATCCTGGGAATGGGATATACACAGGGGCATAGCCAAGGCTGAACAGGATCGATGCGGTCTGCTGAATGCTCACGCCATTGCGTTGTTTGTCAGCTCCGTAGAGATCCAGAGCTTGCTCGTAGCTGATCGCCAATGTGTTGGCCAAAGTCGCGATACCGCAGTCGAAAGGGGTTCTTTGCTTGATCATCAGCTGAGCTCGTTTGTTTTAGTTTTTGCGAGCAACAAAGCGTCGGATTGCTGCTGTTGGAGCATTAAATCGAGATCGGAATCACCGCCCATTGACGGTATAAGTGCAATACCAGTGGTAGTTTCTTCAGTTGTTTCGGTGCGAATGGTTACTTCTTTTCTGTTCCAATCGCCGAATTCTTCCGGCATTCGTCGCGAAAGTAAGCGGGAAGCTTGGTTTGCATCACCCATCTTGATCGCTTTCATCACTGTATCGATTGCAGGTTTGCAGGATTTGGCTTTCGCCAGGTCTACTCGCTCCAGAAACTCCAGCAGCAGGAGCTCATCTTTGGTTAAGTCAGACTCGATCTTTCCATCTTCCTCGATCTCTTTTGCGGCCTTTTGCCATGCAAAAAAGGTCGAGGACGGCACGCCGGCACACCCACAGGCGATCTTCAGACTGGTCGTCTGAGTGATGTACTTTTCGAGATCGGTGATGATCTTTTTAGTGAGCGCCTTAGTCGCCATCAGTCACTCCAGGAACCGCGCGCCGCTTTTCGCGATCATCAGAGAGTCCGATATACCGTCCTTGATCGCCCGCGCGCCGGTCTTGTTTTTGCGACCATAAATGGCTTCAGCCCGGAACACCTCGAAGGCAACTTCGGCGATTTGCTCTTTAGACAGCCCTGTGAGCCCCTGGCAGCCACGCCACTCTTGAGGCCTAGTGAACCGGATTTCTTTTGCAACCAGCGCAGCTACAGCCCTGATCGAGCCGAACGAATCGCCGAAGTTAAACATCGACACAACACCCTGCCCTGGCCGCGCGCCAACTTTCTCGACAACAGCCAGGTCGATGTCGTACTTCGACAAAAGGTTGTAAGCGGCAACAGGATCAACCTTGCGCTTGCCATAATCACCCACAACTGTCGGCATTGGATAGCAAGCAATAAGGTTAAATCGCTCATCAATTATGGATAGGCCGCCTGAAAGACCTGGATCGATACCGAGAATCTTGCGCATAATGCTATTTTCTTATTATTGTTATGCATTTATTGTAACAGTTATTACTTGTTGTTTGTGCGCAAAGCTTCTTCTAAACGTGGCAGGCCTTTACCTATATTTTCTACTAGGTATTTGTATCTAGCTGATTTTAGGAACTTGCCTTCTTCACTCTGATAACAGTAATCGAACCCCTCTTTCTTCAGCCATTCTTCATGAGTCATGCGGCTTCCATCTTTTCTTGGCCTTGCAAACGGACAAATAATGTTTCGCTCTTGTAAAATAAAGATGAAGTGAACGTTATTGCTCTTTGCTACTGCGCGATACTTTGCTGCGTCAGCGAGCGTAGGTATTACTCCTTTCGCTTCGTAAAAAATTCGATCGTTAAGCGCATCGATCCAATCTGGCTGGTATGTGTGCTCGATGACGTATTTGACTTTGTGCGACTTTGGCTCGTACTCAAGTCCTTTGAGACCGCCAAACTTAGAGATGTGAACTTCTGGCCATGAGCGGTATGGTTTAGGTACTGGAGGTAGTGATGGTAGGAAAATAACATCATCAATTGGCACTGGCTTGCGACCGTAGCGCTGGTCGTTGTAAGCGTTCCAGTCCACTTTTTTAAGTGCTGCAAGGCATGTATCGGTGATCAGTTCGAGGAGGCCTGGGTCAACGTTCTGGAAGCCTTGGAGGAGCTCTCTACGGATATCATCGACTTCAGTCATGTCGATGATTTTGGGGCAGTGTACGAGCATGTTCATTTATAAGGCCTTTCTTATTATTGTTGCTCTTATATTTCTATAATAAAGAGGAGCCTTCAGCCGCACAATAGAGAAAATGCAAACAAATCGAACTTTGACAAACAAAATTTGTTAGGTATATGAATGTTGGAGTTTTGGTGATGGCCGTCCGTGGCCATTTGATGACTTAGAGCGGCGCGCCAACTTTGAAGTAGCTGGACATTTGGATGATCGAGTCCTGGTCGATGATGTAGTAGTCGCCGGATTTACCACCATCCACTTTGCGGGTCTTCAGGCCGAAGCACTTCAGGACGTTGGTTACAGCCGCTTGCTTAGCCTTGGCAGTGTTAGCGCGCGACATGTTGATGCCTAGGCCAATAACTTTAGAGCGCATGGTATTGAGGCGGTCAAAGAGTGCTGAAGAGTCATCTGCTCTCCAGCCTTTAGTCAGCGACATTTCAGCGATAGCTGGCAAGATCTGCGAGAACACTGCGAGTTCGTCGTCTGGTCTGATAGAGCTCACGCTGTAGAGCTTTCTGAAGAGCTTGATCTTCAACTCCCCTTCACCCTCTCCCCAAAGTTTCGCGTCTTCGCTGGTTAGCTGCGCGCGACCCATGACTTCCTGCGCGCGGGCTCGGATCACTGACAGGTACTCAGTTTCGTCTTTCGATCCGGCGTCTTTTACTGCATGAACGACCTCGGCCTGCGCCGGCGCTGATCTGAGCAGCTTCGCAGCGGTTTCCCTTTTTACTGATTTACGGCCCTGGGAGTCAGCGACGAAACCCGACTTCGACATCTCATCATCGCGCTCCAAGACTTCAACTCCGAACCCCTGCATGAGCAGGAGCGCCGGCAAGGTGTTGGATATGTTGTCTTTGAGCCACGCTTCGCTTGAGCAGTGATCGTACTGCAGCGCTTCGAAAGCCGAAGGGGCGTTATCAGCAGCAATTGCTTCGCGGATCTTGTACTTTGCTTCAGAACTGATCGTCAGCCCGCGCAGCAGCTCCTCTGTCGCGACCATGGCTTTTTTGAAGGTAATGTCCACGATCTCAGACTTGCGATAGTCAGGGGTTTTGAGCCCCACGGTGAAGGACGTGGCAGTCCGATCACGACGAAGCATCTGGATAGCGTCGGAGGGTACGATCTGTCCGCCGAATAGTCCAAAGTGCGACTCGAAGTGGTTAGAAGTGATCGACAGTGCGGATGTGATCACAGGTGAATAGATGACGATTTCGTGCTGCGTGGAATTCGGATTAGCGATGAATTCAGCTTGCTCAGACCACTTCGCGTTTGCAGCCGTGATCACGTGTACCGGGCGCTTAGCTTTCTTCTCGATGTACTTGCCCAGCGCCTCGGCTTCCCGCGCGCCGTCGCAAGCGACCAAAATTTTCTTACCGTCCTTAGCTGCTTCAACTACCAATCCGCGCACGGTGCTCGAATCCGACGTCCTTACTGTGATGTCGCTGTGATCCTGAGCGACCTTGAAAAGCTTGGATGGGCGATCAGCGAGGAGCTCAACGCACCTGGCGTTGATGTCAGCGTCAGCCAGGATTACTTTTTTCGCATTTTTGACGACAAACCGCAGTGCGTTCCAGACAGCTTCGCGGTGCTTCACTTCTCCGCCGAGCACATGGGCAATGACCTGGCTCGCTTCGTCGATCACTACTACGTCTGCTGACTCGATGAAGCTTTTGAATTTGTGAGCTGAGAGTGAGTTGACGACGATCTTGAGGCCTTGTGCGTTTTGCAGGACGTCAGGGGTGTCGCACTCGTCGTAGCTGACGATGCCTTCGAGTTGGGCTATGTTGCGGTTGATCGAGCGGCGGTGACTGATCACCAGGACTTTGCTACCACGTGCCATTTCTTCGCTGAGTACGGGCTCGATGATTTTGCTTGTTTTACCGTAAGCCGTTGGCAGAGCCAGGAGCGCAGCGCCTTCTGTAGACAAGATGTAGTCGCGAACCTCGGCGGCGTCGAGCGGAGCCTGGCCTTCGTCTTTGAGGCCCTTCAGATGCGATACCAGCTCTGCTTTTTTGCGCGACAACTTGGCGTTGATCAGCTTTAAGCAAGCTTCCTGAGTGCGGCCTGAAGCGCCTGCAAGGGCTTGGGCCTTACCGTCCAGGTCACCAGCGGTAAAGGCATCTCGGGCGATTTCGAAGGCCGCGCGGTCGAAAGCTTCGTCGCTGCTGTCGTTTGTGGCGATCAGTACGGCCAGCTCAACTTTGCTCAGGTTGTGGATGTTAGTTGCGAGAATGCCGCTTGCTGCTGATGCGATGCCTGATGCGGTTTTAAGTGCAGCTTTGATCGCGGGGATCACATTGCCATCAATGTTGATAACACGAGCGACTTTCGGGTAGTCAGTGCGCAGAGTCTCAGCGGTTTTCATGACGTCGACAGAGTTGATGGTTTTGTAGCCGTCGAGCTCAGTGTTGATTGCGTAAGCTTTGATGTTTTGCATTTTGCTAACTCACTTGCTTTTCAGGCATCTCTCTTGCGCCTTGTGACTATTATTAAACTTGATTGCGCACACGATCAAGTGATAAATCGAAAGTTGTCGAAATTAATTGTTCGAGTATGTTTTTATGGCCTTACTTGATTTCACATTGATACTAACGCGAGGTATACAAAAGCGTTTCACTTAATCAAAATGATAACAATCCACCCCCCATACCTCCTACTCCTCTTCTTTCTTTATATAAGAGAATGGATAGCATCGGGGGTGGCGTATTGATACTTTTGAGGCGGGTTGGGTTGGCTCGTCAGTACCTTTTGGTTAAGTAATACTGCTTTTATAGTCTTCGTGACGCCATGCATCTATACGTAGCCGACCTCAGCGCTATAAAGCTTATACGCATACTCATAAGCCGCACACATCCCAGCCAAGCTCATTTACCCTGTATTTACTGCACTACAGCTTTGCGCATTAAATAATTTTCAAATATCTTACAAAAAGCATTGCGCCCACCGAATCTCTTCCCAATAATGTAGTTACCGGGGCAAGAGAACCTTGGGCTTACAAGAGATAGATAAAAAGATGGCATTTAAGTACGCGACCCAGACCACTGCTGAGACTAACATTGTTCGCCCGCAGACCGCCCCATCTTTTAAGGCCCTTTTCGAAACGTCTTTTGAATCGCCGGTTGTACTTGACGACAAGACTAAAGCAGCAACTTTTATCCCTTCGTCTTTCCGCGTTTTTATTCGCAACGATCAGAACGTGGACACCGCCAGCGCCATCATTTTCGACATTGACCAAAAACTCGGTTATGGCTACGACGACGATATGATTGCTCTGGAAGAAGTCGAAGACGCTCTCCTTGACCTCGGTCTTGAGCACTTCATTTACACGAGCCACAGCCACACACTGCTCGCACCGCGCTTCAGGATCGTCATAGCAGCATCCCGCCCGTATTACCCGTCCGAGCACATCAGCGTACGCGCCGCAGTCCTGGAGCAGCTAGATGAGTTCCTGGGCGGACGTTTGCTTAAAGTTGTAGATCAGTGCTGGAAAACACTAAGTCAATGCTATTACGTGTACACGGCCCACCCCGACCGAAAGCAATTTGCCATCAGCTTTTACAACCCCGGCGCGCCAGCGGATATCGACGAATACAAACTTCATCAGTCAACGTATGGAGTCGAAACCGAGTACAGACCTGGCGCGCCGCGCAAAGCCACAGGTTTAACAGGAACACGCGGACGCTCATATGAACTCAACCGTATCCTGGGCGGAATGATTACTTCGTCAACTGAAGAAGAAATCGCCAAACGTCTTTTTGAAATCGACAACACCCTACACGCAGGGAACGAATACTTCCGCGACCAACAATATCCTCGCAACCGCCCGCGCGCGGGCGAAAGTAACGAGGCCGCAGCCTGGAGATCTTGCCAACTCTTTACTAAGTCACACATCAACAGTCTCAAGCGCAAAGCAAGAAAGCCTATCAACACTACAATTGTCGTCAAACAATCAGAGTCCAGGGAAGCAATGCCGACTCACGACGCGATGATCAAAATCAAGTCTGCTAAAGTCGGCAACACTAAGACCGGCGCCGAAACGGTATTGATGGAATTGCAAGTAATGTCAGGGGAGCACGCAGGACGTCATCTTTGGCATAGACTCTATGGCGCAGGCAGCCACGAAGTTGCGATTAAGATTTCCGACTCGATCAAGACCAAAATCGCCAAAGCCACAAAACTGGAAATACCAAGCATCCAGGACATAACCAAGGCATACGACATGCCCATCCTGGCGCGTATCAAGCACAAACCAGGCACTAACGGCTTCCCTGCCCAAAACGAGATCGGCGACATACACCTGAATTAAAACAAACGCAACAAGAGGCATCCAAAACTTAGCGGCTTGACAACAAGCACAATGCAACAGGTTTAAGTTATTGGTTACAATAGACATGTACTTCGGAGTTTACGAGCATTTTCTCTGGAGTACATCTCTCTCTAGTTGCACCCTAGCCCCGGCTCTCTCTCTCGTTGCTGGGGCTTCTTTTTGCCTGCTGCTTTTGAAGGTATCGGTATAGCATATCTATACTCGTTGACCCTGAGAATTGACAGCATGTCAATAGGTGGTGTCGATTTTTTTGTTGACAGCGACTTCCCAAACGATCAGCATAAATTGACACCGACGGGCACAGCTCTGTCGATGCAACCCACTGACCATAAAGGGAAATTTTGATGCGTAAGCCTGCAGACGGCGACTTCATCTCAGTAAAAGAGACCGCAGCGATCCTGGGCGTCTCGGTCGACACGCTCCGCTTCTGGCGGTACACCGGCAAGCACATGAAGGCTCTTACGCCTTACGCCCACATCAGCCGCCGTGTTTTTTACAAGCGTGATGATGTCCTGCGATTCTCCGACTCGAGCATGACCGCAATCGCCTGATCGCCCTCACTTTCAATATTCATTCGGCGCTACGACTAGGAAGGTACGCGCGCTCACGGATCACGAGCAATCCAATGTCTGACCGCAACGCACTTGTCATATCCCTGGGCTTCTTGACTGAAGAGCAGATGATCGAAATCACCCAGGTAAAAAAAGAGACCCTGGAACACTGGCGCAAGCATTATAAAGGCCCTCCACCAATGCTTTTCGGTAATGCATTTTTTTACGCAATTGACGATGTCAAAGACTACATGCACTCGCTGAGAAAAACGCGTAGTCGAGAGTCTATTTTGCGATCAATTTAGACTAATAAATACCGCTTGGAACTCGCAGGCTGCGCGGTTCCAAGAGATTGTTTTTAATACTAAGTGATAATTTCAAGCGTTTCTTCGCGTTTTTTACGTCGCTGCATATTTTCCTCGTACGACGCATGCACATTTTTGGCTTTAATATGCGTGTATCGCTTTAGCATTTTCCAGTCTTTGTGACCCGTGAGCACAGCAACTTGCTCTATGTGCAGCCCGATTTCGAACAAAAGACCGGCTGCTGTATGACGCAGATCGTGGAAACGGAGATCATGAATCTCGCACTCTTGGCAAACTCTCGTAAAAGATGCGCTAACAGACCCGCTATTGTAAGGAAATATCCTTCCGGACTTGCGATCACCGATGTATTTTTCTGCAAGCTCCCATGCTCTACCGAGTAGCGGCACAAGCATGTCGTTACCGCTCTTTTGCTTCGGATCTTTGCGGTTTTTTATAACTATAGATTTTTCGTCAAAATCAACATCACTGATTTCCAGGGAACAAATCTCCTCTTGGCGCATCGCAGACGCTAATGCAAACGTAATAATATCTTCCATTGGAATTTTTTGACGCAGCTTTTTTTGATATGCAGCGAAGATAGTTATTAACTCATCCTTTGATGCTTCTCTTTTTCGCTCGTTGCTTTTTGTACTTAGACCCATGGGCTCGAGCATTTCTCTCGCTCTCTGCACAATGCTTACATCAACATCGTAGTGCTTCACGATCCTCGCCCATTTCAGTACAGTCGATATGTAAGACAGATCGATTGCGATTGTCACTCCAGAGACGCTAACTCCAGCTTGCGTCTTTTCTTTCACACGTCTTTCAACAAAATCCCTGAGATGCAGGATCGAAAAATCGGACATCAGTACGCCTTTGAACTCATTTTTTAGGCGCTTAAGAGTCGATTTTTTATTTTTCCCGTGCTTTTTGACGGGCTCTGTCTCTTCAACATACTTATCAACAAAATCGGCGAAAGTGGAACCCTTGGGTGTTGATGCTGTACCTAAGGCTCTGATGCTCTCAAGCTTGCTCTCCTGATCTGCAGCCCATTTTTTAGCATCAGCATGCTTTTTAAAAGTCATGCCATGCCTCACCCCGCCGCGCATAACCTGTGCGCGCCAACTGCCGCTTGGAAGCTTTACAATACTCGCCATCGTGTGCATTCCATGTGCAGTTTTATGTACCCGGATAATACACTGCACACACACGTCATGTGCACTCCGTGTGCACAAAAGCTACACACGAAGGTATTTTTGTGAATCTAGAAAACGATAAAACCCTTATAAATCAAGGCGTTACCAGCAGACGATTCAGTGTGGCTCCCATGATGGACTGGACAGATCGCCACTGTCGGTTTTTTCTGCGTCTGCTATCCAAAAACGCCTTGCTGTACACCGAAATGGTCACTACGGGTGCGCTGATCAATGGTGATGCCGAGCGCTTCTTGCGTCATGACGCGTCTGAGCATCCGCTGGCCTTGCAACTGGGAGGGAGTGTTCCGGCTGACTTGGCCGTTTGCGCACGCATGGCTCAGGATGCAGGGTATGACGAGGTGAACCTGAATGTCGGCTGCCCCAGCGATCGGGTGCAGAACAATATGATCGGTGCCTGCCTGATGGCGCACCCGGCCCTGGTGGCCGATTGTGTCAAGGCCATGCGCGATGCGGTCGCTATCCCTGTCACGGTCAAGCATCGTATCGGCATCAACGGCCGCGATAGCTATGCACAACTGTGCGATTTCGTCGGTACGGTTCGTGATGCAGGCTGCACCAGTTTCACCGTGCATGCGCGTATTGCCATTCTCGAAGGGCTGTCGCCTAAAGAAAACCGCGATATCCCGCCTCTGCGCTATGACGTTGCCGCGCAGTTGAAAACCGATTTCCCTGAACTGGAGATCATTCTCAACGGCGGGATCAAGACCCTCGAGCAATGCCAGGAACATTTACAGGTGTTTGATGGTGTGATGCTCGGCCGCGAGGCCTATCACAACCCGTATATTCTGGCCGAGGTCGATCAACGTCTGTTTGGCAGTTCTGCCCCTGTCATTTCGCGGGTAGAGGCGCTCACGCTGTTGCGGCCTTATATCGCAGCGCATATAGCCGCGGGTGGTTCAATGCACCATATCACGCGTCATATTTTGGGGCTGGGCCAGGGGTTCCCTGGCGCCAGGCGCTTTCGTCAACTGCTGTCGGTGGATATCCATAAGGCCAAGGACCCGTTGGCATTACTGGATCAGGCCGCAGAACTGCTGGTAGGCCGCTGAAAACAGCGCAATAGCGCCGGCGCAAGGTACACAAAGGCCTGCATGAGACTTCTCATGCAGGCCTTTGTTTTTTTGCACCACTATTGCGTTACTTCGACACAGGCATAACTGTCGGCATTGTCGATATCGCCCTTGCCCGCGTAACGGGCGACCTGCGGCCAGGCACATAGCGAGCGGGTGCGCACAACCTTGCCGTCTTCAATTTTCGAAGCGACGATGCGCTGCGGTGCTACGCCGTGCTCCACCCAATTGTCGATAATGGCCAACTTGTCAAAGGTGTCGCAGCCCGCACCGCCGTAACAATGGCCCATGCCCGGGATCAGAAACAGCCGGGCCGAAGCCCGGGCCGCCTTGCCCGAATCACGCAGCAGTGACTGGTAGTAGTCGATCAGCTCCTGGCCGTTATGAAAATCGTTCCAGCCCACATAAAGCAGTAGCTTTGCCCCCCGGTCGAAAAATGCCGTGAGGTTGGAGTCAACGTGCAACAAGGGCCCGAGCCTGTTCACAGCCTCATTCACGGTCTTGTCCCAGTCCATGGTCGTCCAGTCCCAGTCCGGATCCTGGAAAGCCGCGTACTTGAACAGGTCCAGGGCCACCGGGAACGCTTGGCCATCGACAAAATCACCGAGCAGGTTTTCATTGCCCTTGGCCACGCCAGGAAAGATCACTTCCCCGGTACGCGGGTTGATCGGCCCTCGATAGAGCTGCTGCATCAGCTCTACCTGCCCCGCCGTCAGGCAGTCGGCTGTCTCGGTGCCTTTGCACTGCAATTGTTCAGGCTCAAAATCGCAATGCTGCGGGTCGTCGATAAACCCCTGCTTGAGGCCAATGGGCGTGGCGCAGGCCTTGAGCGCCGCCTTGCTGACCATCTCGAGCTTGGCCTTGGTCATGTTCACATCGCGGTGGCGACCGAGCAACCAGCCGGGCCAGAGCTGGGCGGCATTGAACTTGACCAGCGGGTTGGGCGGCGCACCGGCGACGATACCATCGTAGTCATCGGGAAAGCGCCTGGCTTCGATCAGACCTTCAAGGCCGCCCAGCGAACAGCCTATCCAGTACGCCCGGCTGGCCGGTTTTCCGTAGTAGGCCTTGATCAGTTCCTTGGCATGTACCGTCATCAAGTGGTCGGCGCGCCAGGCATAGTCGATCAGTTTTTCCGGGTGCCCCAGGGCGAACTGCCCGCCCTTGCCTTCTTCAGTACTGCTGTCGTGTCCGGTATCGGTCGCTGCCGTGGCGTAGCCCTGCTCAAGCCCGGCGAGCATGGCCGGGTACATCATCGCGCCGCCCCAGCCAAAACTGCCGACACCCAGTAACTTGCCGTTCCAGCCATTGAGCGGCAACCAGACTTCGATCTTGATATCTGAATCGCTGCTGGGCCTGAGTGTGGCAGCAACCCTGCAAAAGGCCGGGTTTGGCCCGACTGCGGGGCGCCCTGCCGGGTTCATGCCGGAGAAACTCGCCAGCCGGGTCAGCGGGTTTTCCGGCATTGGGTACTGCCCGGGGGCAATGGCCTCGGCCACGGTGATGGTCGCATCGGGCAAGGCCCTGGCGGCCAGGGCGCTGCAGGTGTCTTCGGCATGGGCTTGCGCTGCCATAGCCAGGGTCAGCAAGCTGACGGCTGCGTACCGGAGAAACGGGCGTAGTGCTGAACATGGGTGATTAATTTGCATATCCCTGCCTTCGGATCACGCTCAAGAACAGACGCTGCGCGGTGGGTGCACTACCACGACCTTAGTTGCAGGATAAAGAAGGTCAAGGTGCAACTGGCTGTTTCAAGCTGACTGATGATCCGTGTAGCGCCCGCAACTGCTCGGCGTGCGAAGCCGCACAGCGGGCCGACCGCCAGATCACTCCCGCGTGCAAGGCCGCAGGCACCCCATGGCCATGGCCACCAGGCTATCGAGCAGCGCCCTGGATTCAAGCTGGTCCGGCATGTCTTCCAGTACCGAGCGGATAACACTGCGCAGCCCCTGCCCGAGCAGGTAAGCGGCCATGGCCGGGTGTTGCGTGGATATTTCATCCTCATACAACTGCAGCAGCGGCAACCAGGTCGCTTCGATAAATTCCCCGGTGGTGGTATATGGCCCGCGCCACATGCCCAGGTGCAAGGCCGAGTGATAGCGCAAATGAAACACCTTGTTCAGCCTGAACAAGCGTGTTTCGACGCGAATGATGTTGGCCAGAATTTGTTCCAGCGCCGACTTCAGGGGCACGCCAATCAACTTTTCCCGCACCTTCAGCAGCTGCTCGGACTCTTCGTCGAGCACACGCTCGTACAGCAAAGCCACGATGGCGTCCTTGCTGGGAAAATACTGGTAGATCGAGCCGACCGCGACACCAGATACCTCGGCGATGCGGGCGACCGTCAGCGCCGCCTCTCCTGCTTCATCCAGAATCTGCAGGCAGGCTTGCTCAACAGCATCGACCAGTGCCCGTGAGCGGGATTGCACCGGCCGCTTGCGCAGCGCAGGCATCAGACCCTTTGTATTGTCATCGGCTGGCTTGCTCATGGGAACCCGAGCGGAGTATTTACTGCTGTTCTTAATTTCAGATATTTTCCTTTTATATCAGTAGGTTAAACACACAATCAGATGCCCGCAGAATGCGAATATCTCAACCCTGATGACGTCAGTATGATCTTTGGAGACGCTCGGACATCGTCCAAACGTGTAGTGATACGCCCTCTATAAGATCGGATATTTCAGCCTGCCGGGAGATTGCCCATGCCTTCACCACTCACCCTCCAGCCCCTTGGCCCCCACCTGGGCGCCGAAGTGCTTGACCTGGATCCTGCCACTGTTTTTCAGCCGCAAACCCTAGCGGCACTGGAAGCTGCGCTGGTCAAACATGAAGCCCTGGTACTGCACGCCCCATGGCTACAGCCAGAACAACACCTGGCCATTGCACGATATTTCGGCGAGCCCGAAGTTCACACGTTCTATCCCAACCTGGGCGCAGGCTTTGAACAGATCACCGTGATCGACTCCAGGCTGGGTGACCGGGCGGATATGTGGCACCACGACGAGAGCTTCCTGCCCGACCCGCCGATTGTCACCATGACCCACGCCCAGATCCTTCCCCCCTGTGGCGGCGATACGTGCTGGATCAGCATGACCACGGCCTATGACAGCCTGTCCGGGCGTATGCAGCACTACCTCGACGGGCTCAGCGCCTGGCACGACATGAACGGGCCCATGACGGCAGCGCTGCGCCAGAGCGTCGTCAGCCATGAGCGCTATGCCGAGGTCGTGCAGATGAACCGCCGCCACCTGCACCCGCTGGTGATCCAGCACCCGGTGTCCGGTCGCAAAGCCCTGTATCTGAGCCCGACCTACACCACCCATATCGAAGGTATGGCCCCCTCTGAAAGCGACGCGATCCTGGACTATCTCCACGCGCACTGCCAGCACGTGCAATTCGGGTTTCGCCATCGCTGGCGTGTCGGTGACATGGTGCTCTGGGACAACCGAAGCGTGTTGCACAACGCCATTCTGGACTACCAACCCCATCAACGGCGCATGCAGCGCACCTCGGTATTCGCCCGCGAACCCTTGCAGGCGTGAGTTCTGAAGGAACATTCACGGATCACAACCGCTGCAGAGGAGCACACCAGAATGATGAAAGATGAACTTAATCACGACCTCCTGGCCCGCTACATTCCCAGGCCAGGCCGGTATGCACTGTTGCCCGAACTGACTGCGCACCAACGCGTGGCGCTGCTGTGCCGGGTGCTGTATCGAGAGGGTTATAACGACCATATTGCCGGTCATGTCACCGTCAAGCAGGACGATGGCACCTATTTGGCCAACCCCTGGGAGCTCACCTGGGGCGAAGTAACCGCCTCGGACATCCTGCGCCTCGACCAGACCGGCAAGGTCATCGAAGGCGAATGGAACATCACCCCGGCGATCAACCTGCATATGGATTGTAAGCGTCCAGCCGCCCCACCTTTACTCGGGCTGTGGACCCAGCGGTAGTAGCTCATCGATCCGGCTATTGGGCCAGGCGGGGAGTTTTTCCAGTGTGGCTTTGAGCCAGGCGGCGGGTTCGAGG